>CAYPHY010000009.1:115847-147631 GCA_964410625.1 uncultured Ardenticatenaceae bacterium | reverse complement strand
AATGTTCAAGTGATTTCTGGATCCTTCCCTTTTACAGAAAGAATGTTGCACTATCCTCCCAAGGTTTGAGATTCTCATAAACTATTGCCAAATGCTGTCTCGAATCTTATACTATAGGTGTAAGAGCGTTTTGTCATAACTTGGGGATTAACAATGTGCTTACCCTTTCATAAGATCTGTTTTGGTGAGAGCTAATACCAGTATGTGTTTTGAGGCACGCTTTCCAATGTCGAGGTCGCTCGTTTCTCTTATATGGGCGTTGGGGCAACCTGCAATCTTAGGCTTCATTTTCCTAGCGTGGTGGCTGCGAGTCGTTATGTAAACGTTTTTCGCGGTTTACTTGTTACCAGAGGTTGACTCACCAGGAATTATCAGGAAAGCAATTGTTGACAACTACCTTCCCTAACATTAAAGAGGTGTAATGTCAGCAATGAATTCGTTCAGTAAAGGCTATGCTCTATTGGTTGGTATTGCAAACTATACCAATGTTCGGCGCTTGCCTCCAACTGTTCTCAAAGATGCAGAAGACATCAGTAGCGTGCTCAAAGACCCCTTAAACTGTGGGTACCCTGAGAGCCACATTAAACACCTCGTTGATGTTCAGGCGACGGCCGATCAAATTCGCAGCGGATTCCGCTGGTTGGCTGAACAAACAAGCGAAGGGGATACGGCCGTTTTCTTTTTCTCCGGTCATGGCGGCCGTATTGAGAATGAACGGGGATCAGTAGCCAATAACTATC
This sequence comes from uncultured Ardenticatenaceae bacterium, assembly GCA_964410625.1. Taxonomy (GTDB): domain Bacteria; phylum Chloroflexota; class Anaerolineae; order Promineifilales; family Promineifilaceae; genus CAYPHY01. Next base: position 146,891 of record CAYPHY010000009.1, on the reverse strand, counting down.
TTATCCCCGTTGATATGGATCCCGCGGATCTCACCCATACAGCAATTGACGGCCAGGAATTGATCAGCTTACTCCGCAACATTAAAGCCGGGCGATTACTCATATTATTCGACTGCTGCTACGCAGGAGGTATCGGAGAGGCAAAAGGGATCTCAGACGCAATACTGCCTGACTTCAAATCTGGATTAGACGAAAATCTATACGCGCGACTCAGTACGGGAGCAGGACGGGTTATCATCGCGTCTTCCCGATCAGATGAACTGTCCTGGATACTGCCCGGCATGGAGAATAGCCTCTTTACCCACTATTTGCTTAAGGCACTGCGCGGCGAAGCGCCTACTCGTAGCGACGATGGTGTTATTCGGGTCTTTGACATTTACGATTACGTCTCTGAAAACGTTATTACTCACGAAGAACGCCAACACCCCGTGTTCAAGGGTGAGCTAGAACGAAATTTCCCGGTTGCCTTGCAGAATGGTGGAAAATCCCTTCAAACGCCTCATGCTAATGGCGGCAAACCCGTCATTCAAGTGCTTGGAAATATCACCCTTTCACCTATAGAGAACGACGTTTTGGAGAAAATGTTTTCTGATTATGAGCGCATCGTCGTCAAGCGCGAGTTTGGAGAAGGATATAGCGGTTGCAGAGTCTTCTTAGTGCGGCCGATCATCACAGAGGCGTCCGGTGATGCGCAACTGCCCGCCGTCGTCAAACTAGGGCCAGCCTATTTGTTAGAAAAGGAATGGAGAGCAGAGAGTGATAACGTTCGCAAGCGAATGCCCAAAGTGGCAAAAGTTGAAGGAACGATTGTCCGTTCTCAGAGCCGTTCCTGGGCTGGCCTGCGCTATCCGCTAGTAGGAGATGGTCAGTTTCCGACCGAAAGCCTGCGAAGTTACATCCGTCATGCCTCGCTGAAAGACATTATCTTTGTACTCAATGAGCGACTCTTCCCAAGCATGAAGGCGACCTGGGATCAAAATTGGGTTAAGAATGAAGTGCCACTGCGCGCGAGTTATGAATACCTGCTGCCGCCAAGCTTTGTGATTGAGCACGTCCTACCCTCCAGCGGCAGCGCAGTACATAGACTTAAGCCTACTTTGAGTGATGAGCCATACCAGCGCGGTGACTGGGTGGAGCTGATGGGGGTCCAGGTGCGGAAGGTGATGGACAGCAAAGTTATTTTCGATTGGCCCAAACCATCGAACCCTATGGACGCGCCTGGTTCTCATCACTACTGGCTCATAACAGATGACGTTGTCCGCTATGTACCGGGTGAAATGCTCGACGAACCGATCACCGGCATCATTCGCGAAACGCGAGAGACGTTACTACGCCAGTATGCTGTTGAGGCTTTTGGCGGAACGCTCGACCTGACCGCCAAAATAATTCCATTGATGCGTGGGCTAACACTGCCCAATCCCTTGCTCGTTTTGCCTGCTGCACTGGAGGAATCGGCTGATTTCCACGTTTCCGTCATTCACGGTGATCTGAACCTCGAGAACATCTTGGTAGAGTATGGTAACCGCGATATTCAACTGATAGACTTTGCGAGCGTGCGCGAGGACCACGTCCTCCACGACTTCTTGCGCCTGGAAATGGAAGTACTGCTCTATTTGCTCCCGGCCGTGCTGGTGCAGCGAAATCTCCCTCTTGATGCTCTTTACACGCTGTTCACCTCTTTGCATGACTCGCTCTTACAAGGCCCATCTCACAACGTGCCCGTCTTAGAAGACCTATCAAAGCCTTTTCAAATCTTATTGGCAATACGACGCCAGGCACAACGATATATCTTTAATTGGAATGAATATTATCGGGGGTTGTTCATTTACGTTTTAGGCACGCTTAAGTACAGAAGTCTCGATCAACAAAAGAGTGCGCCGTTGCCGAAGCAGATCGCTTTTTGGTCGGCCGCCATCGCTTGGGAACTACTGACGAGAAAAGAGAGTCAACGTAGATCAGGACAATATACGCCATACATAACCTCCTCGGATTTCAGATTAGTTTTCGAACGGCGGGAAGTAGATTATGAAATCCATGGAAAATCCACGTTACTTGATCAGAATCCTGCTATAACAGTCGAAGCTCATAAGTTTGCAGGAGTAGGGGTGCATACTGAATATTTGCGACAACGACAGCAACTGGATACAGTTGATTTGAGCTCACTAGGATATGCCCTATATAACGCTGCTTTTCCTCAAGAATTGCATGAATCACTACAACAGTTTTTCACCCGCGCGCTAGCTCACCCTGATAAACCGCGCCTGATCCTGGATTTTTCACAGGCACCAGAGCTGCATGATCTTCCCTGGGAGCTTTTGTACGATGGAAAACAGTTCCTCCTATCGACTGGCCGTCTACTTCGTTTCGCTGGTTTAACCGGAACAAACGTAACTCCCACTATAAAACTTCCTCTGCGCATGCTGGTGACGATCAACAGTGATGGCGGCGCGGAGGGTTTAGACAGCGCCCAAGAAGCAAGGCTTATTCGTGCTGCCCTCAGCCCTGTAGGTACTCGGCTACAGGTGAAGGTAAGCCAAAACCCTTCCTTTGTGGGAATACTGGGCGATTTGGCAAGAGCCGAAGAACTAGAAGAACCTTTCTACGTTTGGCACCATATTGGTATGGTCAGGCGCGTCAAGCAACAGATCGAATGGATTTTTGATGAGCCTGATGGCATCCAATCAATCGGTATGAAGGAGTTGAATCGAGAAATACAGCGTTTTGCCTCGATCCAGCTAGCGTATTTTGATCTCCATCATCGTGGTATTCCGCTTAACGGCCTCTTTCCGACGATGACGGCATTCGATGTTCCTGCGACGGTCTTGCTGTACCGAGACATGAACCATCCAATGAATCGGCAATTTGCACAGAAGTTTTATACTTCCCTATTTTCTGCTTCCGTGGAGCAGGCATTTGCAGCAGCGTGCTCTGATTCATTTGGGCAAGGCCTGGTTTCCTTAGGGCAGAATGTTCCATCGTTATTTATTCGCACTCTGGAGCGTATTTTTACATTTGGAGAAGGAACAATCGCGTCTGCGTCTACTAATAGCAGTATGACCAATGTAGGTATTGGCACTATACAATTCAAGATAGATACGATTGAGGATGGAAGTGCTACCCAAATCGGCAAGATCAGAATTGGCTCCTCCACTGCACCAACTTCTAGCACAAATATTGAATTTGAGACCACACATCAAAAGAAGGGAACCCTGAAGCAAATTGGAGATATCTCCATAGAGGAAGCGGAAAACTACATTGCCGAATTGAAAGATCTTCTGGATGCCATTGATTGAGGCAGCCATAAGAGGTTAAAGCGTGTACGAAAGGGGATGTGAGCATGACTGAGGAAGGACAAGCGTCTAAGGAACAGCCTACGACTGGCCCAGAGGTTCATCAGTTGCTGGAAACACCAGCTGTCGACCCAGGTTTGGCGGAGCGACCTGGAGAGGTTAAACCTATCGAAGTTAGGCAAGGAAAAGAGGTTTTAGAGGGAGAAGACAACAAAAATGGCATTGAAACGGCACTTCCGAATCAAGATGAGATAAAACAGGACACGCCACAGGAGATACTGCCAACTAAAGGAGATTTACCGGAGGGAACAAACAAACAGCAGCCAGCACCTGAAAAGGTTGAAGCTGACTCAGTTCGTACCAATAAAAATGTCATTATTGGGCAAGTGCTCCTTCAGAAATGGACAGGAAAGGAAGTTGAATCGCCCAAACTATCCCTCGATCCACTTCCGCTTGGACTGCGCAAGAAGATCGATGTCGTTTTTGTTCCCCCCGGCGATTATCAACGTTTTATCAAGGACTTTCGCGCCAAAAAGGTCAATATCGACGAGGAGCGTGTTATTCTTGTTCATGGCCCCGAGAACTCCGGCAAGTTTAGCTGTGCAGTCAAGATAGCACTGGAGTTGTTAGAAGTGATGTACGGCGCAGAGGCTGGGGTCTGGTTATATAAAAACGTTGGACGTGACCCCTTGTCTCTGCTCAAACTTGCCAGCCACGAGGATTTACACGAAGAAGCTGCCTATATTCTCCAAGACGCCTTTACCAACAATATCGATCTTGCAGAGTTTTCAAGTTCCTACTTGTCTGTGATTAACTATGGACTGCGTGAGCGTAAAGCTTATCTCATTTTAACGACGACAGATACACCGGAGTTAAGCTTATTTCCCGTTCCTAAGATCAACGCCAGTGTCCGAGACCTGAAAACTGTTCTTGAAAAACATCTTGCTCGTTACGGCCGCCCCGGAGAAGCGTTTTACGTGCCTCCCGAACTAATTGCGCGAACACAGGAAATTGCGGAGAGTCTGCTTACACAATTTCAGAATCCTGCCCATATTGACAGCTTTTGCCGTGAACTGAGTCGTCTTCCCGCCAATTCAACCACGGATGATTTACGCAAACTGGCCAAAGAAGTGCAAGCTCCGGACCAGATTTCAGCATGGCATTGGTTTCAAGAATTAGAAGAAGCCAATGCCAGACTATTTGCCATGCTCGTCGTACTCTTTAGCAACGTTGATCGCTATGTACTCATGGAATTATATACGGACGCCGTAAAGACACTTCGGAAAGATGGTGTTGCCAATTTGTCCGACCCTCGGGAAATCGGCCTGGAGGATATGCTGGCCAAAATCCGTGCTGAGGAAACGGAAGAGGGATTAATCCGTTTTAAGTTCCCGGCCCTGGAGCAGGAAGCACGTCGCCAATTGCGAAATCATCACTCCCTACTCTGGTCATTAAGCGATTATCTTGGAGCGCTGATTGAAACTTTTAAGGCACCCGAATATTGGGAAGTACGTCGTGACCTAGGAGCCGCGATTGGGCACCTGGGTATACATGACCAGCGGAAACTTAACATCATATTGGAAAAACTGGCAGAACATCCGTCTGGAGGAGTGGTGGCAACTGTCGGTTACGCACTTGATGAAATCTGTCGACTATATCCGGAGTATCGTCCATTCGTCATTAAAACACTGCACGGTTGGGTCCAATCGGGTGATCCAGATTTCATGTGGGCTGTGGGTGCTTCCATTTGGCGTATCTATGACGGTCTGGCCAAGCTGAGACGATTCGGAAGTGGCCAGCAAGAAACCGCAGGAAATGATGCGCTTGAACAGGTACATACAGTTTTTACAAGTTTGGGAAAGCGTTTCAACGAGTTTAATGATGAGACAAAGCTGCTAGCCTTGGCAAGTGCTTTACAGCAGGAGCTGGAACAGCCTGTTCAGCGCGTTACGCTGCGTGCGCGGATTGAGAGAGATGTTGCTGAACGAATGGAGTCCCAGCTTCAGCAATACACCATAGCCAACCTACGCTCACTGCTGCACGCGGTACGGCAAATAGCCTTATCACACAGTCCGAGCCTCGTAGAGCTGGTTGATAATTGGTTGCAGGAAGAACCTGAAAGCAATTTACATATCTTGGGTCAAATGGCTTGTTTTCAGCTTTTCAAAGAGAATGTTAAGCCATCTTTATTGCTTGAGGACAGGCATGGTCCTTTTCTTAAACTGCTCAACCCTATCTTTGCAATTGAGCGTGAGATTGTTCCTGATCTGATCAATACGGTGCTTTCCACGTTGCGAAGTTGGCTCGACCAATCCTCTGAATGGGATCAACGGATTTACAAAGCGTTGTTGAATGTAGTGAATCGCGTTGAGTCATCGGCTGCCGAGCGATTACGTCAAGGGCTTGCCAATATTTGGGTGGAAAGTCAATCGAAAACTGCCATAGAAATCGGTCAGGCTCTGTTAATTCGCTTCTATCTTTTGTCTGGTATACCAACCGCACTGCCGGGTAGTCAGTGCGGTGCTGTCATTGTGGATGCCTCTGTCCAGGCAAGACAAAACAATGCGGCGCGTTTGGGACGGCACATTTATAGCCGGTTTGAACCGCAAACTGAGATGTACATCCTGCAGATGGGTTCTAGGAAAATAGTCGTAGAGCCACACCAGTCTGTATCATCGGCTAATTTAACGGCCACCTATCCCAGACCCCGTCTCCTTTATCCAGCCTTATCCAGTCTTGAGGAGTTAATTTCTCAAGTGAGCTTTCTTTTAGTTCTGACATGGGGTGAGATTATCGATCTCAATGATGTGAAAGATACCGATTGGGATGATCGGCTCGTGATCGCCAAAGCACAGAACGAGACGGAGAGTGAGTCCGCTGAAGTTATCTTTTTCGATTCTGAGCAGGTAAAAGACCCCGATCAAATAAGCCGCGTGTTGGCAAGGATAGAAGGCCCTATAGAAACCAAATTGGCACGCACATTTCTGACGTTAGAGCCTGATAGCCGGGTGCGTGCCCTGCGTGAGTATATTGAACTCGATTCAGATCATATCGAATCGGTTTTTCCACAAATAGAGGCCCGGATTCGCGAATTAGATATGCCGCCTACTCCTGAACAAAGGGTCGATCCGGCAAGGCTGCTAACCAGTGTCGTCCTATGGGTAGGAAGTGTTGATCTTGATCGCTGCGTCAGTTTAATCCTGGATTGGCTAAACAAACAGGAGGAGGCGCTTTTTGTTCGCGCCGGAGTGATGAGTAGCAATGCGCTATTTCGTCTTTATGCCAATCTTACTCCCGTTCCTTCCGTGGCAACCCATGTCACGCTGTTGCGGCTTTTGCCGTCCTTAGCGCCAACCGCCTATCGTTGGGAAGCCTTGCAAGCCGTTTTATATGCGGTGAGACAGTGGGCGGTGACATCTGAATGGTCATCCCGTTTGCTGATGCAGCCTGATGGCTCACCCGGAGAACTCTTTGCGCTGCTGGACAGGGTGCCGGCCGACAGAGTAGACGATCTCTCCGAGATTCTGGATGAGTGGGTAAAACAAGGCGAAAACAGCGCCGACGCCGTTCCCGAGTCTCTGCAGAAATTAAGCGAGCAACTGCAACTCCACCTGGCGTTAGGCAAGCGCCAACGGCCGCCAGAGCTACCCGAAGGGCACTCTTTTGGCCTTATTGTCGTGGATGCATCCTCCCCCAGGGAGGAGACACGCAACGATTTAGCCAGTATGACGGCCGAGGTCATTCATCGTCTAAACCAACTTCAAAACGACAGGCTTCATCTACTCGTTTACCGCATGGGGGAAAGCCAGCCACTCATCATCCCAGGCGATAAGCCTGAGCCGGAGACATTGATCCCGCACACATTGGGGCGACGGCCGCGCCTGCTTGGCCCAATCCTGGATTTCTATGTCCCTGGACAGGTCGCCTTTTTGCTCTTGCTGGTCAACCAACCGGCGCTAGATGAAGAAGATTGGCAGGATAGTGAATGGAACAAGCGTGTGCTGGTCTATAGTGAAGCGGCTGATCCGCCTTGGGTGAAAGAACTTATGCTTCTTCCCTGGCAAGATACCTGGGAAAAAGCCGCACAAGTCATGGTAGAACACCTCGAACGAAGAATAGGAGAATAACATGGCACGGAAAATTTGCCCTTTTTGTCTTATGCCGCACGATTTTGAGAAGTCAATGGAATGTCCTATTGAGAAAGAGCGCATCCCTGACATTTACGTTAGAGACTACCATAAAGTCGCGCCTATGTGGTTAGTTACTGTAGGATTCTCCTACCACGGTAAGACAACGTACCTTGCGGCATTGACCCTTATGCTAAGGGAAATAACCAATGTCTTACCTGAGGTACACTATCGACCAGCAGATCAGCACACATTCGATGAGATTCGGAAGATGCAGAAGGAGGCTTCGACTTATAAGTTGCCACCAGCTACAGATAAGAAAAAGGAGAAGAAGCTACTTAGACCCTTACTATTTAATGTCTACAATCTGCCTCAAGTTGGGTCACGTTGTCTGGTAATGTACGACGTGCCAGGTGAAACCTATGATTCGTTGAGTGAAGTAGCCGGGTATGCACGATCCATTAAGCAGGTCAATACAACCTGGTTCCTGGTAAGTCTCGACGACTTGCATGGAGACAAGCAAGGCAGGTCCATTACAGACTTGTTTCACAGCTATCTATACGGTATGGAAAGTTTGAAGGCCGACCTGAAAGATCGCAATCTGATCGTCGTCTACACAAAGGCCGACAAATTAACGTCACCAGAAATTAGAAAGTATCTTCGCAGCGATCCACTCCAAGGTCTAACCAAGGAAAATTACGAACACTTCCAAACGAACACCTTCTCCTTTGAAGATTATATCCAAGACATGCGTGCCATGTCCGATTTCCTGGAGAAGTATACTCGAGACCAAGTCGTCGGCGGCCGGGCATTTATCAACACAGTAAAGGCAAATGGCCTCAGCCTGGTCTTTTGTCTTTCCTCTGCGTTAGGTCAAGATCCGGACGCAAAATCAGGATACTTAATTGAAAACCCTTCTCGCTATCGTGTCTTTGACCCTTTCTTCTGGGCAGTTATTCTTGAGCAAAAGCCGAGTGACAGATCACTAGGCCTGGTGCTCGACGCCTCACAGAAAAGCCGTTCTGTTTACGATGACTCATTGCTTCAACCGCTATGGGATATGCTTGCTGGACAAGGGGAATTAACCACTTACTATTTGGGCCAACTTTCCCCGACCAGCCGTCCGGGTCAGACGCCACCAACTGGACCTCCACCTGATTTTCGTTATCGCTTAATCGGCCCAATTTTGAAAAATGCTCCGGTAGATTCAAAGATAGTTGTTATCACCACCGGCCGAATCTTGGATCTTGCTGATTTTTATGATACTGGCTGGCGTGATCGTTTACTGTTGGTCAGCATGGAAGAGGCTCATCATGATGACTGGCCAAGCACAAACACGGTCATCTATCGTACAGGAGACGATCCACAAACCATAGTGGATGCTCTGTTTCGGCTTTAACAAAACATGAGGAGGCGAAAATGACGGATTTACAATTTAGATTGGACAAAACGGGATTCCCTATGGTATGGGTTGACGCGATTGATGCCTATATTCACTGGATACCCGCCACCAAGATACAGTTTGAGTATTTCTTGTCCGCTGCCCCTGATAGTCATTTTGATGCCGCCTGGTATGACGAAATTCTGAATCTCAATCCACGAATATCTCCAGGCCATATGCGGCTAGACAACTATTGGAAGGCCTTCTTAAGCGGTATCAGACCTGCAGAGGTGTTGCGTTTCGCTCGTTGGAACGGAGAAGGATACCAGATTCCTAGCCTGGACGAATGGTTCAGCGCTTACAAATCCCTAAAGACTATGCTCCCTGAAACCGATGCCCTTGCCCAGATGGGTGAGCTTGAAGCACGTGTCAAGAAGCTGTTGACGCGGTTAAATGACATTTCTCGTCGGGTAATCTCCGAGTTGAACTATGAGTGGACATTAGCAGACCAGATGCTGATGCGCATGGGCGTCATGGAATGGGTCGAAAGCCAAAATCAGCGGTATCGTTGGGGCGGCATGGGGGAGACGTACCCCAAGTTTCGTAGCAACCTGTTTATTCCCGACCATGGCCAACCAAGTGTTCCGAATAACCCTGAACAAAGTCGCCTTTCCTACTACGGTTTTCGCCTGCTTTGGAGGCCAGCATGAGCCTTGTCCACGCCAAACAGTTAATCTATACCCGCGTTGAGCCATCCTACTCACCGCAGAGAAAGACAGGCTATCAAACGGTTTACAAAAGTGAGTCCTTCTCCAACTTGCTGGTAAAGGAGATTGAGGAACGCATCCAATGTTTCATTCCCAAAGAGCCTACCGTGCGTTGGCAATACTTTATGGCTGATCCAGATACGGTCGTCTTAACCCGCACCACTTTAGTCCGGTCACACCCGGAAATTACCGATAGCGATGCGCGGAGTGGCGCCTTTTTGGTCCATTGCCTCGTTTTGTCACGCAGCGAATTTGCCAGGGTACACAACAACCCGTTTACGGTGTTCAACAACTATCACGATTTTTTGGAGGATGCCGAAGTAATGGTGAAGCACTTCGGCCGTGCAACGGGCGTTGCCAACGACGTTGAAATTGAGATCAAACCAAGCAAAGCAGGAGTCCTGTCTTCCTGGCCGAAGGACGGGCTGTTAAAGTTAGTTGCTCTGGGAATCCAGGCATCCGCCATGGTGAAAAAGAAGGAGTCAATCCTGTTGTTTGGAGAGTCGGAAGAAATTCGTGACACTCTGCAACTGTTGTTCGCTTTACTGCCAGGTTCAGCTCGCTTGAACTGTAGCTTCGACACATTTATTGAACGTTGTACTTATCCTCGAGGACTATATTGGGCCGTAGGCGCGACAACCACACAATCGGCTAATTACTATCTGGCAGTTGATACAGGGCGGAGGCGAATCGTAGAGAGCGGCGCTGTCCCGGAAATGGCAGGGGATGGACTATACTTGAGATGGCTAACCCACAAGATCACGAATCAAGAGATCGCCAATGCCACAGAAATGGCGGAAAGTATAGAACGCCTGTCAGTCGCGTTTGAGGCGGGCAATCCTATCCCAACGACTTCAATCCAGGAGCGCGCGGCTAAAGACTTTTTTACTTTTCACCGCGATTTAATCCAGCAACATGTACAGGATGCTCTGGCAGCCAGTTTAGGCAAAGGGTTGGCAAACCCTTTATTTGATTATGTGTGGAAACGAATCGGCAAGCTTGGAATGCTTGACGTGTTAAACGTCGCTTCGACCAAAAATTGGGAGCCTGACCCGTTGAGTCGTTACGTGCTAGATTGGATGGAGGAAACCAAACCTGAGTTAACAGAGAAGGATTTGGACAAGTTAAAAGAGTTGGCCAGAGCAGCCGGCAACATGCGACTGCTGTTGCTCGCCGCGCTTTCGGGAAAGAAAGTAGACCAAGAGGCCCGCAATGAAGCCCTGGTAAAAATGGATCGTGATACCTACGGATTGGTTCTGCGCCAATACCTGTTTCATCCGGCGGAACCCGTCGATCTGGTGACATCCGCGTACATGACACTGCTCTTAGCAGCTCCTCAGCTGGATAGAATGACGGAGCAGCAATTCATCGAATTGGTGCAGGCCATCTTTGAGCGTGGAGCTGAGGGTCATTTACGGCCGCTTGCTCCCGGCGTGCAGAAACTGGACAGCGACTCGTTAATCCAGATCGAGAAGTTACTGAAAAAGCGGACCAGGGTTGATCCTGAGTTCCAACGATCAGTTTCCGTTAGACGTGCAAAATTAGGCGAGCCGAGTTTTATGAAACGTTTGCGACATCGTTTATAGGTTCCTAACCGATAATCAGGAGGATTGGCATGTTTTCTTTGTTTAAACAACGAATCATTTGTCCTTACTGCCTTGCCGAAATACGAGGTAGTAGCAACGTCAAGAACTGTCCGAAGTGCAAAAACGTACTACCTCCCCTATACGTCCATGACTACGTGCGGCATCCCCCTTTTTTTGTGCAGGTATTTGGCTGGTCAAAGGTCGGCAAGAGCGTTTTTTTGCAAGCGCTAACGCTTATGTTGGTTAAAATGGCAAAAGTATGGCCTGAGTATGCTCATGCGGCCGCTACCGATCCATCCCAGCAAGCGGAACAAGAGGTCAATGAGTATTTAGAGAAAGGTAAGATGCCACCTCCTACCCCATTAGGCTTGCGCGAAGCCTATATCATGGTTTTGAACAACATGGAGAGATGGGGAGGGCGCACACTTGTAACTCGCGACTGTGCCGGAGAAATTTTTGACAAACTCGAAGTGCCTGTGGAACAAGCCCCATTTTTGCTCAATGCACCAACGACCTTCATGTTGATCAGCCTGGCCGACATTCCGCAGTCAGCAGGAAGGTCTATCAACATGCTGATGACCAACTATATCAATACGCTGCTCAAGCATGAGGTCAACTTTAAAAAAGAACAGCGGAAATTGGTGGTTGTCTTGACAAAGGGTGACATTATTCCAAACTTACCGAGCAACCTGCGAAACTACCTGACGAATGATCCACTTTGGGCGGCCGTGAACACGTCCGGACGCGTTGACCAGATGAATGCCTTAGCGATGGCAAAATATATCGAAGTCATGGGGCGCGTTAGCGAGGCCATTCGCGACTGGATCCAACAAGAGGCTCAAGGACAGTCTTTCGTGCGGCTTGCCAAACAGCACAACATCGATCTTCGTTTTTCCGTTATCTCCTCTACTGGTGCCCCAGTGGAGAAGGGCGGGTCTATGTCAATCGCCTTGGCCCCGCGCCGGGTCCTCGATCCCTATTTCTGGGCGCTTGAGTTACAAAGTCGCTGAATGAACTCGTAGGAAGGCTTAGGTATGGACAGTCATCGAATTGGTTGCCGCTATTGCTTTGAGACCCTTAACCCTGAGGATGAACGCGCGCGGTATCGCACCTTCCGTGAATGTTTGAACTGTGGTTCAATGTACCACCAAGTTTGTTACGAGCTTCTGGAGAAATGTCTTCATTGTGATCAGGACAAGAGCGAAGTAATCGAATTAGAAACTGTACCAGTGCTGGATATGCAGCCCAAAGAATCGGCCATGCTTGTGACTCCTTCGGCCGTCTCCTATTCTTTTGGCGAGTTAGGACTCCCCACGCTTGGCTTTGTCGTACCAACCTCGGCGGCCGAGCTTATCAGATCTTCGTCCAGCCAAATTGAGCGTACCCTTTCCACAGCTTTTGGCAATCAAAGTGGCGAACTCGCCGCTTTTGTTCAGCAACATGTTAAGACGATTGCCCCTATCTTACTCTTGATCATTGTCTTGTTCGGTCTCTGTTTCTTCATATATGCTTGTAGTGCCATTCTGCCCTGACCAGGAAGAGTCACACGCCATGTCATCATCTACCCAGTCAGCTCGCCTCCAAATCTTAGAAGTATTGGCATCCATTTCTTCGCTATTAAACCCCATACCGCTCACTCGTCCGGGCTGCTTTTATTGCTTTCAAACGTTAGATCCAGAGGATGACAAGGTGGGTCTACGGTTGTTTGTTGAATGTGACAATTGCCAGAAACAATATCACGCTCATTGTTGGAACACGAACAAACCATGCTTGTTCTGCCAGAATGACACAGCCACTGAGCCAACGAACTTGTCTTCACCCCCACTGTTGCATCCGCGCACAAGACGGCATGGGATACTCGTTAGACCCTCTACTATTATATATCTATTAAATGGCGATTATGTTGAATACGCTCCCGGAAGCGTTGTTTTCCAACAGTATGGAGAGGTAGTGAACAAGGTAGTTTATTCGATCCTATTGGCTATCATCCTGGTTTTGGTAGCCAGTTACATCGGGGTCTTAACGTATCCGTTGCTTCAGCTTCGCGAACAGGAAGCATTGACGGTCAGTTCGGTGGCGAACTTGCTCTTCGAACCAGCACTGCTGCAAGGGCAAACCATGCTTGCTGCACTCTATAGTGGTGCCATAGCCGCTTTAATCTTTTATCGGCCGTTCGATTCCAACCGCCGCACAACCAGTCGCGCAATGTCCTTATCGGCGTGGCTCGTAGCCGGCACAATCGCATTGTTCGTGATCGATATCATGTTATTCGAACTTTCTTTAGCTGAATTGATGAACCTGGAATCGACGATCAATACCCATACAGAATCTTTGATAGCTCAGGGGATGGCTACTTCAGTCACCATCCTATTAATTCCGCTTTATCATTGGCTGGCTCCTGAGATACCGCCCTTGGGAATAATACGTTCGCCAGCGGGACAAGAATGGTATGGATGGATACGACTCATAGTCGTTAGCTTGTTGCTTGTTGCATTCGCGGCCCATTTGTCGAGTCGCGTGCTCCTTCCCCTCTCCAGCACGTTTGTCCTGGCCGGAGTGTCGTTTGGAGGGCTTCAAATCCGTTTTGAGCCGACCATCACCACATCGTTTCTGATTGGACTGGTTACCGCCGCGCTGTTTTACCATTCCCCCGCTCACAGAAATTTAGAAAGCTCGTATGGTGCTTTGCGTCTCTTTTTCGTTATGCTTTGTTTGGCGGCAATTGTCTTACTTTTACGCGCGTTCCCGATTGAGACTGACCGGCTATTGACTCTGATCATCGTAACTGTCTTCACAACATTTACCCTCACACCTATCCAACGTGTACTGAGTTGAACTACATTCATTGCTATTATGATGCGATCATAGTGTGTTTCACAAGTAGCTTTCTGAGTAGACAGTCTCTTTTCAGGAGGCCCTGTTTTCCAGTTTGATGATTGCACCTTTAGGATCGGAGAGAGCTTCGGCCACGTGGAACCCGACAGCCAGGCTTCTGTAACTGGAGATGTAATTGCCGTGCGCACTCAACCATGTAGCCATCGCTCGTTTACAACACTTGGCATTTTTGATATATTCACAATAGATTGAGAATCAAAGTGGAATATTCTGATAATCAAAGCTATCATGACATTAGTTGATGGGCTCAGCCAAACAGAAATGGGCCATGTGTGTGAGCGAATCCCGTCGCTCCCGTAGAATATATTTGTACTGATTCCAAAAGCCCATCATCGTGATGGGCTTTTTCGTTTCAAGAATCATGTAGCGAGAGCGGTCAATGCCCTGTGAAACATGACTTCTTGAGAGATGTGTGTGCCAACTCGCGATGTTTTAATTCGTAATAACGTTTGCTTTCGGTTCTCAAGTGCCTCTCCCGCCTGGCCCATAATGGTACAACGGCCGCTACACAATCAATAGCCTTATTCGCGCTACTAAAACCACGATACCCAGCTTTCTGCAACGACACTTTTATCCTGTTGTTGCCTCGAGTGGAAGCCCACGCTTTAAAATGGCAAATCGACATCTGGCCGTGAAGGACGTATTTGGCAGTATCAAGCTTTTGCTGTTTTTACAAAGTGAATTACGGAGGCTGTCGCCTAATGATTTTTACATCGCAAGCCTAAAAGCGATGGGGGCAGCTGAGCAAGATTTCGGAGTAATTTTGCCTGTAAGGTTTGTTGAGTATAATCGTTCATAGCCACTCCCATTATGTTGCTCATTGTCACGTCGTGGACTTTTATAGGGGTAGCATCCCGCTACTCAAAGCGCACAAATTTGTCGAAACCTTTTCATAAAGAGAGGTAGGAAAGAATCTCTCCATGTTCGGAACTGCCAAATCCAAAAGAAAACAACTTGATGAATGGGAAACCCGTTTAATAGATTGCATTGGTGATGGTGAATTATTGTTGGGAGAATTAGGTTTTGGACAACAGGATTTGGATGAGATCGGGCAGTTACTAGCCGATACGAATTTCTTACACCTTCGTGAAAAGCGACGTTCCATTGAAAAAACGATTCATTTTATCAGCGGTCAATGGCCTCTCACTTACGCGCTCTATCTTGTTCTTGAGGGAATATACAGTTATGAAAGTGGGGATTACTGGGATGGTCCAGGCAAACGGCTAGGGTTGCCATCCAACCAAACGAATCGTTTTGGACGGCTGTTTCTCGACACGCTGTCGCATTATAATTTGCCTACTTTTGAACAAAGTGGCGGACTTACCTACGTTACGCCTATACTGCTTCACGGCGGCATTCCCAATGATTTTTTGAGCAAATTTTTTGATTTTCTATGGCAGGAAGAAAAGAAACATCATCAAATTAGTCTCGACGCAGCCTCGTTGCTACAAATGTGGCGGCAAGAAGCAGAGGAATATCTTTGCTATTTACCCAAACCAGTTCGTCGTTTTTTAGAATACGGTGATTTGGTAGCTGTCGATTTTGTCGAGAGGTGTCTAGAGTTGTTTGACACCGATTCGCAAGAGGAAGCAGAGGCATTAATCGATTTGCCACAACGTGTTATTCTTGCCTTTGGACAGTGGCGAGAAGAAAGAGGGGTTGCCACACGAGCCACCGCTCCGCGCATCCGCTTACAAAAACCAGTTCTTTTGATTGCTCCATATGCCACCGGTGTTATGCTGTATCTACCGGTTCAACTGTTCCCACACCGATTAGCCCCACGGCAGTTAATTTGGCATTTCGTTGATTCAGGGCGTCAGATACCGTGTCAGATGCGACGAGTTGAAGGAGGTATTCAATTTGAGGCGGATGAACAGGTAGCTGTTTCGCCCGCTGAGAAATATGTTGTTCAATTGGAAGCGGATGGTGATCACTTACAGACCTGGACATTACCAGGACTGGCCGAGCCACCTGTATTATTTTTCGATCCATATGATGCTTATGAGGGGGATGCTCTAGTTGATCAGGAAAGGTTCCGCCCTGGTGAACGGTGGCTGCTTTATCCTCAAAATTACAGCTGGAAAGAACCTGGAAAAAGTCAAAAGCGTTATAAGTTACCCATGTTGGGAGGTGACTGGCGAGGATACAATTTGGAAGCCTGGCAGCTATCACCGGGTGAAATGGTGTTGCAAGACGAAAACGGCCGCATCCACCCCTTCACCATCATTCATGAAAAGTCGAGGCAAAGACCGTATCTTAGTGAGGAGTCCCGATTGCCATTGCCGACGCTTGGTGCAGATTTTCCATTGTATGTCGGCCGCCCCCCAGCACTAATATTATATACCAAGCAGCCACACCGCTGGCAGGTGGCGGTACGGGCAGCGGGTCTAGCCCAACCAGGCGGTCACCGGCAAAAACGTTTGTCACAACTCCCATCCACGTCCACGCCCGATAGAAACGGTCTCCGTCTAGAGTTAGCCGTGCCGGAACTATTGGGAGAGACGCCAGTTGGCAAGTTTGAAGTGGTAGTACGCGGCCCACTGGGTCAGAGTTATCACTTTGGCTTGCGCTGTATTCCCGCACTAGAAATTGAAGGACTGTTGCAACTCTACCTGGCTAACACCAATGAGCCAGCGCAATTCCAATTTAGATGCGAGCCTTCTGTTCAAATTCGCCAAAATCCACCTCAGGCTGGCGTGGAGCTTCGGCTGACAGAAGATAAGAAGCAACAGAGAAGGTATAGCATTACCGCCGCGCCAAATATCATGCAGTTGAATTTACAACTGCGCCATGACTGTGGCGTGATATTGCCGCTAACTATTCCCATTTACCGGTTGCGCTGGGGGCTTTGGTCGGGTAACGATAATATCCCTATGCAATGGCGAACAGAGCCATCGGCCATTTATCCAGGTGCGTCGCCAAATGGCATGTTGTGGGTTGATGTACCCGTTGTACGAGAACGCCCTCTGCACGTTGGTTGGCAACTGATCAACGCTGATAACAAAATATTGCGCCATGTAGCGCCAGGAGAGTTACCAGTACAGCGTCGTTTAGAATGGCCGTTGACAGAGGTAACGGCCGTCTGGCGTGAATATCGGGAGACTTTATGCTGGCAGTTGATCATTCAACAAGCAGAGCAAGAAGAATCATTGCTGGTGCCAGCCTTCTATTTACTCCCTACACTCGATTTTGGCGAGGTAGCCTTTGAGTGGCGCTCAGAAGGTGAACAGGTGTCCCTTACTTTGTTGTGGGAACGGTCACAACCCGGCAACTACCAATTACAACTATGGCCATTAGATCGACCCTGGGTTCATGAGCCTATCACCCGACGACTGCCGGAAACGGCCGAAATGTTTACTGAATTGCGTCTGACCACTGCAGAGCTACCACCGGAAGCATATCTAGCTGAACTGGTTCCCTATAACCCTTGGCGAAGCGCTCGCCCCCAGCGGCCGAAGCCAGGAGCACTCAACGCCTTTCTGATAAAACCACCAGGGTTGAGCCAATACTACACTGAAATCGACCGTTTACGCGAGCAAAGAGAAGCATCCATCGAGCAGCTATTGGCGTTGCTTACCCACCAATTCTATAACGGACAGCAGGATGAACTTTACATTACAAATAAGGCAATAGCCGATACAGCAGGGACAATGACGCCCAATTGGTTAGTGCGCTGGGCTGATGCGACAAAATTGTGTGACAGCATAGCGTACAAGACAGTACAGCTCAAACTTTTTTTACCGCCTATGCTTGCCCGCTTATCACAGGAGCAGGCAGACACAGAAGTTGTGGCAAGATACTTTTCTCACCTGCCGAACAATTTTTCTAAGCAGATTGCTCTTTCAGTTTTACAAAGCGGCTTACGTTTTAATAGATTGGAATGTTTGCAAATACTTTGTGGCTTGCCCTTGTCAAGTGTAGAAAACAAGAATGCGTTTCAAGTAGCCATGGCGGCTTTGCTGGATGACGTGGCTGATGGCGCACTAGCAGTGAATAGAGCAGCGAGTTTACTTTGTCTTAATCAACAGGAAGCTGTAGCGTGGCTGGCGCAAGATGGGGGATTGGATGCGAAGGAATTGTTACAAGAGATGGCCGTACAGATGCAGCTAGAGCCAAGCTGGGTGTCACCGGGCATGCTTCTCGATACCATTTATGGCGTCATTGAGATCGAGAAGTTGCGCCACCGCATCACGAATGAGATCCGCTTTTGTGCCCCTTTTGATGCTGATTGTTATGCCGAAGGTAAGCTATCAGCGACACCAACGGCTGTACCTGTCCGTCTACATTTACTCCGCAACTTATTATCCTTTCTCAGAAGTGAGCCGTATCAATGCCAGCATTGTAAACAATTATTCACCAGTCTGGCCGATTTTAGCCAGCATCATCATTCGATCCATCCCGGATTAGAGCAGGAACGCAAACGGCTAAAACAAAACAGTTCTGTGGCGTGGCTGCGGCCGCGTCTCGCCACGTTAGAACAAGATTAGGAGAGCGCATATGAAACTTCACCCCATCCACACTACCCAGAAAATTAGTGAAGCATATCAACGTTATTTGAAGACCATATATCCATTTCGGGATGAAGACTTGCGCCAGATTTTCTGGGCCAAGCTGGCTGAACCGGACAGGTTGGTAAAAGGGCCTCTTTTAGAAGCATCACCCCCATTCAAAACTGGGCTTTCCCTGGCGCAACTGGTTAATGAAGGCATATTGCACCGAAATTTCCAAAGTCTCTGCCAGGCAGAAACGCTGCCTTACGAGCGGCCGTTATACGTCCACCAAGAAAAAGCTATCCACAATGTAACGAAGACTGGTCGTAATCTAATTGTCGCCACCGGCACTGGCTCAGGCAAAACGGAGAGCTTTCTTATTCCCATCTTGGACTATTTGCTTCGTGAAGAAGAAGCAGGCACACTGCATCAGGCTGGTGTGCGGGCCTTGTTGCTATACCCGATGAATGCCCTTGCTAATGATCAGTTGAAACGGCTGCGCCAACTGCTCTGCAACTATCAATCCATCACCTACGGCCGTTATATCGGTGAGACGAATGAACTACGCAGCAAAGCGCTACAGGAATATCGAGAAGAGTGGCACGACGAACCTGCCGTTAACGAGCTGATTTCCCGCGAAGAGATGCGCGAGAAACCGCCCCATATTTTGCTCACCAACTACGCCATGTTGGAATATTTGCTGCTGCGACCACAAGACACGGAATTGTTCGATGGGCCAACCGGCAAACATTGGCGCTTTATCGTCGTGGATGAAGCGCATGTCTATAATGGCGCCAGTGGCATCGAAGTCGCCATGCTGCTACGCCGTCTTAAAGATCGCATTGTGCAAAGCGAAAAGGGGCGATTGACCTGCATCGCGACCTCAGCTACCTTGGGCGAAGGCCCTCAAGATTTTCCCCAGGCAGCCGAATTCGCCGAGAACCTCTTTGATGAACCTTTTGATGCAAGCGATGTATTCGAGGCAGAACGCCAGAACGTAAGCGCTTTAGGCGCGGTCTGGGGCACAGGCACGGCCGAATTGTATGCCGATCTCAATCAATTGTTTCAAAAGGAGGAACGGCCGTCGCCCCAGGCCATTGCCGCTATCGCTTCCCGCCATGCGGTGCCTTCAGCCCTACAGCAGCCGATTCAGCAGAGCGGCGGACCAAACCGCGCCCTATACACCCTGCTCCGTGGCGACCACCACATCCATGACCTGCAGACCCGATTACAGCGAGAGCCTGATCTCCTGCCCCAGACTGCACAAAAACTATTCCCTAATCTACCTGTAGAGAACGCTCAGGAAGGGTTGGTTAACCTGATCAACCTGGCGGTGCGTGCGCGTCCCGATGGGAATAGTTTGCCTCTCATCCCGGCCCGCTACCACCTGTTTGCTCGTGCTTTGGAAGGGGCATTTGTTTGTCTTAACCAGACAAAACATGATGATGGACGGCCGCGTCTTTTTCTCAACCGGCACGAAATTTGTCCCGACTGTAACAGCCGGGTTTTTGAACTGGCGACCTGTGCCCGCTGCGGCATCGCCTATATTGTGGCTGAGGAAAAACCGGAAGATAGTAGCGGACAACGCGTCCACCATTTACAGGTTCCAAAAGGGGGATGGGGTAGCGAGCAACAGTCATTGCATTACTTCGTCCTCAGCGACTATTTACCCGCACCCGATGAAGATGAACTAGATGAAGCGACTGTTGATACAGAGTGGCGACGGCACACGCTGTGTCTTTGTTGTGGTCAAATTGTTCAGGAAGGGCAGAATTTGAGCTGCTCCTGCCAGCAGTCCATTACCTTGTATAAGGCGGATTTTGACGGCACCGATCAGGAAAAAGTATATTGTCGCCATTGTGCCACTCAGGCACGTGGTGGTGGCGTTTACCGCTTTCTCACCGGCCAGGATGCGCCGGTAAGCGTGCTGGCTACGGCACTTTACGGCGAAATACCGCAGGGCAAAGGTGCAGCGGTTCAGGATAAACCAGGTCAGGGACGCAAATTGCTCATCTTCGCTGACAGTCGCCAGGATGCCGCCTTTTTTGCTCCCTACTTGGAACGCACCTACAAGAGTATTCTGCGTCGCCGTCTGCTCTATGCTGCCTTAAACCAGGATCATGCCGCCCGTCAGGGAAAGTTAACGTTGGAGGATGTGGCCGAGCGATTGCGCGAGCAAGCTGAACAAGCAGGACTGTTTGCGCCCCGCAGCAGTTATGATCAAAAAATCCGCCAAATGCGTACCTGGCTCATGCAAGAATTGGCCCCTATTGATCGCAACCAGAGCCTGGAAGGTTTAGGGCTGTTGCAATTGCGCTTGAGATGGCCGTCGGGTTGGCAAGCGCCACAGCCGTTGTTGGAGCCGCCCTGGAGTCTGACAACACAAGAAGCTGAAGACCTGTTGCGTCTTGTCCTCGACACGATCCGGCGAGGCATGGTTTTCCGCTTTCCGCCACAAGTAGATCCTAAAGATGAAGTTTTCGCGCCGCGCAATGTCCAGCATTACCTGGCTGGTCAGCCTCATAGCGGTGAAAAACTGCCCCGCTACATTTTGCGCTGGCTGCCAGAGAAAGGGTCAAATGGACGTCTAAACATTCTCGATAAAATTCTTAATAAAAAAGCTCCTGAGCTATCACTAACAGAACGTCGACACCGGGCAGAAGAATCGTTAAAGGCGCTATGGCCAATGGGCTTTGAGTCAACCGACAGCATCTGGCGACGCAACGGTTACTTTCTACCAGAAAATCTGCCCAAACAACGGGGCATTGGCTATTTGTTGGATTATGCCTTTTGGGAATGGGTGCCATCGCAAGCGGATACTCCCCTCTGGCAATGCAATCAATGTCAGAATGTCAGCTACGTCAGCTTGTTCAATGTTTGTACCACTTATGGTTGCCAGGGGGAGTTGCAGCCGGTGACCTTGACAGCAATGAGCCAGGCCGATAATCATTATCGCTATTTATATGAAACATTAAACCCGGCGGCCATCGCCGTAGAAGAACATACCGCCCAATGGACAGCGCAGGAAGCGAGAAGAGTGCAGAACAATTTCGTTTCCGGTGAGGTAAATGTCCTATCTTGTTCCACCACCTTTGAACTAGGCGTAGACGTAGGCGACCTGCAGGCAGTCATGATGCGCAACGTACCGCCTGCCACCGCTAATTATGTACAGCGTGCCGGTCGGGCCGGCCGGCGTACCGATGCGGCCGCTTTCGCCCTCACCTTTGCCCAACGTCGCTCACACGATCTGGCCCATTATGAAAATCCCAAAGCAATTGTGTCCGGCAAAATACCGACGCCATCAGTAGCCATTCGCAATCCTAAAATTGTGCAACGCCACATGCACTCGGTTTTGATCGCCGCTTTTTTGCGCTGGTGTGTGCAGGTACACGGCCGCTTTCAGGAACGGCGAGAAATGCGCGTTGGCCCCTTCTTTGAACCTGAAGGCAGCTTGGCGCCAGGAACTGAACTGTTCCACCAATATTTGGCACAGCGACCAGAAGAAGTGCGCCAGGCATTACAACGCGTTGTGCCAGTAGAGTTGCAGGGTGAGCTAGGGGTGGCCGATTGGCGCTGGCTAAACGAATTAGAAAAAACCTTTGATCTGGCGGCGCAAAAGGTGTTAGACCGTTTTAGCTATTATGAAGGACAGATAAAAGCGGCCGTGGAAGAGCGCAAATTTGAGCGGGCCGGGGCACTGCAAAAAATCAAAAGCACCATCTACCAACGTGACCTGATTAACTTTTTCGGTCAACACAATGTGTTGCCCAAATACGGTTTTCCGGTAGATGTGGTCGAGTTTATCACCGATTATGTGGCTGATGATGCCGCTCGGCGGGTCGAGTTACAGCGTGACCTGCGCGTGGCGATTTCCGAATTTGCTCCCGGTTCGAGTCTGGTTGCTGCCAAGCGGGTTTGGACTGGCGGTGGTCTTTACCGCTTGCCAGAGCGGAGCTGGGAACCGATTGCCTTTGCCATTTGTCCGGAGTGTAGCCGTTTTAATATGCAAATCGGAGATCAACCAGTTGCTCAATGCCACTGTGGACGCAACCTGCCGCCTAATGCCCCCCGGACAAGCGGCATTATGATCAAACCAGAGTATGGCTTCTTGGCCGCTGCGGATGTCAAGGAAACCACGGAGTCACGTCCTCTACGCAGTTTCACGTCACGAGTTTACTTTCATGATTATGATCAGACGGTGGCTACCAACGCGCCTGAAAGCGAACATCAGGAGCAGCCACGTCCCCAGCCGGCGCTTATTCGAGCTAATATCAATGTCGCCACGCGCTACTCCCGCTTTGGGGAATTAGTACTGGTCAACCACGGGCCGGATGGTTGGGGTTTTCATATCTGCCCCCTTTGTGGCTATGGTCACCCTATTCCTGATTCAGCGATGCAGTCATCTACCCCAGGCAGTCGGAGGCGCAGCAGGCGGTCGCGCCAGACACTCAAGCACAAGAATCCGCGTAATGGCCGAGATTGTCCTGCCGACACTCTCATGCAACGACGCTTAGGTCATTCCTTCATTACTGATGTGTTAGAAATTCGACTAACCGGCTTACTACCTATGCAATATTATTTGCGGCCTAATCCAGACGAAAAAGACATCTGGTCCACCTTACTATACGCTTTACTAGAGGGAGCCAGCCGCGCTTTAAGCATTCGCCGAGATGATCTGAATGGTACCATATATTATTACCAATCGGGTATGCCACCGGCACTGGTACTATACGATGATGTGCCTGGTGGAGCAGGGCATGTTCGCCGTATAAACGAAGCCTTGCCCGCTGTCTTCCACACTGCCTATAAGCATGTCAATAGCTGCCAATGCGGCCCGGAAACGGCTTGCCATCAATGTCTTTGGAATTTTTATAACCAGCCCTTGCACAAAAAGCTGGCGCGTGGATTGGCAGTTGATTTCTTGAGGCAGGCTTTGGAGTAAAAAATGGCAAAGATGTTTCCTACCATTATAGCACCTGATGTGCGTAGTGAAGCTGAAAAGGCATTATACCGACTGTTTGCCCGCCAATTACCAGACGACTATCTGGTGTTTCATTCGGTCGCCTGGCAGTCACGTAACGAAATTTATGGCGCGCGTGATGGCGAAGCTGATTTTGTCATTGTCCATCCTCGCTCAGGTATTCTGGTGTTGGAGGTCAAAGGTGGCTATATTGATTACGATGGACAAAACGGTGTCTGGTTGCAAAGCGGTCATATCATGCGTAAAGATCCGTTTGAACAGGCTAAAGCGTTCAAATATGAATTGCTCAACCTGCTAAAGACAGATAGCTATTGGGCAAATCGCCACATTTGTCTCTCCCATGCCGTCGCTTTCCCTGATGTTGTTACTCCCAACTATCCACTTACGCTGCAAGCGCCTCGCCGCTTGATTCTGGATAAGCGAGATACATTAGCTATATCAGAATGGGTTTCCGCTCATTTTACCTATATCAGGGGGAATAGCCATTACAGTGAATTAGGGACGCATGGCGTCCTCTATCTACAAAACTTGCTGGCACCTGTACATCATCTTCGCTCTATGCTGGGGATAGATATGCAGGCGGAAGAAGCGGAATTTGTGCGACTAACGGAGCAACAATGTCGCCTAATGGATTTTATTGCTAGCGTTCCCCGCGCGGCCATTGCCGGTTGTGCAGGCTCTGGCAAAACGATGCTTGCTGCTTACAAAGCTAAACAATTGGCTGATGAGGGGTTGCGCGTTTTACTGACGTGCTTTAACAAAAATCTGGCGGCTTTTCTGCGTGAGGATTATCTGAGGGAACGGCCGTCAACGCTAGACATTGTGCATTTCCACAAACTGGCTGCCGACTTGGTGCGCCAATCTGGTCAAACCTTTGGGCCGCTACCTGGAGAAAATATAAACGATTACCTCTCTATTCGCCTGCCGGAACAGTTGATAACGGCCGTTGATCACCTTGGCCCACCCTTTGACGCCATTGTTGTAGATGAAGCACAGGATTTTCTGGAAAATTGGTGGCTACCGTTGCAACTCCTTCTGCCTAATCCTGATACCAGCACTCTCTACATTTTTTACGACGATAACCAAAATATTTACGGCGGTTTGCAGGCGGTTAAAAATCTTATCCAACATCAGTATCCACTCTATGAAAATTGCCGTAACACCCAGAAAATAAATGAGCGGATCAAAACGTTTTATGCTGGTCAACATCCACCCAAAGCACTAGGCCCGCCAGGACGAGATGTTGTTACTTTAGCATACGAAAATCAAGCGGAAATGCACACTCTATTACGGCGCATGCTACATAAGTTGATTGTTGAGGAAGAGGTGCTGGCAGAGGATATTGTCATCTTAACCCCATTCTCTGAGAGCAAGTCTTGTCTTAATCAGGAGCGCCGATACGGCCGTTTTCAGCTGACAACTAATTGGGATATAGGGATGAATGAAGTTTATTATACTACGATCCACAGCTTCAAGGGGCTTGAAAGTCCGATCATTATCTTGACAGAGGTGGAACCAACGCTACAGCATGCAGTTGCTGAGTTGATGTATGTTGCTTGTTCTCGTGCCAGACATCATTTGATTATTATTGGGCACAAGGATTCAGCTATATGGCATTCCTGAACCTTTGCCAATAAATACAGAGTTAGCACAAGGTTACGTCTTTAATTGAACGGTCTCGTTTACACTACTTGATATATGGATGATTCCGCGAAAGTCAAAATGAATAACTCTAGGATACAGGGTCATCAAAACATTTGGGGCTGGTCTTGTCACTACAGTCATGGGCCACGTGAGTGAGCAAATCCCGTCGCTCCCGTATCGAATATAATGTAAAAAAGCTCTCGAGTCACTCGAGAGCTTTTTTCTTTATAGGATGAGCATGTTGGCGTGGGGGTTCGGCCGTTTCCATCACTATGATCCCACACCCACAAACCAGAAGGAAGAAGCGTAAGCCGTGAAGCTCGTCCTGTCGCCGGATCAATCAGCCAGTTGTGGCATCCTGGCTTGTACCCACGCCAAAGCCTTGTTCTCATCGCCGAACATCGCGCCAGGACAGCGATACATGCGACTCATAATCTTATTGGCCAGCGGCGCATAGAAGGAGACGAACTTACTGTCGGAGTTGACCATGGCAATACCCACACAGTCTTGTGCGAAGCGATCCCGGTTGGCAACAAGCCACGCCTTTTGGAATCTGGCAACGCCCGGCTCGTGTCCATGTTTACGGTCGTGCTCGTCGTCATCCTCTTCTTTCAAATCGAAATCCTCATCGAACTCCTCGTCGTGGTCATGCTCTTCTTCTGAATTATAGCTCATAACCACTCCGAACTTCCCACTACGGGTCAGGAGTGTGTCAACCTCGGCAAAAAACCGCTTGGTCTCTTCGAGGGACAGATGGTCATAGAAATGCAGAATATATAAAGGGCTTAGAGTTGTATCAATCGTATAAGACATCGTTAGATCCTCTGGAAAGATCGTAACATGCCCCACAAGCCGAATCAAACACCAGGGTTAAGGCAAGTTTGAAACGATGTTAAACCGAAAGTTAACTGGAGCTTTGAGACGGCCGTTGGCTCGAAGGCCGAGCATTTACAAATTCCAACCCAGCGAGTGAATGAGATCGTGCGTGGCAAACGCGGCATTACACCGGAGACAGCCTGGCTACTGGCAGAAGCATTTGGCACAACGCCACAGTTTTGGTTGAATTTGCAAATGAATTATGACCTGGCGTGAAATCCGGCCGAAACAGCATGTACGGCCGTTGATTACTTCCTGATTCAATTGCGGTGTAAAAACACTCGTATTAGAAAGACCTTAGCTTCTTCGAGCCGGGTCTATAATTGAAAACGCCACTGCTGCTATGCAATGGCGTTTTAAAAATCGATTATTACACCCGAATAATACTCGGCAAAACCACCGGCCGCGATTGCGTCTCGCGGTAGAAGAAGTTTTGCAGCGTCTCGCTGATCGTGGCATGAGGGTCTTTACCCTTACCGTTGCCATTCCCATTCTGCTTGAATTGCCGCTTAATCTCCTTCCGCGCCGCTTCTAACAGGTCGCTGGAGCCGTCCAGCGGGACAAAGCCCCGGCTGATGATCTCCGGCTCTCCGGCCAGACGGTTCTTGCCATTAACGCGGATCACGGCGACGATGAAGCCTTCCTGCGACAGTCGCTGGCGGTCTTGCATGACGAGGTCGCTGATTTGACCGATGAGGTTGCCGTCTACCAGCACATCCTCGGCAGCTACCGGCTCCTCCAACCAAGCCTTCTCCCCATCCGTCGCCCAGGCAAAACCATTCTTCAAGATAAAGGCGTTCTCTACCGGAACACCCGTCTTTTCCGCCAACCGCGCATGGAGATGCAGGTGGCGCGTTTCGCCGTGGACAGGGATGAAGAACTTCGGCCGTACCGCCTCAATCATCGTCACCATCTCATCGCGGCTGCCATGCCCGGAGACATGGACATTCGCCAGCTTGCCATAGATGACATTTGCGCCGCGCTCAAACAGGTTGTTGAGCATCCGGCCGACTTCTTCCTCATTGCCGGGGATCGTGCCACCGGAAATGATGATGGTGTCGCCGCGCTTCACCTGCACCTGGCGATGTTCGCCATTCGCCATGCGGTTCAGCGCCGAGCGCGGTTCGCCCTGCGTACCAGTCGCCAGGATCAGCAGTTGCTTATCCGGGATTTTAGCATCCACCTCAACCAGCAAGCCCTTCGGGATTTTCAGATAGCCCATATCACGGGCCAACGTCACATTCTCTTCCAGGCTGCGGCCGGCAAAGGCGACCTTACGGCCGTGCTTCTTCGCCAGATAGATAATCTCCTGTAAACGAGCCAGCAACGAAGCAAAGGTAGCGATGATGATCCGGCCGTCCTTCGCTTCGGCAAACAGACGGTCGAGTTCTTCAGCCACCAGCTTTTCCGTTGGCGTACTGCCCGGCCGGTCGGCATTGGTACTGTCGGCCAGCAAGGCCAACGTCCCTTTGCGTGTTAAGTTTCGCAACCGAGGCAGATCGGTCGTGCGGCCGCCAGTGGGCGTCTCATCCAGCTTGTAATCGCCAGTATGAACGACGTTGCCAACCGGCGTCTTAATCACCAGCCCGACAGAGCCGGGGATAGAGTGGGCCACCGGAAAGAGGCTGATCTTAAACGGGCCAAGCTGGATGGTGTCGCGCTCTTGGACGACGCGCAAATTGGCCTGTTGCAGCACTTTGGCCTCTTCCAGCTTGCGCTTGACCATGCCAATGGTCAGCGGCGTGCCATAGATGGAGGCTTTAATCTCCGGCAACAGATAAGGTAGGCCACCGATATGGTCGAGGTGGCCGTGGGTTAATACGATGCCCTGCAAGCGAGCCTGATTCTGCACCACATAGTCAAAGTTGGGCAGCACCAGGTCAATACCGAGCATATCACTTTCGGGGAACATCACCCCGCAGTCTACAATAATCATGGCGCGGCCGTACTCAAGAACGGTCATGTTCTTGCCGATTTCCCCCAGGCCGCCGAGGGGAATAATTCTTAAACTCTTTTTCATTTTCCTATACATTCTCACGAGCAATCCCCTCTCCGATAGTGTTGGAGATAGTGGACGCTCAATTTTAAACTTCTGTGCTTTGCTTTTGGCTCCCAGGCAGACAGCACGAAACCACTGGGACATTGTTTTCCAGTCACGTTTGACACTGCTTTCGTTTGGGTAGAGTAGAAAGGGGATCAAACATATGGCGGAATATAGAACAAGCGTATTATACTTTACTAGACGTGTTTTGACAAATTGATCTTACGCAATCTATATAATCGGATTTCGGCAGTAAATAGTGCAAACACGGATGACACGGAGCAAACGGATAAACACGGATTTTCTACTTATAATCCGTGAAAATCGTAACCGTTCACACCTCTGAGGTTTTTTTGTCGAGTGAAACAGCGTTTTGAGCAGTAAAGCATCAGAGGTCTCTTAAGGGTTAGGCGTAATAATGGTGTGCAGGGATGAGTTTGATCCCCTACTCACTCATGGAAGACGCTGAAGAAGTGGTCGAAGTATCGGCCGACTTCCACAGACACCGCCACTTCATGGGGAGCCGGGTTGTTCTCCGGTGCGAAATGGGTCAACCAGGTCTTGTTCTGGTCAATGGTTACGCGGCCCCGCCGGTATTGGCAGAGAGTTGGATCGAGGATGGTAGCCGCTGCCAGCGGATCATGAAAGGTAATCGCCGGATAGAACTGCTCGAACCAGATTTCGGCGAAGTCCAGCACCGGCCGCAGCAAGGGAGCGGTAAACTGTCGCCGGGTATCATCGTCAGATAGGCCCACCTGCTCCGTCACGTCCAGACCAAGCGAACGGTGCAGGGCGACGGGTGTGCGATACACGATCTCTGTCGCCGCCGGATCGCCGCTGGCGTTCCACTCGACGCGCTCTTTGTCGGGATAGTTATCGCTGAAGATGCCGCCCATTAGCACCAACCCTTTGAGCAACGACGCAACGCCCGGATCGGCCGTGAACAATCGCCCAAGATTGGTCATGGGGCCGACAGCCAGCAGAACCACCTCTCCAGGGTTTGCGCGAATAGTTTGGCGCATGAACTCAATGGCCTGGCCTTGTGGAAAGTCGGACTGATGCGGCCAATTGGGCAGAGCGGCCGCTTGTTGGGCAATGGTCTGCCGTTGTTCGCCGACCATCGGTACTTCATAGCCGGGATAAATCGGAACATCTTTTCCGGCGGCCATGCAAAGGACGCTGGCAAGCGAGGCTCGTTTGTTCGATTCTCCGGTAACGGTCGTAATCCCTACCAATTCGCAATCAGGATGGGCCAATAGGTAAGCTAAACAGACGGCATCATCTACGTCTGTGCCAATGTCGGTGTCGAGGAGGATTTTGGTCATAAGTTTTTCGCAACGAATTAACGCGAATTTACACGAATTAGGCATTATTCGCGAAAATTCGCGCCGCAAAGTTTGCGCCAATTCGTTGCAGATATATTCTATTCAGCAACTTGAGGCGCACGGAGGATGTCGGGATCGGTGAAGATGTCGCTTTCGTCGCGGCTGCGGGTGGAGAATTCGGAAACGACGGCCCCCTCATCCCCCGCCTGGAACCAGTGGAGGGTGTTAGGCCAGATGGTGAATTGTTCGCCCGGTCGCAAGACGATTTCATGCCACACGGTGTAGGTGTGTTCGCGGCCGCCTGGTGGCTGCGCTTTCGGGTTTGGCGTCGGTTCGCCGGAAACATAAAGATACACTTCCCCCCAACGACAGCGGAAGGTCTCTTCTTTCCCTGGCTCTCCAGCAACGGGCGGATGGCGGTGTTCAGGGCAGGTCTGGCGCGGGAAGAGCACCAGTTCTTTGGCACAAACGCGGTCGGTGTTGATGTAGGTGATCAGCTCCAGGCCGCTGTTGTTCAGGTCGCCCAGGCCAAAGTCGGCTACCTCGATATTGGCTGCTTCATCGGCCGTCAGCACAATACCCGCCCGTTGCAGATATTCACGTGCCCGTTGTTGGGCTTGTTGGTGTTGTTCTTTGGAAATCATAGCATCTCCTAATCATTAAGTTGAGGATGCAGGTTTTTGTTTGCTTGGTAGGAACTACAACGGATAGAGAAACGAACGGATAGAGTGCCAATCATTCGTTTGTTTCTTTATCCGCTGTAGTCTTTGTTGCGGATAATGCGGATTTCAAGGGCATATGATATACCCTTCGACATTCTTCTGTCACCCGTCGGTCTAACTCATGTGGATACTTATAACCCAGCCCTTCGGCCACTTCGGCCGCAACCTGGCGAAAAAGCGCCATGGTATTAAACAATGCCTCCCAGTTTTCTTCGATTCCGGCTCCGGTATAGCTGTTTTCCAGTTGTCGCCAGATGTAGGCCGGTAGATGCCGCTTTAATCCTTTACCCAACGCACCGATCTTCACCGACCAGCCGTGATGCAATTGTACTCGCCATTCGAGCATCGGCCGCAGATGGACATGCTTCATGTCAAAATCAAGGCACCACTTGGCCGGCAATAGCTCGTCTCGCCAGAGACACTTCGCCACATAGGGTGCATCGCTGAAGAAGTCATTGACCAGGGTTTGGAAGCGCTCGTTGCCTGGTGGCTTGGGAATATAGGCCGTGTAGGTTGGCGATGGCAGCCCTTCGGTTAGCCCGTCTTTATCAAGCAGCACCTTATAGCCAGCGTCTAATTCGGCCGGGAGTTCTGACGCAGCGGCGATCCGTCCCAACAATTCAATCGGCCAGAGGGTAAAATCAATCTTCAAGCCGTCCTCATACTGGATCACGTTGCCGAAAACATCACAGTGATAATCTGGCTCGCGGTAGATGGGGTCCCAATAGCCAACAAGAACGCGGCCGAAATCCTCCAGCCAGCTTCTATCCACATAAAAGGGGTGGATGTCGGCCGTAACCAAAATCACATCATAGTCCGAGAAGGCGTCTACCGGGGCATTCGGGATGGCGCGGGTGCTGGTGAGCAGCATGGCGCGAACAGGAGCCTGGTTTTCTGCCCACTCTACCAACTGGCTAAT
>CAYPHY010000009.1:42903-115747 GCA_964410625.1 uncultured Ardenticatenaceae bacterium | reverse complement strand
GCAGCATGGCGCGAACAGGAGCCTGGTTTTCTGCCCACTCTACCAACTGGCTAATCACTTTATCTCCCTGATTCGACATGTTTGCTGTTTGGCGCCGAACGTTCTTTCAGACTTTAAGTAAGTGAGACAATACAGTAAAGCGGGACATCCCTCAACTGGATTCGATGGAGCTTATCCGAAGTGATCAGGCTCCCTCTGAGCGTGTTGTCTGGGCTGTAAACATTCATTTGTAAAAATGGCTGCGGTAAGCGAACAGTAAATTGTAGCTCTGGCAATGGGGGAATCGCGTCAAGGGCGGGATCATAATCATAGCGAATGAGGTGGATCGCCGCGCCCTCGGCCGTCCGCTGAATGTGCAACGCCAGCTTGTCCGTCTGGATACCTTCAACCTGTGGCCCGCCAGGTAGCACGTCTAACGTTAGATCAGCTAGACGGCCGACCCTGACCACATTCGGTTGCTCCAGCAAGCGTTCGCGCTCCTCGGCCGCCAGATTCAACCCCAACTCCCCAATGACCACCAACTGCCCGCCACCATCCATATATTGCAGCAGCAAGTTGGCCTGATGGGGAGTGAGGTAGCGACAGTCGGGTAGGATGAGACGGCCGTACTGTTGAATTTGCTCTAGTGTGAGCGTATCCGGGCGCAGCTTGCCCTCTGGAAAAAAGACCACATCATACGGTTGGGCGTTGTCGGCGAGCCATTCGCACACCTCCCAAAAGGGGATGGTCTGATCGCCGGAGGTGTTGTCACGGTTGTCGGCGAAGAGGTCGCGGCGGGCGACGAGTTGGAAGTTGCTTTCGATGCTTTGGATGACGGCTGTCTCCGACCACGATTGGCGGCTGAACAACGCCTCATGTCCAGCGAGAAAGCTCTGAATCTCCACACACAGATCATGGGGGGGATGAAAAGAGTCGGGGATGACGCTGCCCAGCCACGCCCCATAAGGCACGCTCATGTTGGCGCCGAGCGCGGCCGCTTCATAGAGCGAAAGGCGAAACAAATCATACCCCTTGCCCACCTTCAGTTGCTCCACCAACTCCGGCACGACGCCGCCATAGGGGTTTTCGACAACGACGACGGGTTTGTCGGCCGCGAACCCGGCTACATAGCGATACCACGCCGGTTGGCGATAGCGGGTATTGCGCATCTCGGTGATGATCAGGTCAACCTTCGGCTCCAGCGGGTAATACTGTTCAAAGAGGTTGAAGAAGTTACCCGAAACCAGCACCTTGCGCCCCTGGCTGGCAGCGTACTCACGGGCATAGTCGGCCAGTTCACCAAAGTAGCGGGTGATCGCCCCTTGTTGGAAGCGCAGATAATCCCAAAAGAGGGGAGACTCTTCACGGTTGGTCTTGAAGTCATAACCCTGTTCAAGCAACCAGCTTCCGTAATGGAAGGTGTCGAGGTCAACGCCGTCCAGTTCGGCCGGGCGGCTTTCAATAGACAGTTGTTGCAGGTAGGCTCGGAAGCCGCGTATACACTCCTTGCAAAAGCAACCGCCATATTGGAAGCTAGTGATCGGCAACTCTGCCTCGTCGAGTTGAACCCCATCCACCCCGGCATCAATCTGAATGCGGATGATCCCCTTCAAATATTCGCGCCAGACGGGGTTGTTGCGATCCATCATGTAACATTGCTGTGGATTGCCCGGCACTTCCACCCAGCGGGCATGGCACGGTTCGCCATAGATGTCACGCGAGCAGCACTCCTCGATCAAGTCGGTGACGAGTTCGCCGTCGCTGTTGCGCAGGCCATCGGGGAAGTACTCCTCAAACGGCCGCCACAGCTTCGGAAAGCGGTTCTGTGAAAACTCGCGCAAGCCAAGCGAAACCCGCTTACCCACGCCGCGCAGTTCATTGAGGGCGAGAATCGTATCTTCCGCGTCGTTGAGCTCGGCCGCGAACTCCCACCCCTGCACCTCAAAGACGATGCCAAAGACCTTGATCCCCTGCTTCTGACACTCTCGAATAAACTCTTTGTCATTGACGAAGCCATAGAAGCGAAAACGCGGGGGAATTTCGCCAAACGCCTCTTCCTCTAAATAGGGTAAGGAGATTGACCCCCCGCCCAATGCTGACCAAACTAAAACCGTCGCCTTGTACTCCCGCAAATCATCCACCATCTTCAGCCGCCGGGCAGGGAGGCTAGGATGGTAACAATGTTGCCGGGGGAACCAGGCATCGAAGTAAACTCCTCTTTCCACTTATTTCTCCTGTAGAAATGGTTAGGCGGATCACGCGGATAGGCATTCTATGAATGCACTCAGATGATGCGGATTTTCATTGATGGTGGTTCGTAATAGCGCGTGCTAACTCCTTCGTTTATAATGTGGGCACCAACGCTCAAGAGAAGGAATCCTTTAGCGAACAGAAAGCGCATCATGATTGCTCTTTTTGTCATTCTCTTGCTTTTATGGTTGCTGGGGATCATTTCCAATAATACATTTGATGGTTTAATCCATTTGCTACTTGTTGTTGGACTATTGGGTCTGGCGTTGATCGTGTTTGGAAGTGACGGTCGAGGCAGAAGAAGGCGTGCAAACTTGAATATCAATAAAAATTTGGGGATGCTTTTCATCGGTACTTGGTTTATTCTGACCGGCTTGTTTAGCCTGATTGGCTTTAGCTTTGAAGGGCAGAATGTGATCATGGGGCTGCTGGCGCTTCTGGGTGGCATGATGCTGGTCTTCGGGCGATAGGCGATTGTCTAAGCTTTTAGCATAAGAAGGTGAATAAGGTCATCCTTAGCGCAATATGGCGACAATTTTGCCTTGGTTAAAGATGCGTACGACTCTGCTTTCGGAGCAGACAAAAGCCACCGCCTTTGTTTGCCGGGTGATGGACGCGGCCGCCATATGACGACTGCCAAGCCCCAGAGGCAGTTCCACCCCTTCGGCCGACACATTGATATAACGGCAGGCAGAAAGGACAGTCCCACTGTCAGCAACAATAAACGCGCCATCCATCTGTGCCAGCTCTTTTAACGTTTCCCGCAAGTTGGGATCATCAATATGCTTATGCTCGTCGGGATGGTACCAAAGCGGGTCGAGGATCAGGCTCTTCGAGCGCTTCAGCGTTTCTTCCGTATCGGCAACCACAAACAGCGTGCCGATATTGCGCCCTTCCCGGCCCTCGCGTTTAATCTCCAGGGAAAGCGTCAAGACAGACTCAATGGTACGGCAATTGAGGTCTGGTCGCTGCCTGCAAAGCTCAGCTACAGCCTGTGCGATCTCGTCTGTTGCCAATTATTCTCCATTAGCCAAATCTAACCCGTTTCTTCGCTGTCTGGTTCTTGTGGTTGCAAATCCCCAAGAGCGAATTTTATATACTCTAGTTCGCGCCGAAGTCGTCCTATCTCGTCCGGTATTTTTTGAATTTGGTAGTGTGTTTTTAACTCCTCTTCGTCATGAGTTGGTGATTTTCTCCAAGCCTCTGCACTTAGATAAAAAGCATGCTTCCTTTTGTTTCCAGAAGCGTCTTTGAATTCAACCTCACCGGAATAGCTCATATCCTCGTATTTTTCAAAGAGAATAAATGGTCTTCCGATCAGAATTGCAACACTCTCATTTGGTGGAAGTGCCGGAATATCTGGTGCTTCTTCTTGGTCTGTAAAGCGGACTAACTCACCTTTTTCATTCAGTAATGGTCGGTTCCATCGTAGCCTTATGTCCACGGCTACACTTTCGCCGTAATTTGTAACCCGCAACATCATTAAGCCATACCTACTCCTAATATCAAGTGTTGGATAAGGATATGGAAGCTGTTGATCTTGCTGAAGCTCAAGGGCACGTTGGGCAGGCCAAGACGAAATAGTAGAAGTAATTACAGCTAACGCAGCTGCAATCACTGCCCAGGTTTCGGCTGAAGCGAAACCAGACGATAAAACAGCACCAACGATTGCAGAAATAGCAAATAGCGCAGCCACAACAAGTGTTATACGTACTAATATTCTTTCTTTAGACATAGGGACTAAAATGAATTTTATTCTCCAATGATATAGCTAAATTCGGAGCGGTCAGATTGAGACTCCTCCCCTCGGCCGCGCACAAAGGTAAAGCGCGGTTCTTTGCGCTGGACTGCGCCGTTCTCCTGACCATTGCCGCCATAGGCCGAACCGTAAAAGCCTTCGATGCGAGCAACGGCCGCGCGGCTCCACTCCAGCAAATCATTCATCCGTTCCGGCTCATCCTTCAGCAAAGCCGGTATCCAGCGCGTCGCCAGCTTGACGTGATTGGACTCGTCCGCCTGGAGGTAGTCGCATAGCTCGGCCAGCCGGTTGTAGCCGCGCTCTTCAGCATGTTCGCGCCACTGGCGCAGCGTACTCATCAAATTCGCTTCCGACCAACTATTGGTGACGGAGATACGGCGCAACGGATCGCTTTCGTTCTGCATCCACCACCAGGCCAGCGGCCAGGGGCCATAGCCAAGCTCTGCCCCCAACTCCTCCTCGCACGCTTTGGCGACGATCTCAATGTGCCGCGCCTCGTCCCACATCTGGTTCGCCAGTTCCATCCGCATCTCCCAAGGCAGGTCGGGAAATTCGGCGATCATCTTCCCCATCCGGTCGGTTGTCTCTACTTCGCCATAGAGCAGTTGGTGGAACTTATGCCGGTAGCCTTCGCGTGACCATTCATCTTCTGAGGTATAGGCGTTACTAAAGTCATCCGGGTTGCCGGAGAACCAGAAGGGGGCTTCGACAATGGAATGCTCTAGCGGCGGGCATTGCTTGACAAAGCGATAGTCGCACCGTCGCGGCCGTGTGCTGGGTTTATCGGCCGCCCGTGTGCTATGAAAAGCCAGCCAATGCGACTCAATCCCCTGCCCGGTTACGCCGCCACAGGCCACCAGGTCAGCTTCCAACTCCGCCTGCACATCCAGCGCCAGCCGCCGCGCTTCCGGTTCGCGGGTCAACCCCTCCAAAATCGCCTGCCCCCAGGCCAGATGGGATTGGCCCATCCCCGCCAGATGGCGCAACATCCGCACCGTCGGCGTATCGGCCAGCGGGTCGGTGGCGTCGGCGTGGTAGACATAGGTACTGACCAGATGGGGTTCGAGAACGCGATAGACAGCCACTAAACGCTCAACCGTTGAATTTAGATGCCAAACGCGCTCGCAGAGCTTGGCAAATTCGTCTGTCGGCGGTTCCTGGCGTTCGCGTGCCGAGCGCAGTTGTTCTTGCCGTTCACCCAGCATATCGGCCGCCTGCGCGTGATCGTAGACGTGGTAACCAAAGGTAGCCTTGAAGGCGATTTGCGGCGTGGTGTGGCACCACCCGGCGATCATCTCCATCAGTTGGATTTCCAGATAACGATAGTTTGCCAGACGGCGCGAGTTTTCCTTGACGGCAAAACGGCCGCCGAATTCACGACGATCCACAACAGGCATAGCTAAATTCTCCTTTGAGACTGGCTCACGCAAAGAACGCTAAGGCGCAAAGCTTAAAAAACTTAGCGACCTTTGCGCCCTTGCGTGAGCTTTATATTCATAAAGGACAGTCACTACTGTGCCGTGTAACCGCCATCCACCAGATAATAGCTGCCGGTCACAAAAGAGGCTTCATCCGAGCAAAGCCAGGCCACCAGATAAGCGACCTCTTCCGGTTCACCCAAACGGCCGATAGGATGCGCCTGGATGAGCATGTTATGCCCCTCTTCCCCCATCTCAGCGATCAGCGGTGTGTAAATGAAGGCTGGGCCGACGGAGTTGATGCGAATGCCAGACGTGGCATACTCCAGCGCGGCCGATTTGGTCAGC
Source organism: uncultured Ardenticatenaceae bacterium (assembly GCA_964410625.1). Lineage (GTDB taxonomy): Bacteria > Chloroflexota > Anaerolineae > Promineifilales > Promineifilaceae > CAYPHY01. The sequence continues at coordinate 109,993 of CAYPHY010000009.1, read as the reverse complement.
CCCAACAACCCATGTTTGGCGGCAACATAAGCGGAGGAGCCGGGGAAACCAACCGAACCCAAAATAGAAGCCATATTGACGATAGCCCCACCGCCACTCTCCAACATGCGCGGAATCTGGTAGTGCATACAGAGAAAGGCGCCGATCAGGTTGATATCAATCACTCGCCGCCACCCTTCTACGGTGTACTCACCAGTCGGCGCCGCTTCGCCACCGATCCCGGCGTTGTTGACAGCGATGTCCAGGCGGCCGTACTGCTCAACCGTCCGGTTTACTAACGCTTCCACATCCTCGGCCGAGCTGACATCGGCGCGGACAAAGATCGCGTCACCACCGGCCTGAGTGATTAAATTGACAGTTTCCTCACCGCCGGAAACACTCACATCAGAGACAACCACTTTTGCCCCACGCTCCGCCAACACCAGCGCACAAGAACGGCCGATGCCCGAACTCGCGCCAGTGACAATTGCTACTTTTCCTTCAACGTTAGCCATTACGTTTTACTCCTTCTATATACTCAACACGAATGGCATAATTTTTGAGTGCAAATTTACGAAAATAGAATCTAAAATTCGTGTCATTTGCGCCAATTCGTGTTCAACGTGTAAATCCTAAGTTAACGTTTTCAGTATAATCGAGTTCCGGGCAAAAATGGTACGACTATTAGCCTGCTTTCAACTGACAGATGTCATTTATGCACTAAGTGTGTGTCGGAAAGTTCGCTTAGAAACCGGGTTTCTATCGAGCAAACGATGCTGTCTAGTAAAAGCTAAGAAACCCGGTTTCTGTTCTCAAGAAACTTTCCGCATTTTACTTAAGGGTGAATGCTGACCGGTGAATCAGGAAAACGGACAACGGCCGTATCCTCCCCGCCGGTGTTTTGATGGAGGAGAACGATGACGTTTAGCGGCCGGTCCAACGCCAACGGCGCACCGTGCCAGACGCCACGGCCCAGCAATACCCCCTGTCCCTTTCGCACTCGAAACACTTCAAACCGTTCCAGCGGTGGCATCTGCTCTGGTTGCTCCGGGTGATCCGGTGGGCCAACATAGACGAGACAATCGCCGCCCGCGGGGATGAGCAGTTCCATCGAGCGCATGTGGCGTTCCGCCCAATCGAAGCGCAAGTCGGCCGGTTGTAGATCAAGATAGCCAATGCCATACGGCCGTTCATCCCCTTCCAACAACACCGTCTCGCCCCACCATCTCCAGCCAGGGCCAGCAGCATCCTGGGAACGCTCAGGCATTTCGATCACTTGACCATAGGGCGCAAAGGCGGCCGCGCTCAGTTCGCGAATCGGTAATTTCATCCTTCTTTCCCTCTAACTTTGCTAAAATGGCGTTCTCTACTTCCTAAATTCATGGAGGCTGTCATGCTTGTTCAACCACTCTCCGGCGATTTTGCTACCGGTGATTGCCCACCCAACCCTTTGGAAAAAGCGGGGTATACGCTCGAATTCCACGATGAATTTGATGGGCCACTGTTGGATACGAATAAGTGGCTGCCATTTTATCTACCTCATTGGAGTTCAAGGGCGCAATCGGCCGCTAACTATTACTTTGAGCAGGGCAACCTGGTCCTGCAAATTACGGCCGATCAACAACCGTGGTGTTCTGAATTTGATGGAGCGATCAAAGCCTCCTCTATTCAAACGGGCGAATTTGCCGGTCCGTTGGGCAGCAAAGCCGGTCTCCTCCGCTTTCATCCTGACTGTGTGGTGCGCGAAGCACAGCCAAACGTCCAACTCTATACGCCGCAGTACGGTTACTTTGAAATGCGGGCCAAAGCAACAGAAGGGATTGCCAATCATGTCGCCCTGTGGATGATTGGGTATGAAGAGATAGCGGAGCATTCGGCCGAAATCTGCATCTGTGAAATCTTTGGCAAAGACGTCGGCCCCAGCGGCTCAAAAATAGGTCACGGCGTACACCCCTGGAGCGATCCCGCCATTCGCGATGAATGGTATGAGCCGGTATTGAACATGGATGCAACGCAGTACCACATTTACGCGGCCGAATGGACGCCTACCCATATTGATTACTACGTTGATAACATCAAAATCACGACCATCCAGCAATCTCCTCACTATCCAATGGTGTTCATGCTAGACATCTTCGAACGCCCCTTGGCGGCCGATACCATTCAGCACACTCTTTCCTATCCACAACGATTCGTCATTGATTATTTCCGAGCTTACCAACCTAACGGGGGATATATGATATAACACAGCGATGGCAGATAAACATCTATGACAAATTCGTAGCCTAGCCAGAAAGACTCGCCCGCTATCTATCCATAGACCCATACGCACTTTCACAATGTGAGGTACAATACAAGTGCTATCAAAACAGAATCGGGAGATGCTTATGCAAAAAGTCATTGGCCTGAAAGAACTACGGCAACGCTTCAAGTCTGTTCTTAATGAGGTCACACAAGAGACTATCCCTTATGTTTTAACTCGCGACAACCAGCCGGAAGCAGTGCTAATTCCTTATAAGGTGTACCAACGCATGTTGGAACTAGAAGATGATGAATGGTTGACCGAGTTTGAGCGTCTAATTGCTCAAGTAGATGAGCAAAACGCTGTTTATTCCGATACTGAAGTCGAAGCCGACATAGCAACGGCAATAGCTGAGACACGCCGTGGTTCGAGCCGTTATTGATACGAATGCACCGGTGAGCGCGGCCACCAAACCCTATGGCCAAGCTGGCCATATTCTGTCGTATATGCGTGCCCGTGCATTCACGCTGCTTTATAGCACCCAGGCAATAGAAGAACTTGTTGCCGTTTTGAACCGGCCCCATTTGCGAGAAAAATATCATCTGACAGAGCATTATCGCCATCTGTTCCTGCACACGCTTCGTCTATGTGGGGAGAGGATAGAACCAACGCGCCAGATCACTGTGTGCCGCGATGCCGATGACAACAAATTTCTTGAGGCTGCGGTCAGTGGCAAAGCCAGTTTCATCGTTAGCAATGATGTAGACTTGTTAGTCCTCTCACCCTTTGAAAACATTTCAATCATAACGCCAAGAGAGTTCCTCAAGATACTGGAAAATCAAACCAGCGATTGATAAAAATGCTGCACTCTATTACGAGGGTGTGAAAATATATAGTTGGTAAGGTACTAGTGAAGGCGCGGCCGACAGACCCGACGGCCGTTCCACCCCTTCCAACAAATTGACTAACGTATTCGTCAGCCGCAGTTCCAACAGGTTTTCGCCGGGTTGTAGCTGGTCGGTGATTTCCACTTCGTACTCCGGCCAGAGGCGCACAGCCGCCGGCTGCCCATTGACCACCACTTCCAACACATCATCCCGCACCGGAGCCTGTAAGAAGACTCGCTGTCCGGCGAATGAGGCGGGTAGTTGAAAGCGTCGGCGATAGACGGCCGAACCGGAATAAAAGGGATACCCTTGCTCCGCCCAGGAGCAGGGCTGCATCGTGGTACGCGGCAGCCCCACTTGATACGTGCCGTCCCCCTTGGGAATCAGGCTAAAGTCGCCCATGATCTTCAGCAGATCAAGCAGTCCATCCGTCGAATTGGTGACAACCAGTCGCAACGCGATGAGATTGTCACCCTGACGCACATAGGGTGTGATGTCAACCGCTTTCATCTGGCTGTCAAACGTGCTACGCTGTGGGGGAGAGGTAACAGCCTCGCCGTTGACATACAGTTGCCACTCCGAACCGGCAAAGCCATCCACAATAAGCTGCATATTCGGCGGCAGATAATCTAGCGGCAGGTGAATGCGATACCAGACGGGGATCGGATAAGGGACATCGGGTTCGGCCGGAAGCTGGTAAGACCATGCTCCGGGGACCATCGGCAGCCAATCGGCTGTGTCCACGTCAGGTAGTGCATACGCCTGCCAGTCCGTCCCCGGCCGTTCCTGCGCTGCCAACCAGTTGCCAATCACCAGCGCGTTGTCGTTCTCCGCCTCAAATTCCCATTCACCATCTAGCAGTAGCGGTTCAACAGGCGACTGCCCCCGAACGCTTTCCCGCATCCGTTTGCCAGCTTGCTCGACGACCACAAACCCTTCCTCAACACGGCCGTATCCCGTCAGCGCTCCATCGCCTAAAGCATCAAAGCGCAAATTCGTTTCGATGATGCGACGGCCGTTCCCCGCCTGTGGCAAGACAAAGGCCGAGCCGGTTGGTGGGAAGTGGAGCGAGAAGCGGGTGCGGCCGTCCTGCACGCTTGAGGGAACCAGCGGCCGTTCGTCGCCCATCGAAGGGTCCCACAGCATCGGCTGAACATCGCCGCTGATCGAGACCTCGGCCGACAGCTCGCCAAAGGTGGGATTGACGAAGAAGTAAATATCCTGCCCGTCCTTCACCCGGTGCAGGTAAAAGATGTCGGGCTGGCTAATCGTGACATCCGGCTCAAGTAAGCCGTTCAACGCTGATTGCAGCGCATCAGCGACCGCTTGCCGTTCGCGGTTTACTTCCTCAGTGATCTCCTCCCGTTCGTTACCAGGGAGGGTGACGAAGTAGCGGCTGGCCTGGCTGCCTTCCTGGCCTGATTCGATGGTAAAAGCAAAGCTCTCGGTGCGGCCCGGTTGCCCCAACCGCTGTTGCCAACGCATCGGCAGTTGGCGAGCCAGCGCGTAGCTGCGAACAAAGGCAGCATTGTCCCCCTGCCACAACACCTTCAGGTCGTATTGCTGCTGGAAATTCTGCTGTGACTCCGCCGGATTGACGCCAAAGAGCTTTTTAATGCGCTCGGAAATGTCTATCGTTGCCTCCGGCCCGCTCTCGGCCGCAAAGGCGCGGTCGGGCAGAAAGACGGTCGCCAGCAAACGGCCGCCCTGCCCCGCGAACTGCTCCAGGCGTTCCAATGTGCTTATTTTGATGTGCGTCAGCGGCGGCAAGACAAGTAGCTCATACGCCTCGTCGCGAATGTGGATGCGGCCGTCCCTGATCTCTGCCTGTGCCAAAAAATCTTCATCCAGATAGTCGAAGTCATAATGCAGCCGCAAAAGCAGGTCGGTCAGCGTGTTGAAGTCCTGCTCAATTCGGTCGCCAGGTTGGTTGTGGCTTTGCGGCGTATAGTTGGCAAACATCGCCTGCATCGGCCAGAGGACAGCCACCTTTGCCACATGACGGCCGCCGCTGAGCAAATGGCTGAGGCGACTGACATAGTTGGAAAACTCGTTAAAGTAACGCCACCAGGGGTATTGGTAAAACATCGAAGGGGGCCAATCACGCTTGCGTGGCCCTTCGAGCGTGTAGTGGTAGCCATGCGGGTTGAGCAGGTTGACGCCGAGGACATACTCCCAATCGGTGATCCACTTCATCCGTTGCATCGTCGCATCCATGAAGATGCCGCCGAAGGATTCGCACAACAGCCGTTCGCTGCCCAGCTGGTGGGCGGCCGAACTGCCGACCTTCATCGCCACATGTTCGGCCGGGCGGTCGCGGTTGCCGATGATCGGGTAGAGATGGTCTACGCCGATCACATCGAAGTGTTCATAGTGGCGGAAGAGATTACCCTCGACGCGAACGAGCGGCCGCAACCACTCCTCATAAAGCAAGTGGCCGGTGAACAGCACATTGTGCTCGCGACACCACTCATGAATCTGGCGGTAATAGGCGTCGCTGTAAAAGTCAGTCAGCGAGTTGTAGAAATCGAAGCGCACGCGAGCGCTTTCCGGGCGGATGTCGAAGAAGAGGTCAGGCAGAAACGGCCGCAAATTATACCCGTTGCGCCCCTGGAAGCGGCGAAACATATCCTTTGTCCAGGGGATGATCGGATTGTCGCCGCCCGTTAGATAGTAGTGCATCGCCGGTTCATCGGTATAGAAGCCGAGCATTTGCGTAGACATCTGCCCATCGAGGATGTCGCGGTAAGGCTCATACCCCAGGCGCAGAAATTCGGCCGTCGACTCCGGGTTAAGTGCGTCAATGTAGTAGTCGGCCGTTTTTTCCACCATGTAGATCAGCCGCCAGTTACCGGCCGGGGCCTCCCAGGGGATCACGTCGCCGAAGGAGAGGTTGGGGGTCAGGTCAATCACCTGCCCCTCCTGGCTGATGGCAAAGGCGGCCAGCGGCGTCGAGCGTTCAAAGTCGAGATAGCGGCTATCTTCGCCGGTCAGATAGGTGAACCAGGGGCCGCGCACGGTGAAATTGATGCACTCGATATAGCGTTGCACCAGGTCGGGACGGCTCTTGAGGACGCGCTTATCGGCCGTGCCGCTGGGCCAATTCATCTCGTCATAGACCCAGGTGGGAAAACCAATCCGCTGCGCCTCATCCACCGCCAGCTTGATCCGCTCCAGGTAGGTCTCGCCAATGTAAGGGAGTTCCAGCCCAAAGCGGCCGTGCAGGATGATCCCACTCATCCCCTTCTCGTAAAATTCGCGAATCTGGTAGCGCATCTCTTCCGGCTCCAATTCCCCATTGAGGAACCAGAAGGGGAGGATGCCATATTCGCGCGGCGGCCGTTGAAAATTGTGGAGGCTAAGCGGCACTTTGGGCCAGGGTTGGGGTTGTTGGCGGCCGTTTTCGGTCGTTGGTTCTGCTTGATTTAAAATGTTGGTCATCCTGTTTATTAAAGCCATCCGGCGGTAAACCACCGGGCTATCAGGCAACGCCGGTTCAAACCGGCCAACGCCGTGCGGCCGTGTCAGCCACCCAAACCATCCAATCCATCCATCAACACCGTTGACTTCACAAACCCGGCTGGTTTGTCATGGGCGGTGCGGAAAGCTTGATCGATCTCGGCCAATGCAAAACGGTGGGTGACGAGATCATCAATGGCTAGACGGCCGCTGGTCAGCAGATTCATCCCAATCCGCATCCCACGCAAAATGGTGGAAACCTCGCGGAAGTGGGCGTTGATGATGTTAAAGGCCATCCAATTCCAATGGGCAAGGGGAATTTGGCGCATCCCGCCCTGATGGTAGCCGACAATCACCACCTTCCCACTCATCCGCGTCACATCACCCAGCATTTGCAGCGGGGCCTCGATACCGGTGATTTCAAAGCTAACATCAGCCCCCTGGCCGTTGGTCAACTCCTTCACCACCTCTGGCAGCGACTCCTCGCGGACATTGACCACCCTGGTTGCCCCCAGTTGGCAGGCGCGGTCTAACACTTCCGGCCGCGTATCGGCGACAATCAGTTGCTGCGGCCCTTGCAACGCCACCAGCTTTTGCACCAGATTGCCCATAAATCCCGCGCCGATGATCACCACATTATCAGCCAGCGAGATGTTAGCCAGTTCGACGGTGTTCACCGCACAGGCCAACGGCTCGGCCAACGCCGCATCCAGCGGCACGTTTCCGGCGGGGAAACAGTATTCGGCTTTCACCGTCACATATTCGGCAAAGCCGTTCTCCGTCACCCAAACAGCGACGGGATCACCCGGCTTAAACTCGCTGACGGCCGCGCCCACCTCCTCCACGACCCCGCTAACCTCATGACCGGGAAAGCGGGGGAAAACCTGATCTCCGGCGATCCCCTCCCACATATCCAACTCAGAGGTACACACCCCACAAGCGGCCACATGCACCAACACCTCATCGGGTTGAAGCTGGGGGATCGGCCGATCCAACAGTTCAAAATCGCGCGGGCCACGTAACATTGCGATTTTCATGGCTTTTCTCTCCTGAAAATAGGACGCGGACGAACGCGGACAAACGCTGATAAACTCAATTTTCACCGCTTTTGGTGTGCATTCGCCCGTGAAAACTCCTAAAGCGATCCACGAATTCTCACGAATCTACACGAATATTGGCTTCTGTTCATGAAAATTCGTGTAGATTCGTGGATTGAATTTATGCTTCCTATGCTCTCCGATCTTGCGGGGCCAGGATACGCGCACCGAAGCGGCCGATTGGCACACGCACCGCGGCCGCATCCGTAATCGTGACCGTTTCGCCGTTCAGCAAATCAGTCCACGTTGCACCAGCCAACTGCTCCTGGAACCCTTCAGGGATTGGAACTTCTGCTTCCAGTTCTTGATCAAAAAAGTTGAGTAAGACCACGACCGGCTGCTCATTCCCTTCCAGATAACGGAGATAGCCAAACAGTTGCTGGCGCGGTTCCACGTTTAATAACTGCCACTGGCGCGAATGGAGGCTAGGCACTTCCTTGCGTAAGGCGATGAGTTGTTTGTGGTAATCACGCAGGCCGGGGAAGTTCTCATCCCAAGATAGTGGGTTGGGGTCAAAGTAAGGGGAGAAAAATTCGCCCACTTCATCGGCCGTATAGATACAAGGCACACCCGGCAAGGTCAGCAACAACGCCGTAGACACCCGCGTCATCCCTTCGCCGTGATTGCTGATGAAACGCGGGCCGGTGTCGTTGTTGTTCAGGAAGCGGAAGATCAGCGCGTCGGGATGGTAGCCGCGCGGCTCGTTGAGCAAGACCGTCTTCAGGTTATAAGTCAGTAGCGTGTGCTGGTTAGAATCCCAGACCAATTCCCAGGCCCAATGGCCCAGATCGAGCGTCCAGTCATAAGCAACATCATAGCCGTTGTCGAAATAGAACGGATCGCGGGCGCTGGCCTCGGCCAACAAAAACACATCCGGCTTAATCCGCTTTAGCTCATGCCGCCACTCCATCCAAAACTCCGGCCGTCGTTCCGTCACGCCCCAGGCCACATCCACGCGGTAGCCGTCAATGTCAAACTCGCGCACCCAATAGGCCGAGGCTTCCAGCATCCAGCGCCGCACTTCGGGATTTTCGTAGTTCAGGTTGGGCAGATGCGTCCAATCGAAATAATGGGTTGGCATCCCATTCACGTCGCGATCATAGAACTCCCAATAGTGGGACTGCTTGCCGTTGTTCAGCGCATCCCGATAGTAGGGATGCTCGGCCGACGAATGGTTTGGGACCAAATCCATCAACACACGAATCCCCCGCGCATGGGCCTCATCCACCATCCGCTTAAAATCCTCTTTCGTTCCATAGCGTGGATTCAATTCAAAGTAATCCACCACCGCATAGCCATAGTCGCCAGGGGGAGAGACATTGACCGGGGCCAGCCAGAGGGCGGTGATGCCCAGCTCTTGCAGATAATCCAGCCGGTCGGTGACGGCCTGGAAAGCGGGGCTGCCGAAATTACGCGGGATCGTGCCATAGACAACTGCGCTGTCAATCCAGGCCGGGTGTTCCACATCATAATTGGGAATACGCACCACCCCATCCCGCACTTCCACATAGGTCCCGCTGCGGTCCTCGTTGCCGTTCTCGTCCACGACACGCAGGTTAAAATAATACTCGCCATCCGTGTCCGGCAACGCAACGCTGATCCGTTCGCCACTGACTTCACCGCTGAACTCCGCGCCATCCACCTGCACGGCCGCCGGATTCCCTGGCCGCACCGACCAGATATACTCCACAATCGGGCTGCCTTCGCGCTCATCCGGCTGGCTCTCCGTGCCATCCAGGACCAACTGTTCCCCTTCCAGGCTGGGGCGGATCATCGCCTTCGGCCGCTGCGCCAGCCGTCCGGTAAATGTAACCATCTGTGGTGTTCCCTCTTCTCCATCCGCACATTGACAAACGGCCGCCACCTCGTTTTCCCCCTCGACCAGTGGCACGTCGGCCGAAAAATTCTCACCATCCTGCTCCACCGCCACATTCATCCCATTGACCAGCAACATCACCGCCAGGCACTCTTCCAGACCGGTCACTTGTCCCGTCAGTTGCGTGCTCCAGGCCCAAACGTCGGCGCTGGCATTGCCAAGCTGGACTTCACAGCTTGGGCCAGCGGGGGCTGCCTCGGCCGCTTCTTCCTCAGCGACGGCGGTGGGTTGGGGTTTGGGTTCGGCCGTTGGTGGTGCTTCCGTTGGCGAAACAACCTCCGACTCGGCTCGTCGGCAAGCGGCAGCAACGGCCGCGACCGAGGTAATCAAACTCAATCGTATAAAATCTCGCCTATTGACATAATAACTGTTCATAAGCAGCTACAATTGCTCCATCCGTTAACATGTTTTCAACATGTTTCCCGTATCAGCGGCAGAATTCATTCTGCCTGATTCGGCCGCGATCCACCTGAATCCACCCTATCCCTTCATTCCCGTCAACGTAATGCCGCGAATGAAGTAACGCTGGAAGAGCAAGAAAACGATCAAAATCGGCAACGTTGAAAGCACCGAACCGGCCATCACCACATCCCAGGCCGTGCGATTCTTGACCACAAAGAGCGCCAGGCCCAGTTGCAGTGTGCGCAAGTCCTGGTCGCTGACCACGATCAACGGCCAGAAGAAATCATTCCACACAAACGTAAAGGTGAAGATCGCCTGTGCCGCCAAAACGGGAACACAGAGAGGGAGCATGATCTGCCAGTAGATGCGAAACTCCGACGCCCCATCAATTCGTGCCGCATCAAGCAACTCATTGGGAATGGACTTCATATATTGGCGCATGAAGAAAACACTCCACACGCTGAAGGCATAAGGCACGATCAACCCCCAGTAAGAGTCGAGCCACCCATGTCCGCCCATCCCCATGATGTCGTTGCCATTAAAAAGCGGGATATGCTGGAGGATGATGTAATTGGGGATCAGATAAATCTGCCCAGGGATCATCAATGTGCCAAGCATCATCAAAAATATAAAATCACGTCCCGGAAAATTGCGCTTGGCAAAGGCATAGGCGGCCATTGAATTGACAATCAGTTGGATGATCAACACGCTGATCGCCAAAACCGCACTATTCAAAATCCAGCGCCAGAATCCCTGGGCAGCAAGAAAGTTGCGGTAATTGTTGAGCGTGAATGTCTCTGGAATCCAGGTTGGCGGCCAGTTAAACATGTCGCCCAGCGGCTGGAAAGAGGCGGAGACCATCCACGCCCACGGAGCAAAAAAGATAATCGCGCCGATAGTCAGAATAATGTAAACAATCAGGTGGCCGATCCCAACCTCAAACCGCTTGATCTTCAAGCTGCGATCTAATATTGGCTTGGAGGCAACCCTTTCCTGGCGAGTGGTAGTCGCTGCCATAGCGAAACTCCTGTCGAATGGTTAATGGTGAACGGTAAATGGTTAATGGTCAATTGTGAATGGCATACCTGCCACTCGCCACCTGATACTTGCCACCTGCCGCTTACCCACCATCACCAAACCATACATTTCTATACCAATTAATATTCAATATCGCCGCGCGTGAACTTCATTTGGATCAAGGTAAAAACGAAGATCATCGCAAAGAGGGCAAACGCCATGGCAGTTGCATACCCCATCTCTAAATGGCGGAAGCCCTTTTCATACAGGTAATAACCGATGGTGGTCGTCCGGTTGAGCGGCCCACCGCTGGTCATGATATATACCTGAGTAAAGACCTGGAAGGTGGCGATAACCGAGGTAATAAAGAGAAAGAATGTGGTGGGGGCCAGCAGGGGAATGGTAATAAAGAACAGGCGGTGTATGCCGTTCGCCCCATCCACCTTAGCCGAGTCATACAACTCTTCAGGTATCCCTTGTAATCCAGCCAGATAGATGATCATATGGCTTCCGGCCCCTAACCAGACGCCCATAATCACCAGCGCTGGCAGGGCCAGGTCAGGATCAGACAGCCAGAGTAGCTTTTTGCTGATCAGGCCAAATTTCAGCAGGTAATAGTTGAGCAGCCCATAATCACCCTGGTAGATCCACTTCCAAATAATGGCGGAAACGACCAGGGGGGTGATCACCGGTAGATAAAACGCAGTCCGGTAGAGTCCTTGCCCGCGAACTTTGACGTTGAGCAATAAGGCAAGCCCTAAGCCTAGTGCCATCGTCAGCGGAATACCGAGCATGAAAAGAAAGGTGTTAAAGACCGCCTGATGAAATCGCTTGTCGGTAAACAGACGGGCGTAATTCTCCAGCCCAACAAACGGCCGATCCGGTTCAAGGATATTCCACTCGTGAAAGCTGATATAGAAGGCAAAGGTGACGGCGATCAGCGTAAAGACAGCAAAATGGAGCAGGCCAGGGGCTAGAAAAAGATAAGAGGTCCAATTCTTCTTCAGACTGCGCCATCCCCGCCGCCAACTGCTTTGGGTTTTAACGATAGGAGATTCAATTACGGCCATAGTCACTCCTTTGAAAATAGCTCACGCAAAGCACGCTAAGACGCAAAGCTTAAAAAACTTAGCGACCTTTGCGCCTTTGCGTGAGATTTTGCCTACTGCCTACTTTCTAACAACTAATCCAAGACCGCTTCCGCTTCCACGGCCGACTCGATCACCGCCGTCGCTCCATCAAACTCGCCATAGAAGGCGCGGCCGAGATAATCATTGAGATATTGCTCCATCTCGAAATATCGCGGCTGGACGATGTCGCTGACAACGGCACACTGCATATTTTCGGCAAAGCCCTCCAGGAACGGCCGCCCCTCAAAGGTTGCCGGGTCTTCCAGAAGCGAGATGCGCGGTGGTAGTAGCGTCGCCGGGTTCTCCGGCGTGCCCAGATTTAACACCGCCATGTTGTGGGGTGCGGAGACAAACTCGATCCATTTGTAGGCTGCTTCGGGATGCTCCGTCTCTTCAAAGATGACCAGGTGATCACCGGCAATCGTCGTGGCGCAACGCTCATCCTGTGGCAACGGCGCGGCCGCCCACAACCCATCAATATCGGGGAACTCAGTCGCCAGCACACCGGCAAACCACGCCCCGGCGACATACATGCAGACGTCACCATTGGCGAAGGCCACGCGGCCGTCCCAGGAGTTCGAGTTCAAGAAGTCCGGCGGCGAGAACTGCACCAGGTCAACATAGAAATCGGCCGCCCGCTGCCCCGCTTCGCTGTCCCAAATCACATCCGTCCCATTCTCGGCCAACGTTTCACCGCCCGCCTGCCACAGCCAGGGGTAGAAGTAATAGGCCGCTTCCGGGGCGAAAGAAATGAAGCCATAGCGGTTGTTCTCCGGGTCGGTCAATACCTCCGCATACTGGCGAAACTCTTCCCAGGTCGTGGGGGGCTGGTTCGGATCAAGCCCCGCTTCCTCGAAGCAATCGGTGCGATAGAACAGCCCGGTGGACTCGCCATCAATCGGCAACGCATAGAGTTGCCCTTCATACTGGGCTGCTGTCAGAAAAGCTGGGACATAGTCCGTGAGATCGATCACTTCGCTCTGGGCGACATAGTTGTCAAGAGACGTTAAGGCGCCACGTGAAGAAAACTCCGTGACAATCGAGCCATCCACATAAGCGGTGTCCGGCGTGTTGTTGGCCGCCACCTGGGTCAGCAACATGTCGTGCATCTGCTCGAACGGCACATCAACAAACTCAATGGTGATGTTGGGATGGATCTCGTTGAATTGGTCGGCCAATGATTGCCAACCCTCGGCATAGACCCAGGAGGCAAAGGTGACAACGACCGGTTCTTCGGGATCAGGAATGCCGGGGCTGAAGTTATAGTTGGGGTTCTCCCCCTCGGCCATTTCCTCACCTTCGGCTGCGCCTTCCTCACCTTCAGTGGGGGCAGCCTCTTCCTCTTCAGCCGGAGCAGCCTCTTCCTCAGTCGGCGCAGCTTCTTCTTCAACCGGAGCTGGCTCTTCGGCCGCCGGTTCTGTGGCTGCCGGACTCTCCGTCTCTGGCGCGGCCTGGCTACAGGCGACCAGCATGGCGATGATGAAAATCGCGCAGAGCAGTTGAATAAATGTTGATTTATTTGACTTTCGATTGCGACGTTTCATTTTTTTCTCTCCTCAGACTAACAAAATGGTGGACGTGGACGCCCGGCATTTAAGAACTTGCCAATAGCATTGCGTTCTTCCCGGTGGGGCTGCTATTGACCTCGCGGCCGTAGCCTGGACCGCCGAACCAAATCCAGACCATCCCTAACAGACAAGCGCCTTGCCCATGAAGGACAAAGAGTAACGAAACCAAAAAGAGAGTGTTTACCTGCTATTTCCGTCCAGTACCGCTGAGTCCGCTACGGTGCTGCCCCGCATAATCAATTTGGGCGAAAGAATCGTGCGGCAAGGCGGGTTATTGCCATCGGCAATCCGTTTGGCAAGTATGTGGGCTGTCTGATAACCAATTGCGCTCTTGGGTTGAGCGATAGTTGAGAGAGAAGGGGTCGTGAAGCTGGCTAACTCAATATCGTCATAACCGATGACCGCCAGCTCTTGCGGGACACGGCAGCCAGCTTTGGCGGCCGCGTGCAACACGCCAACCGCCATCAAATCATTCAATGCAAATATCGCCGTCGGTGGTTCATCCAAATCGAGTAAGTGGTATGTCGCCCGTACGGCCGAATCGGGGTGGTAGTCGCCACGAATGACCAGCGATTCATCATAGGCGATGCCCGCTTCTTCAAGCGCCTGGCGATACCCCACCACCCGCTCTCCGCTGGGGGTAACACTGGATGGCCCGCGGATGCAGGCGATGCGCCGGTGGCCCAGTTCGATCAGGTGGCGCGTCGCCAGATAACCCCCATGCTGGTTATCGGTCAACACAGCGTCCACCTCAATGTTGGGTAAATCACGGTCAATCATGATCACCGGCATCTCCTGGCTGAGGAGCGAGTTTAACGAATCCACCTGATCCCCGGCGGCCACGAAAATAATCCCATCCACCTGTTTTTTGCTGAGGGCGTCAACATAGACCCGTTCGCGCTCCACATCCCCCTCGGTGTTGCAGAGAAAGAGGTTATAGCCCAGTTCAAAAGCGGCGTCTTCGATGCTGCGGCCGATTTCAGCGAAAAAGGGGTTGGAACTATCCGGCAGAATCAAACCCAGTGTATTGGTCTTACCACTGCGGAGGGAACGGGCGAGGGCATTGGGGCGGTAGTCCAGCTCGTTCATCGCCGCCACCACACGCTCGCGAGTTTCGGGCGAAACAAAGCGCGTGTTGTTCAGCACATGCGATACCGTCGCATAGGAAACACCAGCAGCCTGGGCAACTTCGCGAATGGTGGCCATCTTGGTTCTTGCTCCAAAAGAGGCTAAACTACCGATATAATCTGGTTAAACGTTTACGTAAACCTTTACGTAAACGTTTAACCATCCTAACATAGGCGGAGGGATTCGTCAATACTATGAAACCAATTGCCGAGCAAGCGATGCAACACGTGCGAAAACTGGCGGAGGAAATCGGAAACCGGCTGATAGGCACGCCGGGGAACAAGGCCGCGGCCGATTACATCACCAGCACATTTCAGCAGGCCGGGCTATCCGTCGAATTTCAACCATTCCCCTGCCCCAACTGGATAGAGGAGGCTACCGCTTTGCAATTGAACGGCGCAGCGTTGGAAGCTTATGCCAACACCTTTTCCCCTTCTTGTGACATCTCTGCCCCGACCATCGTCATCGGCACGGTTGAAGCGTTAGAAGCGGCCGACATCACCGCCCGCATCCCCATCTTTTACGGCGAGTTAGCCCAGCATGAACTGGCGGCCAAAGGGGCGATCTACGTCTCTGAGCGCGACCGGCGGATCATCGAACTGCTGGAGGAGCGGCAACCGGCCGCGCTGATTACCATCAACCCCTCCCTGCACGGCCGTTGGCGGCTGATAGAAGACTTCGATCTGAACATCCCTTCCGTCACGGTGACAGCCAGCAGCGGCCTCAAGCTGGTACAGGCATCGGGGGAAACGGTACGGATGAAAATCGCCAGCCGGCGAACGCCGGGCCAGTCGAGCAATGTGCTCGGCCGTCTACCAGGCAAACGGCCGGAGCGGATCGTCCTTTGCGCCCACTACGACACGAAAGTGGACACAGTCGGCGCATACGACAACGCCACCGGAGTGGCTGCGCTCCTGACTTTAGCCGCCCTACTGTCGGACTCGCCCACAACCATCCCCATCCAAAACTATACCTTAGAGTTTGTTGCCTTCAGCGGTGAGGAGATGTATGGTTTGGGGGATATGACATATGCAAAAGAAGTGGGAGATGGCTTTAAGCAAATTGCGTTCGCCATCAACATGGACGGCATTGGCCCGCGCCTTGCCGCCAACACCATCGCCACCTTTGCCGCTTCCACCCCCTTTGAGCAATTAGTCGCTCAGACAAAAGCGGCTTTTCCCGGCGTCGCCCAGGTCGCCCCCTGGCCCGCCAGCGACCATTACATCTTCTATTCCAACGGCGTGCCGAGCATTGCCCTCGGCTCCCTGGGGATAAAGGACATCTACCACACCCCGGCCGATACCATTGATTGGATCAGTCCCGGCAAACTGCTAGAGGCGATACAGTTGGCGCAAGCGCTTTTGCAAGCACTTGATAAGCAGGAAATGGAATGGGGACGGCCGAGTTAGCGCGATGAAAGCCTACGATCTATACGGACAACTTCGCAAAGGGGAAGCGAGCGAACGGTATTTAGACTCCTTTTTCCGCCAGCAGTTTGTCATCCGCCACGCCACCCGCGAGGAACAACGACAGGGGATTGACCGTGTTTTCACACGGCCGCGCGACGGCAAACAGTTCAAGATCGAATACAAAGCGGACAAGACGGCCGCCACCACCGGCAACGCCTTCGTTGAGACCACCAGCGTGGATACCGAGGGCATCCCCGGCTGGGCGTTCACCTGCCAGTCCGACTTCATCATTTACTACATTGTTGGCACAAAGCGCGTTTATGTGCTGCGGCCGAAAGATATTCAAATTCGCCTGAAGCGCTGGGCCAGGGAGTATCCACAGCGGCGCATCCCCAACGGCACTTACTACACTGAGGGACTGTTGGTCCCTTTAGAAGAGATTGAGCAAGCGGCCGTGCGCGTCATCAAGCTAAATCGGGGCTGATGTAATAGACGCTACTCACCTATGAGATCGTAGTAACGGCCGCTGGGCGCACCCGCCAGGAGTGTACGAATCCGCTTGATCTCTTCCGGCGAGATTTCTTGTACGGCCGCTTGATGCGACTCCACACTATCCCAAACCTCGATCATCAAAAATTTCCCTGGCTCCTCCTGGCTTTGAAAGAGTTGGCAGGAGAGACATCCGGCCGACGCCTTGATCCCCGGTATGATCGATTGCAGGAAGTCACGCAGTTCCTCTTCTGCGCCCTCTTTTGCTTGCGTTTCGCCAATACGGGCAACACTCATAAAACAAGCTCCTAAAATAGTTACGCGGATGACGCTGATAAAACGCGGATGACGCAGATTTTCGTCTATAAAAAGCTCACGCAAAGTACGCAAAGACGCAAAGACGCAAAGTGTAAAACCCTTAGCGTACTTTGCGCCTTTGCGTGAGCTATTTTCAACCTTCGGGAAGCGTGAGCAGATACTCCTCCACTTCTGTGCCACGTGCGTTGGCAAATCCCTTGTCCTCGCCGACGATGACGAAGCCACACTTTTGCAAGACGCGCAGCGAGCCGATGTTGTCTTTGGCGACGCGGGCATGTAGCGGCCGTCTCTCGGTCATCTCCAATAATTTAGCGAGCGCCTGGGTCGCCAACCCCTTGCCCCAGTACGCCTTGTCCAACCAATAGGTGACCTCTAGCTCACCATCTTGTTCAAAGCTGGAAATCGAACCAATTACCTCTCCGTCAAGCAGGATCGTTTTATTCGTCGTGCTGTCGTCGCTCATAATCCGCTGCCAACGCGCCATGAACCCCTCACGGTCGGCCGGGTCTTTGGCGGTGAAGGCGGCCATGTAGTTGGCCTGTGGATCAAGCTGATGCTCAAAGAAAACAGGCAGGTCAGCCTCGACCACATCCCGAAGTTCAATCTCAGGCATTGATAAAAATAATCCTCCTAAGGATCCACGAATTTACACGAATCTACACGAATTATAAGTCTCATTCGTGAAAATTCGTTAAGTTCAATCTCAGGCATTGATAATAATAATCCTCCTAAGGATCCACGAATTTACACGAATCTACACGAATTATAAGTCTCATTCGTGAAAATTCGTGCAGATTCGTGGATCGCTTCTTCCTCAACCACTCCTGCGACGGAACCATAGATAGGCTGCACCACCAACCAGGCCCAGCACGGCCGCCCCACCTAGTACCCAGGGGACCGCATTGGACGCGTCGTCCTCGGCCGTTTCCCCAATCACCGTCGCCGGTTCATCCGTAGCCACAGGCGTCTCTTCCACCTCCGCCACTTCTTCCGCCTCGGCCGTCGCTTCCGGTGACGGTTCGGCCGTTGGCTCTGGTTCAGGGGTAACAGTTGGCTCGGCCGTCGGTTCCGGGGTTGGTTCGGGGGTTGGCTCCGGGGCAACCAGTTCCGCCGGGGTATCGGCTTCGGCCAGGACAAAGACGGCCGTCGTCCTCCCTGGCACAGTGAAGGTCGCTGAAGCAGGGTCAAAGGCGGCCGTTTGCACGATGGGATCGGTCGAAGCCGCCTGCACCGGATGGAGTGCCAGTGGCAACCCCGTCAGCAACAGTTCGCTGAATTGCTGTTCCTGGTTGTTGGCGTTAAACAAGACGACGATGAAGCCATAGTTGGGATCAAGGTTCTCACCGCCGATGTCAGAAAGGCTCATCACAATCAGGCCTGGGATTTGCTCTGGGCCAACGTTGTGGAATTGCAGTCGTTCGCTGACTTGCTCGGCCGTTTGCAGCCGGAAGAGGGGCGAACTCTGGCGAATCTGCAAAATTTCGCGGAAATGCTCCACACTACGCAGAATTTGTTCGCGGCCGGGGGCAAGGCTGGCGTCGGCCAACAACGGCTGCATCAGCGGCCATTGCGCCTGGTTGTCGGCCGCTGGTGGCAGCCCGCTACCCCAATAGTTGGTCTCATAGCTAAAGTCCAGCCGGTTGAACCAGTCGCCGGAGTCATAGCTATTGCGGTCGAGCGACTTCGAGCGCAGCATATCCGTTCCCGCGTGGAAGAAGGGGATCCCCTGGCTCAAGCCGACGATACTCTGCCCCATGTTTTGCATCCGCACGCGGTCATCCAGGCTGCTACCCGACGGCGCTTTATATTGGATGATGTCGAAGAGCGTCTCGTTGTCGTGCTTCTCGATGTAGACGATGTTCTCTTGCGGATCGCTGGTATACCCGGCCGGATTGCCGTTGTAATCAATTCCGCTGCCCGGCGTCAATTCACCGTTGAGAGCGACAAAGGCATAATCGGCCAGATTACCCGCCAACCCCACGCGGATGTGGTCGCTGAAAAGCAGCAAACGGCCGAGTTGCGCCCCTTGTGGCCCCTGGTCTGTCTCGTTGGGATCATAGTAGAGGCCGTTGATGAAGCCCTGGTCGGTCTGCCCATCAAAGGGCGTGCCACCACGCACCGCGTCCCGCAACCGGTCGTTGAAGGTGCCAATGCCCGTCCCCGCCATGTTGGGCTGCGTCGCGTTCACCCCTCGCGCATCGTCGGCCACTTCGCCAAAGTTCCACCCCTCGCCATAGACATAGATGCTGCGGCCGTCCACCCCATGCTCCTCCACCGTCAAGGCGTCCAGCGCGTCGCGCACCGCTTGCATATCGGCGACCATGTGGTGGCCCATCAAATCAAAGCGGAAGGCGTCCACCTTGTACTGCACCGCCCAGGTGACGACCGAATCCACCATCAGCTTGCGCATCATGTTGTGTTCCGTCGCCGTGTTCTGGCAGCAAGTGCTCGTTTCCACGCTGCCGGTGCGGTTCAGGCGATGGTAGTAGCCGGGGACAATGCGGTCGAGAACGGCCGTACCCGCCTGCCCGCTGGAACTGGTGTGGTTATAGACCACATCGGCCACCACGCGCAGCCCGGTGTTGTTCAGCGACTGCACCATCTGGCGATACTCCATGATCCGCGTTGGCCCATCGGGGTCGGTGGCATAGCTCCCTTCGGGGACGGTGTAGTGATAAGGGTCATACCCCCAGTTGAAGCCATCTTCGCCGCGAATCTCGCTGATGATCGCTTGCTGCTCCTCGGAGTCCGGCGGCAGGGCGGCTAGTTCGGCCGTGTCTGGCTCCACCCACTCCGCTTTATTCTCATTAATGGTGGTGATGTCGAACGTGGGTAAGAGATGGAGATGGGTCAACCCCGCTTCGGCCAGCCGTGCCAGATGTTGCATCCCGTTGCTCTCTGTGTCCGTAAAGGCTAGATACGTCCCGCGATGTTCTTCGGGGACGGTCGGGTCATTGACGCTGAAGTCGCGCACATGGAGTTCGTAAACGACTATATCCTCCGGCGCGTCTAAGGGCGGCTTTTCCACTTCATCCCAGCCCTCCGGCTTGAATGCCGGATCGCTCAAATCCACAATCTGGCTGCGCGTGCTATTCATCGCCAGGCTATGGGAATAGGGGTCGGTGACGAGATTGGTGACGATGCTTCCGGCGGTCGGTGCATAAACTTCGACTTCATAGAGATAGTAACGGCCGTTCCACCCCGCGTCCCCCGTAATCGTCCAAACGCCCGTCGCCTCATCCAGGGTCATCGGCGCAACCGTAGCGGCCGTCGCCGGATCGCTGTCGGCGAAGAGATGGAGGTTGACGCTCCGCGCCGTAGGCGCCCACACGCTCAACGTCGGCACGCCATCGCTAAACGTCACTCCGAGCGGCCCGTCATAGGTATAAAGTTCATCAAGCACCCCCGGTATTTGCAAGCCAGTGGCGTCCAGCGGGCCAATGTCGTCGGCCGCCGAAACGGCCGTTTGCCCGCGCAAAATCTCCGGCACAAGCGGCAAATCCGCCTCATCCAGTTTGAACGCCTGATAGCGACTTAGATGAGGGAACTTCGCCAATACCTCCTCGCCCAATCCAGCTTCATCCAGCGTCAGCGTGATCGCTTCGCCGCCGGTGATACCGGCGGGGGTCAGCGAGAGGCCGTCGCCATAGTGCAATTGGAAGCTCGTGGCCTGTTCCATGTCGGGGTCCCAGGCAATGGTATCGGGCGTCACCCAATGGGCGGCCGTTTGGCCGAGATTGCCAGGGATGGCGGGACGGCCGGGCAGCGCAACCTGGGCAGTGAGCAGGTTCGATTCGGAGTCCCAGGTAAAGAGGGCCAACGAATCTTCTTCGGGAACTGTGAAGGAAATGGGTGCACCTCCTAGTGCCCCCTCTGCGCCATAGACCTCATCATCAGAGAGGCCAACGGCGACCTGGACGGTATAGTCTCCAGGGGGAATATCAAGCGTCTGGTAAAGGAAAAGCCCATCCCCATCCGGGTCTTGCAACCAGGAGCGCAAACAATCGGGCTGCGGCTCTGCATCACAACCGATTTCATCCTGGAAATCCCCGATGACTGTGGCGATGGGGCTGCTGATGCTGTCCGTCACCCAGCCGGTGCCGGGATCAAAATAAAAGGTGACGGGGCCGCCGCTGTCCAGGTTCAGCGGGATGTCCGCCCCGCCTCTTTGGGCATTGAGGCCGAAATTGACATCCCAACTGCCGTCAATCGCCGCCTTGTAGAAGTAGCTCCCGGCGGGCAGTTCAAAGGTCGCTTGCCAAATTTGGTTGGCTTCGTCAAAGGTCAAAACCGTCACTTCACACTCCGGCTGCCAATCGCCGTCGCAACCAAGCACGCTCTGGATCGTGCCGGGAATGACCACCAGATCGGGTTGAGGAATAGCGCGGGGGATCAGCGGTACGTCCGGGCCGCTTATCTGATCAAGGGACGTAATCGCATCCGGCGGCGCATCCTCGGTCGAAATGGTCAGGAGGTTGGTTTCCGGATCATAGCTGAAAGTTGTCTGGGCACTTTCCGGCACGGTGAAGGGGATATTGGGGCCATCGGCCGCTCCCTCCGCGCCATAATTCTCTTCCCAACTCTGGTTGATAGCCACCTTCGCCTCATACTCACCGGCCGGAATCAGCGCGGTAACAAAGGTGTAAATCCCGTCCCCGTCCGGGTCTTGCAAAAGCGAGCGCAAACAATCGGGCATCCACTCGCCGCTACAGCCAACGGTAGGCTGGTAACTGCCGGGAACAGTGGCAATGATGCTGTTGATGTTGTCGCTAATCCAGCGTGTCTTATGGTCATAGAAGAAGGTCACGGGGCCATCCTCAGGGACAGAAAGGGGGATGTTGGGGCCGTAATATTCGGCATGGAGGCCATAATTGTCCGTCCAACTGCCGTTGAGCGCGGCCTTGTACTCATAATCACCGGCCGTCAGCTCAAAAGTGGCGATATAAATATCGTTAGCCGCGTCATAGACCAGCATACTCTCTTCGCAGGTGGTGTTCCACTCGCCAGAGCACCCCAGTTGTGGTTGCAGCGTCCCGGCAATCGTCACCGTCTCCGGTGGGGGCAGGTTGCTGTCGTCGCCCTGGGCATAAACGGCCGTTCCCACCAGCAACCCGATCAGCAAAACGCACATTCGCCATATAGAATTCATACTGTCCCTCTCAGCAACTTCGTATGCCAGCATTGGGTCAATAAACCTCTGAGGTCTTAATAGGATGACTAGACCTCAGAGGTTTTGGAGAACTTTCGGATAAACGAAGTATAACAACTCTTCTCGCTAAACAAAAAGACAGCCCACCCAGCTGAGAGCGCGAACGGGTAATTGGCTCTATCAGCCTGATTAGATAACGGGGTATCAGGAAATAAGCCTGATACCCCGTTTGCGTTTACGCCAACAGACGCTCGATTTCACCCAAATGGTCATAGCGATGGAATGAGCGGTTGAGGCGGATAAAATTTGGCGAGGCTTCAATTTCGTCGACCAACTCGGCCGTCATCGTCTCGATCTCCGCATCCACGGCCGCGGCCGAAGCGAGGCACAATTCAACGGCCGCTTGCGGATCGAGCGCCAGCAACAGCGGCTGGATAGCATCATTGATCATATGTGGGTCAACGGGGGATTCGTCCACCCCATCAGCCTTCCAACGACGCAACAAGACCAGGATGCGCCGGTCCCAAAAGGCAAGGTGGGCCAGCAGGGCAGCGACCGTCCACCCATGCGGGTTGGTGCGTGCAAGCTCTTCGGCCGATAGACCGCGGACAAGCGTTTCAAGCTTTTGTCTGGACGCTGTATTCTCTTGGATAAAGGGCAAGGTCATGGCTCTATTC
Source organism: uncultured Ardenticatenaceae bacterium (assembly GCA_964410625.1). Taxonomy (GTDB): domain Bacteria; phylum Chloroflexota; class Anaerolineae; order Promineifilales; family Promineifilaceae; genus CAYPHY01. The sequence continues at coordinate 87,166 of CAYPHY010000009.1, read as the reverse complement.
CTTTGGGGTTTTTGTGCTAAATGGGGGTCTATTCCTTCCTACCTCAATCGTTTTACCTGGGTCGTCTATTCTATCAGGGGGACACGGGAGCGAGCAAGCAGAGCGCGTGGTTGCAGGAGAATCGGCCGCCACCATTTTGGCAGATGAACGTTGACACGCTGTACGGCGATTTTCCCAAATCGCTGCCCTACACAGAGAAGCCACATTTTAAGAAAATCACGCTTGACACACCCCTATAGCTGTGCTAATCTGCTATTATCGTTTAGCGATCAGGATTGATAGCAATGAATTACTCATTTGATCGGCAATCGTTACGGGGCTTGTTACTTGGCAACTTAGTTGCCGTCCTAACCCCCTGCCCGGCCGAATGAGCAAGCAAATAGAACCAGGTTGAAACTCAAACGCCACAGGGGTCGCCCTGTGGCTTTTTTGTTTATGAATGGATCATGGTCAAAACGGCCGCAGGGTAAACACACTGTGGCCGTTTTTGTTTGAATGGCCCATTAGCCATTCACAATTCATAATTCACAAGTCATAATTTTTGGAGACAGCCATGATCAAAGAGCATATTGAAAATACGCGCTACGACTTTAGAACGTTGGAAGCGAAGTGGCGGCCGTATTGGGAAGCGATTGACCTGTACAAGACCGGGGATGATCCCGGCAAGTCCCACTACTACATCCTCGACTTCTTCCCCTATCCCTCCGGCGATGGCCTGTCCGTCGGTCACTGCCGCAACTACATCCCTACCTGCGTCGGTGCGCGGTTCATGCGGATGCGTGGCTACAATGTGCTGCATCCCATGGGCTGGGACGCCTTTGGGCTGCCGGCCGAAAATTACGCCATAAAGCACGGCATCCACCCTAGCGAAAGCAGCCGCCAATTTTCCGCCACCTATAAGCGCCAGTTCAAGCTGATCGAATGTTCCTATGATTGGTCGCGGGAGTTTAGCTCGACCGATCCCGATTTTTACCGCTGGACTCAATGGTTCTTCCGCCTGCTGTTTGAGCGCGGCCTGGCTTACCAGGCAACGGGCAGCCAGTGGTGGTGTCCCAGTTGCAAGACCATTCTAGCCAATGAGCAAGTGGAAAACGGCCGTTGCTGGCGTTGCGACTCGCTGGTGACGCGCAAAGAGCTGAAGCAATGGTATTTCAAGATCACCGCCTATGCCGACCGGCTGCTGGCCGACCTGGAAACGATCAACTGGCCGGACTCGATCAAGACGGCGCAGCGAAATTGGATCGGCCGTTCGGAGGGGGCAGAGGTATCGTTTGTTGTTAGGCAAAGCGCGGCTGCCGGGGAGCAGAGGAGCGGAGGAGCAGGGGAGATTGTGGTCTTTACGACGCGGCCAGATACGTTGTATGGGGTGACGTTCCTGGTGCTGGCCCCAGAGCATCCGCTGGTCGCCGAAATCACAACGCCGGAGCAGCGGGCGGCAGTAGACGCTTATGTCGAAGCGGCCAAGCGGATGACGGAGATCGACCGCGCAGCGGCCAATCAGGAGAAAAATGGCGTCTTTACCGGTGCCTATGCCACTCACCCGCTGACCGGCGAACCCGTTCCGGTGTGGGTGGCCGACTACGTGCTGATGGGCTACGGTACAGGCGCGGTGATGGGCGTCCCGGCCAACGACGCGCGGGACTACGCCTTTGCCCAACGGTATGGGCTGGCGGTCGTGCCGGTTATTCAAGCGACTGGAGACTGGGAGACTAAATCTCCTACTCTCCCAATCTCTCAGTCTCCTATTGTAGAGACCCGTTACGGAACCCTGATCAACTCCGGGCCATATACGGGTATGGAATCGGCCGAGGCCATCCCGCAAATCACCGCCGACCTGGAAACACAGGGGACGGGGCGGCCGAAAGTCGCCTACAAGATGCGCGACTGGCTCATCTCTCGCCAGCGTTACTGGGGCGCACCAATCCCGATTGTCCATTGCCCCGATTGCGGCGCGGTGGCTGTGCCGGAAGAGGAACTACCGGTGCTGCTGCCGGAAGCGATAGATTTCCGGCCGACAGGCGACGGCCGTTCGCCGCTGGCAAACGCAACCGAATGGGTCAACACCACCTGCCCCAACTGTGGCGGCCCGGCGCAACGCGAGACGGATACGATGGATGGCTTCGCCTGCTCCTCCTGGTACTTCCTGCGCTTCCCCAGCCCGCACGAGGCGGATCGGCCGTTTGACCCCGAAGCCGTTCGCCGCTGGCTGCCCGTTGACCTCTATGTCGGCGGGGCGGAACACGCCGTCATGCACCTGCTATATGCTCGCTTTTGGACAAAGGTGATGTACGATGCCGGGCTGGTGGATTTCATCGAGCCGTTTACCCAACTGCGTAACCAGGGGATGCTGCATTCGGCCGTAGACGGGCAAAAGATGTCGAAGTCAAAGGGCAACGTCGTCACGCCCGATGAGGTGGTAGCGGAATGGGGCGTGGACGCCGCCCGCACCTACATCCTGTTCGTCGGCCCATTCGACGCCAGCGTCGTCTGGGATAGCCGCGGGATCATTGGCGTCAGTCGCTTTCTGGAACGATACTGGCGACTAACACAAGAGATTGCGGAGTTCGGAATGCCGATTGCGGATTTCCCCACCTCTCCGCAATCCCCAATCCGCGATCCGCAATTGGAACGCGGCCGCCATAAGCTGATCCAGCGCATCACACGAGAGATGGAGCAGTTTCGCTTCAACACGGCCGTTGCTGCACTGATGGAACATCTGAATGAATTGATCGTGATGCGGGAAGCGGGAGTCGGATCGGCCGCGCAATGGCGAGAGACCATTCGCGACTTCACGCTGCTGCTGGCCCCCATCGCGCCGGTCATCACCGAAGAGATCTGGCAAACCGTGCTGGGCGGGACGGATTCCGTCCACCGCCAACCCTGGCCGACCTATGACGAAGCGCTGACCATTGACGAGCAGGTGACGATTGTAGTGCAGGTGGATGGCAAAGTGCGAGATCGAATGACCATAGCGGCCGATAGCGATCCACAAACGATGCGAGAAACTGCCATGCAAAGCGCGGTCGTGCAGCGGCACGTGGACGGCCGCGTTATCCAGAACATCATCTTCGTCCCTGGCAGATTGGTGAACATAGTAACAAGTAGCTTGCCGTAAAGAAACCTGCGTTCGGAATTAACCACGGATTACACAGATTTGACAGATTTTTACGGATTTCCTGGCAAAAATCCGTATTGATCCGTTTGATCCGTGTCTATCCGTGGTTTATTTTCCGAACTGAACTTGTCGTACGTACATGCCCGTGAGTTGTATTGGCAAACGACCCACCGATGAGATACGGTATTTGCAGCTTTTCAAATACCTCAATGACCAATAGGGCGACGAAGGAAGGTTCATCCGACATTTCCGGTGTTTAGGTGGCAATGGGGCCATATGCCTTCTCGGCTAATTCATGACCAAGTAGTAAATCTGCCATACGGCGTTTCAGTTCCGCCTCTGTTGCCTCAGGGTATCGTTCTCGCAGACCCTCCATTGCCAAATGTCGTGCCGTCGCATTCAGTTGTCCCATCATCTCCAGCTTGCGCCAGGCGGGAACCTCTCGCAGCATTTCATTCAAAACCCTTTCCACTTCCGGGTGCGTGTCAGTCAGATTTGGGTGCATGGTAGGGTTAATTATAACGACAAATATCATCGAACGCATAACCCGGTTATAATAGGCGGAACGGCCGCACGCTCGCATAGACGACGCCACCGAATACGGCTATCTCTGGTGACTCAAATCCTTCCCCTCCGGCGAACAACGCCATGCCGCCTACCACATGCCTTGCATGTCCATGACCGGCACAGGCGGCAACCGGGTACTCGTCTTTCCCGCCTCAGAACTGGTCGTCGTCATCACCAGCGAAAATTATCGCCTGCGCGAAGCCCATCAATTGACAGATCGGTTGTTGGGGGAGTTTGTGTTGGCGCCCATCTAGCAAACTTTTAATTGCCTAATCAATGCTAACCCGTTTCAACGGGTTTCCTGTGTCAGACGCCGATTTCAATCGGTGTTCTATGACCGCCTACTACTACTACTACCCAATCCATCCCCCTTACTCTCCAATTCCAATGGATCAACCGGCCGCACCATCTCACTCCGTGCCATTCCCATCATCACTCGTCCCTGTCGCGCCAAAAAATCATACTCCGCAATCAACGCCGCCGACATCAACCGGTCATCATGTACCCTCACCCGTCCCAACGGTGTCTCCACCATCTGGTTTTCCCCCACGCCCCACTGCAAATCCCGTTCAAACAACCCCCTCGGCGCCAGATGGTACGAACAACGCGCCGCCTGCTCCCAAAACCACCACCCATCACTCCCCACCTCATGTTCATCGCCACACCAATACTTAAACCGGTTCGTCTCGATCAAACTCAAGAACCGGCTCCCCAACATCGCCTTCTGCCCCCGCCCCGCAAAATGGTACGCGATTACCCGCTGCTTCCCCATCTCCGCCATCAGCCAATCCGCCAACCCTTGCCCCACCCCCGACGCATCCACAATCACCCCACTCACTTCCCAATGCCGTAAAAACCCTAACAGCCGCGCCGCCAGGCTCGGCCGTCCTCCCACTTCCTGAAAATGCCGCCCCCCATGATCCACAAACACATCCACCGCCCAATACCCCGGCCCAATGCTACCTGCCCCCTCCCTAACCTCAAAAACCGTCGCCACCGTCCAATCCCTCCCCGGATTCACCAATTCTTCCCCTGCTACCTGCCACTTGCCACCTGCCACCTGCCACTCCCCGCTCGCCCCCTCATCCTGCCCCGCCACATCCACCGCCGCCACATACAACCGTCCACTCTCCAATTGACCATTCACCGTTAACCCTTCACCATTAACCATTCTCTCCTCCGCCCCCCTGCTCCTCTGCTCCTCTGCACGCTCCCAATCACCAATCTCTAATCTCCCCATTCTCCGATAATGCACCCCCCTCATCAACCGCCGCCGTTCCTCCGGGAACAACCCACCCTCCCTATCCATCGGCCGCAAAAAATATTCCGCCTGTACAATCGGATGCCTCTCCCCATACTTCGCAATCTGCCCCGCCAAAAACCGCCCATAATCCCCATTCTCCGCCACCACCTCCTCTGGCGACACCAGATACACCCGCCGTACCCCATCCCCTTCCTCCAACCGTTCCAGCTCCAGCTTCTTCCGCCACAAAAAATCACTCGTCGTCCGTACCGTCCCCATATACACCGCCGTCGCATTATTCGCCGCCCGCATCGGCGTAAACACCGCCTCCACATGATGGCTATACTGGTCCTGTGCCTCATCAATAATCAACAAATGATGCGCCGTCTCCCCTCGTGCCTTCGCCGACGGATGCGAACTCAAAAACACCACCGCCGCCTTCCCCAGCACCCTTGCCTCCGGCCGTCGCTGTCGTCCCCACCGTCCCCTCGTCAGCGGATTCTCCAAATGCTCCTCCAACCGCCGCATCCCGCGCCCTACGCCATCTCCAATCGCCGCAAACACTACATTCCCTCCTCGTCCCTGCAACAACACCAACAAATACGCCAACAACTGCGCCACCGCCTCATTCTTCCCCGCCTGCCGCGGAAACACCAACAAAAACTCCCGCCCCTCCTTCCGCAAGATCGAGTCCACGATCTCCCGCAACGGCTCCGCCTGGTATCCCCGCAACCTCACTCCCAACACAAACCGCGAAAACCGCCCCACATCCCCCAACACCCGCCGCAACGCTTCCCGAACCTTCCCATCTTCCATGTCCACCCCCCCACTTCACCATTAACAATTGACAATTCACAATTCTCACCCTTCATCCTTCATCCCTCATCCTTCTCTTCACCACTTCCGCATCAATCGGCCCCAACCACACCGCCGGATGATGCTGCAACACCCCAATCGCCGCCTTCACCTTCAACGTCTCCTTACTATCCCCCTCCAGCAGCGCAATCAACTGCTCCAACGCCTTCACCACCGCCCGCGCCGACAAATACGATGTCACCATACTCAACTCCGCCGCCTCTCGGTTCAAAGCCGCCCGAAACACCGGCAACTGCATCCACCGCGAAACCGTCCTTGGCGTCACCCCCGCCATCTCCGCCGCCTCCCGCTTCAACTTCCCCGCCAACAACGCATTCAAAACCAACACCTGCTTCGTCGAAAGCCCTTCCTCCCCCATCAGCACCCCCCTCATCACCGTTCACAATTAACAATTCACCATTAACCATTCTCCCCCCTCATCCCTCATCCTTCATCCCTCATCCTTCTCCCCCAACACCTCCTCCACAACCCCCATCAACCACGCCTCTCCCTCTCCCCCATCTCGCTTCCTCCCCAACAACCCCCCAATCACCTCCACCTGCCGCGCAATCTCCCGGCTCAACGCCATCACCAGCGTCGGATTCCGCTGATCCGCCATCATCTCCACCAACCGCCGCAACACCCCCCGCGCCGCTGCCACCTCCAACTCCACATCCACCTCCTCACCCCTAACCATCCCCGCCTCCATTCACAATTAACAATTCACAATTGACAATTAACCATTCCCTCCCCCATTCTACTCCCCCACCTCCCTCCGACGCACCCGCACTCTGCACCTCTCGCAGCGCAGGTTGCCAACCCGCGTATCCCACCCCTCACCCACCACCAATCACCAAACACCGATTACCGCTTACTGCCACCTGCTACTTGCCACCTGCCACCCCTTGCAAATTCCCTCCATTCCCGCCATAATCCCCCAGGGAGGACAACTCAAAACAGACCACCATGAACCGGCCATTGCTTCACCTTGCCCTTATCATCATAATCCCATCCGCTTTACTATTTAGTATAAGCTGGTTCGTTCCATCCCTGCTCCCCCAACCCTGGAGAAACGCGCTTTTCCTTCTTGGTGTGGTCGTCCCTGCTGTCCTTGCTGCACTTTCCGCTTTCAACGATGGTCTTCAACTCCTCGATAGATTATTCGACCGTACTCCCGACCCCCTCCTCACCAACCCACTCCGCCCCATCACCCTCGATGAACTCATGCAACGCTTTGGCCGCAGCGCCGCCATCAACTGGATTGATCGCCAAATTACCCATCCCGACCTCCTCTATCGCCACCACCGCATCCTCATCACCGGCCGCATGAAAATCGGCAAAAGCCGTGAAGCCGCCGAACTTATCCGCCGTGCTATCGCCCAAGAAGTAGTCTTCGAAAATTGCCTTTACGAACCCGCCCCCGAATTTCGCTTCCTCAACGTTGAGAGTCTTCGCCAAGCTCTGGATCGCTCTCTCCACCCCCATTTGTCGATCCTCCTTCTGCTTGAAGACCTGCCCCAATCCTTTGCCGATTCCGATCTTGACCAACTCGCCGCTGCCCTTGCAGTGTTAGACCAAGTCAAGGCTGCATTCATTATCGCAACCGCTCGTCTTGATCAGCTAACCGTAGCACAAAAGAAGTGGCTTGAACGACAACACTTTCTCTTCCTCGAGCTTCCCCCTCTCGACGAGCTTCAAACCCGATACCTGGTAGAAAACGCCACTGATCTCTATGAACTCCAACTCGATGATACGGCTCGCCAAGCTTTCATTGAAGGCCGCGACGGCACACCCGAGCTGACCTTGCTCAATTTCCGTCGACTCGATACTAGCGGATGGACCTATATAGATCTAGAAACCGCTCAACGCTTCGTTCGCGAAAGCTTAGCCCAGACTTGGGCTAATGTACGCAACGATATCCAAAAGCACAGACCTGCTACTCGTTACCTGTTTGCAGCCTTGGATACTTTCTACGCGGCCAGGATCCCTAGTTACACAACCTTATTACTTCAATATGCCGCAAAGCTATGGAGCTATGAGCGTCGTTGGCTTATTCCCTGGTTTGCAAATAGGCGCTTAAGCAGTGACCTAGCCTACCTTGCCCAATTTGATATTATCTCAAGGTCAGATCAAATTATCTATCCTGATGTTCTCACAGAAGGGCGTCTCACCCCTAACCATGCCACAGAACAAATTGTTGCCTTTTTGCTTCATCATCGACGCATCTGGCGGTTCTTACGATTACAACGTCTCCACCCAAGCGCTATTCCTCACATGTGGGCTTTATTTAACTTGGCGTTTACTATCCGTAACCAGGGCAAGATCGAAACAGCTATTCGCCTATATACTACTGCATTGATGCTTAATCTCCATCATGGACTTTATAACAACCGTGGTCTAGCCTACGAAGACCAGGGAAAACTAGACCTGGCTCTGATGGATTACAATCATGCTATCTTACTCGAACCTGGAGACGCTACAGCTTATAGCAACCGAGGTAAGATCTATAAAATACAAGGGAAATTGGATCAGGCTTTAGCTGATTACACTCGTGCTATCGAAGTTAACGGGGAGTACGCCATCGCCTATAACAATCGGGGGAATGTTTATAAAGACTTGGGGATGCTAGAACTCGCATTACTTGATTACAACCGCGCGCTTACGCTTGATCCAGAACTTGCTATCGCTTACAACAATCGTGGTCTCGCATATGCCGATCAAGGAAAGTGGGAGTTAGCCCAGGCCGATCATGAATGCGCTATTGCCCTCAATCCGAATGATGCTACTGCTTATTACAACAGGGGCAACGTGCATGTCAAACAGGGGAATCTAGACAAAGCACTAGTTGATTACAACCGTGCTATAGCACTTGACCCTAAATATGCGTTTGCCTACTACAATCGAGGCAATACTTATGCCAAGTTGGGAGAAGTAGACCGAAGCATTACTGACTACAACTGCGCAATTGAGGTTGACCCAGACTTTGCTGCTGCCTACAATAATCGGGGGCTTAGCTATGCTGAACAGGGAAGACTAGCCGAGGCCCTAGCTGACTACAACCACGCAATTAAACTTCGCCCAGAAGTGGCAGCTACATACGCTAACAGGGGCTTTATTCACGCAAAGCTGGGAAAGCTGGATGAAGCTTTGACCGATTTCAACAAGGCTATTGGACTTGACTCAGAAATGGTTGCTGCCTACTACAATCGAGGTAATGTCTATAGGGATAAAGGAGAGCTAGAACTGGCATTAGTTGATTACAATTATGTTGTTGCAATTGATCCAAACGAAATTTCTGCCATTTCTAGTCGCGGAGAGAGCTACCGATTAATGAAACTGTACGAAGCTGCACTTGCCGATTTTGAATTCGTTGTTGGACTTGAAGGATCAGACTGGAATTATTATCAACGTGGTATAACCTACTTAACCCTGGCACAAACGACAAAAGCAATGGTAGATCTATCAGAAGCAATACGAAAAGCGAAAGAAGCCTATCAAGCAAATCCTCATGACTGGCTAAATGGATTTAACCTCGCCTTATACTATCTTGCTGCGAACCAGACGACAGAAGCACGTAGGTTATATCAAATCGGACTTTTTGAAAAGCCTCCACTGCACTTGATTCAGATGGCTATAGATGATCTAACAGATTTTATTGCACTCTTCCCTGATCATTCCGATGCCCGCGACATGGTTACCTTGTTGCAGTAACACTAACCGGTCTCTTATTCCAGCTCCTATTTTCAAACACTAGACAAAACAGGACATTACTAGACATTCATGCTGCTATATCGGGCAAAGTTGTCACCAGTTTAAAGATTCATGTTGTCACACCTGTTGAACGGATTGACGAACTAGAACCATGATAGCCGAACCAAGACCATTGACCGAAATAACTCAAGAGGCCATAAGGCTTTTGCTGCGTGAAATGGGCATTGTCAATACACTACGCTTCCTCAACCAATACACCACAGGTTACGGCAACTACACCGAAGAACGGGAGCAACGCTTCGGCCGTCTCACCCTCGACGAAATTATTGCCGAAATAAAGAAAGACCGGCCAACAGCAGAATAAGAACGATACTCCAACCCCAAATCTTCCTCACCCCTTCCCACAATCTTCACATCCATACCATTGATATGCCGGGAACACACGCTATACTAGCGCACACGGTGAATGCGCCGCTTTTGTCAGTTCCACTAGCAAGGGAGTCACAATGGACAGCGGCCGTCACTACAAATGAAATCCGCGTAATCAGCGTTTGATCTGCGTCATCTGCGTAACTCTGAGGAGACAAAACATGTTATTCCACATCACGCAAGTCCACACCCCGGAAACATGCCCCCTTGGGGAGGGTGGATCAAATTCGTTGTTCGATCCGACAGTACCCGGTATCAAATTACTCGGCCGCTACGGGGCCAATGCCGAACACAAAATATTCTACATCGTCGAAGCTGATGAGTGGCAGGCGATTCAACAATTCTTGCTCCCTGGCTTCAAGCGCTGTACCGCGACCATCACGCCGGTCAGTCTGGAGCCGGTGCACCACTGAGCACCAAGCGGCTATCCCCTCGGCCGGTACCCCAACCGTCCTGAAATCTCCTCTGCCGCCGCCCGCACCATCCCCCCAATCTCGGCGACGCGGGTAGGATTCAACCGCAACTTCGGCCCGGCGATGCTGATCGCCGCCGTGACCGCGCCATCATGGTTATGCAGCGGTGCGCCAATGGCCACCAGCCCAATCTCCAACCCCTCATCCGCCACCGCATACCCCCGGCGACAGATCGCCTCTAGCTCCTGGCATAGCTGTAGCGGATCGGTGATCGTGTGCGGGGTCACGGCCGCCAGCGGCTGCTCCACCAACCCCTCCCGCTCCTCCTGCGGCATAAAGGCCAGGATCGCCAGTCCGGTCGAAGTGGCATGAAGCGGCCAGCGGCTGCCAATCGTCTGCACGCCACTCATCAAGTACTCCCCCATCACCTCATCCGCCACCAGCACCTCCCGCCCGGCACGTACTTCCAGCGAAGCCGTCTCCCCCGTCTGCTCCGCCAGCGCTTCCAGATACGGCCGCGCCACCGCCCGCAGATTATTCGCCCGCAAGGCACGGCCGCCCATCACGATCAACTCCGGCCCCAAGACATAGCTCTCCCCATCCTGGCCGCGGGCCACCATCCCCTCGCTCTCCAGCGCAGAGAGCAAGCGGAAGGCAGTCGTCTTGTTCAGCCCCGCCTCACGTGCCAGATCAGATAGGCCCCACGACGGCCGAGCATCATCAAACGCCTTCAACAGCGCCATCGCCCGCCGCACCGCCTGCGTCCCCGGATAAGGCAAATTCCCGTTACTCGACATGGTTCCAAGAAAAATTTTTCGACACGAATGACACGAATTTCACGAATAGACCACGGATTTTTACGGATGAAACGGATTTTCACGGATTCCATACAATAAAATCCGTGTTCATCCGTCTAATCCGTATCAATCCGTGGTAAAACCCCAAACCCACATCAACTTCGTGTCCATTCGTGCAATTCGTGTCAAAAACAATCTTTCAATCTCCCAATCTCCCAATCTCTTAATCTCCAGTCTCCTCCTGCCCATTCTCTTCCCCCGCCACCAACTCCGCTGGCCGCTGCTTCACTTCAATTGAGCCAACGCCCAGCGGCTGCCACTTCTGCGCCAGTTCGCCGCTGCGCAGGCGATGTTCCGCGCCACCGCGTGAATGGGTGTCGGAAAAGCCTTCCGGCTCAATAAACATCCGTTCCCCTTGCAACAAGCCGTGGATCCCCTCCTGCCCCGGCTCCGGCCGCGGAGCGACCAATGCCTCTTGCTCCTTGATCTCATACGGATCATAGTCCAACGGCTCGCTATAGGTGGTGATGAAGCCCTCGAAGTTGCGCAAAACAACCTTGCCCGGCGCTTGCGAGATGACATAGTTCGGCATCACCGGAATCTTGCCACCGCCACCCGGCGCATCCACCACATATTGCGGCACGGCATAACCAGAGGTATGGCCGCGCAACCCTTCGATGATCTCAATCCCCTTGCTGACCGTCGTCCGCAGATGGCCGGACCCTTCGACCAGATCGCATTGATAGAGATAGTACGGCCGCACGCGAATCTTCACCAGCTCATGCACCAGCTTGCGCTGCAAAGCCACCGAGTCATTGACCCCCGCCAGCAACACGCTCTGGTTGCCCAACGGCACGCCTGCGCGAGTCAGCCGGTCACAAGCGGCCGCCAGCTCCGGCGTGATCTCCTTGTGGTGGTTGACATGGATATTCAGCCAGAAGGGATGGTACTTGGAAATCATCTCGCAAAACTCATCCGTCACGCGCATCGGCAAAAAGACCGGCACGCGCGAACCAATGCGGATGATTTCGATGTGGGGGATAGCCCGCAGACGGCCGAGGATCATATCCAACAACTTCGGAGCCAGCACCATCGGATCACCGCCTGACAACAACACGTCACGGATTTGGGGCGTGCGCTCGATATAATCAATCTGCGCGTCAAACTCCGCGCGGCTAAAGGTCTGCGTCGGGTCGCCAACAATACGGCTGCGCGTGCAATAGCGGCAATAGCTGGCACACTGCGTCGTCACCAGCATCAACACCCGGTCGGGATAGCGATGCACCAACCCCGGGACCGGCGAATGCTTGTCCTCCGCCAGCGAATCCTCCATCATCGACTGGAACGGGACCATCTCGCGGTCGGTGGGGATGACCTGCTTGCGAACAGGGCAGTGGGGATCATCAGGGTCAATCAGGCTGGCGAAGTAAGGCGTGATGTCCACGCGGAACAAGCCTTGTGCGCTGAGCGCCTTCTTCTCCGATTCGGTGAGGTTGATCACGCGGCCGAGTTCCTCCACCGAATTGAGCCGGTTGCTCATCTGCCAGCGCCAATCCATCCATTTCTCATCCGGCACATCCTGCCAATAGGGTGCGCGGGTATATACTTTATCGGTCAGTGGGGTTGCGCCATTTCTACCCATGGGAACATCTCCTTATCTCTAAAATCTGTTAGTTCTGTCTTTAGGCTCTTGCATCGAATACTACGCTACGCTCAGCACAAGCTTACGCGAATGAACGCGAATTTTGACCTGAGGTCTGCGAAATTTCGTGTAATTCGTTGCTAGTAACTATCTTTTCGACTTGCGGTTCATAATGTGGAATGTCGTTTCACAAATGAATTATATGGCAAAGGCGAAGAGGATACAAACGAGCGTAGCCCGGTTTGGGGTTGCTAACCTAAACCGGAGCTTGCGAGCTTGCGGGTTGGCAACCCGCGCTACATTATTTCCTGGTTGTTGGCTTCCTGTTCATATAGAATTGGCATTTAAACCTTCGATGAACGATCCATGTTAAGAAAAGGAACCTTATGGAAGCAGCGTTTGCCGAGTTGAATGGCACAAGATTTTATTATGAGATCACCGGGGAAGGGCAGCCTGTGGTATTAATTCATGCCGGGATTGCCGACGGCCGCATGTGGGATGAGCAATTTTATGCGCTGGCGCGGTATTACCGGGTCATCCGCTACGACCGGCGCGGCTTTGGCAAGACGGCGATGGTCGAAGGGGCCTATTCCCACCATGATGATTTGTATAGCTTGCTGCAATTCTTGAACATCCCACGCGCCACGCTGGTGGGTTGCTCACAGGGGGGCAAAACGGCCGTAGACTTCACCCTCGAACACCCAGAGATGGTCGAGTCTCTTATACTCGTGGCTTCAGCACTCAGCGGGTTTAGTTTTGATAGCCCGGCCCCTATCCAGGCGGAAGAGTTGGAAGCGGCCGACGAAGCGGGTGATCTCGACCGCATCAATGAACTGGAATTGCAAATCTGGGTAGACGGTCCAAAACGTTCGCCGGGCGAAGTGGACCCACAAGTGCGCGAGTTGGTGCGCGATATGAACCGGATCGCCCTCTCCACAGAAAGTTTAGGGTTAGGCGAGGAGCAACCGTTGGAACCGGCGGCCGTCCATCGCCTGGATGAGATTCAAGTGCCGACGTTGGTCATTGTCGGTGATTTTGATACGCCACGGATACAGGCAACGGCCGACTATCTCGCATCCCATATCACCGGAGCGCAGCAGGTGGTCATGTTCGGGACAGCGCATCTACCTAACATGGAACAACCAGATCTATTCAACGGCTATGTGCTAAACTTTCTTGACGGCCACAGGTGAGGTTTAATGCAGCTAACCACTGAGCGACTGATCCTCCGCGAGTTTAAGGAGGATGATTGGGCGGATGTCCTGGCCTACCAGCGCGATCCGCGCTATTTGCGTTACTATGAGTGGACGGAGCGCAGCGCGAAGGAGGTACAGGCGTTTGTGCAAATGTTTTTGAACTATCAGCAAGCACGGCCGCGCACTAAATTCCAACTCGCCATTACCCTTCGGCACAACCACCAACTGATCGGCAATTGTGGGATTCGGATGGAGGCTGTTGAAGCCACCGAAGCCGACATTGGCTACGAGCTTGCGCCACAACATTGGGGTAAGGGGTATGCCACCGAGGCCGCGCGGGCCATCATCGCCTTTGGCTTCAAAGAGCTACGCCTGCACCGCATCTGGGCTGAATGCAACGCCGACAACAGCGGCTCGGCCAGGGTGCTGGAAAAGGTGGGGATGCAACTGGAGGGACGCTTGCGCGAGAAAGAGTATTACAAGGGGCGCTGGTGGGACATACTGCAATATGCCATTCTCGATTATGAGTGGCAGGCCAGGCAAAGTTAAAAACGGGGTTTCTCCAAGAAACCCCGTTTTTAAAGTGTATGATACAATCGAAAAAGTCATGAATGACGCGCCAGCCGGCATGGATATTGCTATTCCGTTTAACCCTGAGCGGTATATACCTATGCCATAGTTAGCACATCAAGAGGGATAGACCATGAACAAAGAACAACTCATCACGGCCGCCAACACCCACAGCATCCGCCTGATCCGCTTTCTCTATTGCGACAATGGGGGCACGATTCGCGGCAAGGTGGCGCATATTGATAGCCTGGCCAGACGACTGGAGACGGGAATCGGACTGACGGTAGCGATGCAGGCGATGAATATGCTTGACCAGTTGCAGCCGGTGGAGGGGATGGGGCCGGTGGGCGAAATCCGCCTGGTTCCCGACCCGGACAGCTTTGTCATCCTCCCCTATGCTCCCCACAGCGCGGCGATGATGGTAGACATGGTGAAGCTGGACCGCCAGCCCTGGGAAGCGTGCCAACGCAGCTTTTTGCGGCGGATGATCGGCCGCGCCGCCGAACAGGGCTTCTCCATCCAGGCCGCCTTTGAAAACGAGTTCAGCCTGTTTTATCCCGATGGCGAGGGTAACTATACGCCGATTGATACCGGCCTGTGCTTCAGCACCATTTCAATGAGCGCGGCGGCCGAGGTAATGGACGACATCATCGCCGCCCTCGAGAGCCAGGGTATCCCGATTGACGCCTATTACCCGGAGCTAGGACATGGACAGCATGAGCTACCGGTGCGCCACACCCCGGCATTACGCGCGGCCGACAACCAAATCTGGTTCCGCGAAACGGTGCGCAACGTCGCCGACCAGCACGGTATAGTCGCCTCCCTCGCCCCCAAGCCAATGCCCGAACAGGCGGGGAATGGCTGCCACATCCATTGGAGCATCTGGGACTCAGCCGGAGGGACGAACCTGCTCTATGACGCGGCCGATCCCTACAAGCTGAGCCAGATGGGGTATCACTTCATCGCCGGGGTGCTGGCCCACTTGCCGGGGCTGCTGGCATTGACCGCCCCCAGCTATAACTCGTACCGTCGCCTGCAACCCCACTTCTGGAGCAGTGCCTATACCGCCTGGGGGCCGGATAACCGCGAGGCGGCCGTGCGTATCGCCTCCGGGCTGTTCGGCCATGAGCCAGCGACAGTTAATCTGGAACTGAAGGCCAGCGACCCCAGCAACAATCCCTATCTCGCGTTGGGCGGCCTCATTGCGGCCGGTCTTGATGGGGTGGTGCGAGCGTTAATGCCGGGAGAAGCGTCACTCATCGATCCTGGCAACTTCAGCGACGAGGAACGGGCGCAGCGAGGGATTGAACGCTACCCCACCACCCAGGCGGAAGCATTAGACGCTCTGAAAGCGGACGAAGTACTGATGGAAGCCCTCGGCCCGCTGCTCAGTGCCTCCTATCTGGCCGTCAAGCGTTCAGAATACGAGGCCTTCGCGGCCGAAGACGAAGCATTCGAAATCAAACACCACCTCTATAAATTTTGATTTTTTAGCAACGAATTAACGCGAATTTCCGCGAACCAGGTATAATCCGCGAAAATTCGCGTTAATTCGTTGCAAAAGACGTATGGATTTGTCGTCGGTTGCGATTGTTGATCACCATGCCCATCCGCTGTTGCCACCGGAGGCGACGGCCGAGGCTGCCGCTTTCCGGCAATGGTTTACCGAATCAACCGACCCGCAAATTCACGCCCGGCATGTTCCCCATACCCTCTTTTTTCGCTCCGCGCTCCGCTGGTTGGCGGAACTGCTCGATTGTGCGCCAACAGTAGAGGCCATATTGACCGCGCGGGCTGAACAGGACTACAAGGCGTGGGGGCAACGCTTGTTTATTGACGCAAACATCAGTATGGTGCTGTGTGATTACGGCTATCAGGGGGAGACAGCCTATGGCCAGGCCGAGATGAGTGCGTTGTTGCCCTGCCCGGTACGGCCGATCCTGCGCCTGGAAACATTGGCCCAATCGCTGATCGTTGAACAGGAATCATTTACCGCGCTGATTGATTCCTACGTGGCTGCCGTCGGCCGTGCGCGGGCGGATGGCTATGTCGCGCTAAAGAGCATTGCCGCCTACCGGACGGGACTGGATATTGAGCAATTTTCGCGGTCAGAGGCAGACGCGGCCTATATTCCTCTGAAGGAAGCGGCGCGACGGGACGGCCGTGTGCGGCTGGATAGCAAACCACTTCTCGATTATCTGCTCTGGCTGGCAGTGGAACAAGCGGCCGTGCAGCAATTACCGGTTCAATTCCACACCGGCTTCGGCGACCGTGACGCCGACTTGCGAACGGCCAACCCCCTCCATCTGCGCCACCTGATTGAGCACACCAACACGCCATTGGTACTGCTCCACGCCGGGTGGCCCTTCTATCGCGAAACCGCGCATCTGGCTTCCATCTATCCCCATGTCTGGCTCGATCTATCGCTGGCTATCCCCTTTGCCACCACGGGAATCCCTACCATGCTCGGTGATATATTGGGCATGGCCCCATTCAGCAAACTCCTCTTCGCCACCGACGCCTTCACCATGCCGGAGATTTTTTGGCTGGCGGCGCGGTGGGGTCGCTGGGGGCTGGGGCGCGTGCTGGATTCGTTTATCAGCGATGGCTTTTTGGCGGAGGGAGAGGCATGGAAGGCGGCCGAAGCGATCCTCGGTACGAACGCCCGTGCTCTTTATGGATTAGCTGAAG
Source organism: uncultured Ardenticatenaceae bacterium (assembly GCA_964410625.1). Taxonomy (GTDB): domain Bacteria; phylum Chloroflexota; class Anaerolineae; order Promineifilales; family Promineifilaceae; genus CAYPHY01. Next base: position 69,937 of record CAYPHY010000009.1, on the reverse strand, counting down.
CCCCTGGCGTTCTGGGGTGAAACTGCAGAAGCTTTAGAAACCGGGTTTCCAGTGAGAAATCGGTTCTCTCTAGTAAAACAGGACTTATACAGTTTATGCAGTTCGTACTCTTTTTTCGACACGAATGACACGAATTTCACGAAATAGAAGACAAAATTCGTGTTATTCGTGTCATTCGTGTCAAAATTGCGTAATTCCTGTAAAAGTAAAGAATCTCGATCTCTAATTCTCCAAAATTTCATAGATAGTGGGAATCAGGTCCGAATAAGCAGCCTGCTTATTGATGTAACTCCTGGCTCCTGCCTCCGCAACAGCACTGGCAAAGCTACCAGCCTCATGACCAGAAACGATGATGATCGGCAGCGCGGGATACTGCTGGTGAAGCTGTCGCGTAAGCTCAACACCGTTCATATCGGGAAGCGAGATGTCTACGATGACTAGATCGGGGTCTTGCTGTGGGATCTCAGTCAGGGCCTCGGCCGCGGTAGCAACGATACCGCAGATTTCCAACTCAGAGGTGGCCCTGATAAAGAGCCTATAAGTCTCGCGCATTCGAGGGTGATCTTCAACGATAAAGATACGATAAGCCATGAGGCGATTGATTTCACTGACACTAAGTTGCAAATATAAACAATCAAGTAAGTTACAGGATGTGTTTTAGTATCTAGCAATCGGGTTTCTGGAAGTGTTCTTGTAGTCCGCCTAAAAGGGTTGGAGAGCGGGGACCGTGATAGTTACGCTTGTTCCGGCTCCGAGAGCCGTATCAATCTCAAGACGGCCGCCAATAAGCGCCAAACGATCAGAGACACTGCGAATGCCCAGGCCACTTTGTTCCAACGGATTGGCCGAAAGCGCAGACAGATCAAAGCCTGCGCCCTTATCCTCAATGGAAATCGTGAAGAGACTTTGGTCCCGGGATAGTTTGAGGCGGGCCTGATCAGTACGGGCGTGTTTGACAACGTTGAACAGTAACTCGCTCACGATTTGCAAGAGGAGCGTCCGTGCTTCGTTGCTGATGATCAGCGGATCACCGTGTGTGGTGAACACGACCTTCAGGCCATGAGCTTGCTCCATATGCTGGCCCAGCCATTCGAGCGCTTCGACCAGATAGTTAGTTTCCATCTTAGGCGGATTCAGTTCGGAAGTAAGCGTGCGCGTCATGTGAACAGCCTGGTTAAGCTGTTCAACCATCCCAGCAAGCAGCTCAGACAGCGTGTCGCTTTGCTCGGCGGGGAGGCTCTGACGCAATACTTCCATTCGCATCAACTGGCTGTAGAGTAGTTGCTGCAAATCGTTGTGGAGGATCTCCGCCATACGGCCGCGTTCACGCTCTTCCGCCAGATTAAGTGCCAACACCAAATCATGAACTTGAGCGGTACGCTTCAAAACACGCTCCTCAAGCGTTTCAGTGAGCTCTTTAAGCTGGGTCCGTTCTCTGTTCAATTCAAGAAGAAGCCGTTCCCGCTCTTCCTCCGCTTGCTTGCGTTCGCTGATGTCGGCCAGCACATTCACCGCTCCCATCATTTTTCCGGTCGCATCGTAAAGTGGACTGGCATAAGCCAGCGCGGTAAGGCGGCGGCCGTCCGGCCGCTCAATGATGATTTCGTACCCGTTGTATTCAGTGCTGTTGCGCAATGCCAGCGCCATCCAGCATTGGTCATGGGGGATGGGTGAGCCATCCGTTGCAAATAGCTTAAACGATCCACAGAATCGATCTTCAGGGCTGTTCAATATTGGCTCCCGCCCCCACACGTCAACAGCACGCCGATTGAAATAGGTAATCAACCCATCGGCGTCACACATATAGGCCCCGGCTGGCAGCTTATCCAACAATCGTTGAAACGCCGCTTCACCAGGAAATTGTGAAAATCCGTTCATTGATACCTGCTTAAATTCCTGTTGGACTATTTCCTGCATCATTCTATTTTCCTTAGTTTGAAGCTCAAGCCAGGACGCTATGCACAAAAACATGAATATTCCTAGGTTATTCTAACTAGCGCTCAAACGGTTCGCAATATGCAGTGGATACATTCCTAAGAACCTTTTTCATGGCGTGATTTTCCTATTTCCTGTGGTTGCTGATACTCCTTCGCTGTGCTAACATTTCTTATTATCATTATTTCATTTATTATCATGTACGTTCATCATTTTCGATCTTATCTTGATTCCAGAAGCAAACGGCCGTCTTGCTTGTGCTCCGGGGTAGCCTTATTGAAAAAGCCGCTCATGGATATGCGCGATTAACAACCAAAACCCGCCCGGCCGCCTACCGTCAACCTCTATAAATAGTAGAGATATAGACCAGTAAACAACTGTGGCCGGTTTTGGTGGATGTTCGCGGATCAAGGTGATCACAGTGGTGAACGTGCGGGGAAGTACGTTCACTTTTTTGTTTCCAGGCTTCTCCACAATAGGGAAGTATGAACAGTCGAACCGAATTATTAGCACGTATTATTGGCGCCATTCTGGGTGCAGGTATTCTGGCAGTCATCGGCAACCAGGTGTCGGCCATGCTGGCTGGGACCTGGGCCATTGATCCCATTTATTACATCATTGCCTTTGGCATTCTGGGCGCGTTGATCGGCTTTGCCTTTACGCCAATGTTGACCATCCGGCCGATCGGCCGTATTCGTCAATCACTTTCAATCATGCCGCCGGACCGCCTGGTGCCGCTGATCATCGGTATTTTTCTGGGATTAATCGCCGCCGCGCTCTTCTCCATCCCCCTATCGCAGCTACCCTCCCCTTTTCGGGAAGTGCTGCCGCTCGCCTCGGCGTTAGGGCTGTGCTACCTCAGTGCCGCCCTGCTGATGACGCGCTATAAAGATTTGCAAAACTTTGTTGGCTCATTACGGCCCGGCAGCCGGGAACGGGATAAAGAGGTAAAAGAGCCAGCCCCCGTGGCTGAAAATCTCATCTTGCTCGATACCAGTGTGATTATTGACGGCCGCATCACCGACATCAGCCGCACTGGCTTCATTCGCGGCACGCTGGTCGTCCCCAACTTCATCCTCAAAGAGCTACAGCATATCGCCGACAGTGCCGACAGTCTGCGCCGTAATCGCGGCCGTCGCGGACTAGAGGTGTTGGGTATCTTGCAGAATAATTCGGCCGTGCCAATTCGCTTTTCCGATGAAGACATTCCCCACGAGCGCGATGCCGATAGCAAACTGGTCATCCTTGCGCGTCGCCTCAGTTGTCCAATTATGACCAACGACTACAACCTCAACCGGGTGGCCGAATTACAAGGGATTACAGTTTTGAACATCAACGACCTTGCCAACGCGGTGAAGGTTGCCTATCTACCCGGCGAGGAACTCACCGTCAAGATTATCCAGGAAGGCAAGGAGTATGGACAGGGGGTTGGTTATCTGGAAGATGGAACGATGGTGGTCGTTGAGGACGGCGTCAAAATGATCAGTCGTACCGAAAATGTGATCGTTACCAAAGTGTTGCAAACAACGGCCGGGCGGATGATTTTTGCAAAGCTCTAAAATAAGGATGAAGGATGAGGGCTGAGGGAGGGAAGGAAATATAAATCATCCTTCAGCCTTCATCCCTCATCCTTTCTTCGGAGTTCATATGTCATTGAAAATCTACAACGTATTAACACGACAAAAAGAAGAGTTTGTGCCGCTGACGGAAGGGAAAGTCAACATCTACGTCTGCGGGCCAACGGTCTATGACTATAGCCATCTTGGTCATGCGAAAACCTATGTCAGCTTTGATGTCATCGTCCGCTATCTGCGCTATCGCGGCTATGATGTGCTGTATGTCCAAAATATCACCGATGTCGGCCACATGCTCGACACCGGCGAAGATCGCATCCTGAGGAAAGCGCGGCAGATGTCGGCCAAGCCGATGCAAGTGGTCGAGACCTACACCCGCCAATATTTCACCGATATGGATGCGTTGGGGGTGCAACGGCCGGACATCAGCCCCCGCGCCAGCGCCCACGTGCCTGAACAGATCGCGATGATCGAAAAGCTGATTGCCGAAGAACACGCCTATGTGGTGGATGGCTCAGTCTATTTTGATGTTTCCTCTTTCCCGGAGTATGGCAAGTTGAGCGGCCGTGTCATCGAAGACCTCGAAGAAGGGGCGCGGGTGGCGGTGCGTGAAGAAAAGAACCACCCGGCCGACTTTGCCCTCTGGAAAAAGGCGGAGCCGGAACACATTTTGCGCTGGCCCAGCCCCTGGGGCGAAGGCTTCCCTGGCTGGCACATCGAATGCTCGGCGATGGCCGCCAAATATCTGGGCGAAACGTTTGACATTCATGGTGGCGGCATTGACAACATCTTCCCCCACAATGAATGTGAGATCGCCCAAAGCGAGGCCGCCCACGATGCCACCTTTGCCCGCTACTGGATGCTGACCGGTTCGCTGACGCTGGATGGGATCAAGATGAGCAAGAGCCTGGGCAATACGATGACCATTATGGAGGCGTTGGAGCGTTGGAAGCCGGAGGCGGTTCGTACTTTCATTTTGTCCAGTCACTACAGCAATCCGATTGATTTCTCCGATGAAGCAGTCGAGGCAGCGCACAAAGGATGGCAACGCATCTGGGGTGCCGTCAGCCTGGTGCGTGACCGCATACGCCGCGCACCGGCAGGGGGCGTTGACGAAGAAGTGGCGAAACTCATTGAAGAGGCACGGGCGGAGTTCATTGAGAAGATGGATGATGATTTTAACGCCCCGGCCGCATTGGCCGTCCTGCAAGAGTTCACCCGCCGGGTAAATGCCTTGCTAAATGAGGATCGGCCGCTGACCCAGGACACGCTCCAGGCAATTGACGCCCTCTACCGCGAGCTAGGCGGGGAAGTCCTGGGCATCATCCCCGACCAGATGGAGAGCGGGGCCAGTGCCGAGCGCGAAGATGGGCTGGTACGCTTACTCATCGAACTACGCGCCCAGGCCCGCAACAACAAAGATTGGGCGACTTCTGACCGTATCCGTGATCAGCTCAAAGAACTCGGCATCGTCCTCGAAGATCGCGCCGACGGTACAACCTGGAAATTAGCCTGATACGAGTGATTAGTAGGGTAGTGGACAGTGATTAGGCGCTAGAGATTAGCAATAAATTACTCTCCACTATCCACTCGCCACTAACCACTATTCACTCCGTGGCTTTGTGGTAAAACATAGTAATGGCTGAATATCTGACACGCCACCATCCTGTCCTCGAAGCGCTGCGTGCTGGGCGTCGTCTGGTTCACCAACTGTGGTACCAGAAGGATAAGAAAGACCCGCTGCAGACAGTGATTATCAAAGAGGCACGAGCACGTGGCGTAAGGGTAAACGCGGCCGACAAACAACAACTGAACCAGTTGGCGCAAAAGTTCGCCGCCGACCCAAAACATCAGGGCGTGTTGGCCGAAGTTGATCCCTATCCCTATAGTGATATTCAAGCGATGTTGGCGTTGGCGGCCGAACGCCAGGAACCCCCTTTTCTGCTCATCCTCGATTTACTGCATGGCCCACAAAACATCGGCACGCTGCTGCGCACGGCCGAAGCGTGTGGCGTGCATGGAGTCATCGTCCAGGACCGGCGTGCGCCGGAGATCACCCCGGCCGTTGTTCAATATTCAGTGGGAGCCTCTGAGCATCTGTTGATCGCTCAGGTGACGAACCTGGCGCAAACGATTCGCCAATTGCAAGAGGCAGAGGTGTGGGTGGCTGGTCTTGATCTGCAGGAGAGCGCACGGCCGCTGCCTGAAGTAGACCTAAATCTACCGCTGGCCATTGTCGTCGGCCACGAGGGGGAGGGGTTACGGCGGTTGGTGCGCGAACGCTGCGATTTTCTGGTTTATCTGCCGATGCGCGGCCGGATCGAATCACTGAATGCGGCCGTGGCTGGTTCGATCTTGCTTTATGCCGCCTGGCAGGCACGCGGCTTTACCCAAACATCTGAGTTTGCCCAAGCCCATGGCTGAGCCTTCCCGTCCTATGGACGCTTTCACTGTGCAACGGATGACTTGCGCTCGCATCCCCACCGACGTGGGTGAGTTCCAGCTTTGCCTATACACCAACAATCAGGATGATAAGGAACATCTGGCGCTGATCGTCGGCGGGTTGCCGGGCGATATGCCGGGGGCTATGCCCCTTGCGGAAGTAGGAACATCCCCATCGCCCAATGGATCCACACCGGCCAACATCCTGGTGCGTGTCCATTCCGAGTGTTTCACCGGTGATGTATTAGGCTCGTTGCGTTGTGACTGCGGCCCGCAATTAGCGGCGGCGATGCGCCTGATTGCCGCCGAAGGACAGGGGATCATCGTCTATCTGCGCCAGGAAGGGCGGGGAATCGGCCTGCTGGACAAGTTGCGGGCCTATAACTTGCAAGACATGGGCTATGATACGGTTGACGCGAATTTGATACTCGGTCACGAGCCGGACGCTCGCGACTATACGGTGGCCGCGCTCATCCTGCGCGATCTCGGCATTTCCTCATTACGCCTGTTGACCAACAACCCGGATAAGATCGAAGGATTGCAACAAGCTGGACTGACGATCACCGCGCGTGTTCCGTTGCAAACGGCCGCCAACCCGGAAAATATCGCCTACCTCAATGCCAAAATGCGCCGGATGCACCACCTACTCAATTTTAATCGCTTCAGTCTGGGCGTTTCAGAGCGTACGGAAGTAGCCGGGGGGGAGCAGCAAAAAGCGTCGGCCAGCAACCGCCCCTTTGTCACGCTGAGCTATGCCCAAAGCCTGGATGGTTCGATCACGGCCGGGAAAGGGCAGCAGACGGCGATTAGCGGCCCGGAGACGTTGCGACTGACCCACCAGCTTCGCGCTGCCCATGATGCAATCCTGGTTGGCATTGGCACGGTGTTGGTAGATGATCCGCAGTTGACGGTGCGCCTGGTTGAAGGCGCGAACCCGCAGCCGGTCGTTGTTGATAGCCAGCTCCGCTTTCCTTTGAAGACCAGATTGCTGCACCACCCCAGCCACCGGCCGTGGATTATGACCACGGAAGCGGCCGACCCCCAACGCCAACTAGAGTTGGAAGCGGCGGGTGCGCATGTCTTTCGCCTGCCAGCTACGCTTCAAGGGCAAGTTGACCTACGAGCGATGCTGCAATTGCTCACGCAACAAGGGATCATCAATCTAATGGTCGAGGGGGGTTCGGCGGTGATCACCAGCTTCCTGACCCAACACCTGGTTGACCGCCTGATTGTAACCATCGCCCCGCGACTGATGGGCGGCCTTCCCGCCATCCAGAACAACGGGCGGCTAAACACGCTGCCCCTCCCCCAACTTCACCACATCCATTATCAAGCATTTGGTGAAGAGTTAGTGCTGGTTGGGGATGTGGTGTGGAAAGAGCAAGAGAGTGAGCGACTGGGAGACTGAGCGACTATAATCTCCTAATCTCTCAGTCTCTCAGTCTCGCTCCTCAACTCCGCAAAGATCGGCTGCAAGCAACAAATGATTTCCGCCAGGCGACGGCCGACATTGGCCTGATACTCCGTTGTCATTGTTTTCCCTGGGTAAACTTCATATATCTTCGTCCAGCCCTTGTCCCACATCTCCGCCTCTATTTGATCACCGAGCGTATCTTTGATTTCCACCAGATGCGCTTGAAATCCCTTCAGAAGGATATAATTTAGCTGGTGATCGCGTGACTCGCAGTGGAAACCCAACTCCCAGCCATTGAGCCGCGAGACATGGGAAACTTCAAAGTGCAGGCTGGGGTCGCCGTAGTGTAGCTGTATCAGCCATTGCCACGGTCGCCGCACTTGAATCCCTTGTAGTTCCAGAGGCAAATGGGGAGTAGTTGCATCCGGCAGGGTGTGTAAGAACTGTTTCTGGGATAAGATTTTGTCGGCCGCCATTTGTTTTCTCGCTGACTACAACGGATGAGCAAACAAACGGATTAGCGCATTTTTTCGACGAAAACAAGGTGAACATTCGCGTTAATTCGTGTTAATTCGATGCATAAATCCTAATCTGTTGTAGCTTCCCGTTGTTGTCTTTTCAAGACTGTGTCATCATTATACCCGTGACCAACAAGCAACGCACCTGGGGCCAATATGCGACGCCAACCCATGTCGCTGACCTTTTGCTCGGTTTTTGCCTCCGTGGAGCGGTCGGGCGCGTGCTTGATCCCAGTTGTGGCATGGGAGCGTTGTTACAACGGGCTACTCAATGGCAACAATGGCTCTCCTCCGCGCCAACCGGTCTAGCTGCGGAACAGTTGACGGGCGTTGAGTTAGACCCGCAAGTGGCAGCAACTGCCCAAACCCACCTGCCACATGCCCAGATTATCCCGGCCAACTTCTTCACGCTGCAAGCCGCTGCCCTACCCCCGTTTGACGCAATCATCGGCAACCCACCCTATACCCGCGCCGAATGGATCGGCCGCCTCGACCCCACGACCGCGCAACAACTCACCCTCCCTACCCATGAAGCCTCTCCAGCGGCAGAACGACGGCCGCTGGTTCCCGCATCCTGGCAGGCGTTGCTCGGCGGCCGTGCCGGGCTACATGCCTATTTCTTTCTGCATAGCGCGGCCTTCTTGCGCGAGAACGGCCGATTGGGGTTCATCGTCCCTAATGGTTGGCTCGACGTTGCCTATGGACAACCGCTGAAACAGTTCTTGCTTGATCATTTCCGCCTGGTTGCCATCATTGAATCGAAGGTTGAACGCTGGTTCGATGATGCGCGGGTCAACACCTGTCTGGTTGTCCTCGAAAAATGCAGCAACCTGGCCGCGCGAAACAACAACCTGGTGCGATTGGTGCAATTGACCGCGCCGCTACAACTGTTGCTCGGCGACACGGCCGCTGATGAACGGCGGGTGGGCGCGGTCGAGCGCCTGATCAGCCGCTTGCTCCCCGCAAACGACCGCCAAACGGAAGCGGCCATCGTGCGCGTCCAGCGTCAGGATGAGTTGGCGGCCGGTGAACGCTGGGGAGCGAAACTACGCGCCCCGGCTGTTTATCTCCATTTGCGTCGCGCGGAAACGGCCGCGCTCGTTCCGCTCAAGCGCTGGGCAACCATTAGCCGTGGCTTCACCACCGGGGCCAACGCCTTCTTCTATCTGGATCAAGCAACAATTGAACGGTGGGGCATCGAACCTGCCTTCCGGCAACCGGCGCTCAAGTCGCTGCGCCACGTGGAACATCTGCGCCTGCACTCCCATCACAGCGGTCACGAACTCCTCGTCATCCCGCCCGATGCTGAATTACATGGCACGGCCGTAGCCAATTACCTGGCCTGGGGCGAACAGCAGGGAGTTGACCGACGACGCACCTGTGCCGGTCGCCGTCCCTGGTATGGGTTAGCGGAGCAAGCAACGGCCGATCTCGTGCTGCCCAAAGGCATCTGGCAGCGCCACTTTGTTCCCTTACTCGACACCCCTCTGTTGATTGACCAGCAATTATATGGGATTTACCTCGCTAACGATGTCCCCTTGCTGGCGGCCGCGGCCTTGCTGAATAGTGCCTGGTTTGCCCTACAATGTGAGTTACAGGGGCGGGTCAACTTTGGCGAAGGGGTTCTGTGGTTAGCTTCCTACGAACTGGAGGATATGTACCTGCCCGACCCGCGCCAACTTACGTCAGAGCAAACGGCCGCATTAGGGGAAAGCTTCGCCCGACTGGCAGAACGGCCGTTGCGCGAGGTGAGCTATGAACTGGCCCAACCCGACCGCCGGGAGATGGATGAGCTTGTTTTTGAGTTGTTGGGCTTGGGGGAAAAAGAGCGAACGGCCGTGCGTGACGCACTTCTGCAACAAATCAACACACGCGTCAAACGTGCGCGTTTATAATTCATAGCGACTATCATACGAAACGAGAAGAAGCGGCGATTTAGTGATATAATTAGACACATAGCTGTTGCAGAAATCTGGCTAGCGGAATGACATCATTCATAAGTAAGCCTCCTATCCTGAGGGCGAGGAACTATGGTCTCAGTTGAACTTCTTAAGACACTACACAAGCTAAGTCGTGTTGACAAACTGCGAGTGATGCAAGTTTTGCTCAACGACCTTGCGCTCGATAGTGAAGCTTTCTTCACACCTGGAACAACTTATGAGGTTTGGTCACCATACGATGCGCCAGAAGCTGCCCAAACACTGTGGCAAATGCTTAATGATGAAAAGGCAAAAGATGGCTGACCGTCTTCAATTTCCTTACGTTCCTATTCAAAAGCCGAATAGCGAAGTTGTCCTTCGACCTCAACTCCCCTTAACACTTCAATATCAGAATCAATCTCGAACAGTGTCCGGCTTATTAGATTCAGGAGCCGACGTTAGCGTTCTTCCATTTCGTCTTGGACTTGAATTAGGCGCAGTTTGGGAACAACAGCAATACTCTCTTCAATTGTCTGGCAACTTGGCGCATTTTGAAGCACGGGGGATTATCTTAACAGCGACCATTGCTCCGTTTAAGCCCGTACGCCTTGCATTTGCTTGGACTAACGCTGAGCAAGTTCCTTTGATTCTGGGTCAGATGAATTTTTTCGCTGAATTTGATGTGTGTTTCTTTCGGTCAGCAAACGTGTTTGAGGTTAGTAAGAAGTAGCACGTTTTCCTCAGAGTCAACTTTTATATTGCCCACCATAAATTACATTATCCATAAGTTTGTGCTGCAAACCGGTTCTTGACAAAAACTATCATTCCTTCTATAATGTGCGGTATATGGTTTGTAATGCAAACCAGTTTCCAGAAAAGGAGAGATTAAAATGCAAGACCTGAGACGGATGCGCTATGTAACGGAAAACTATCTTAACCTACAAGGGTTGCGCTGGGTATGCTGGGGAGGGCTATGTTTGTTGGTCGCGGCCGAAGACGCCGCTCTAATCCCCACCCTGTCCTTACTGATCGTTGGCATACCACTGGCATTGGCTCTCTTTTGGTGGAGTGGGACTTACTACACCAAACAGTACGGTCATGTGCAGCAGCCAGCTAATGTACAAGTGGAGCTATGGCGATTTGGCATTCTCTTTGCCGCAGCGTTGACTTCCTTCTTGATTGATCGCACGCTTCACCCGCCCATTTTTATCGCGCCGCTTGTCGTTGCTGCCGGAATCTTGCTGCTCTTTTTGAAACTGGGACGGCCGTATCGTTGGCATTATCTGGCGGCCGCGCTGCTGGTCTTCGCATTAGATTTCACTCTTGTGCTGCTTGTTCCGCCAGCAACTCCCTTCCTGCGAGCGGGTTTTGTCGTTTGGTTAACCACCGGTATCAGTTTGATCATCATCGGCTTGTTTGATCACCTATTTTTAGCCCGGAATCTGCACCCAGTAGAGTGAGTTAAGTGTATCCATACTACCTACAGCGTCTTATAGATGCAGTAGATTGTGGATAAAGGAGTCACATATGATGAACTTGAACCGTGTACAGTACGTCACCCAGAACTATAACCAACTGCAAGGATTGAAGTTTGTGCCATTAGGCATCTACTTTATCCTCTTGGGCCTGGATAACGCTGGATACTTCCCCTGGTTGGAGCAAACGGTTATCGGCCGTACCTGGACGCTATGGGGATTATTACTGGTTGGTGGATTATATTGGCTAATCAGCCAATACTATAGCAATCGCTTTGGCAAGGTCAGACGCGCTTGGGAAGATCAGCAACGAGAAGAACGAGAAGGGAGAATTTTCATCGTCTTGTTCCTCGCTGCTGTTATCGGCGACCTCCTTCTGCGCTTGCCTGTTGGCCTGGCTATCATTGTATTTGGAGGGTATCTAATGTACCTTGCGCGAGTTCGCACCCAGCGCTATCGTTGGTACTATATAGTGGCGGGCTTGCTGTTCATTGGCATTGGCTTTCTACCCCTGTTTTTCAATCTATCTTCAGAAAATGTTTTTGTAGCCAGCGACGTTTTCTTTATTGCCGGTGGGGCAGCGATTGTTTTAACCAGTATCCTCGATCATATTCTTTTGGTTCGCACATTCCAGCTTAATTCACGGGAGCAAAATGGCTGAACTATTTGAAGAATTGGCGAATCTAAACAAGCTGATCCATGAACCGGCACGGTTGGCGATTATGACCGCCCTCGCCGCCTGTGAAAGCGCGGATTTCCTCTATTTGCAACGGCTGACTGGACTTTCTAAGGGCAACCTTTCCAGCCATCTCTCTAAGCTGGAGGAAGGGAAGCTGGTACAGATTGAGAAGCAGTTCATCGGCAAGAAGCCGAACACACAAGTGGCACTGACCGCCGACGGCCGTGCTGCCATTAACCAACATTGGCAGCAACTCGACGCCTTGCGTCACAACTCCCTGTCGTGGAAGCCGGAGTAGTGGAGAGTGGGGAGTGAGGAGTGGGGAGAGGATTGGTCGGCAGATGGGGGAGAAAGGGCTAGAATAAGAGGGTATGGAATCGTTGCAACTAGAACCGGTGGAAAAGTACGCGGCCGTCTATCAAATCCTCAAGGAAACGTATGGCGAACCAACCTGGCGGCCGCACCTCCCCCCGATAGACGAACTGGTCTCCACCATCCTCTCCCAATCTACCTCTGACATCAACCGTGATAAGGGCTTTTTCGCCTTGAAAGAACGTTTCCCTTCCTGGGAAGCAGTGATGAATGCGCCAACGGCCGATGTCGTGACAACGATACGCTCGGCAGGGTTGGCGAACCAGAAGGGGCCACGAATCCAGGCTGCACTACGCCATATCTACGAGACACGCGGCGAACTAAGCCTCGATTTTTTGATGGAACTGCCGTTGGAAGAAGCGAAAGCGTGGTTGACGGCGATTGACGGCATTGGGCCAAAGACGGCGGCGATCATCCTGCTCTTCGCCTTCGGCCGTCCCGCCTTTCCGGTGGATACCCATGTCCATCGCGTCACCGGCCGTCTGGGGCTGATCGGCCCGCGTGTCAGCGCCGAAAAAGCGCACGCTATCCTCGAATCCATGGGCGATCCAGAGACCTTTTACCCGATGCACCTCAACTTGATCCGCCACGGCCGCGAAATCTGCCGCGCCCGCAATCCCCACTGCGCCATCTGTCCGCTGAAAGACCTCTGCAATTATTACCAGCAACTCACACCGGAAGTTAGCTAATAACCTGAACGGATCAGGTACGCTGGCGACGGTACTCTTGGTAGCGGCCGTTAACGTTCTGCACCCACTCAAGCAGCGCCGTCTCGTCGGCCGCGGCCAACCATTCTGCCACCTGAGAAAGTTCCCCCTGGTAAGCCTGTAACCCAACCAACACTGCCTCACGATTGGTCAATAACACGTCGAGGATCATCCGCGGATCGGTCCCCGCCAGGCGTGTGGTATCGCGGAAGCCGGAAGCGCTGACCGGCCAATGTTTCTCATCTGACTGGTCTATTAACGCCGCCGCCACCAGATAGGGTAAGTGGCTCACGGCCGCCACCGCTACATCGTGGTCTTGCGGCGAGAGAAACAGGGGACGGCTGCCAATCGTCGCAATCAAATTGAGCGCCACGGCTTCAACGGCGGCCGTTGTTCGCCCATGGCGACAGAGGATGAAGGTATGACCCTGGTAGAGATCGGCCGTTGCCGCAGCCAGTCCGGCGGTCTCGCGGCCGCACATCGGGTGGCCGCCTATCGCCTGGAAGCTATCGGGCAATGCGGTCATCGCGTCGCAAATCACCTGCTTCGTGCTGCCGATGTCCAAGACCAGGCAACCATCCGGCCGTAGACGGGGAAGCTCAGCTAAGAGCTGCAAGATTGACCGCACCGGGGTGGCGAGAATAAGCAGGTCAGCGTGGCGAATGCCTTCGGCGAGGTCGGCCGTCGCCTGGTGGACAATCTGCTGTTCTAGCGCCATCTGACGGGTATCGGCGTTTGCGTCAACGCCAATGATCGTGGAGACACGGCCGCGCAATGCCATCGCCAGCGACCCGCCCATTAACCCTAAACCAACGATACAAACTCGTTCCGGTAAACCACCAATCTGAAACCAATCCATCCCAACGATTATACACCTATCCAATGGCTGGTGTTTATAAATCGGGTTTGCACGCAGCACATGGATAAAAAAAGGCGTTGGATAATAGATATCCAACGCCTTTGGAATTAATCAGTGTAGGTTACTTGGTTGATTTGGTTAACTTTGCGAACCGTTTGCCTTAATCGCGATGCGCTTTGGCTTCACTTCCTCGGCCTTCGGAACCGTGAGCGACAGGACGCCATTGTGATAGTTGGCCTCTACTGCGTCGGCATTGACAGCAACAGGGAAGCGCAAGGTGCGGCCGAAGCTGCCATAACGCCGCTCGCGCAGATGATATTTGCCCTCATTGGCGGTTTCTTCAGACTGCATCTCACCCTGAATGGTCAGAACATTATCCTCTAGGGTAATGTTCAAATCGTCGGGGTTAATGCCAGGTACAGAAGTCTTAACGATGAAATGCTCATCTTGCTCAATCACATCAAGCGCCAAACCCCAGGTAGTCGGGGTATCCACGCTACCGCGATAAGCGCGGTCAAACAGCCGCTCAAATTCGTTAAATAGATCTAACGCTTCACGAGTTGGGTTCCAACGGGTAATCATTCTCATATTCACACCTCCACTTACACGTAACTGTTTGTTTTTCTCATTTGTTCAGCCCTTCCACAATTGGGGGCGTTCCACGTCAACACTAACTATCCCCTATTCTAAGGAAGCACATATGAAAGAAATAAACGCTGTGTAAGAAAAATATATGAGCAACTTATTCGGGGAGGATAAGCGAAGAAACCCAGGCTGCATCTTCTGGTCGTAGAGGCATTTCTATGGTTCAAGCGTAATGAAATCGGCCGCTCCCCCATCAGTCAACAAACGTTGCCCGCTATCAGGATCATAGAGACCAACGCGGATAGATAGCTGCTCAGGAGGAACGCCCGCGGGGAGCATTAGTATGTGTTCATCAACAATATATTCACCGGCCGTCCAACTGGTTGTCGGCCGTGTCCAATTCGCCGGTTCGCCGTCAGATTGGGCGACGATCTGCCCTGCCTCATCCACCACGTGGACAAAGACGCGGTAACTGGTTTCGGTTTCGGCCAAAGATTGCCAGACAAGCGTTAGTAATTGTGAATTGTCAATTGTCAATTGTGAATTATCAACGGAAGTGAGCGTATAGCCAGATAACTGGATAACAGGCTCGGTAGCTTCAATGAAATCGGCCGTCAACGGTGTCTCAATTGGTGGCGGAGAGAATAAACGCTCAGGGGCAGTGACAGACAGCTCGCCGAGCGGCAGCGTATCCTGAAGTAGAAATTGGTAACGGCCGTCGGCCAACGAAGCAGGGAGACGCACCAGGTATTGGCCGCGCAGGCGTTGGTCGGCCGTCCATTGTTCTGGCGGAAAATCGGGTCGCGTGATTGGCAGTTCCCACGAGTGCACGCTTTGCCCCGCCTCATCAAGCAGACTGAGAGTAAAGGAAGCGGCCGCCTCCCCCTCTCGCTCCCAAAAGAGGGTTAGCAAGACAATATCGCCAGGGATCGCCTCGGTGCGGTCCTGATTATAGCCAAGCAAGCGCATCTCCAATCCGGCAACGGCCGCCCCACCATCGGGCAAAGGATATTGTGGGGTAAAGTGTGGCGGCTCGACAGGGTTGGTTACTTCCAGTTGGCCGACGACGGCCGTGGGGCCAACTGTCCCACCGTTCAAGTCAACGACGGTCAATGGCTGGAGCGTCTCCAGATCAAAGAGGGTGACGACAATATCATAAACCCCTGGTGGCGTACCGGCCAAGACCGGCACTTCGTGGCTATCCCAGGCCCATTGCCCTGGCTCCCAAAAGTGCGTCGGCGCGGCGTCTTCGTAAATGCGCGGCCGTGCAATATCTTTGTCGCTCCAGGTCAGTCCCTCCGGCCCAACCAGGGAGACGGCTGATTGGTACTCAGCTTGCGGCCGGGCGACAGCCGTCCAGGCCAGTTCAATATCAAACGTCTCCCCTGCGGGGACGTTCGCGCGGCTCAAGTGATAGCCATCCAGCCGCAGTTCTCCCGCCTGTAGTGCGGTTGATTGGTCAACGACGGGAGAGCCGGTGCGGCGCAAGGGGTTATCCATGCGGTCGATGACCAACAGCTTCAAAGCCAGTAGACCAAAAGCTATAAGGAAAGCGATAACCAGGAAAGAAGGTGAAGAACGGCTTAGCGGAACAGGGGCAACACTGGCTAACGGCCGCCGGGAGAACCAGACAGCGGCAGCAACGGTCAGCAACAATGCCAACCCACTCACACCACTCAGGGCTATACGCAGGGGGGTCGCTGTCCAACGTACAGCGATGGTATGCGCTCCAGCGGGTACGGGAAAGGTTATCAAGCCATCGGGGTCGCCGGGCGTAATCGTCACCCCTTGCCCATCAACCTCCGCCTGCCAACCAGGGAAAGCAAAGCTCAAATAACGCGCCGTGAAAGGCGTTGGTGTGTTTAGCTCGACGACGGCCGACAGCGGCTGGTACTCCACCCTTTCAATCGCCGCCCCCTCCGGCAATACCGTCCCATCAAACCGCTGCGGCAATCTCCCACGCTCATACGCTCCTTCTAAGGCTGAGCCTTGCGGCCGTTGCCGAACAGTACGCGGGAAATAGCTCCCTTCCGGGTCAACCCCAACCAGCCCGGTCACACGCTCATAAGTATGGACATCCGTGATCGTCGGGTACGGCGCTTCCTGGCAATAGGCAGGGTAAAGATTGGGCAAAGTTTCCGCCACTAGCAGTACTGTCGCCAGCAGTACTGCTCCATTTACCCAACGGTGCTCACCGCCGCGTTTGTCCGCGTTCGTCCGCGTCCCAGCTATGTAGAGCGATTTGGCAAATCGCTCCACAAATGATTCGCTAAAAGGGACGCCCGCCAGAAAAGCAACCGGCAACGCCGCCCGGCCGACAAACCGCCAGGGGAACTGCACAAAATCAATCAGTGGCAACGCTTCCCATAGCGGCCGTGATAGCGGCAACGCCATGAATAAATAGCCGATTGTTGCCAGAATCATCAACAGAATATGCAAGCGACGTTCGCGCTCAGTCGAGTCCTGCCCTCTCAACCACAACAGTCCCGTTGAACCGAGCAAAGCCAACCCTAACGAGACCCAACCCAGGCGGAAGGGCAACGGTGGATTGATCAGGTTGGGGTCTTCGGCCGCCACCGGAGCGAGAATTTCGCCCACACTGGCGAAGTTATAACGCCAATCGTTGTTGCGGGTGGTGGTGGACTGTTGCAGCGTCACCTGGTCCATCTCCAGCAAAGCCCCACCGGTATAGAAAAAAGCGACACCCAACCCTAGCCCCGTCAGCAATGCCACTCGGCCGAGAATTGCCTTCACCGGCAAGCGGTTGATCCAGCCAACGGCCAGCAAATAAACCAATAACGTCGGCGCAAAAATCAGTGTGGAGATGTTGTGACCAAACGAAAGCAAGGCCAGGCCAAGAACGCCGGCAATCAAGTAGCGCGATTGGCGGCCGAGCAGCCAGCGGCGGCCGCTCCACAACAAAAATGGGAACAGCGGCAACGCCAACGACTCCGGCGCGTTGCCACGAACCAGCGCGTCTATTAATACGTAGGGGGCGGACATATAGGCGACGGCGGCGACCAAGGCGGCGCGACGGCCGAAGAGATCGTTGGCCCAGAGAAACATGAACCAGCCACAGGCGAGGATGGTCAGCGCGTAAAAGAGATTTTCGGCCGCCGGAAGGGGAACGCCGAGGAGATGCGGCCACAAGGCCATATACAGCGGCGCGGGTTCGCGATAGACGAAGAAGGGGTAGCCGTAGCCAAAGGCGAGATCGGGCAGCCAGCGCGTAAAATAGACCCCCTGCTCCCAGGCATAGCGCATGGCGGCGACTCGATGGTAATGGAGATGGCCGTCGTGGGTACAGGGAACGGCCGTCAACCGCCACAGCGGAGAAGTGAGCGGTAAGCCATAAGCCGTAGCCAGTAAGAGCCACGCCCAAGATTGGTTAGCCAGCTTGTGAATCAGGGAAGCCATGCACACTCATTACCAATTCAAAATCACCAGCTCATTGATCATCCCCCGTCCGTCTGGCTGGCTATTGATATGGCGGCTGGCCCGGACGCGCTCCAGGCGAAAACCAGCATAGGCCTGCTCAAAGAAGGTGTCGTTGGGGTCGGTGTTTTGTGGGTCGGAATTGCTGAGCATCAACTTGGCGCCGCGGCCGTGTAACATCCAGTAAAATCTTGCCAATTCAAGCTGTTCGTCGTCGCCAAAGGTCTGCGTTGAATAAGCGGTGAAATGGGCGGTTGCGCTCAACGGCCGGTAGGGGGGATCAAAGTAAACAAATGTGCGCTCGTCTACAAAGTCGGCACATTCAGCAAAATGGGCCTGTCGAATCTGCACATTTTGTAGTAAGCGGGCGGCCGTTCGCAGTCGCTCCGGCTGGCAAATGGTCGGGTTTTTATAGCGGCCGAACGGCACATTAAACTCGCCGGCGGCATTAACGCGGAAAAGACCATTGTAGCCGGTGCGGTTGAGAAAGAGCAGTTGAGCGCTCCGTTCGAGCCAGGCCGGGCTGAAGTTGCCGAAGTCGGTTGTGGCTCGTTGGTTGTTCAGTTGCTGGCGAACGGCATAGTAATAATCGTGGCGGCCGTTCTCCGTCAACGACCGGTAATCCCGTTCTATACGCTGCAACTGGGCGATCAAGCCCTCTACATCCTGCTGAATGGTGCAATAGAGCAGGATCAATTCGGGATTGGCGTCGGCCAGATGGAACTCCTCAATTGAATAGCAGGAGGCGATGTGGAAAAAGACGGCGCCACTACCAACAAACGGCTCCACATAGCGGCGGATGTCCCCGTTGCTTAGCTCCGGCGGAAACAACGCTTCCAGTTGTGGCAAGAGCCGCGCCTTGCCCCCCGCCCATTTGAGGAACGGCCGTCCCTGGACAACTCTCTTTTCCTCCACTACTCATACACCCACGACGCTGCTACGCCGTTCTAGCAAAACGACGTCGCGCCAGCGGCCATACTGTTGTCCCAATCGCTCTCGCGTTCCCACAGTGCGGAAGCCGCAATTGTGATGTAGACGCACGCTGGCAACATTTTCAGGGAAGATGCTCGCTTGCAACGTCCACAACCCAGCCTCCTCCGAAGCGGCGACCAGGGCTTGCAACAATCGCTTACCCACACCTCTTCCTTTCCACGCCGGATCAACGTAGACGCTGACTTCGGCCACTCCGCCGTAGACACAGCGGCTGGAGACTGGGCTAAGCGCAGCCCAACCAATGACCTGGCCATCATGCCGGGCGACCAGGCGGCAATCGGCGCGGTGTGCGGCGTCCCAGGACTCCCATGCAGGCACGGCCGTCTCAAAGGTCGCCTGCCCGGTGGCAATCCCCGCCTCATAAATCGCCCGCACAGCGGGCCAATCCTCGGTTTTTAGTTCATCGAGTTGATAGTCCATCTTAGTTGGCGGTATTGAGAACAATGCTTGGTAGTCGGCGCTGAGTACAGCGCTCACAGTCGGCAGCCGGCCCGGAGCATAAACAACTACTGCTTACCGTCAACTGCCCACTGTCAACTCACTACTGCCTACTTCACTAATGATGCGGATAGACCAACACCCGCTCCGGCTTAATCTTAAAGATGATCCGTTTCTCCGTGCCTTTGCGTTCAATCGGCGCATAGCCGCCATAATATTGCTCGTGTCCGGTATAGAGCTTGGCATGGGCGTTGATGTTGGCGTAATCGGGATCATCCACAATCTCATAGACAATCCCGCGCACGTCCACCCAACGGTAAGGATCATCAGGGTCAACGGCCGTCAACGCCACATAGGGATTATGGCGCACGTTTTCCGGTTTGCGGCGGCCGTCAGCCGTGTTTACTAACACATACTCTCCGTCCCACGAGCACCAGACAACCGTGTTCTCCGGCTTGCCGCTGGGGGAAATGGTTGTCAGTACCGCATGAACCGGTCCGGCGATTAAGTCAAGATGTGATTCAGGAATGGTATTTGTAGCCATAGTGCGATCATCTTATCACAATCACTCGTCCATACCAACCCACATCAACCCACACCAACCCGCAGCAATAGCTTGAGTGATGGCCGCTAATCTGCTACCCTACTTCGCTCTAGGTATATGGGGATGATGGTATATTAATCCACACTAGTCCATCACTGTACGAGTGAATTCAATTATACCAGGAGACCAGTAAACCAATATACCAATTGACCACTATACCAACAGACAAGGAGAGGTATGAAGCAAACGACCTTTACATTTCCTGAAGACTTTCTCTGGGGGGCGGCCACTGCCTCCTATCAAATTGAAGGGGCTTGCACAGAAGACGGCCGTGGCGAATCAATCTGGGACCGTTTCTCGAATACACCGGGCAAGGTGCTCAATGGCGACACGGGCAGCATCGCCTGTGAGCATTACCATCGCTGGCGGGAAGACATTGACTTGATGAAAGCGCTGGGGCTAACAGCATACCGCTTCTCGATTGCCTGGCCACGGGTGTTGCCCGCAGGTCGCGGCCGTGTCAATGAACCTGGGCTTGATTTTTACAGCCGGTTGGTTGACGCACTGTTGGAGGCAGGGATCGAACCAATGGCGACGCTTTATCATTGGGACTTGCCCCAGGTCTTACAAGATGAGGGCGGTTGGCCGCAACGAGCCACGGCCGAGGCCTTTGTCCAATATAGCGAGCTGGTGACGCGCACACTGGGAGACCGCATCCAGAAGTGGGTAACATTTAACGAACCCTGGGTCATTGCCTGGCTCGGCTATCTGACCGGTGATCATGCGCCGGGCCATCAAGATGTGGACGAGATGCTGGCGACCGCGCACCATTTGTTGCTGGCGCATGGAATGGCTGTGCCAATCATTCGCCAAAACAGCCCTGGGGCCGAAGTAGGCATGGTGCTGAATTACACGCCCTTCACTGCCGCTTCTCACAGCCCGGCCGACCGCGCGGCCGCATGGATGGGCGACGGCCACATCAACCGTTGGTATCTCGACCCGTTGGTTGGTCGAGGCTATCCAGCAGATGTGGTGGCGGCGTTTGCGCGGCCGATGGATTTTATCCAACCAGGTGATATGGACACGATTGCTGTGCCAATTGATTTCCTCGGCATCAACTACTACACACGGGCGATTGCCCGCGATACGACTACGCCTGAAAACGAGAATCTGCCGGTAGCGGTTACTGCCAACGAAGAGCATACGGAAATGGGTTGGGAGGTCTATCCGCCGGGACTGGTGGAAACATTGGCCCGCATCCACTTTGATTATCGTTTTCCCGCCTACTATATCACTGAGAACGGCGCCGCCTTTGTGGATACGGTCACGGCCGATGGTCACATCCACGATGAGCGGCGGGTGGCCTACTTAGAAGCCCATCTCGTCTCAGCGGCAAAGGGGATTGACATCGGTGTGCCGCTACGTGGTTACTTTGCCTGGTCGCTGCTGGACAACTTTGAGTGGGCATACGGTTACTCGAAGCGTTTTGGGTTGGTATATGTAGATTACGACAGCCAGCAACGGATTATAAAGGATAGCGGCCGTTACTATGCCAATGTCATTGCCCAGAATGGGGTAACGATCAGCGATTAGGCGAATACCATATCGCTGTTTATCCCGGCTGCCGCCGTTGCGCCTGCGGCGGCGGCCATGATCAGCTGTTGCATCCGGCTGGTGATGTCACCGGCGGCGTAGAGGCCCGGCACGCTCGTTCTCCCCAAAGGATCAACCGTCACAAAGCCATGTTCATCGGTAGCACAACCCAGGTCGCCAGCAAATGGGCTGTGTGGCTGTTGTTTGGGGCGCACAAAGATAGCCTGGCAAGGGATGAGCTGTCCATTCTCCAGGCGTACCCCGTGTAGTGACTGTCCATCCCCTTCCACGGCCGCGACACGACTATCATGCACCATCACTTCCTGCTGCCTTAGTTGCTCCAGTTGCGCGGCCGTTAATCCTGGCTCGCCATAGAGACAAGCGGAAACGGCCGGACTCAGCACTTTTAATAGCGGAGCAAGATGAGAGAGCGTCTCGCCATCACCAATGACGATAATAGACTGGTCGCGCACTTCCCATCCGTGGCAATAGGGGCAATGGTGGACGGCCTTACCCCAGTAGTCGGCCAGCCCCGGAATGGGCGGCAATTCATCGCGTACACCCGTCGCCAGCAACACATGCCGGGCATGATAGACCGCGCCACTTCTATCAATTGCCTCAAAACCATCGCTACCGACCAGCCTCTTAAGCTGAACAATCTCCGTCACGCGATATTCGACGGTATCGTAAGGCTCTAACTGTTCTCGTCCAATACGCAATAATTCAGAAGGAGGCATGCCATCACGAGTCAGGAAGCCATGCGCGGCCGTTGCCACCACATTGCGCGGCCGTTGATGATCACAAATCAAGACCCGGCGGCGAAAGCGGCCGAGCACCAACGCCGCACTCAGCGCGGCCGCACCCCCTCCAACAATCAATACATCATACATAACTTTTCCTCTAAACATCTAAGGTCTCAGGTCAATATCTGCACAAGCTAAAAGCTAGACGTCAGAGCTTTTCTTTTTACTGGCTACTTCAGCCCCTGTACAATCGTATCCACGTTCGCGCGGAACATGCCGATGTAGCTGTCCGCGCCGCTACCGGCCTGACCAATCGCTCCTGTATAAAGTGGCAACACCTGTAACTGTTCGCAATAGGTAAGCTCGGCCGCTACCGTCTGCGCTACACTATCCCTAACTGAGGTTTCGGTAAAAATGGTGCAGACGCCATGCTCGCCCATGAGCTGCACCAAATGGGCCAGATCGGCGGCCGACGGCTCGGCCAGCGTGCTGGTCCCCGGAATGACGCTCCCCAATAGTTCAAAACCGTAGTCACGAGCAAAGTAGGCAAAGGAATCGTGGTTGGTCACCAGCACGCGCATTTCGGCCGGAATCGCCGCCAGTTGGGTATCGGCATAGCTCGCCAATTCCTCTAATTGCGCCAGATAAGCGTCCGCGTTACGCGCATAGACCTCAGCGTTGGCCGGATCAAGCGCACTCAAAGTACGTTCGATATTTGCCACCCACTGCTCCACGTTATGGATGCTAAACCAAACATGCGGGTCTGCACCATTGTGGGTATGGTCATCCTCCTGGTTTGCTCCTTTCTGATGCCCATGTTTACCCACTGCCAGCGGCGTGATGTTGGCCGATACTGGCACAAGTGGAGTCCCTTCGGCTACATTTTCCAGATTATCAACCAGCCGTTCTTCAAGCTTCCAACCGTTGACAAAGATCACATCCGCCTCGGCCGCTGCCGCCAAATCTCTGGTCGCCGGTTCATAGCTGTGTGCATCCTGACCGGGGGGGATGAGTGTCGTCAACTGGATCACCTCACCGCCGACCTGGCTGACAACATCCCCGATCACGCTCGTTGTGGCAATCACCCGGAGGGATCGGCCATTGAGATCGGCCGCTGCCACTTCAGGAAAGGCCAGCATCCCGGCCGTTGTTTTCGACCCTTGTGCTGCTGTGGTGCAAGCAGCGGTGAACAGCATAAAAGCAATAGCCGCCCACCCCCACAACCTGCCACGTTTTATCTTCATCAATCAATCTCCCAATTGATATTTTGTATCATTGATATTTTGTCCCAATTCTAGCCAAAAGCTCATCTGTGTCAAATCGAGTTTCGTTTCCTATAATCGGTTCAGAGAAGACGATACGCGCCGCGCCGCACCTCCATAAATAAAAATCCGCGCGATCGGCGTTTTATCAGCGTCATCCGCGTAACTATTTTCAGAGGAGATGAAAAGGCGATCCACGAATTAATACGAATCTACACAAATTTAATTTTTTATTCGTGGGGATTCGTGAAAATTCGTGGATGGTCAGGGGCAACAGCATAGTGACATTAAACCAGGCTCTAATCACCGATCTGACCGCTGAATTGGAACAGTCCATCACCGGAGAGGTGCGCTTTGACCGCTATAGCCGGATGCTCTATAGCACCGATGCCAGCCCCTACCAGATTCGGCCGCTAGGGGTCGTGATCCCCCGGCAGGTAGAGGATGTACAGGCGGCCGTCTCCCTGGCTGCCAAACACCGGCTACCCATCTTGCCCCGTGGCGGCGGAACCAGCCTCAACGGGCAGAGCATCGGCCCGGCTTTGATCATTGATTTTAGCAAGTATCTCAATCGCCTGGTTGAAGTGGACCTGGAAGCGAGGACGGCGAAGGTGCAGGCGGGGATCACGGTGGGGCTACTCAATGTCTTGCTGCAACGCCATGGTCTGATGTTGGGGACAGACCCGGCCAGCGCAGAACGGGCAACCATCGGCGGTTGCATCGGCAACAACGCCTCCGGCAGCCACAGTATTCTCTATGGCATGATGGCCGATAACGTCCAATCGCTGCGCGTGCTGCTGGCCGATGGGTCGGCGGCCGAGTTCGCGCCGCTTGATCTGGTGGCCGTTACCGCTAAGGGGCGGCAGGATACGCTGGAAGGGGCGATCTACCGCCAGATTCCGGCGATCATCGGCGGGGTGAAAGAGGATATTATCACCCGCTGGCCGCGCCACTGGCGGCGTTCGTCAGGCTACAGCCTGGAACGGCTGGCTCCGGCGTTGCTCTCGGCCGAAGAACGCGCTCAACTCCATGCTGGTCATCGCTTTCACCCCGCGCTGCTTCACTCCCTTTCCCCCAACCACTTAAACCTCGCCCAACTGCTCACCGGCAGCGAAGGGACACTGGGCATTGTCACCGAAGCGACGGTGCAACTCGTCCCCCGGCCGACCCACACCGCGTTGGCTATTGTTCATTTCTCTACGGTGCTGGAAGCGTGCAGCGCAATACCCGCCATCCTCGAATGTGAACCAAGCGCATCGGAGCTACTTGACCGCCATCTGATGCAACTCGCCCGCAGCCAACCCGCCTGGGCACGAAAGATGGGCTTTGTCGAAGGGGATCCGGGGGCGGTGTTGGTGACGGAGTTTTTCGGCCGTTCGGCGGCCGAACTACAACAAAAGTTAGCCCACTTCATTGCTCATCTACGGCAGCGAAACTGGCATAATCCTGTTGTCACCACTCTCGATCCAGCACAGCAGCGCGATGTTTGGGCGGTTCGTAAGGCGGGGTTGAACCTGCTGATGAGCCAACGCTCCCCCTATAAGCCTGCCCCTGGCATTGAGGATGTCAGCATCCCGCCAGAGCGACTGGCGGACTATATGGCGCGAATTTTCGAGATTTGCCGGGCAGAAAGCGACATCCCCGATGTGGTCGTTTATGCCCACGCCTCGGCCGGTTGCTTGCATGTGCGGCCGTTGCTCAACCTCCATACCCCACGCGGCGTGGAACTGATGGCCGAACTGACCGAACGCGCCTGTGACCTCGCCCTGGAGTTTGGTGGCGTGCTGAGCGGCGAACATGGCGACGGCATCACCCGCAGCAGCCTCAACCCGCGCCTCTTTGGCCCCGCGCTCTATGAGGCCATGCAAGCGATCAAACAGACCTTCGACCCCGACAACCTGCTCAATCCTGGCAAGGTGGTGGACGGATTGCCGCCCACAGAAAATTTGCGCTATGGGGAAGCGTACCGGCCAGTACAACTGCAATCGCTGACCTTTGATTGGACGGCCGATGGCAGCTATCTCGACGCGATTGAAATGTGCAACGGCGCCGGCGTCTGCCGCAAGCTGGAAGCGGGAACGATGTGCCCCAGCTATATGGCGACCCGCGACGAACGAGACACGACGCGCGGCCGTGCCAACGCCCTGCGCAATGCCCTGACCAACGGCCTGCCACAAGAAGCGCTTTACAGCAAGGAAATGTATGGCGTGCTGGACTTATGCCTCGGCTGCAAGGCGTGTAAGAGCGAATGCCCCTCCTCGGTAGACATGGCGCGGATCAAGGCGGAGTTTCTTGTCCACTACTACCGGCGCAATGGGCTGCCGCTCTTTAACCGGCTGATGGGCCTCCTGCCGACGCTCAATGCCTGGCTGTTCCGCATCAAACCCTTGATCCCGCTCGTCAACCGCAGCCTGGAGGCGCGGCCGATCAAGCGCCTCCTCGCCCAAATCGGCGTCCATCCCAACCACACCTTGCCCCACTATGCCTCACGCTCCTTCAGTGATTGGTTTGCCAAAGAAAGCAAACCCAATCCGCGTTCATCCGCGTTCGTCCGCGTCCTTTCCTCTGAGAAATCCCCCATATTACTATTCCACGACACCTGGACGAACTACAACGAACCCCACATCGGCCGTGCCCTGGTGCAACTCCTCCGCGCTGCCGGTTATGAGCCGTTTTTGGCAACCGGGCGGAAGTGTTGTGGTCGGCCGCTGCTCACCGGCGGTCAGGCGGACAAGGCGCGTAGCTGGGTTGACCACAACGTCGCGCTGCTCCTCCCCTACGCGCAACAGGGAATACCGATTGTTGGCGCTGAACCAAGCTGTATGCTGACCTTACGCGATGAATACCTGGCGTTAGCCTCCGATCCACAAGCCGCCCGCGAAGTAGCGTCACAGGTCTTTACCATTGAGGAATTTGTTGTGCGCGAAGCGGGGCAGGGTCGGTTTCGGCCGTTATGGCGGCCGAACGCTGGCAAAGCCCTGCTCCACGGCCACTGCCACCAGAAGGCGCTGGTCGGCAACGGGCCAAGCGTGAAGGCGTTGGAGTTGGCCGGATATGAAGTGGAACTCATTCCCAGCGGCTGCTGTGGGATGGCCGGAGAGTTTGGCTATCAGGCAGAACATTACGCCATTTCCCAAACGATAGCCGAAGATCGGCTATTGCCCGCCGTCCGCGCGGCCGCACCGGAAACGCTCCTTGTCGCCAGCGGCACAAGCTGTCGCCACCAAATCGAGCACTTCAGCGGCCGACAACCAATCCATCTTGCCGAGGCCCTCGCCCTGGCACTGACGTAGTGCGATTTGCCAAATCGCATCACAAACACCGTAGCGCGATTTGCCAAATCGCGCCACAAGCGGCCTTACCGAGGCCTCGCTCTGGCATTGACGAAGTGCGATTTGGCAAATCATATCACAAACACCGTAGCGCGATTTGCCAAATCGCGCCACAAACGGCAAGCTTTGAGGGCAAAGCAACATTGACTATAATTGGTACAAGCTACGAGAGATAGGAGCAAGCTTTGTCTATGACGACAACGAGAATAATAGAA
>CAYPHY010000009.1:0-42803 GCA_964410625.1 uncultured Ardenticatenaceae bacterium | reverse complement strand
AAGCTACGAGAGATAGGAGCAAGCTTTGTCTATGACGACAACGAGAATAATAGAAATGGTGGTGCGTCTGGTTAAACTAGCGTAATGAACAAGGCAAACTCTGTTACATACGAATCACAGCCACCGCCTTCTGCCAACCGCCTGCCACAGATAACGCTCCCTCGTATTCGCTGGCGTCGTGCCTGGACTTTCGCCCGGCTCTTAGGCGTAATCGTCGTCCTATTTGTTCTCATTACCCCTGAGTGGCCGGTTTTTGGCGGCCGTTCCTATCAACTACGCACCATTGTCGGCCAGGAGCGCATGTTTGATTTTCTGCTGTGGGAGCTGGACGCGCTCAGTGTCAAGGCTCAAGTTGCGCTGACGGCCGCCCACCGCTATCTCTCGCCAGAAAGCCAAAAAACGCTCGTCCTCGATTACTTAGAACTGACCCGAAAAGCGCAAGCCCTGGAAGCGGCGATCAACGGGCTTTATAGTGATCCAGCGTTGGCTGACCCCGCAGCAGAGACGGCCGAACTCCAGGCGGAACTCGACGATGCCCGGCGGCAGTTGGCCGCGCAACAACCAGTGGTGGAGGCCATTGTCCAGGATCAGGTAGCGGCCGTCCTCGCCGATGAAGGATTGACAACCGTCGGAATCGTTTTTCCCCCTGTCTTGATGCATATGACCCCTTTGCCGCAAATGTTGATCGTCTCCCCCCGCGACCGCATCGCCCAGGTGGATTATGCCACCCTGGTCCCCGTGCTGGCGACACAGGAGAAGGAGGAGATGGAAACGGCCGTCTATGAGACGCTCGACCACTCCGCGCTAGTCGTACCAATCGGCGGCCTGGGTATCTACCCGGCGATGGTGCAGGAGACGAGCAGCATCAACTGGCTGGCGGAAGTGACGGCACATGAGTGGATGCATCATTGGCTGGCCTTTCGGCCGATGGGCATTCGCTATCTGGCCAGCCCGGAAATGCGAACGATTAATGAGACCGTCGCCTCATTGGTTGACCTGGAGATTGGCCCACAGGTGATCGAGCGTTTTTATCCTGAGTATATGCCGCCGGAAACGGCGGCGACATCACCCCCGGCGACGGCCGAACCAGACCAACCCGCCTTCGACTTTCGCGCCGAAATGGCGACTACGCGAGTGATGGTTGATCAACTGCTGGCTGAAGACAAAATAGATGCGGCCGAAGCTTATATGGAAGAGCGCCGCCAATTTTTTGTCGCCAATGGCTATCCGATTCGCAAACTCAACCAGGCTTACTTCGCCTTCTACGGCGGCTATGCTGACACACCCGGTGGAGCGGCCGGTGTTGACCCCATTGGGCCAATGCTGCGCCAAATTCGCGCCCACAGCCCCTCGCTGCGGGCGTTTGTGGAAGATGTGGCGATGATTCGCGACTATGACGACCTGAAAACGCTCTATCGTGTTGTCGTCGGTGAAGACCCAGCGGCCGTTTTTGGTAACTAGCACATATATATTCTGCTGCAATAGGGGAATATACGAATAACTACCGCTTTTATCCCCCATCCTCCCCCATCCAGTAACCCATTTATCGCCAGTTTATCCCAATATATCCCAATGTGATTGACAGGATAGAACATCCGTGCTAATATAATTTTTGACATACGAATCTCTTCCCTACCCCTTCTACCCCCTCCTGATTTCGGAGCCGGTAAGCGCGACCCTTACCGGCTCCCTCTCCTTAAGGGCAAGGAGTGGAGGGAGCCAGTAAGCCGGAGAGATTCAACTGCTTTCGTTTGTGTAGTTGTGTAGTTTTGTATTGGTGAACTGCTGCCCGCCAACAGCTTCTTTTTTTACCGTTTTTTGAGGAGATAAGGACATGCAAATAGATCGTTTTTTCAGTAGCGGTCAGGCTAATACCGTGTCCCTGAGCGCTTCACGAAAGACGGCCGTTGGTCTAATTCTGATCACCGCCCTGATCGCCTTCGAGATTTTCAACTTCGACACGACGCGCTTCGCGTTGGAGAGCATCTTGGGTGGCGTAAGCTTCATGGGCATGACCTGGGCAACCATTTTGGCGGTCGCATTCTGTGCCATTGACTTTGCCGGGCTGGCCCGTGTGTTTACACCGGAGCGTGGCAAGGATGAACCCAACGCCGTCTGGTATTTGATGGGTGCCTGGCTTCTGGGCGCGACGATGAACGCCGTCATGACTTGGTGGGCAGTCTCGTTGACCCTGTTGAGCCATGACTTTGGTAATGAAGTATTGAGCCGCGAACAACTGCTGCAATTTGTTCCTATTTTTGTCGCTGCACTTGTTCTGTTGACCCGTATTCTATTTATCGGCGCACTTTCGGCCGCTGGCGAACATGCCTTTGAACGCACGGCAGTCGGCCGCAGCAGAGCGCAGGCGGCACAGCCGCAACCCGTTCGCCAGCAGCAACCGGCGTCACTGCCAACGAGCCGCCCCGGCGTCCGTCGCATTTTGCCGGAAGTTGACCAGCTTGATGAACCCCGCGAACCACGCCTCCCGCAACGGAGTGGCACTCGGCCGACCAGCCGTATCAACAACCGCCGGCCGCCCGCCCCCACCAGCGGCATTTATAACAACCCCACGCCGATGAGAGCGAAGGGCCGCCGCGAATAGAAACAACAGCGAATAGAGAAATTAGCGAATGGTGGACAACGGATGCGAAGTAATTTGCATCCGTTGTTTTCTTTTATCCGCTGTTATCATCCTAGTTTAACCGGAAACTCGCGTAGGCCGCGAAAGAGGACGCCGGCACGCCAGGGAAGCTCGTTCATGGGAATCACTGACCGCAGATGGGGATAACGGCCGAACAGCGTCTCCAACGCAATTCGCCCCTCCAACCGCGCCAGCGGCGCACCCAAGCAGTAGTGGATCCCCAGACCAAAAGCGAGGTGACGGTTGTCGGTTCGGGTGATGTCGAAGGTATCGGGGTGGCGAAAGTGTGCCTGGTCGCGGTTGGCCGAAGCGAGGACGACGCGCACCAGGTCCCCTTTGTGGATGTGGCGGCCGCCAAAGACCACATCTTCCCCCGCCCAACGTGATGTAGACGTTTCCACCGGGCCATCATAGCGTAACAGCTCCTCGACTGCCCCCGGCCATAATTCGGGTTGCGCCATCACTTGCGCCCGTTGCTCTGGATGCTGGAGCAAGACCAGGATGCTGTTGCTGATCAGGTTGACCGTCGTCTCATAGCCAGTGACCAGCAAAAGGGCGATCATGCTAAACAGTTCCGCTTCCGTCAGTCGCTCCCCCGCTTCCTCTGCCTGCACCAAAGCGGTTATGAGATCATCCTGTGGATTGGCCTGCCGTTCGGCACAAAGATGGCGCAGATAAGCGACAAAAGCCCGCACCTTTTCCTTGCGGGCGCGATAGCTGAGGCCACGACTACCGGCGGAGATGATCGCCTGTGACCAGTCGGCCACGGCGTCACGATCGGCCGCCGGAATCCCCAACATCTCCGTAATCACCACCACTGGCAACGGTAAGGCGTATCCAGCAATCAAATCAACTTCTCCCGCCCGGTGGGCTTGATCTAGCAGCAGCTCGGCCGCTGCCTGGATGCGCCCGGCCATCTGTGCCGTTCGTCGCGGCGTGAAAGCCTGGTTGACCAACGCCCGCAAACGGGTGTGGTCGGGGGCGTCGGCAAAGAGCATGTTGTTGTTGATAGATTGGTACAGTGTGGGGTTGCGTTGCCGCGTCAACGATTGCCGCAGACCGGCGTTTCGCGGGTCTTTGACAA
Source organism: uncultured Ardenticatenaceae bacterium (assembly GCA_964410625.1). Classification (GTDB taxonomy): domain Bacteria; phylum Chloroflexota; class Anaerolineae; order Promineifilales; family Promineifilaceae; genus CAYPHY01. Next base: position 39,078 of record CAYPHY010000009.1, on the reverse strand, counting down.
AGTGTTGGTCATCACGCAAGACGGCCGCCACATCATCATAACGGGTGATATACCAGATCGTCGAGCCATTCGGCGCGGTATGGGGGTAAACCGGATCATTCTCGCGCATGGCGGCGAAGGTTGGAAAGGGGTTGGCCTTGAACTCGGCCGAAAATAGATCGTAGGGGGCTGTTTTTGTATTCATCTGGGCAGGTAGCCGATAGTGGGTGATTCGTAAGCGAAAATCAGGTCAAAAAGAGAGGATCATACCGCTTCTGGACCCCCTAAATAGGGGTGCCACACCGTGACAGCGGCAACGATATTTTTTATTCTTTAGTAAGCTGTAATGGATGCTAATAGTAATTAGTAGACAGTGTGATGACGAGGATATATGAACACTTTAATGCAAATCATCTACCTTAGTTTAGGTACTTTCTGCTTTCTGACTCTGCTAATTGCTCGTGGTGTGGTTCGCTCAGCGATGGCTAGCATGGAGTATGACAACATCAGTCACGCTTTCACCTGGATATTGCTTTCGCCAATCGCTGTGCTCGGCCTCTACTTTTGGTGGGCAGCGATAAGCTTGTAAGGGCTGTTTAGACGACTTAGACCGAGGGCCAGTTAAAATGATCCCCAAAACGGCCGCCACGATTCACATTCTCCCACATCTCCCCATGAAGCTGGGAGATAACCACCTGGCGCAGCAGTTGGTTAGCAACAAGGGCGACGCTGATTTCAACAGCCGCTTCCACATCTGATACCAGACCACTGAAGATCGCCAACCCCTTCCCCCCCAGTCCATCCGCCAACCGCAATTGATGCAGGCGCACCAACGCTCCCTTTAGCCCGGCGTCGGCCGCCTGGATGGCGGCGGCAACCGTATGGGTTTCCACCACGCCCAATGCCTCAATCGCTTCCCCCGGCCGGAATCCTACGGTTAGCGCATTCACAACATCAGGGTGGACGTTGGGGAGGAAGAGTTGGTCGCGTAGTGCCGACTGTCCGGTCTCGATTCCCGCTTCGACCGCTTCATGGACGGCCGCCACATCCCCGGCCACCAGCACCAGATAATGCCCCGGCTGCACCGTCCCACTGCGAATATGCTCAACCGGCGCCCGCTTGACCATCGCATCCCCCGCCTGAATGCCAATGGCAATGCTGTCAAATTCGAGTAGAGCCAGTGCCGGTTCAAACATGGGGAGAATGTAGAGACATTGCATTGCCTATCTGCAAATGCAACATCCTTACACAATACGGAATGAATCCACCAGCGTACAACGACGCAGGCGGCTGAAGCTGACCGGCCCGGTCAATCCTTCTCCGGTCGGGCTGGCGATGGTGAAGGAGCAGTAGCCTTCGCCGCCATAGCCCAGACCGGCCAGGCAGGGGCCGTTCTTCACAAAAATGCTGCAATTGATCTCTCGCGCCATGCGGCTGAGGTTGTCGAGGTTTTTGGAGTGCATCACGGCCGTATGCCGGAAGCCATGCTCCGCCTCCACCGCCAGATCAATCGCCTGGTCAGCATTGGCGACGCGGACAACGGGCATAATCGGCATCATCTGCTCTGACCAGACAACGGGATGGTCTTCTTCCACCTCAACGACGATCTGGCGCACTTCCGGCCCGGCGGAAATGCCGATCTCGGCCAGCAAAACGCTGGCGTTCTTGCCGATAAACGCCTTATTCATATCGGCATATTTGCGCGGCCCGCGGTCCTTGACTGTTACCGCTTTCCAGAGGCGGTTAAATTGCCAGGAGTTAATCTGCACAGCCCCATGCGCGGTCATCACGCGGATCAGCTCGTCGCAAATATCGGCGACGGCGAAGGTCTCTTTTTCAGTGGTGCAGACGATATTGTTGTCGAAGGAGCCGCCGATCACGATGTCACGTCCGGCTTGTTCAATGTCGGCCGTCTCATCCACCACCACCGGCGGGTTCCCCGGCCCGGCACAAACCGCCCGTTTGCCACTACGCATCGCCGCGCGTACCACCGGCGCGCCACCAGTCACGGTCAGCAAGCGAATCGCCTTATGCTGCATCAAATCTTGAGCCGTTTCAATCGTCGGATTTGCCACACAGGTCAGGAGATCGGCCGGGCCACCAGCCTGGCGGATCGCCCGGTTGAGAATTTGCACCGTGCGATTCGACGCCCCTTTCGCACTGGGATGGGCGTTAAAAACGACGGCATTCCCGGCCGAAATCATCGCAATCGCATTGCAAATGATGGTGCTGGTTGGGTTGGTGCTGGGGGTCAACGCTCCAATCAGGCCATAGGGAGCATATTCGGTGATGGTCAGCCCACCATCGCCACTCCAGGCGGCGGGGTTCAGCGCTTCCGGCCCAAGCGTCTTGTCGGCGTTGAGGATGTTTTTCAGCGTCTTGTCCTCGACGCGCCCCATCCCCGTCTCGCTTTGCGCCATCTCTGCCAGCAAAACGGCGTTTTCGCGACCGGCCTGGCGCATGTGGGCGACCATATCCTTGCGGATCTCCAGCGGCATGGCATTCAGGCGTTGGAAGGCGGCCTGCGCGGCCGTAATCGCCTCTTCCAGCGTGTCATAGACGCCATCCTGCCCGCCTCCGGCAAATGGCGCAGGGGAGCGGCCGTCGCTGCTGTGGGTGTTGTGGGTGCGGCGGCCGTTTGCCGGAGGCGGCGATGCATCAACGGGCGGCCGTGATGTCCCGCCAATCTCCCGCATCACCCGATCAATGATCGCCTGAATTTCACTATCGTTCATGATGACAATTTATAGCGGCGGGTTTGAAACCCGCCGCTACTTATGATAGATTTCGTTGCCATCCACTTCCCAGGAATCGACAATCGCCATGATCACAGCGTCACACGGCCGCCGGTCAGTCATCGTCGTTTGCCGGGCGGAGCTACCGGTGGCAACCATCACCACTTCGTCCACGCCAGCCCCAACGGCATCAGCGGCGACGACATAGCCATTCTCTTCCTCATTGTCCACGGTCAGGCGGCGGACAACGAGGAACTTCAGGCCATCGAGCGATGGCTCCTTTTGGGTGGCAACCAGTGTGCCGACTACTTTGCCGAGAAACATAATGAGTGGGGAGTGGGGAGTGGAGAGTGGAGAGTAAAAGTTTTCTCGCCACTCATCACTCACCACTAATCACTATCCACTGATTGGCGGCCGAGGGGCAGGACGCCATCCACATTGGCGTGCGGCCGTGGGATGACGTGGACGGCAACGACTTCGCCGACCTTTTCTGCGCCACGTGTCCCGGCTTCAATGGCCGCTTTGACGGCCGCCACATCCCCGCGCACAATCGCCGTCACATAGCCACCGCCAATCTTCTCATAGCCGACCAGCTCCACACGCGCCGCCTTGACCATCGCGTCGGACGCCTCGACCATGGCCGCAAAGCCACGACACTCAATCATGCCCAATGCTTCTGTAATTTCAGCCATATTTTCTCCTTAATACAGGAGACTGGGAGACTAAGAGATTGAGAGACTATAACCTCCCAGTCTCCTAATCTCCTAGTCTCCTAGTCTCCAAAAAATCATTCATTCCCACGCCCTTCCACCACACGGCCGCTGACGCTTTCAATGGCATCAATCGCCGCCTGGTAACCAGCCATGATGTCGCGTTCTTCGCCGCCGAGGTAGACTCGGCCGAAGCTGCCATAAGCGCGGACTTCCAAAATATTCAAGTCTGCCCGCTTCTCCGCTTCGTTGGCTGCCAATGCCGCATAAGCGGCCGGTTGCACTTCCATGACGTATAGCGTTTGCCCGGCCAGTAGCATATGGCCGTGGCGAAAGCGGTTGATCAACTGCACCTGATGAGCATCTACGTTACGAATGATCTGGCTGGAGATGACGCGCGGCTTCAGCCGGTCGGTCTCCTGAAGCTCCAACGCCTCTAAAATGGCGGCCCCGGCCGCGCGAACATCCGCCTGGCTGCCGGAGTGGAGTTCGAGCAAGCCATAGAGCCGCTCAACAATCTGCATCCCCGGCCGTACATCGGTGGCCTTCAATGCCACATCGGTGATGCGATTAATTTCAATACCCGGTGAAATTTCGATCCACAACGAGGCGTCATGGGGAACGGGCAAAAAGCCACTGGCAACCGTGCCGAGAAAGGCCGCATGTTGCGGCTGTAGACTATCCAGATAAACGTAACTACGTAGTTCGACGCTCAACTTTCGCGCTCCTTCGTTTCATTCAGTAAGCGGTAAACGGTTAGCAATAAGCGGTATTTTACTTGCTACCTGCCACTTGCAACCTGCTACCGATTACTCCCCACTCTTCACTCTCCACTCTCCACTCTCCATCACCTTCGCCCGCTGGCGTTTTTGGGTGGTGCGTGGGCTGCCCTTCATCGCCTGGCGCAGGAGATAGTTGATACTGAGCAGGAAGTTATCATTAAAACATTTGTGACCACAAACGTCACACAAATAGGCCGGCGCATCAGGGATGACCATCATCTGCTTGCCAAAGGGACTGACGTAATTCGCCTTAACTGGTTGGTAATGACCAACCCCACATTCTGCACATTTTACTGTTTCCAAGGTATCCCCCTTGAAGAGGTAATCGCTGAGCGGTAATCAGTGTACGGGTACTTTGACCGCTTACCAATTACTGTTAACCGCTTACCTGTTTTTAATAGGCCGACGCAGAAGCGGAGCCGCCTTCCTTCAAGATGGCAACCCCGGCACTTGCGCCGAGGCGAGTGGCCCCGGCGGCGATCATCGCCTGGGCGTCAGACATGTTCTTCACACCCCCGGCCGCTTTCACACCCAATTCTGGCCCGACCACTCGGCGCATCAGGGCGACATCGGCAATCGTCGCCCCACCCGGCCCAAAGCCAGTAGAGGTCTTTACATAATCAGCACCAGCCGTGGCCGTCAACTGGCTGGCAACCACCTTTTCCTCGTCGTTCAGCAACGCCGCTTCGATGATCACCTTCACCAACGCATTTCCGGCATGGGCAGTACGCACAACCGCGCCAATGTCCTCATGGACAGCGCGATAGTCGCGTGACTTTAACGCGCCGATGTTGATCACCATATCAATCTCTGTCGCGCCGTCGCGAATCGCCTGTTGAGTTTCATACGCTTTGACGGTCGAGGGGGTGGCTCCCAATGGAAAGCCGACCACCGTACAGACCTTCACATCCGACCCCTTCAGCAGTTGAGCGCATAGTTTCACATAGGCGGGATTGACGCAGACAGAGGCGAAATGATAAGTCCGCGCTTCATAACATAGTTGGGCGATTTGGTCCTGGCTGGCATCAGGCTTGAGCAGCGTGTGATCAATCATCCGCGCCACCTGGTCGCTTGTCGGCCGCACACCCAACGGAGCCGTCACCCGCGACGCACCCACCGCCACCAAACGGCCGACCTGCTCCGGGCAATTCTGTACACAGCTACCATCGCGGCAGTTGCAATCTGTCGCCGCTTTCTGTGACGACTGGCGTGGCTGGCTGAGCCGAAGCAGCACCTCGCGGGTAACTTCTTCGATGACTCGTTCAACATCTGGCTGTGCGCTTCTCAGCATAATTAGTGGAGAGTGGTTAGTGGATAGTGAATAGTGGTGAGCAACTAACTAACCACTAGCCACTATTCACTATCCACTTAACGAAAACGTTTATCTAACTGAGCGATCTTATCCACGCGCCGGGCGTGGCGGCCGCCGCCAAATTCGGTGGCGAGCCAGGTTTTCACAATCTGTTGTGCCAGCGCGGGACCGATCAATCCGGCCCCTAGCGTCAGTACGTTGGCGTTGTTATGTTCGCGGCTGTTCACGGCCGACGCCTGATCATAACACATTGCGGCGCGAACACCAGGAACTTTATTAGCAACCATACAACTACCAATCCCTGCACCGTCAATGATAATGCCCCGCCACGCTCGGCCGTCGGCCACCAGCCGCGCCACTGCATAGGCGAAGTCAGGATAGTCTACCGCATCCTGGCTATGTGTTCCACAATCTACCACCTGATATTGGTCGGCGATGGCGCTTTTCAGTTGCTCTTTGAGGGCGTAGCCACCGTGATCGGCGCCAAAGGCGACGAGGGGGAGAGAGTGGGAGAGTGGGAGATTGGAGATTGGAGATTGGAGGGTGGTTTCCAGGCGGATGCGGCGTTCTTGGGCCGCTTGTTGGGCCAGGGGGGTGATCAGCGTGCCGGGAGGGATATGCTGGGTTGAACCGGCGGGCATTTGGCGCACGGCGTTTTCATCGAGGATCGGCCGTCGCTCTCGGCTTTGCTGCTTTTGTGATGTAGATGAAGGGGGGACGGCCGTTCCACTCCCCAACGTTCGCCCCACAACCTCCCTAACCAGGGCGGCTATCTCTGCTTCCAGATGGGGCGGATGTTGGCTCATAGAACGAGAACTTTGAGAAGTAGAGAATGAGAGAATTAGAGATCGAAGATTAGCAGATTGAACAAACAGCACACTTTACTCGTCACTCTCCACTCACCACTCCACACTGTGTCAGCTTGACGATAATTCATAGTGGGGAACTCGCCCCCAACGTTCAGGCGGCCAATAGACATAGAGTGCCTTGCCCAAAATGAGGTCCTTTGGCAAAAAGCCCCATGAATGGGAGTCGCTGGAGTTGTTGCGGTTGTCGCCCAAAACAAAGTATTGTCCTTCCGGCACAACCCAACTGTTATCATAGTTGGGGGATGCCTGGATATAGGGTTCGTCCAGCACCACACTATTGACACGGACACGGCCGTCGCTAATCTCAACCGTATCCCCCGGCAGGCCAATCACGCGCTTGATCAGGTTCAACTCATTGCGCGGATGCTTAAAGACAATAATATCCCCTCGTTGCGGTTCGTCCAGTTCATAAACGAAATTGTTGATGATCAGGTACTCACCGTTAAATAGCGTGGGGTTCATGCTGTTGCCGTCAATACGATAACGGCCGACAAGACTATTGACCAACCAAAAGATCAGGAAGGTCAAGAGCAGCACTTCCACAATCTCGCGAACAAACGCGCTCAGCGGTTGTCCCGGTTCGTTTTGAGGAGGCATTGAGGACTCCGCTTCATAGTAGGAGTCTCGGGAGGTTTGTTCCGCAACTGACATCAATTATTCTCGATTCTATTCTGCATAGAAACCCGTTTCTAAAGCGACTCCGTTGATCACTTAGCTTTTACGAAGAAGCCGGGTCTCTTAAAGTAACTGCTTCCTAAAGCCCTAAAGCCAGTGAAAGATTATAGAACACCCCCCAACCGCTCGCAATACTTTCTGTTTACGCTCATCTTATGATTGCCAGTCTATATTGTCTTAGTCTCTCAGTCTCCCAATCTCCTAATCTCCGAGACCAGGAGAGTGGAGATTATGGGATGGAGGTTACTCCGCATGGTACAGCGAAGGAGTCATTCGTTCGGGTTCCGCTTCGGTTGGTTCCACCGAAATACAGCGGATGCTCTTGACATTGACCAACGACCGAATTTGATGCAAGATGCGGGTAGCCTGGCGGGGGCTGATGAACTCCAACTCAGTGACAATCCGTTGCTCGCCAAGCTGCGGCCGCTCGGTGTGAATCTGGCGAATGTTGATATTCTCCCGTTGCAACAATCCGGTGATCTCATACAGCAACCCGCTGCGATCAAAGACGTCGATGTGCAGCAGGATCGGCCGTGCCTGGCGCGTCTCCGCTTCCCCCCACCCCAACTTCAACCGTCGTTGGGCGACCCGCCTCCGTTCGGGGTTTGCAGTTATCGTGTGACAATTCTGCTTATGAACCGTCACGCCACCATCCTGACGGATAAAGCCTACAATGGCATCGCGCGGCATCGGCCGACAAGAAGCACAAAGGCGCAAATCGCGATTATCGGCGTTGGTGATGATGTAGCGCGAACTATTATCGGCCGCGTAAACCACGTTATCGAGGTCCAACGACGGCCCTTGCGCCCAATTATCAGCCAGAACGCGCGTGGTCACCGTTGTTGGCAGCAGTTCGGCGCGCCCCAGCCGGTAATACAACTCCGTCGTATTGGGCAATTCAAACGCATTGGCGATTGCCTGATGGGAGTGATGGGGCAGGCCCAAAATTTCCAACTCATCTTCCAGCAACGCTTTCCCCTGGCGAATGGCCTCCGGGCGCGACAAGCGGCGAAACCAACGTCGCGCATGGGAACGGGCATAATTGGTTGCCAGATAGCCCAGGTCCTCATCCAGCCAGATGCGCCGTGGTTGGGCGCGTGCCGATTTGACAATCCGCACGCGGTCGCCACTTTTCAGTGGCTTATTCAGCGGATATTCCAGCTCATTCACAAATGCCTCATGGCATTGATGCCCCAATTCGGTGTGTACGGCATAGGCAAAATCAACGGCCGTCGCCTTCTCCGGCAACTCGATCTCCTCGCCTTGTGGCGTATAGACCCGAATTTGCTTGCTGAATAGATCCTCAACCACACCACGCACGCCAGCGGTGGGGTTTTGTGGTTCAACATTGATGTTCTCGTTGATACTCTCGAAAAACGTATCAATGCGGTCGCTGATCTCTTTCGACCATTGCGGCGTATCGGCATAGAGCCAGCGGGCCAACACCCCTACCTGGGAGACTTTATCCATCGCCATCGTCCGCAAGCGCAACTTGATCGTCTGTCCACTCGGGTGGATCACTGTTGTATGCAACGAACGGTACAAATTGTCGCGGGCAACCGAGATGTAATCATCAAAGCTGCTGGGGACGGCCTGCCACGCCTGGTGTAGATGGCCTAATGCACAATAGCAGGCGATGGGGTCCTCCATCAGAATGACCAGGCGCGGGGTCTTGTCAATATCACGGTAAGAGGCCGCGTGGGTCATCATATCCTGGTAGACGTTATAGACGTTTTCCGGTTCAGGACGCATCGCCTGAACATCCAGATTGGCATTGCACAGCAGATCATATATCTCGGCACAAACACGATGGATGAACGCCTGCTGGCCCTCGGCCGCTTGTCGCAACTCCCGTTTGATCAGCTTATACGCTTCCGGATCGAGGACTTCTAAGGAGAGGGCTTCCAATTCATTTTTCACCCCCCACATGCCCAGCCGGTTTGCCAGCGGCGCAAACACAGCCAATGTCTCGTTCGCCTTACGTCGCTGGTTGTCCATGGGCATGGCCTTGATGGTGCGCATATTGTGCAGCCGGTCAAACAGCTTGATGATCACCGTCCGTGCATCGGCCGTCATCGCCCGAAAGAGCTTTTGTAGCGTCGCGCTTTGTACTTCCTCGGCCGAGAGCTTCTGCCCCTTCGCTTCCTCTTGCGAGGCCACGCCGAGAGTGATCTCCTTCAGCTTCGTCACCCCGTCCACCAGCCGCGCCACCTCATCCCCAAACTGCTCCTCAATCTCCTCAATCGAGACGCGCGTATCCTCGGCCACGTCGTGGAGCAAAGCGGCCGACAACGCCGCGCCATCCAGATGGTATTCAGCCAGGTAGTCGGCGACGGTTAGCGGGTGGATAAAAAAAAGCTCGCCGGACTTACGACGTTGATCGCCATGTTCCCGACGAGCCAGGTCAAACGCTTCCTTTACCTGGAGACGCTCGTGTTCAGTAAGATAGTTAATACGGTCGAAGAATAACTTCGTTAATACCGGAAGGTCAGGATTCATAGTCAACGGATGCAACACCAGCATCAAAAAAACAAAGCGGCCGACCGGCCATTCAATCGAATCACCGGCCGTTGGCACCGATTGCCAGCGTTGGGTATGTTTCGTTTAAATTGTAACGCACCCGCCGGGGTTCTCTGTGTTTTGTAGTTGATATATGTTGCTATATATTATAGACGATCAGACACCCACTTGCTCATACTCGATCACTATTTTTGAAATCAACAAAGCGATACCCGACGCCCCGTTCGGTCAAAATATACTTCGGATTAGCCGGGTCTTCTTCAATCTTTTTACGCAGATAGTTGATATAAAGTCGCAAATAGTGGGTTTCGTCGCGATATTCGTAGCCCCAAACCTTCGCCAGCAGGGTATCATGGGGAACAACCCAACCGGCGTTTTGAATGAGATGATTTAACAGGCGATATTCCGTCGGCCGCAAATCAATGCGTTCACCATTGACGATCACCTGATGGCGGTTAAAGTCCACCGACAGCCGTTCGTCAATTCGCAAAATGGTACGCGGCGGTGGGGCAGGCCAGTGGGCGCGGCGCAGAACGGCCGCCACCCGGCTGGTCAGCACACGCGGGCTAAAGGGCTTGGTAATATAATCATCCGCGCCCAACGCCAAACCGCGCGTAATATCTTCTTCATCATCGCGCACCGTCAGCAAGATAACCGGCACAGTCGAGATTTCGCGCAATAGTTTGAGCGTCTCAAAGCCATCCATCTCCGGCATCATCACATCCATAATGATCAGATCAGGATTGTGTTGGCGCACCTGGTCGAGCGCCTTAATGCCATTTTCAGCTTCAATGACCTGGTAATGCTCCAACTCCATATTCATGCGGATGAAGCGTCTCATACGCAGTTCATCATCCACAATGAGGATCAGATGGGGGCCGGTGGGTTCTAGGGATTCAGGAACTTGCTCAAGCATTATAATACTCACACTGCGTTCGTAGCACGATTTGCCAAATCGTGACCGTAGCGACAATCCTCCGGATTGTCATGACAAACAAGGATGTTTGTCCCTACCGCCTTTGTACCACGATTTGCCAAATCGCGACCGTAGCGACAATCCTCCGGATTGTCACGACAAACAAGGATGTTTGTCGCTACTGCTTACTCGCGCACAAAGCCGATGATATGGTCCATATCCGCCTGCGGTAGTAGTTGCACCAGATCAATGCGCTGCCAGGGCAGCAGTAGCGTGGTTACGCTGTTTTCCAGATAAGGCAAGGAACGGCCGTCGCGCCGGCGCGGATTATAGACCGTGATAAAGTGGTGCGCCGGATCAGGCGGCGCATCCAATTCACACAAGATCGGCTCTTCTTCGATCAGATGAATAATCGCAGATACACGCATATTAATTGTCAATTGATAATTGTCAATTGTGAATTGACAATTAGTAAGTTTAGTCTTCTATGGTTAAATAGACCACCAGATTGCCGAAGCGCACCTGCGCCTGGTCGGGCAGCAGATAGGGTTCGCCAGGGCGCAAACGATGTCCATTCAGCCAGGTGCCGTTGCTACTGTGGCGGTCAACCAACACCACCCCTGGCGTACACAATTCAATGGTCGCATGGCGACGCGAAACGCCACGCTCATACCCCTGGTAGGGGGTCAAGTCCAATTCCACCGGCGTCGAACTGCTGGGGTCGGCACGGCCGATCCAGACCACACCGGCCAAAGCCACCACCACCTCATCCCCGCGAATCTTCGGAAAGACAAAACGCACTCGTTTCTTTTCAGTTGCTGGGTGCACATGCTCCTTTGGCAAAGGGGATAGTTGTTCCAGAGAACCGGTGATAGGTGTGAGCGGTAAACTGGAGACTGGACGGCCGACAGCTTGCAGCGTCGGATGCATCGGCGCAGCACACTCCCGGCAAAAGATCGCCCCCGGCAGGTTTTCCATTCCACATTCAGGACAACTGTTCATTTCGGCTTCTGGCCCAGCAAGGAACGGGTTCCATACTTCAAGATTTTGCGCCCCTCCAGCGACATCGTGCCAAGACGGGCGATCCGTTGTGCCTCCAGGTGCGCCTGTTGCGCCAGGTCCAGCTCGCCCGACTCCAGCAAGCGGGTGGTGAGCTGTTGCATTCGCGTCGCCGCTGCCTGCAACTGCCCCGTTTCCGCCTCATTCCACGCTTTTTCGTGCATTCGATGCAAGGTCAGCAAGCGCACAGCTTCGACCATCTCCGGCGTTGGCCCGCTTTTCCCCGTACCAGACTTCATCACCATCAACTGTACCTGGGCAGAAAAGCTCTGTTCGGCCGTGTTGCCGTTCGCGTTCTTCCCATTTTCTGCGGGAATCACGGCCGTCACCGTCACCGGAATTTTGATACGTGCCGGGACAGGCTGCGGCTCGACCTGTAACTCCAGGAGCAACGACAGCGGCGCACGCCCCTCCATATGGCCCAACGCGATAGAATCCCCTTCCAGCGACAGCGGTTGGGCAAAGGGGGACAGCTTAAAACACTCCAGGGCGGTTAGCTGGCGCGGCCATTTCGGTTGCAGCCGCACATCATGGGCATAGACTGCGCCCAGTCCGCGAATGCGGCTTTCCAAATAGGTGATGATTTCACCCGGCTTTTCGATATAACCCGATTGTCCGCCGGAGGGGGACACCAGTTCATCGAGAAATGTATCATTCCAATCTGCGCCAATGCCAAACGCGCTGAAACCGATCCCGGCATCGGCCGCCTGTTGTGCCAGCGCCAGGCAGTCAGGCGCGTCGCCATAGGTGTGGCCGTCAGTCAACAAGATCAGGTGATTGGTATAGCGTGATAGGTCGGCCTGGCGAATTTGCCCCACCCCGGCCGCCAGCCCCTGGTAAATCTCAGTGCCGCCGGAAGCGGCGATCAGGTCTAAGGTGCCAAACAATCTCTCTTCGGCCGCTGCCGTCCCCTGGAGCGCCTTGGCTGGCGGCGCATTTTGCGTATGGAGTGCCATGGTCCCCGCCGGGATATTAACTTCAGCGCGGTCGCTAAAGCTGACGATGGACAGCACATCCTCCGGCCCCAGCTTGGCAGTGATCAGCCGCACAGCGGCCAACACCTTCTCCAATCGTTCGCCGCGCATGGAGGTACTGCGGTCCAGCACCAGCGACAGATTCAGTGGCTGGTGGCGTTCTTCCTTGCCCCCTTGCGGCCGAATGTGCACCAGCAGATAAAGCAGTTGCGGCGTCGAGGCGATCGCCAGCCGGTCGCTGCTGGGGATGAGTTCCAACGAGAGCGTCGGCGCGGCCGTTTCCGCCACAAGCGAATCATAAAGGCTGCGCCGCTGTGGATTGCTCAACACCTCATAAGCATATTGAACGCGCTCTCTTGTCGCCTCATCCGCCTCTTCCAACCCATCCAGGCGCAACGCAGCATAGGCAGCTTCGATTGCTTCAATCGTTGCCTGGCGTTCAACCCCTAATACCTGGTAAAGATTGGCTGGTTCCTGGGTCATAAGAAAGAGACCAAGAGACTAAGAGATTAGGAGACTGAAACGTTAATCTCTCAGTCTCCTAGTCTCCTAATCTCCTTATTGAGAACGAAAATCCACCACAACGGCGGTGATGTTGTCGTACCCTCCGGCGCTCATCGCGGTGTCATAGAGCGCATCAACGAGTTGTCGCGGCGGCTGGTCCTGGCGCATGATCGCCAGCATACCCGCTTCCGGCACAAAGCCGGACAGCCCATCACTGCAAAGGAGCAGCTTACCGGCCGGGGGCAATGTCAGCGCAAAGGTATCCACCTCCAGCATATCCTCCTGCCCCAAAGCGCGAAGCAAGATATGGCGATATTGGTAGCGATTGGCTTCATCGGCCGTCAACTGTCCGCGATCCTGCAATTTACGCACCAGGGAGTGGTCGTTGGTCAGGGTGCGCAATTCGCCGTCGCAATAGAGATAGGCACGGGAATCACCCACATGGGCCAGATAAAGCTCCTTGCCCAAAATCAACGCTGCCGTCAGCGTAGACCCGCCGTTTTTATCTGGCTCTGGCTGGAAGACGGCCGCGTGTGCCGTATGCACCGCATCCTCCAAAATCTCCAAAATCTTCGAGCCGATCAGGATCGCCCGATCTTGCAACAGCGGTAGATAGAGCTTGTCCAGCACGTACTGCGTGAAGACTCGCGAAGCTGTCTTACTGGCTAGATGCCCTTCCGTATGGCCGCCCATGCCATCAGCGACAACATAAAGGCCAAAGGGGCGCATCTGGAAGTGGCCGCCTGATTCAGAAACAAAAACGAGACAAGAATCTTCGTTTCGTTGGCGCACCGCGCCGACATCACAGCGGTGAGCGCTGGTGATGACCGGTAAATCATCAGGCTTGCGCCTGGCGCGGCCGTCCTGGGCGGCCGGTTGGGTCGCAGTCGCCTTGCTGGCTTGCTGGTTTGGGGAAGTCGCCGGTTCGTGTTTAGTGGTGTTGTTCATGGTCATTCTTTCGGCATCAGATCATCTGGCAGTCGAGCATCCGCTTTCAGAGTTGGGCAAAACCGCGATAGTTCGGAATGAAAGTGATTGGCTTAAAACGCCTAAATCGGCAACGCATATAGCGTGTGGTCAATTGCACCAATATACATCGCTCCATTATGGATCATCGGCGAAGCAATGACGGGGCTGCCCGTATCAAACCGCCATTGCAACTCGCCACGCTTCAGGCTTAGCCCATAGACACTGCCGTCTGTCGCGCTAAAGTAGACCACATTATTCCAAACAACCGGCGAGGACGGGACTTGCCCGCCAGTCTGATAAGCCCACAGTTGGCGGCCGTTGGCAATATCAATCGCATACAGATGGCCGTCGGCCGAGCCGATGAAGACCGCCCCCTCATAGACCGTCGGCGTGGAAACAATGGGTCCTTGGGTCTTGAAGCGCCAGATCGGCCAGCCGGAACTGGCATCCAACGCATAGACGGTGGAATCGAGCGCACCAACAAACAAAATATCGTCAGCAACTTTGGGCGAAGAGGTGATCGCATGACGTACATGGGACTGCCACTTGATCTTGCCGGAGGTCAGTTCCAGCGCGTAGATCGTGCCACTTTCGGTGCCAAAATAGGCCAGTTCGTCCGTGACATAGGAGGTGGAGCGCACCGGACTATAGACATTGGTTTTCCAGGAGAGACGGCCGCGCAAGGCGTTGACCACATAAAAATAGCCATCGTCAGAGCCAAAGAACACATGGTCAAAGCGCACATTGGCCGAGGAATAGACCGGCCCCTCCGTCGAAAAACGCCAGTTTAGGCGGCCCTTACGCATTTGCAGCGCATAGAGGCAATGGTCAGAGGAAGTGATATAGACCGTGTCTTCGTGGACACAGGGGGAAGAGCCGATGCCGCTGCCGGTGGGGAATTTCCACAGTAGTTCACCCTTATCGGCCGTCACAGCATACAGATTATGGTCATATGCGCCGACAAAGACGATCCCTTTGCCCACAACCGCCTTTGAGCGCACCTCATCTTCACAACGGAAAGTCCACAGCGGCTTGATCTGGCTGACACCCAGGCGCACGGCCGTGCCGGTACTTAGCTGCCGGGCGAGGGCGTCATCGGCCGATGCGCTTGCCCGCTGCTCCGCATCCGCTTCCTCTGCGCTGGATTGGGAGAGGACCAACAACGCCTCTTGTAAAGCCATCGCGTCTGGGAAGCGGTCTTTCGGATCATAAGCCAGACAACGGCTGATGATGGTTTCAAAGGTACGGGAAATGGCGGGGTTGGCGGTGCGGATCGGCCGTTCGTGGAAGGTGAAAGGGGTTTCGTGGCGTGGATCGCGGCGGGTCAGGATGTGGTGGAGCGTCGCCCCCAGGCCATAAACATCCACCGCCGGGGTTGCCTCCCCACGATACTGCTCCGGCGGCGTATAACCTGCCGTGCCAATCATCGTCCCCTTGTCTTCGTTGGCCTGGAATAGCTTGGCGATGCCGAAGTCCACCAGCCGAATGTGGTTATACTGGTCCAACATGATGTTGGAGGGTTTCAAATCGCGAAAGACAATCGGCTGTGGCTTCTGGCTATGCAGATAGGCCAATGCTTCGCAAATTTGCAGCGCCCAATCCAACGCCTTTTGCTCATCAATATACTCATCCGTTTCATCCAACCACTGCTGCAAGTTTTGGCCGGGGACAAACTCCAATACCAGGTAGTTTTGGTCCCCCTCCGTGAAGTAATCAAAGATGTCGGGGATGGCCGGATGGTTGAGCATGGCCAGCACGCTGGCTTCGCGCTCAAAGGATTTAATCGTCAATTCGCGCAGTTGGGGATCGGCCGTGCCAATGCTCATCTCTTTAATCGCACAAAGGCGATTGACAGCCTGGAAGCGCAAATCGCGAGCGCGATAGACGGTGCTGAACCCACCCGCACCGAGGATACCGAGAATCATGTAGCGATCTTGCAACACATCGCCGGGTTGCAACATCGCTGTCGCCCCTTTGTTGGGCGAATGGGGATCGTCCGGCGTATGGGGTTGCATGGGAGCAATCTGCCGGGTTGTATCTTGCACCATTCAGGTATTATAGTGAGGGCAGGGGGGAATAATCAAATGAAATTACTGTGAATACTTTCCCGACGCCGTTGGTGTGCCTTAAAGCGGTTGATCGCGGCGTTGCCAGACACGCTCGGCACCACCTGGAAACCCATCATCCAGACGGTCTGCTTGCCCATCCTCCATCTCATGCGCGGTAGAGTCCGGCGTTTCGGTGTTGCCGCTCATCACCTCCGCCACCCGACGGGCGTACCCTTTGATTTGTGCCTCTACATCGAGAGGGCCGTTGAAGAACGTGCTCAGTTGGGATTCATAGGACAACACGGCCGCCACCTTCGCCTCCAAAGCAGCCTCGCTCAGGGGAATGACCAGCGGCTTCCACAAGTTATCTCCTCCGTCCGCTTCCAACGCGGCCGTCAATGCCTGCTCGTCACGCACATAGGGATAGTCCTCATAGTAACAAACGGCCGCACCAGCGCCAAAACAGCGTTCGGCCGCCAGCCGTGTCAATTGATGATCAACGTGATGCCCCGCAGTCAGCGGCAAGTAGAGCCGGTCATGGGGAGGCAGCGTACCCATTTGCTGCGTCAGTTGTTCCAACAATTGATCGGCGGGGTGGATGTCGCCAAAAATGGCCTCGCCGGTGGCATAGAGCGCTTCGCCCGTTTGCGGGTGTTGGCGATAGATGCAGTCATGGAACTCCCAATGGAGATAGTCTGCCCCCAGGATGAGGCAGGCTCGTTCATCCTCGGCCCGCCGGGCAGCAACGATATTCTCCGCCAATTGCCAGCGAGTGTGGATCAGTTGCGCCAATTCGGAGGGTGGCGTGGTCGGTGGGTCGGCGGCCGTCACCGTCACCACCAGCACACGCTCCCCGGCCGTTGCCTGCATGAATAGCTGTCCTCCGCAGGAAAAGACCACATCATCCAAATGTGGCGATAGATAAATCGAATCGTACTTCATACCCCTCTCCTGGCTAATAAACCGCCGAATCACTCTCCACTCCCCACTCTCCACAATCTAGCCACTAGCCACTAGCTACCAACCCCTAGTATAATACCAAAGTCATGGAAGAAGTATTGACCAAGTTAACCCATCTGGATCAAAGCGGCCGCGCCACAATGGTTGATGTGGGCGAGAAGCCGGACACGGAGCGAGTGGCGACGGCACGCGGCCGGGTGTTGATGCAGCCGGAAACGTTGCAACTGATCATCGAAGGACAGATGAAAAAGGGGGATGTGTTGCATGTGGCAGAGATCGCTGGGGTGATGGCCGCCAAGCGCACCAGCGACTTGATCCCCCTCTGCCATCCCCTCTTGCTAACGAAAATAGATGTCACCTGTACGCCGAACACGGCCGAAAGCTGCGTTGACATTGAAGCCACCGTCCGCCTGCGCGGCAAGACTGGGGTAGAGATGGAGGCGTTGACGGCCGTGACCGTCGCCGGGCTGACCGTCTATGACATGGCCAAGGCGGTTGACCGCCAGATGCGCCTCACTGATGTGCGTGTCGTACGTAAGGCGGGCGGGCGCAGTGGCGATTGGGAATCTGAATAGCTGGCAGTAACCCAGACTATTTGAAGGTGTTATCACTAGCACGGAATTTTGTTATGGAATTTGATGTACGACTTTTTGCCACCTTGAAGGACCGCGCCGGAAGTGAGTGGATCACGGTAAAGGTGGACCCGACAGCAGGATCGGAATCGGAAACGGCTCATACAACGGCCGTGAATGTTAAAACATTATTGACCGTCATCGGCACAGCTTACCCGGCGCTTGTGCCTGCACTGAAAACAGCGCTGGTCGCCGTCAACAAATCCTTTGCCTTTGCCGAAACCGCAATCGAGCCTGGCGATGAGATCGCCCTCTTCCCGCCGGTTAGCGGCGGCGCAGAGGAGCAGGGGGACAGAAGCGATCAGGAGACTAGGAGATTAGGAGAGTGGGAGACTGCACATGTTCAAGCTCCTAATCTCCCACTCTCTGAGTCTCCAATCTCCAATCTCCAATCCCCAATCTCTTCTCCCCACCCCACCTACTTCCTCGTCACCGAGGAACCGCTAGACATAGATGAGATCCACGCCCGCCTGATACGGCCGGACGTAGGAGCGATTGCAACTTTCAGCGGCTATGTGCGTGGCGAAACGGCACGCGGCGGTCTGCCGCCGGAGACGCTTTTCCTGGAGTATGAAGCGTATCAGGAGATGGCCATGCTCAAGATGGCGCAAATTGCAGAGGAGATTTGGGAGCGCTGGCCGCTGGTGAAGGGTATTGCCCTCGCACAGCGGATCGGCCGCTTGCAGATTGGCGAAGGAACCACCTTTGTCGCTTGTGCCGGCGCACATCGTAACCAGGGCATTTTTGAGGCAGCCCGCTATGGCATAGACCGGCTGAAGGAAATCGTTCCCGTTTGGAAAAAAGAGGTCGGCACAGATTGGAGTGTCTGGGTAGAGGGCGATTACCGGCCAGGAGAGCGTGATTAGTGGTGAGAAATTAGAGATTGGAGATTGAGAACGATTCACTCGCCACTAACCACTCTCCACTCGTCACTAACAAAGGAGTAGAAGTATGAACAATGGGCAAGTTTCACAACGCCGAGTGGTGATTACAGGTATGGGGGTGATCTCCTCAGTAGGGCACAACGTAGCCGACACCTGGGAAGCACTACTCGCCGGACGTTCCGGTATCGGCCCCTGTACCTTGTTGGATAAGGGAGGCCACTCCATTGGTGGGCTGTGTGAAGTGAAAGGGTTTGACCCCAGCGACTTTATGGATCGTCGAGATGCCCGGCGGCGCGATCGCTGCCAACAGTTTGCGGTGGCAGCAGCGGCCGAAGCCATGGCCCAATCTGGATTAGTAGTCAATGAGGAGAATAGCGAACGCACCGGCATCATTCTGGGGACCGGTGTGGGTGGCATTCGCACGCTAATCCAGCAAGAGGCAATCCTGCGCGAAGATGGTTTACGCCGCATCAGTCCCTTCGCGATCACGATGATTATGCCCAACGGTTCGGCCGGCATGTTGTCTATTGAATATGGCATCACCGGCCCAAGCACCACCATCGCCACCGCTTGCGCGGCCGGTTGCGACGCCATTGGTCACGCCTTCAAGGCGATTCGCTTCGGTGAACTCGATGCGGTGTTGACCGGTGGCACCGAATCCATCCTGGCTTCGGTAGCGGTCGGCGGCTTTGAGCGTGCCGGAGCAACCACCTCTCGATCAACCGACGTTCCCCAACCTTTTGACTTAAATCGGGATGGCCTGGTGGCTGGCGAGGGCGCGGGGATGTTGGTGTTGGAAAGCCTGGAACATGCCCAAGCCAGAGGCGCAACCATCCTGGCCGAGCTGGCTGGCTATGGGCAAACGACCGACGCCTTCCACATCACCGCTCCGGCCGAGAATGGCGCGGGCGCGGCGCGGGCGATCACCAAAGCATTAGAAAGCGCCGGTTTGTCGCCTGAGGCGGTTGATTACATCAATGCCCATGGCACGGGAACGCCGTTGAATGATGCTTCGGAAACGGCCGCGATCAAGACCGCCCTGGGCGAACATGCCTATAACGTCGCCGTTAGCTCCACCAAGTCAATGACCGGCCACATGATGGGGGCAACCGGTGCATTAGAGACGGTCTTCTGTGTGCAGATGATCAACAATCACATCATCCCGCCGACGATCAACTACCAAACCCCCGATCCGGTGTGCGATCTCGACTATGTGCCTAACACGGCGCGGCCGTCGCCTGTCCGCGTCTGCCTCAACCACGCCTTCGGCTTTGGCGGCCATAATGCGGTGTTGGTAATTAAAGAATTTGCCTAATCTCCTGGTCTCCCAGTCTCTTAGTCTCAAAGGCTAAGGGCCTGGGAAACCATGAGATTTGTATAGTCTATGGATGAACTACAATCTCTGGAAGCCCGGTTGGGCTTTTCCTTTGACGACTATTCCCTCCTCTCGCGAGCGCTAACCCATCGTTCTTATCTTAACGAAAACCCGGAATCCATCCTGGAGGACAACGAACGCCTGGAGTTTTTGGGCGATGCCGTGCTGGATTTCGTGGTCGGCGCCTATCTCTATCATCGCTTCCCGGAAATGGACGAAGGGGACCTAACCAGCCTGCGGGCGGCCTTGGTCCGTGCGGAGACATTGGCCGACTTTGCGCGAACATTGGAGATCGGCCGCTATCTACGCCTGGGTTTTGGCGAAGCGGAGACCGGCGGCCGTGACCGCACCCCTATCCTCTGCGCCGCCTTCGAGGCTGTTGTCGGTGCGATCTACCTCGATCAGGGTGTAGAGCCGGTACGCAAGCTGGTTGAACCCTTGATTGGCCCGGCATTGGTGCAGATTCGCGCCCGTTCGCTGCACAAAGACGCTAAGAGCGAGTTCCAGGTCTGGGCACAAAAATATTTTAACAAGACGCCGCGCTACACGGTGGTGGACAGCAAAGGCCCAGACCATGCCAAGACCTTTACCGTACAGGTGTTGGTAGGGGATGAAAGCTGGGGCGAGGGCAGCGGCCGCAGCAAACAAATCGCGGAACAAGCCGCCGCCACCGCCGCCTTGCTTCGCGCCGATAACTTCGAGCTACAAATGGATGAGCCAATGACCATCACTGAATCATCACCGCTCACTTCCTCCGCCGATGATGTTGACGATGGTGATGTAGAAGACGGCCGATGAGCGCGACCAACCAACGGCTGCTGATCACCGGTGGGAGCAGCTACTTCGGCCGCCATCTGGTGCGCCTCGCCGCCAACAACCAGGCCGCTGATACCATTGGCTACACCTTCTTCAGCCACGATCCATTACACAACTTGCCGGGAATTGCCTTTCGCGCAGCGTTAGATTTGCGCGATGCGGCCGCTGTTCGCCATTGCCTCGATACCTTCCAGCCCGATGCCATCATCCACACCGCCGGTTCCAATCGCTCGCCGGATATGGAACGAGTCATTGTTGCCGGAGCACAACATCTGGTAGAGGCGACGGCCGCCAGCGGCACGCGCCTGGTCCACCTCTCCACCGACTCCATTTTCGACGGCACGGCCGCGCCCTATGATGAGTCGGCTGTGCCATCGCCGGTCAATGCGTACGGACAGGCTAAGGCGACGGCCGAGGCCATCGTCCGCCATCACCCCAATCACGTCATCGTCCGTACCTCGCTCATCTATGGCCTGGAAGAGATGGACATCGGCACGTCGTGGATGGTTAAAGCATTACGAGCCGGGGAACTAGTAACCCTCTTCATCAATCAGGTACGCAATCCCATCTGGGCGGAAACGCTCGGCCGTGCCTGTCTGGAATTGGCACAGCCAGGGAGTGATGGTTATCGGTATATTGGTATCTTGAACGTAGCCGGGCGACAGGTGTTGACTCGCGCAGAGTTTGCGTTGCGTCTATTGGATTGGTGGGGGGTGGAGGAAAGGGAGACGTTGAGTTTGGGATTGGCGGAGGACGGCCGTTGGCCGTTGGACTGCACACTCGATTTGACTCTTGCCTCTGGGCTGCTTAACACTCCCCTCGTGGGCGTAGATGAAGTGTTAAGTGGTAGAAACCGGTAGCAAAGAGACACCGTCACGATCTACAGTACGATAAAAAAGGCTGCCCCTGGTTGCCGCCCCTTCCCAAGCCTGTTGACTCATAACACGTAAGGATAGAAAGATGTCTGTTTCCATCCACACATCAAAGCTCGATCCGCGAGCGTCCGTTTGATCAGCAACAGTAGGCTCATCCAGGATAATCAAAACATCTATATCAGATTCAGAGGTAGCCTCACCTCGTGCCTTTGACCCAAATAAGCGAACATCCCGCAACTGTTCTCCAAAACGCCGCTCCAAGATGTCTACAAGCATCTGCAAGGCACGCCGCTCTCCGCTCGAAAGTAATGATAGATTTGATAGATTAACTTCGCTTCTTGCGCTCATTTAAGACTCTTTCCGTTCGGCGTACAAAATCGCCTGCGTCTTCGACAACTTGTTGCACCAGACGAAGATTCAGATTAGCAGCTGGCTCATAATCGCTGTCTAAGCGAATCGAAAACGCATTATGCAACATACGGCCGTACTGTGCCTCTATCCGCCCTGTTTTTATGAACATCTCGCCAAATGCAGAGATAACGCCTTGATGTTTGCTACGCCATTGTCCTTGGCTTGGCTACCTAAAAGTGCTGTAACCGCGTAGAACATCGCATAGTATGCGCGTGAAGCAGCAACACGCAAATGCCCTAGCTGCAAGTTATCTCTGGCTGCTTGCAAATCATCATGGGCTAACGCAACGTAATGTTCTATTTCCGACTCGTCCACTTTTATACAACCAGAAAATCGGATGAATGAGTTAGTGAATCTCGCCAATCATTCCATCCGGCCGCGCCTCACTCAGGCGAGTGGGCGTCACAGTGTTGAGCAAATCGGCCGTTCCATTCGCCGTCACACGGATATAGTTATCGGTATAGCCAATCCAGCGCAGGCCGTTTTCATCCGCGCCCACGGCCGTTTCCCATAGCACCTCGCGGGTTGCCTGCTCATATTGCTGGTGGAAGGCCAGACTCAGCGACTTACCCAGTTCGATCATCCGCCGGGTACGATCCTTCTTGACTGCGCCAGGGATTTGATCGGGGAAGCGGGCGGCGGCCGTCCCTGGTCGTGGGCTATAGCTAAAGACATGGAGCCGCGAAAAGGCGATCTCCTGCACAAAGTCGAGGCTGTCGGCAAAATCCGCTTCTGTCTCACCGGGAAAGCCAACGATGAGATCGGTGCTGAGATTGAGGTCGGGGATGCAGGCACGCGCGGCCGTTGCCAGTTCGCGAAAGCTGGCCCGCGAGGTGCGTCGCGCCATACGCCGCAAAATATGGTCGCTGCCCGATTGCAGCGGCATATGGAGATGGGGCAATAAGCGAGGATTTGCCCATAAATCAAAAAAGCGGGGAGCTAAATCCCAGGGTTCCAGTGAAGAAAGGCGTAAGCGCGGTATGTCGGTGTGGGCGAGAATTGCCAGCACCAGATCGCGCAAGCCACTCTTATTGCCAAAGTCATGGCCGTAGCTGCCGAGGTGGACACCGGTCAGCACCGCTTCCTGATAGCCAGCAGTGGCAAAAGCCTGGATTTCCGCCACCACATCCCCCAAATGGCGGCTTTGCCCCGCCCCCCGCGCAATAGTCGTCACACAGAAGGTGCAACGATTGTCGCAGCCATCTTGCACCTTGATGAAGGCGCGGGTGCGGCCGATGCTCCCCGCCAAAAATTCACGCAACACCGGCTCCTGGTCAAAGACCGGCGCATGGAGATCGGCCGACGGGTCGAGCAGTCGAATGAGGTTATCCTTTTGGTTGTTGGCCACAACACGGCCGACGCCGGGGACCCGCGCCAGCTCATCCGGGGCAATGGTCGCATAGCAGCCGGTCAACACCACTTCGGCGCCAGGGTTCTGGCGATTGAAGCGATGAGCCAGATTACGGGCATCGCGGGCAGCTTCGGCCGTCACCGCGCAAGTATTGACCACGACCTTATCCGCTTCGGCCGCGTCCTGGACGATCTCATGCCCGGCAGCAAGCAGTTGGCGGCCGAGGGTCTCGATCTCGCTCTGGTTCAGGCGACAGCCAATGCTGTGCAATAAAACTTTCATAGCTCTATTCTAACCAGCTTTGGCGGCCAGTAACAAGTTGAACATATTTGAGGTATAATAAAGTATTCTCTTGCGAGAGAGTGGTCTATGATTAAAGATGTATATGTTGCTATCCCAGATTCGATTTATCAACGTGCTAGACAACTGGCCCTTGCTCGTAATCAGCCAGTAACTGACGTGCTTACCGACGTACTGGATGAGGCTTTACCGCTAGATGCGGAAACGGCTGATACTGAACTTATATCTACAGAGGACGAAGAAGCGGCCGACCGCGAAATGGAAGCTTATATAGCCATGCATCCGCTGCTAAAAGAAAATTTTCTTGGAATGCACGTTGCTATATACAAAGGCCAGTTAATTGATTACGACCAAAGCTATGAGGCGCTTTACAAGCGGATTGATGAACAATTCCCAGACGAATTTGTATGGCTGGCAACTGTTGAAGAAGAACCAATGCGTACTTTAGTCTTTCGCTCCCCTCGACTACTCAAGGCTGCCTGAGAAATGGTTTATACATTTGATTACAGTCTCGACTATGAACCGGCCATGCCGGTGGTCGATTTTCGTCTTGGTCGCGCATTTACCCCACCAACGCTGGACTTAGTGGCAATTGTGGATTCAGGTGCAGATGCATCAATTGTACCTGTACGTTACTTGCAGCAAATAGAGGCTCGGCGAGGCAGGCGAAACTGGATGCGGGGTACTACAGGCAAAAGGGAGATCGTTTACATGTATCCCGTTTCTCTGCAACTAGGCACATTATCGTTAGGGCGGATTGAAGTAGTCGGCAATGTTAACAACAACGAAGTGATTATCGGCCGTGACGTTCTTAACCAGCTAGAAGTAACACTCAACGGCCCCTCATACACTGTGCTGATTACGGAGCTGTAGAATAGTGAGGGCTTACACAGCCTGACATGAATCTCACGAATAACACGAATTTTTATCTTCTATTTTCGTGAAATTCGTGCGCAAAAGTTGCACCATTCGGGTCGAAAATAGTTATTGGTTGCGCAAGTCCTGATACTGATCAAAGATGGAAATTCGTAGCTTAGGACAATCAGACCTACAAGTGCCTGTCGTCGGCATGGGGACGTGGCAGACATTTGATGTGCGCGGAGAAGCGGCCGAAGCCAACGCCCGCGCGATTGTGGATGTCGCCCTAAGCGAAGGGGCGAACTTCTTCGACTCATCGCCAATGTATGGCGAAGCGGAGCGCGTATTAGGTCAAACGCTGGAGGGGCGGCGCGATCAAGTGCTGGTTGCCACCAAAGTATGGGCCAATTCGAGCAGCGGTGGGCGGAGACAGATCGAACAAGCGTTGCGCTTTTTTGGCGGCCGCGTTGACCTTTACCAGGTCCACAACCTTCTCGCCTGGCGTGAACAACTGGTACAGTTAGAAGCGTTGCAGCAAACGGGGCAGGTGCGAGCGATTGGCGCGACCCACTATAGCCCGTCAGCCTTTGGCGAGTTGCGGCGGATGATGGAAACGGGTCGAATCAGCGCCATCCAGATTCCGTATAACCCGGCCGAACGAGAAGTGGAGCAAGAGATTTTACCGCTGGCGGCCGAACGCAATCTCGGCGTGGTGATCATGCGGCCGTTTGGAGGTGGAGGGTTGCTGCGCCGCCTACCCTCGGCGGCCGATCTGGAACCGCTGCGCCCCTTTGGCGTCCAAACCTGGGCACAGGTATTGCTGAAGTGGGGATTGAGCGACCCGCGCTGCCATGTGTCCATCCCCGCCACCTCCCGGCCGGAACGGATGCGCGAAAATGCCCAGGCCGGAAAGCCACCCTGGTTTGGCCCTGATGAACGGGCGTACGTCGCCAAACTGTTTGGCCGCTCCTAAGGCGTCTGGTCAAGGCCGACCGCTAACGGCCGCAAAAAGACCGCGTCTGCATCCGGCTGTCCGCTCTGAGTCACCGCCAATCGTTGCCCCGTCTCCGCCAGATAAAGACCGACCTCTAACGGGTATTCACCCGCCGGTAAATCGGCCGGTAGATCGATCTGGTAAACATCGCTAACCACCTCATCCGCCAGCCAACGGTCGGTGGGATAGCTGTTTTGGCGTGGCATCATATCCTGTTGCCAGGCACAGCAAGTGCCATCGGGATGGAGCAGATGGACAAAGACGGTGTAGGCGTGACTCGGCCGTGTCTGCGCCTGCCAGATGAGCGTGAGCGTATGGCGGTTATCCGCCGGAGCAGCAGTCAGATCGTAACCGACGAGCGTGATCTCCCCCCCAAAGCTGGCTTCAAGCGGGTTGACGATAGGCGGCCGCGTGAAAACACGCTCGGTCGCCTGCGTGCGCAACAAGCCCAAATCAACGGCATAAAGCGTCTCTCCCCCTTCCCCCACCAGGCGTAAGGCCAGCCGGTAAGCTCCAGCCGGTAGATCATCGGGCAACTGCACCGTTTGGCGATCAATTACAAACTGCGGTGTTGTCCAGTCGGCAAAGGGATAGCTCCCTTGTGCCGGATCGCCCTCGACCAACGGCACGCGCAGCTCATCCTGGCCGGTCAGCAGCAGTTGGCGTTGCAGCGGCGGCAACGGCCGCTCGGCCGACCACCACAAGGCCACATCGAGGAAATCACCGGTAGCGGCCGTCGTTGCCCCCCGCTCATACCCCAACAGTTGCAGCCCGTTGGCGGCCGTCTGGTTGACCGGAAAGGGTGGCTGGGGCAAGATGTCCGGCGGCACACCGGCGGTGATAGTCACATTTTCAATTGGATAACTGTCCCCTTGGAAGCGTCCCGCCTCGTCCAGCCGTGAAAGACGTAGACCGCTGCCGGGATCAAACAGACCGACGCGCAACCGGTACTCCCCCGGCGGCGTCCCCGGTAGGACAGGGACGACGATCTGCTGCACAATCACCTCCCCTGGCTCCCATTGTTCGGCCGGATACGCCCCTATCTCCGCCTGGCTCCAACGGTGGCCCCCGCTATCCTCCAGATGGATGAAGGGTACAGGGTTGGTGACATTGCCGACGGGCGGCCGTGCCTCAACACGCCAGTAGAGCAACGCAAACAGGGACTCACCGGCCGCAGCCGGTTGCAGATCGTACCCAAGCAGGGTGATGGCATTGCCAAAATTGACATGGAGCGGGTTGGCGAAGTCCAGCGCCGGTTGCTGGCTGAGTTGATAAACGTCAAAGAGGGGTTGTCCCTGTGCGCCGGTTTCCTGATGTACTAATGATCCCGCTTGTAAATAAGGCAAGCTCCACGCTGCCGCAGGGCTATTGTGGGGATAGAGATAGAGTGATTCGCCTGTTGCGGGAAAGACCAGCGTCTCGCTCCCCGGCAGCCACTTCAGCGTGGGATATTTCTCGCTGAGAAAGGCCAGGGTTGGATGGCGATAGTGGACGGCCGCGACATAAACCGCCTTTCCTGTGGTGTCGCTTTGGTCGAGGTAGTCGGCCGCTGCTGCCAAATCCCCATCCGCCTCATAGACCAGTTCTGGCGAGGTCGTCCACTGCTCGAAGTAGAGATGATAGACATAGGCCCCGCCACCAATCAGCAGCAAGAGGATGATCATTTGCACGGCCGAAGTCAAGGGCGGGATGTGTAACCGCCTTCCCAAATCTTGCAGCAAGGCGATCAGCCCAATCGCCGGAAGATAAAAAACAAAGGGTATCACCCCAATGGCGCGTAAGTTGCTGGGGACGATCTCATTCACCGCCAGTGCAGTGGGCAGCAGCATCACAAGCGGGGCCAGGAGCAGCAAGACCAACGCTGATCGTTGCCAATCATAGGGATAGCGGCGATAGCGCAAGAGGCAGATGATCCAACCAACCAGCAACAGCCCGCCCCAAAACCAGCCGAAGAGCGGCCGTTCGGGGATGTTAAAGCGAATGTATGGATCACCCACCAGAAAATACATCCCCAACGATTTCAGCAGCGATTCAGTGATAGAGAGAGTGCCGCTTTGCCCTGGCGCAACCTGACCGATACGTACCCAAAAAGCAGCGGGATTATCCTGGAAATAGGAAAGGAGGGGGAGGATGATCAGCAGCGCAACCAGCCCGACAAAGAGCAATTGCTGCCAGCGGATACGCATGTTTTCGTAACTAAAGAGAAGCGGCAGGACGGCCGCCAACAACAACACCGGAAAAAGCCGCGCCGAGAGATAGGTATAAGCCGTCAGCCCCAAAAAGAGTCCGGCCAATAGCAGCCAGTGCCACTGCTTGCCTCGTAAGCCACGAAAGAGAGCGGCAATGGTCAGGGCTTGTAGCAGCGGTTCGGTGATGACGCGGAACCCGAGGCGGCTGAAGAGCAGATGCCAAAAGCTGACCGCCAACAGCGCCGCGGCCAACAACGCAATGCGCCGGTCGGCCAGCATTTCACGCCCCAGCCAGTAGGTTGCGGCAATGGTCAGCAGGGCGACGAAGGCCGAAGTCAGGCGCAGGGTGAAGATGGAGCTGCCAACCAGCCGCGTTAGTCCGCCCGCCAGATAGAAGAAAAGCACATCTTTGCCGGTATAGCTGGGGATGAAGATCGGCCGTTCCCCCTCAAACGCAATTTCCGCCACCAACACCCCATTGGCCGCCTCATCATAGTGCATTCCTGGTGGAACAGCTTCAAGATTGGGTAAGCGTAGGACAGCGGCAATCAGCAGGCACAGTACCATCAAGCCCAGAGCATGGTAGCGCGTCAGGCGACTCATGGTTTGATTTTACCCCTGCCCCCTACTACCTGCCACCTGTTGCTCCTCCCTGTCAGCCTGCTACTTGCCACCTGTTACTCATTGATATTTTGTGTTATATTTCACAAGCGTAGGTTTTGCGTAGTTTTTGCGTATGTTGGGCGTACAGCGAAAGACGCTATATTGTCGTAGAATCGTCAATGAAGGGTAAAAATCTCTTCTTCTTCTCCTCCTTTTAACGAGAGTCAGGTTTCGGCGTTCCTGGCTCTCCCAAAAATTCAAGAGCCGCCCACATGGGCGGCTCTTTTTTATGGCAGCAATCGCTTCAGATGCCTTCACCATCTCTTTGCTTGTTGCTTACTACTCCCTATAATTTAGTAAACCGTGAATTGGTTGACTTATAGTAAAACCTGGAGTAATAGGTGAAAAAATGGACTGTTCAAGATCGCGTTGGCCGAGAAATATACATGACGGAAGAACGGTGGCAGCACATTATCTCTGGTCATCGCGCATTAGCAGAGCATTTGGAAAACGTGTTAGACACAATTCGTCTGGGCAACCGTCAGCAGGATGCCTTACAACCTTTTAAGTATTTTTATCGCCGTCATTATAATAACTTGCCGGGCTATTACAATCGTATCACTGTCGTGGTTATATTTCAGCCAGATAATTGCTATGTTGTAACAGCCTGGCCCGAGGTGACAAGCAAATGACACCCTATCGCACAACCTATTACGAAGACGCTGATATCGTTGAAGTGTTTTTTGCTGATGAAATGGCGACCGCATCAGTTAATCTGACACCTGATATTGTTTTGCATTTTCAGGCTGGAAATGGTCGGCCGATCAGCCTGATCCTCAACAACTTTTCCTATCTGACAAAGGCAGATGTTTTCGGGTTACCAGCTTTTCGCCTGGAAATGGAAGCGTGGCCCTCTCAATGGCAGGATGAA
Source organism: uncultured Ardenticatenaceae bacterium (assembly GCA_964410625.1). Lineage (GTDB taxonomy): Bacteria > Chloroflexota > Anaerolineae > Promineifilales > Promineifilaceae > CAYPHY01. The sequence continues at coordinate 9,847 of CAYPHY010000009.1, read as the reverse complement.
GTTACAGAAATGCTTGACCAGTTCCCTCTCAATGAATGGATTAGTCTCACCTCTTACCATCCCACCTATCAGGAGGAACAGATTCCCTTGATCATCATTCAAGCAACGCCCCTTTCTGTTGCTTGATATAATAAAGAAACCCGGTTTTTCAAAAAAACCGGGTTTCTAAATAGGCTACTATGGCCGTCTTAAACGGCCGTCACCACCGCCGTCTCATCATCCCCGTTCTTGCTAATTACCTCCACTTCCCCTTCTGGTGGAGCCTGTCCGTTGCCATTTTTCACCTGGGATAGCTGCCCCTCACGGACGACGGCCAGCGAGACAACGGTGTCCTCGCCGCGCAAGTCCATGATCCGCACCCCTTGCGAGGCGCGGCCCTGGCGGGAAACAAGGTCGGTTGAGGTGCGTAGGATGATACCACCAGCGGAGATCACCGAGATTTCATCCCCCTTTGTCACCACACGTGCCCCGATGATCCGCCCCGTGCGCTCGGTGAGCGTCATCGCCTTCACGCCCATGCCGTAACGCCCTTGTTGGCGATACTCTCGCAGCGGCGTGCGCTTGCCAAAGCCATGCTCCGTGACCAGCAGCAGGTCGCAATCAGGCAACACCACATCGGCCCCGGCGACGCGGTCCCAATCGTCGAGGCGTATGGCATTCACCCCGGCAGCCGTCCGGCCCATCGGCCGCACATCTTCCTCGTTAAAGCGAATCCCCTTGCCCTGTTCGCTGACCAGGATCAAGTCCTGGCCGCCGCGCGTCATCTTCACCCAGCCGAGGCTGTCCCCTTCATCGAGCGAGATGGCGATCAGGCCACTCGGCCGCACATTCTCAAAGAGGCCGACCTCGACGCGCTTGATCCGCCCCTTGCGGGTGATCATCGTCAGGTATTCAGCGTCGGCAAAGTCGTGGACGGGGAGCGCGGCCGTCACCTTCTCATCCGGCATCAGCGGCAGGATATTCATCAGCGACGTGCCTCGTGCCGTGCGGTCCAGCTCTGGAATCTCATACACTTTGGTGGAATAGACCTTGCCCTGATCGGTGAAAAAGAGCAATGTATTATGGGTTCCGGCGGCAAAAAGATGCTCCAATTCATCCTGGTCGCGTGTCCCCATGCCGCGCAACCCCTTGCCGCCGCGCCCCTGAATGCGATAGGCGGAGACAGGGGTACGCTTCACATAGCCCACGCGGGTGATGGAGATAAACACATCCTCATCGGCGATCAGGTCTTCCATCACCAAATCCCCATCCTGCCCCATGATGATTTGCGAGCGACGCTCATCACCATACTTCTCCTGGAGCGTGCCCATATCTTCTTTGATCAGCGCCAGGATTTTCTTGCGGTCGGCCAGCAAGCTACGCAGGTAGCCGATATGCTCGGTAATTTCGCGGTATTCGTCCTCGATCTTCTGCCGTTCCAACGCGGCCAGACGACGAAGCTGCATATCGAGAATAGCCGTCGCCTGCACTTCGCTCAGCCCAAAGCGGCTCATCAGTTCGCCCCGTGCGGTGTCGGCATCGGCCGCCTGGCGAATGGTGTTGATCACCTCATCCAGATGACCCAAAGCAATCAGCAACCCTTCCAGGATATGCTGGCGGCGCAGCGCCTTATCCAGTTCAAATTGCGTGCGGCGGGTGATGACCTGTACACGATGTTCGATATAAATCTGCAAAGCCCGCTTCAGCGAGAGCAAACGCGGCTGCTTGTCCACCAGCGCCAACATCTGCACGCCAAAGGTCGTTTGCAGGGCGGTGTGCTTGTATAGCTGGTTAAGTACCTTACGCGGCTGCGTATGGCGTTTTAGTTCGACTACGATAGACATGCCGTTGCGGTCGGAGGAGTCGCGTAGGTCGGAGATGTCGGGGATCACCCCTTTGTTGACCAGTTCGGCGATGCGCTCGATCAGCAACGCTTTGTTGACCTGATAGGGAAGTTCGGTGATGTTGATCTGCATTCGGCCGGGGTTGCGGGGGATCGGCTCAATGGTCGCCACGCCGCGCATAACAACACGGCCGCGTCCCGTCGCGAAATAGTTGCGAATCCCCTCGGTACCGAGGAGCAGCCCGCCTGTGGGGAAGTCTGGCCCCTTGACATACTCCATCAACTCATCAAGGGACACATCATCTAACTCTTCATCGTCGCTTTCGGTCATGCGATCAATCAGGAAGCTGATCGCGCTACAGACCTCGTTGAGATTGTGCGGCGGGATATTGGTCGCCATGCCAACGGCGATACCCGACGAGCCATTGAGCAGCAAGTTGGGCAAACGAGCCGGTAAAAGCAGCGGCTCGCTCAACGAATCATCAAAGTTGGGGCCAAACTCGACTGTCTCTTTATCAATATCTTCCAGCAGTTCGCTGGCGATGGCTGCCAGACGCGCTTCGGTGTAGCGCATAGCGGCCGCGCTGTCGCCGTCAATGCTGCCAAAGTTACCTTGCCCGTCAACGAGCGGATAGCGCATGGAAAAGTCCTGCGCCATGCGCACCACCGAATCATAGACCGATGACTCCCCATGCGGGTGATACTTACCCAGCACTTCACCGACGATACGGGCGCTTTTGCGATGGGGGGTGTTGGCGCGAATGCCCATGTCGTGCATCGCATATAGGATACGCCGGTGAACGGGCTTCAGGCCGTCGCGGGCGTCGGGTAAGGCGCGGGCCACAATCACGCTCATCGCGTAATCGAGGTACGAATTGCGCATCTCGTCGTTAATATCAATTGTGTTTACGGTACCGATTTCCAAGCCAACCTCCGGGGAGAATGGTTAATTGTCAATTGTGAATTGTCAATTATCTGTTAATGGGATAGTCCTATCCCATCACACTCATGCATAATTGCGACTTTGCCTACTTGGGGTGGATAAAGACGTTTGCCCGGCAAAAACCGGGCGAGAAACGGCCGTTATCTCCGTCGGAAAAGCAAGAACCGACACCTCTTCAAGAGGTATAAAATAGCGTGTCGCAAAGGGGGCCTTTGCCCCCAATATTATACCTGATTTTGGCTGAAAGGACGAGTTTGGGAGGGTTAGTGAGGCGTTAAAAAACAAGCAAAACTAAGGCAAATGGAACATCTAAGCCAATTAGACATCGGCCGCGTGAAAAACCTGGCTCAGCATTCGTAATGAAAGGAAATCCACTATGAAATCTACTACGGCCGTATACTTAATCTGAGCAATTTTATCTCCCTATTCCGCTATCACGTCATATCCATCTCTGTCTCTAAAGCCATAACTAGATACATAGTCTTTGTAAGATATACTTTCTACTCTGAGTAGTAGAGTTTTCGCCCTTCACCGCTTCAATGCTCGAAGGAAGCGTAAAGCAGACTTGATTACAATGGTAGTGGATATGACCTTGCAGTTTTGAAAGATGGGACGCAGATAACCGCCGACATTTCGCAGATTAACGCTGATTTTTAGAAAAGATCAGCGCGAATCTGCGTTTTATCCGCGAAAATCAGCGTTCCCTCTGAAAATGCAAACCTAGTGATTAGCTTATTGTACAGGTAAAGTTCGCTAATTATGGGAAAAACAGTATAAATTTACATGAGGAGAAGCAAGATGAGTCACGAAAAACAAAATGGATGGGTTGATGATTTAGATTTCGACGTTTTGGCTTACCAACCCCATACGCTGGAGATGTCAAACGTTCAATACCCTGGCGGTTTGCGAATTGTTGAATGTACGACGTGTGATTATGCATTCGCGGCCGAGGTTGATAGCAGTGGCTTGCTCAAAATAGACACCAGGGAAGTATTCAACCACGGAGACACCAAGGCCTCGCACACGCTATTCCAAACGCCGGAGATTAATTTGGAGTTGTCGGTAGCGGCCGAGATGGAACCACGTGACCCGCACAAACCACATCATCCCCCACCAGCATGTGATTAGAGTACATTTAGCCTGGGTAGCTCAAAGTAATTGGTGCTAAATGGGCTTCTGCCTTTCATCAGAACGCCCAGTTTGTACATTCCTGGTTCCAACGATAAATCTGCTAACTGGGTCTGGTAGGCAGCTTGTTCGCCGCTCAATGGGCGAACCTCCATATCTAGCAGATAAGGGCGTTTTCCAGTGGAAAGATTATGCAGGAGACATTGCGCCCTATAATTAAATGCAACCGATGTGGCTGTGCTTGCCGACAATTCGGCAAGCTCAAGGGCTACTTCAAGGGTGATGGGTCGCTGGCGAAGGACGTGACCCAGAAAGGTGCGCTCCGGCTTGGAAATGTCAATGGTTGCTGAATAGTCAGGCGGCTGAATCAGACGGATTTCGCGTACTTGCAGCGTAATGGGTGATGGGACGGCCGCTTCCGGTTGCTGTGCCAACATGGGCGCCGTTGCTACACTTTCCACTCGTGTGGAGAAGCTCACCTGCTCTTCAATCCATTGGCGAAGTTGCTCGGTCTCAATTCCAGGCCAGCTAGCCCCTGAGTCCGCCTCCATATAATGGGCGACGGTTCGCCATTCAGCGGCCGTCTCCTGCCCATTCCGTGATTGGAACTCTACGACGAACGAGGCCACTGGCTGCCAGGCCCCCCGAGGAAGCGTGGTTACATCTATATTTCCATCGCGGTTGATCAATGGAGAGTGGCGGCCGTTTTCCACTAACTCACCATTTTCCTGCTCAGCTTCGGCCGGCTGTGCGGCCGTGCTTGTTGCCGCCAGCGCTTGTGCCTGTGCAATCCAGGACTCTATCTCCAGGCGTGAAGAGAGCTTGCCAGATGCTTTGAGCGCCGTCTCAATTTCATCCACAGTAAGCGCAGCCAACCCAGCAAAAGAGGAGACATCAAACGTCTCGGCCAGCCACGTCTTTCTAGCTTGCCCAATGCCTTTGATCAGCGTCAAATCATCCCGCATTTCTTGCCCGTTCATCGTTCGCTTCCTCCGCAAATAACAGACACCAGCGCATACTGGCCTTTGCACAATGCGCCAGCCAGTATGCGACAGTTATCCACTGCTACCTATCGCCACTGTAACGCCATCAAGTTATGCTGGATGGGCGTCTACGTAGAACTGTAGGATCGGACCTTCATAAAAGGCCGCCATCGGGCCGCGATGACCGAGCGGGTCCACATAGGTGAGCAGGACGACCAACTTCATTGCCAGCCCTTCATGCGGGACGATCCCGGCGTTAATGACACTGCCGGGGACGTCAAAGTGGCAGCTGTAATTGCCGGTCGCATTGGGCAAGGGTTGGTTCTGGCAATTGGGATCAATGAAGTCGAACAGCGAAAGCTCAGGGCCTGGGCCGATGGATTCCAGATTGACGTGGACATGCCAGTTACCGGCGACCATGTGCCAGTTTGTTCCTAACAAAGACCAGTTGATTTGAACTGCCCAGGGCGTGCCGGCTTTAATCACTGTTGCCGGAGCGACGCCACCATGTTCGTGGACTGAGGCGGTAAGATTGCCAACCAGACTAATCGTGGGGGTTTCGAAAGCCATTTTTGAACTCCTTTGTCTAAGAAAATCTATACTTGTACTAGGTTGTTACAGTGCAAACGAGTAAGGGGCCCGCTTACCAGAATTGCATGGCTAAGTTGTAACGGCCCACACTTAATCTGAACTATTTTTCCACTTAATATGGCAACCACTTTGCTTAAGCGCCTTTATAAAATCGCTGGCTACTACTTTAGTGGTTGTCAGAAGTTCGCTTAGAAACCGGGTTTCTATCGAGCAAACGATTCTGCATAGTAAAAGCTAAGAAACCCGGTTTCTGTTCTCAAGAAACTTTCCGCATTTTACTTAGCGTGTTTAGGGTGAAGAATGGTCTCAATGAGTTGGCTTGTCTTAGGGTCTGGGGCAACGTTTAACTCATCGCGCAAAATCTGGACACACTGCTGATATTGGCGAAGGACAAGATAACGCTGATTTTGACGGATATAGACCCGGATTAAGCGGCGGTGAATCGCTTCATGGGCTGGCTCTATCGCCAACATCTCTTGACAAGCCGCCACGCACAGTCGGTCATTACGCTGCTCACAGTAATAATTGGACAAATAATCAAGCGCAATCAAACACTCATGATGAAACCGTTGGCGCAGCGGCAACAGCCACTCCTCATATCGATCTTCGGCTAATAACTCGCCCCGGTAGTGGGCAACGGCCGCTTCATACTCACCAATTGCCTCTGGAAGCATACCGTGCCGCACCGCCATCTCGGCCGCACTCACATGTTGCTGAAACGCTTCCACGTCAGTCCAGATAGTTAATTCTGGATTGAGCAGGTAGCCATCGTTCAGAAAAAGGATGTGCGAATACTCAGCATCACCATTACGCAATGTTTGGCGTAAGTTGTAGATGGCAACGTTTAGATTATTCCGGGCGGCTTCCGGATCAAAGTCAGGCCAGAAGGTTTCCATCAAAATCTCTTTGCTAACCGGGTATTGGCGATGCAGCAACAGATATTTGAGGATGGATTTGCTTTTACGGCTGGGCCAGTTTTCGAGCGGCTGCTCATTCTTGTAAAGGTGAAAAGCCCCCAGGCAGTAGGCCATCAGAAACGGCCGTTCAACAACAACTTGCGGGTCGGCCGCCTCTTCTTGCGGTTGAATGCCGGTAATCGGTAACTGTGTGTGATTTGGTTCGGGTTCGACGGCCGTTTCTGTAGCCTCCGTCTCCGTTCCATCCTCGAGAGTATCAATTGTGGGCCGAACATCTAGGGTTATTTCTGGCTTTTGCTGGCTAATACCGTCTAGCGTTGTTGGTTCGGCGGCCGACACAAGGCCATTTCGGCCAGTGCTTGTCCCTTCCTCCCCTTTTTCTCCATCCCTTACCCAGCCCACGCTCGCTTTAAGCTTGTGCCACCAGTTTGCTCTGCCAGCTGAGACAATCGTTTGCACCGGCGCAGCGACTTGAACGGTAAAAGGAATATCGAAAGCCTTTGGCCCGCCATTGACCATCGTCGGCTCGCTCAGGATTCGTAATAATTGGTGTTGGAGTTCCGTCTCACGCCGCAACGATGCTTCATGTGCATCCAGGTGGTGTTGTTCCTCATGCAAGCAATGATCACATATCTGACAAATCTCTTGGGCGACCAATAAGATGGAGCTAAGTGCCTCAAGATGGGCTTGCTCCGCTTGCCAGCGGGCATCCTGCAGCAGCTGTGCTGCCTGATTATATTGTCGCGCTTCCAGGAGGGGGCGAATTGTTTCTTCTACATGCTCCTGAAGGTGGACTGGAAGGATAGTCCCAGAAGCCATTGTTTTTACTTACTACGACAGGTCTTTGTTATCAGTAGGCCAATGCCAAGAGCTTGCTAGAAGATAAACGAAATTAAACCGGGTTTTTACGCATTTGCGTAAACCATCAAAACCGCACGGTTTCACCCACAACCCAAAAATCAAGATGTGTTGAATTTGCTTGGGCCAGGGCTGGCTGGAACAGAGTTATATGCGAGCTTGTGCTTAACAGACCAAAGAAGCTCGTTGCAGGCGAGAAAGGCCGTATATGATTATTTGCACTACGAGTAAAATAAGTACGAAAGGCAAATTCCAACTATAGCAACCGGTTTTTGCCAGTGCAATGATACAATTTGCTCTAGCTGTGGGGAATGAAAAGGGAGTTGTGCGTGTAGAAAATTTCCTGGTTTAGATCATAACAGTCATTGATCATTGCTCAACGAAAGGAAAGCAACCAGCGCGTCAATCTCTTCTTCGCTGAGGTCGAGGTCAGGCATTCGCGTCTCCGGCCGCACGGCCGCCGGGTCGCGCAGCCAGATACGCAAAAATTCCGGCTTAGGCACGTAGTTGGTCAGGTTTGGCCCAATTGATAGTCGGTCACCGGTGATCGGTACATAAGTATGGCAACTGGCACAACCTTTAAGCATGAACAGGGTTCGGCCGTATTCGGCTGCGTCTACTGTTGGCGTGGCTTCAGCGGCCGATTGCCCATCCTCTGTTCTCTCCTGCTCCACCGGCCCTCCGCCCCCTTGCTCCCCCACAGCAAAAGGCCACGGCACAACCGACACAACCAGCAAGACCAGGGCGAGGACAATCAGAATCGTGCTTAGGCGGTACATATCAATCTTTAACCACAGACTGTGACGGATCTGACGGATCAACACGGATTGTTTGTCTATGGTCCGTGTCAATCCGTTGCATCCGTTTCATCGGTGGTTAAATCTCCAATCCTCCAATCTCTAGTCTCCGCTTCCTTCCGCACCCAGCTTACTTGCCGGAGTGCCACGCCGTTGAATGAGCAGCAGTGCAATAGCGATAACCAGGAGGGCAACGGCCGCCAACTGTAACCCACTACGGAGGATGGATTCGGCAGGCGATGTCGAGGTCGGCGTTGTTGGAGCTGCCGATTCTTGCGTCATTGGGACAACCGGAGCAGGCTGCCCAACCGCTTCGTTCACTGTGGGGCTTATGGTGACAGGAGCTAAGACAGTCAGAGGCGGGAATACCCCTTCAGCCATGAGCGGATTTGGCGCAATTGACCATTGCCATGTTCCTTCACTGGGGAAGGTCACTTCGACGGTAAAGCGGCCGACCTCCTCTCCTCGTTCCGCTTCCACGCGCACGCTATCTCCTGTCTCGGCATTCGTCGCCTGCAAGATGGGCGTAATCGGCAGCGATTCATCCCCGCTAAGGAAGTGTACCGGCGTTTCCCCATGTTGGCGCACCATAAAGGTGAATATCGTCGGCTCGCCCGCGTGAATCTCGCCGGGCATTTCGTCCATTGTAACTACAGCCCACCCCCCGGCGAAGACAGGAACGGCCGCGAACAACAGCACCACCAGCAAAAACAAACTTAACTTTCGCTTCATCTCGTCATTCTCCTTTTCTAGGTTTGCCAATAATACACCACTCAGACGGCCGAGGTTCCATTAAATGAATGGCTCTACTTTAGAAAGAAACCGGGTTTCTTGAAGAAACCCGGTTTCTAATGTGGTTAATTAACGCGCTACTTATCTTAAATTCAGGTTACACTTATATAGTCGGACTATGATCATAATTGAAGTCGCCAAGAAATAGCGTGCAGCCCCGGTTTACCCTCCTGGCCGGGGCTGTACGCTTTTTCATTTGGGTAAATCTTTTGTCCCCACTAGGTTGAAACTTTCCATAAGATTATGTTATCATACGCAGGATGATAACCCTTAGTTAGTGCCACAAGATGAGCAGGAGGTAACACGGCTGTGATGCAGATGCCGACGGAATTATTGCTGGAGCTTCGCGATACCTTTAACACCTACTTTAACGAAGATGGCCTGACAGATTTTGCCCTCGCCCTGGGCGTGGACTATGAAAACCTGGGCGGTAGCGGCCGATCGGCCAAAGCGCGGGAATTGACGCTGCACCTCTGGCGGCACAGCCTGTTGCCGAAGCTGGCTGAAGTTGGCCCCAAGCGGCGGCCGGACATAGATTGGGCAAACATCTTGGGCAAGCACGGCATCTATGCTCCTGTGGAAAGTCCAGCCACTCCAGTCACCACTTCCACTGCAAAGAAAGTCAAACACACAGACTTACAAAAGCTTTTTCCCATTCTGGCCGACCGGCCGATGTTTGCCACACCCGACGGTCGCAAAACGTTCATCGAACTGGCGGGGGTACAAGGCTATACCAGCGCCGACTTGAACGGCAACGCCCAATTGGTGGCCGGTAGCTTGCTGGTGCAACTGAATAACTACGGTCTGACGGCCGAGGGCGACTCCGCCTTAGGAATGCTACTTGCTTTCCTTGTCTCCGATGCAACGCTTCCTGTCGAGCAGAAGCGTGTGGTTGACGAAATCATCACCCGTTACCAACTATAGTCTCTCATGGGGAGATCCGATCATGGCCGAACAATTCCTGACCGTAGAAGATAGGCAAAGGTTGGCCGCGACGGCCGCCAACATCTACGATT
>CAYPHY010000008.1:140539-171176 GCA_964410625.1 uncultured Ardenticatenaceae bacterium | reverse complement strand
CTAATCCTTTAAGCTAGATTATAGCGTTTGCAACGAAAGAGACAATTGACTTTTTACCTCGGCTCATGGTAGAATGCAGGGCGGTCGGAAAAGCGACTAAATTTTGGAACGAATGATGAGTACGAACATGGAACGGTTGCGGATCAACATCCCCATCAACGGCATCTTTGCCGCCAGCGGAAAGCTGGTGGGATTGCCGCATGTCTTGATGCGTGCCATGCGTTGGCGTTTGTTCCAACCCAGACCCAGGTGGGTCGAAGGTGAGAGGTGTACCTGAGTTATCAGCAACACCCAACGGGAATTATCTGCTCAGCCCCGTATGTCATGTAGAAGGCATACGGGGCTTTTTTTTGTGTTGGTGGTGAGAGTGGGAGACTAAGAGACTGAGAGATTGAGAGACTAGAGAGTTCTCCTCTGCTCCTCCGCTCCTCTGCTCCCCCGTCCATTGCTCACTGCCTACTGCTTACTGTTTCGGAGGCGTTGATGAATACGATAGGTTGATTGATGGGAATGGCAGCTTTGATTGGGAAGCGGCCGAGTTTGTATCCGTATTGGCTATTTGACTGAAGGAATGAAGGAAAACAAATCATGCAGACTTTAATACGCCTACTTGGTTTTCTGAAGCCTTATAAGGCACGCTTCGCTTTATCTATCTTGCTGGCGTTGGGTACGATTGCCGGCGATCTGATTGTGCCGATGCTCTTTGGTTGGACGATCAGCCTGGGGCTGGAATCGGGAAATATGAGCCGCGTCATTTTGTTTGTCGTCTTGCTCATTGCTGCCCAGGGATTTCGTTCGCTGTTTAACTACCTGCAATGGGTTGCCCAGCACCAGGTGGGGCAGAATGTGGTGCGTGACTTGCGCAACCAGGTCTTTACCCAGTTGCAAGCTTTGCCGACGAGCTTCTATCGTGGAATGCCCACCGGACAGATCATGTCCCGCGTGACCAGCGATGTGGAGGCGGTGCAGGAGTATATCGGCTGGGGCTTTGTGATCCAGATCATGGCTGTGGTGTCGTTTGTTGGCACGAGTGTGATCCTCTTTTTCCTCGACTGGCAGTTGACGCTCTATCTCTACTTGCCGTTGGTGGTCTTGTTTTTGATCGTCGTCCGCTTCGAGCGACGGATCGGCAAGGCGTGGGAGATCGTCGAGGAGGAGATGGGGAAGTTGACCTCGGCTGTTCAGGAAAACATCAGCGGGGCGCGGGTGGTGAAGGCTTTTGCCCGCGAGAAGTTGGAAGGGATGCGCTTTGCGGAGCGCAACCAGTTGAATCGCGAGCGTAATCTGGACCGGCTGCGCCTGGAAGCCGATACCTTTCCCGCGCTTGATCTGATGGTCGGCTTGAGCTTTGTCTTGCTGGCCTTCGTCGGTGGGATGCGCGTCATGAACGGCCAGGGAGATGTCGGCCAATTCTTTGCCTACCAGTGGTATCTGTGGGGTATGGTCTGGCCGGTGCGTTTCATGGGCTGGTTGGTGAGTATGATGCGCCAGGCGTTGGCCGGTGCGCCGCGCCTGTTCCAGATCATTGACGAACCGCTGAAGATCGCCGACAAGCCGGATGCGGTTGTCCTGGAGCAGGTACGGGGCGAGATTGAGTTCCGCAATGTGGGCTTTGCCTTTGAGGATGAGCCGGAGCGCATGGTGTTGAAGGAGTTGAACCTGAAGGTTGCTCCTGGTGAGGTTGTAGCGATTCTCGGCGGGACGGGCAGCGGCAAGTCGTCGCTGGTCAACCTGATCGCCCGCTTCCAGGATGTGACGGAAGGGCAGGTGTTGATCGACGGCCATGATGTGCGGGATATTGCCCTTGCCAGCTTGCGCCGGCAGATGGGATTGGTCCCGCAAGAGGCGTTCCTGTTCTCGGCGACAGTACGCGAGAATATCGCCTACGGCCGTCCCGACGCCACCCTTGAGGAGATCACCGAAGCGGCGAAATTAGCCCAGGCGCATGAGTTCATCCTGGAAATGCCGGATGGCTATGACACGCAGATCGGCGAGCGTGGTGTGCGGTTGTCGGGTGGGCAGAAGCAGCGATTGTCGCTGGCCCGTGCCTTGCTGGTGGACCCGGCGATCTTCATCCTCGACGAAGCGACGAGCGCGGTGGACACGCGCACGGAGCATGAGATTCAACAGGCGTTGGCGCAGGTGATGGAAGGGCGGACGAGCGTGCTGATCGCCCAGCGGCTAAGCACGATCAAGCACGCCGACCGGGTGATCGTCCTCAAAGATGGCGCGGTGGCCGAAGAAGGGACGCACGAAGAACTGCTGGCGCTGGATGGCGAATACCGCCGCATCTACGACTTGCAATACCGCGAGACGGATGAGTTGGCGGCCGAGATGGAATCATATTTGCGCGAACGCGAAGAGATAGTGGAGTTGGAATTAGCTTAATTGTGAATTGTGAATTGTGAATTATAAATTGTGAACGGAGTACACGCTTCGGCGTTCACCATTCACAGTTAAGAATTCACAATTCACAATTAGGGGTTAACCTCATGTCTGATATGCCTTTTGAAGAACTGGAGGACGCCACTGAGCGGCCGTTTAATACGGGGTACTTCTTCCGTATGCTCGGTTATATGCGTCCCTATAAAAAGGAAATGGCGATAACGGCGCTGGGTATCTTGTTGGCGAGTGGCGTGTCGTTGTTCGAGCCGTACTTGCTCGGCCGCGTGGTGGACGAAGGGATCATTGGCGGGAATTTGCAGGCGATCCAGCAAATCGCCGTCATCTTGCTCGTCTTGCATCTGCTGGCCTGGGTGGGCGGCCGCACGCGGCAATGGATGTCGGGCGTCATTGGGCAAAATGTGCTCTATGACTTGCGCCAGGAGTTGTTTGTCCATATCCAGAGCTTGAGCTTGCGCTTTTATGATAAGCATCCTGTCGGCCGCATCCTGACTCGCATCACCAACGACGTCAGTTCGATCGCCCGGCTGCTCAACGTTGGCCTGGTGACGTTGGTCGGCGAGGGTGTGAACCTGCTGGGGATCATCGCCGTCATGCTGTGGATGAGCTGGCGGCTGACGCTGACCGCCTTTGTGGTCATGCCCGTCGTCATCTACATCTTCTACAAGGCGCGGACGAGCATCGAAGGGAGTTGGAAGAACGTGCGTAAGACAATCTCCAACATCAACACCAATGTCAACGAATCGGTCAACGGCATCGTTGTCTCGCAAGCCTTTGTGCGTGAAAAGCGCAACATCGGCGCGTTCCGTGATCTATCGCAATCGGCTAACGATTCGTGGATGAAGGCGGTGAAGGCGGATGAGGTGATCTGGCCGGGTATCGAGCTGGCGGGTGTGGTCGGCACAGGGTTGGTGATCATCGTCGGCGCGGCGCAGGTATTGAACGAAACGTTGACGATAGGTTTTGTGATCGCCTTTGTCAACTATCTGTGGCGCTTCTGGTCGCCGTTGAGCGCGATGAGCCGTATCTACAACATGACGCTGAGCGCGATGGCTTCGGCCGAACGCATCTTCTACTTCCTTGACACCGTGCCGGAGATCACCGACAAGCCGGGGGCGATCCCGATGCCGCCGATTGAGGGGGAAGTGGTCTTTGATCACGTCTACTTCAAGTATGATCCAGAGCAGGAGTGGGTGTTGCGCGAGGTGAATTTGCATGTGCGGCCGGGGGAGACAATTGCCCTGGTCGGCCACACCGGCAGCGGCAAGACCTCGATTGCCAACCTCGTTTCTCGCTTCTACGACCCGCTAGAGGGTAGTGTCCGCATTGATGGCTATGACCTGCGGGATGTGCAGGTGGAGAGCTTGCGGCGGCAGATGGCGGTGGTGTTGCAGGATGGCTTCGCCTTTTCGGGGACGATTGCCGACAATATTCGTTACGGCCGTCTGGAAGCAACCGATGAAGAGGTACAGGCGGTGGTTGAAGCGGTCGGCCTGGCTGAGTTTATCAATTCGTTAGAGGAAGGTCTGGCCTATGAAGTGGGCGAGCGCGGCAATCGCCTCAGCGTCGGCCAGCGGCAGTTGGTGGCCTTTGCTCGCGCCTTGCTGGCCGATCCGCGCATCCTGATCCTCGACGAGGCGACGAGCAGCGTGGACACGGAGACGGAACGGCTGATCCAGGAGGCGATGATCACCCTGCGCGAAGGGCGGACGGCCTTTGTCATCGCCCACCGTCTCAGTACGATTCGCAATGCCGACCGGATTCTGGTGATTGACAAGGGGCAGATTGCCGAGATTGGGACACATGAAGAACTGCTGGCGCAGCGCGGCCGATACTTCGACCTCTATCTGACACAGTTTGCTGCTTTCGCTGAATAGTGGCGAGTGACGAGTGATGAGTGGAGAGTAAAAACTGGCCACTAACCACTAATCACTCTCCACTCCCTGTGCCTGCTGTTCCCATTCATAGAGAAGGCAGGCAAGTTTGTCCAGGGCGTCGGCACGCGACTCCTGGTAGGTTCTGTCGGGCAGTTCGCCCAATTGATTGGCTACATACTCAGGCGTGCGGCCGTAGACGTATTCGTGCAGTAGGAGCAGATACGGCCGCCAGCGTTTGTCTGTGTAGTCAGGTTCTGCATCCTCTGGACGGAGGGCTTCTATCGCTTCCCGCAATACCTGATGCAAGCTCAAGCCATAGGCTATCTCCCGCTCCTCCCGCTGAGCGGCTTGATGGCGTTGCTGAACGATTTGTAATGATGCTAACGGGTGTTTGCCCAGCGCGATTAGATTAGACCAATTTTTCAAGGCGCTCCGCAGTGATTGACGGCTAAAAGGGTCAATGCTTTCAGACATGGATCCTCCTTTCCTCGCTTCTGAACCAGCAAGATTTCTGCGATAGCGTTAATCTTACCATATCCGTCAATTGGCCGTCTACGTTTCTCTTGCGGATTGGCTGCATTTTATCTGCGTTTTCTCTGCGGAAAACTCGCGTTTTTTCTGCGCCCTGGTTGCGCCACTAGATGAAATCTTGCCTTATAATGAGAGCAGTTTGCGAGCTGCCCGGAGGTTATGATGTCTATTCGACGTATCTTTCTATTGTTCGTTATCCTTTATGGAACCCTATTGATTGCTTGTGCGCCTCTTGAAACCATTGAGCCAATTGCCGAAGTGGACGTAAGCCAGACGGCTCCAGCACTGGTGACGGTAACGTCTATTCCCGCGGCCACCGGGTATCCGGGCCCACTTCCCACTGCGATAGGCACGGGCTACCCAGCTCCAGAACCAACGGCCACCTTTGGCCCCACGCCCACGCCAGATACGCCCCATACCCTTGAGCCATCTCCGACCGTCCCGCCATTACCAACGCTCATTCCCACCCCAGAGGTAACACCTATTCCTACAGCTGAACCCCCGTTCATTCCGCTGCCTCCTGATCAGGAACCTCAACCCTTTAGTATTTTGCATGCTGAAGGAAGTGTTATTTGGGCTATAGATAGTAGCGGTGGCGTTCCGTACCCGCTGGTGGATGTACAGGATGCGCTCTCCCTTTACGTAGCACCTCAATCTGCTGCTCGTGATTGGGGTGCTGCCTCACCCGATGGCACAATGTTGGCTGTCGTCCTGAGTTCGCAAGAAACCTACAACCCTAACGAAGATTCTTATCCAGAGATCAGCCTCTATCTATATCATGTGCAACAACAGACTTGGGACAAAGTGGCAGATAATGGCCTTGAGCCTGTCTGGTCACCTGATAGTACCAAGCTTGCCTATCGTGGCCCAGAGGGAGGTCTATGGGTAACAGATGTTGTCACCAGCGAATCACGTGAGATCTACGCGGTTGATCGAGAAAATGGTCATTTTGCTACGGAGTTTTCTTGGGCACCGGATAGTCAACGTCTGGTGTTTCTGGATAGCGTTCCTCAAGATTCAGAAGACGTCGTGGTTGTGGATGTCTCCAAACCGGAAAATGCCATGGTTATCCTGCCAGATGATCCTTATTGGGTGTATCTTCCACGTTGGTCACCTATAAGTGAACGAATCTTTTATGTATCTTCGGCTGGTGTTAGATCTGGATCAGAAAACACTAATAACTTATGGGTGATCAATAGCGATGGTAATGGAGCGACTCAAGTTACGCAAGATCTGGAAGTATTAGCTGGTGGGTCACCTAATTGGTGGCCCAATGGCGAATGGATTGCAGTAGCCGGAATACGCCGGTACGAGGAAGAAAATAGAAATGTTGACCTCTGGCTCTTAAGCGTGGATGGTGCAGGACTAAAACGACTCTCTAATACTCCCAAATTTGACGAGTTATTTCCGAGGTGGTTGTCAGATGCTGCTCATCTCCTTTTTCAGCGTGCTGACCCGAGCGGTGATGGAAATGTGTGGAGCTTATGGTTTATGAACCTCTATGATGGCAACGAAACGGAGCTTGCCACTTCTTCTGTGCGAGATATTGTAATACTTCCACGGTCGTAGCTTCTAAGGAGGATAGAGATGATTCCAGACGCGATCACACTTGATAGGCATATTAAATTAAATCGAGTCCGTATAGTTGCCGGATTGAGTCTGCTCGTGCTGCTAATTGTAGTAATAGTCGAGGCTGCCTACGTGAAAGGTCGTCCCATCACACAAACGGGGGGACAAATTGATCAAGGCTATTTATGGGGCGGGGTTACGGTTGATAATAACAACAACATTGTTCAACATTTACTCTTGGATGAAACCCGATGACATCCTGTTGGAGAACTTCGCTACCACCGATGTGTCGCCCGGCACGTACAACGTACATGCATACACATATGTAAATAATAATTCTAATTGTGCAGGCACTCCATATCGTAACCTGGGAACCTATACCTTCCAGGCGAATAAAACGACGTATATTGGCCTCTACCCGATGTACTTACCGATGCTGCATGAAAACAGTACGCGGAATTCTATCATAACGACTCGTAACAACAGCACATCGTACCGAACCAAAACAGAAACAACATTTGTCCGAGACACAGGATTGGTTAGTACAAACTATGACCGAACCGATGATCTTGCTCCACGGGCGCACGGTGTGTTTTCTCCTCCGTCATTAAGCCTCCCTGGCTCGGCAAGGGTGGTAGGCAGTCAAGATGAAGCAGTAGGGGCGCAAATTGAGTATTGTAGTGGTTCCTACTGTGCGCCGGCCGGATATAGCGGTATCACCGCCGAGCTTGGCGTCGGCACTCGGGGCTGGGAAAAGACCGGCACAACCATCTACGTCCCGCTGGTCAAGAATAAGTTCAACAGCCGCTCCTCCGAAATCTATATTACCAACGTTGGAACGGATACGGCCGAATTCACCGTCACCTACTACGCTCAGAATGGAACCAGCTATAATGGTGGAAACCATCTATGGCAGTTAGACCAAACCGGTTTTCTGACTGCGAACGGCCGGGCGCCGGAGGGCACATACTATTCGGCCAGGATTGTTAGCACCAATGGACAACCGCTGGCGGT
This sequence comes from uncultured Ardenticatenaceae bacterium, assembly GCA_964410625.1. Taxonomy (GTDB): domain Bacteria; phylum Chloroflexota; class Anaerolineae; order Promineifilales; family Promineifilaceae; genus CAYPHY01. The sequence goes on along the minus strand of CAYPHY010000008.1, from coordinate 163,782 downwards.
CGTTGTCTTAGAAGGAGACGGGTATCCACCCGCCTCACGGCCGGCTATGTACAACGGCTTCAGCGCCGGTCACACGACGCTGTACGCGCCGGTAATTAAGAATGAAATTCCTAATACAGGGACGCCAAGCGAAAGTACATCCGGCATTACCGTCCAAAACACCACTGGCTCAACGGCTACCGTTACCGCGCAATACTATAACGACGCGGGTGGCTTGGTCGAAACCGTCTCAAACATCGTCATTCCACCCTATAGTCCCTATGTGCTTTATCCCGATCCAGGTAATCCGGCGGCCCCGTCATTACCCTTGAATTTTTCAGGTTCTGCACGGATCTCTTCAGACCGAAACATCGTTGGGCAGGTCAGCGAGTCAAACGGCCACATCGGTGGTGGACGGCGAATGATGAGCAATCTGGCTTTGGGGGATGCGACTTCTCGGACGGCCGTCTTTCCGCTTTGGTACAACCACCATACGGTCGGGGGGAGGGATTGGGTTTGTGGGGTCAATGTCCGTCATGCAGGTTCGTCGGGTCAAACGACTGTGACCGCTCGCTGGTATAACGGTTCCGGCGGTTACGTCTGTGAGTTATCGAAGACCTTGCTCAACCCAAACGATATAGAGACCTTCTATAATGAGAGCTGTCCGGTATCACAAGGGTCATTGGTGCTGGAGTCATCGTCACAAAACATTGTCGCAGTAGCAAGTTGTGCAGACAGCGCACATAATAATTTTGTCAACGACATCGTTTTGACGATGAATGGGAGCAACCGGTAGAAGCTGAATTCGACTGCCGCACGCTTTTGACAATGCCAAATGGTTCTAAATGTATTCTGGATCGTTTTCAAGTTTTATCGCTGTAGTCTTATGTATGTCGTTGTGCGTCTTGGACTTTTCCTGATAACTTGCTTAGGGCTGGTCAACTGTGTGCCGTCAACCTCTTTGTTAGATCATAACGGTACTCCTGACTCGTCTGTTCCAGGTGGACAACTACCCCTGACAATTGAAACCATAACTTCAAATGTTGCGACACCGCCAGAACGGAATGATCTCAGTGAAACGATTACAATAATTCCGACCCCACCCATACCCGGAGCGACCGGCACACCCAAACCAACAACAACGCCTTCTATATCACCGACGCCAATCCCCATTCCAGATGTGTGGAGTCGGGTTTACTATTCCGGACTTTACTGGTCGGTTCCTGCTACCTGGTGGCCGGTGACGGACGCGCTGTTCGACCCCATGGCCGAGGATCATAACCTGATTTACGCCGTAGCCAGTGATGCAGATGCGGCCACGCTCCTCGCTCAACCATCACCTTCGTTCCCAAACGGCCTGATGTGGATAACATTCCGCTCCGTTGTGGAGATGCCGCCGCCGGAAGCGGCCCAGGCGGTTACTGTCTCTGGACATGCGGCCTGGTTGCAGCAGGAAGGCGGGCAAGCGATGAGTCCGGTGACTCGACGCACGACGCTCTTCGTGGTAACCGAGTCTAATTCCCTCTCATTGGCCTGTGCGCCGCCAAGTGAGGCCGATGTGGCAGAACAAGCGAACTACGAAGACCTCTGCCGCCGCGTTTGGGAACGAATGGCGGCCGATATTGAGATTCTGGACTTCCCTTTATCGCGTGAATGCCCTGATGTGCCACCTCTGCTACCAACAGACGCCATCACCTGGCGACGCATCGAGAGCCGGTTTTATCAGTACGCCTTTGAAATCCCTGCCGGTTGGTTGGAAAATCGGGGGCCAACCTCCGATATTGTTCAGTTTCTGAGTGATCCAGGCGTTCACCAGCAGCCTCAGTGGTGTCCGAAACCAAATGGCGTTATGGCGTTGGATTTTACGGCCGGTGCAGACCCTAACCGGGCAGGACATATGGAGATTACAGTTGGCGGCCGTCCGGCCTGGATTCGGAGGGTACAAGGTGAGGAACCGATGCCACTCTCCGATGTTGGATGGTCTGTGTACATTCAAGGACCGGAATATTGGTACCATTTGTCATTTCTGTGCAGACCGCCTACCGACGTTGATGTAGAGGGTCAAAAGGCGTATCACGCGCAGTGTGAGGGGATGCTCAATCAAATTCTGGAGCGCTTTCAGGTTTTATCGCCGTAGGCTAATGTATATCGTTGCTCGTCCTGGACTTTTCTTAGCAATATGCTTATGGTTGGTTGGGTGCGTGTCGCCATCTCTGTCTGGTGGCACACCTCAATCCTTCCCTACAGGCATACAAACACTAGTTTACCTACTTAATTCAGCCCTAAAATGAAAGTCGCTAATTGAAAATAAATGAGCAAGCCGGTGGCGTCCACGATGGTGGTAATCATCGGGCCGCTGATGACGGTTGGGTCAATCTTGAAATGTTCGGCGAGAATCGGCACAACGGTGGCCGTTGTATTGGCCCAGATGACGACGATGGGCAGGGTGATGGTCACGACGAGGGCAATGTCCCATCCCGTATCCCACAAAATGGCCCGCACAAAGCCCAATGCGCCCAATACGATGCCGAGCAGCAAGCCGACGGCGACTTCCCGTCGTAAGGCCGCCCACAAACTGGAGAGCCTGACTTCGCCGAGCGTGATGGCGCGGATGATGGTGGCGACGGTCTGTGAGCCGGCGTTGCCGCCCGTCCCGATCAGCATCGGTGTGAAGTAGGAGAGGGCAATGGCCATTGCCAACTGTTCTTCGTATAGACGGGTCACGGTCCCGGTCAGCGTCGCGCCGACAAAGAGCAGCAACAACCAGCCGACCCGCTTCAGAAACACCCGGCCCACAGAAACGGAGAAGTAAGGCAAGTCCAGCGGTTGGGAGCCACCTAAACGTTGGATGTCCTCGGTGGCTTCTTCTTCAACGATGTCCAATACATCGTCAACGGTCACGACCCCCAACAAGCGACGGCGCGAGTCTACGACGGGGATGGCGTTGTAGTCGTAGCGGGAGACGAGATCGGCCAATTCCTCCTGATCAATGGACACCGGCACAGAAACGATGTCTTCGATCATCAGTTTATCAATGGTGGTGTCGGGTTGGGCCATGATCAGGCTGCGCAGTGGCACGACGCCGATCAGCCGGTCGAGGCGGTCCACGACATAGAGGTATTGCAGGGTCTCGGCTTCGGTGAGCGAGCGCAGGTAGTCGAGTGTTTGCGAGACGGTCCAATAGCGGCGCAAGGCGACCACTTCACGGGCCATCAAACGGCCGGCGGTATCCTCCTCATAGCGTAACAGTTCCCGCGCTTCTTGCGCCTCCTCCGGCTCCATCAGTGTAAGCAGGCGTTCGCTGACATCACCGGGGACTTCTTCGAGAAATTCGACTGCATCATCTACGGGCAATTCATCGAGGAGATCGGCCAGGTATTCATCGTCAAGTTCGCGTAGTAATTCTTGGCGAACAAAACTACCGGTCTCATCTAGCACCTCGCTGGCGATGGCAACAGGCAGCAGACGAAAGACAACCACCGCCTGTTCTAATTCCACTTCATCTAGCAAGGCGGCGATGTCGGCCGGGTGGACGGTGAGCAGTAGTTCGCGTAGTTTTTCGGTCTCTTCGCCTTCGATCAGGCTTTGGACATCCGCCAGTAGCGGGAGCATGATTTCTGGATTGTCCATAGGCGTTCGTTTTAAGACCTCACGCAAAGACGCAAAGGTCGCTAAGTTTCTTCTTCACTTCATTCAGGAAATGCCTTTGCGTTCTTAGCGTCTTTGCGTGAACTATCTTTACAGTAGTAGGAAATTGTCAATGAGTCTGGTTTTGCCGATGTAGACGGCGAGGGAGAGTAGCACATTTTTACCGGCAGGGATAATCGCTTGCCATTCGACCAGGGTTTCAGGATCGGCCGCACTGACATAGTCCACTCGCGCCAACGGCTCCGCGGCCAGTACCTGGCGCATTTTTTCGCGTAGCGCGTGGCTATCGCGGGTCCCCGCTTCCCATGCTTGTTGCGCGGCCGTCAACGCGCGAAAGAGGACGGTCGCTGCTTGCCGCTCCTCGGCCGACAAATACTGGTTGCGCGAACTGAGCGCCAGCCCATCCGCTTCGCGCACGGTGGGGCAGATGACCATCTCCAGATTGAAATTTAGGTCGCGCACCATCCGGCGCAGGACAATGGCTTGCTGGGCGTCTTTTTGCCCAAAGTAGGCGCGAGTGGGCTGGACGATGTTGAATAGTTTGGCGACGACGGTGGCGACGCCGGCAAAGTGGGTCGGCCGTCTGGCCCCTTCCAAATGTTGGGTGACTTCGCCGACGGTCACCGTGGTCTGGAAGCCGGGCGGGTAGATGACTTGGTTGGTGGGGGTGAAGACGAGATCGACCGATTCGGCCGCCAGCAGCGCCAAATCCCGTTCCAGATCGCGCGGATAGGTAGAGAGGTCTTCCGTGGGCGCGAATTGAGTTGGATTGACATAAATACTCACAGCGACGCGCTCATTTTCCGCCTGCGCCCTGCGCACCAGGGAGATGTGGCCTTCATGGAGATAGCCCATCGTGGGGACAAAGCCCCAGCTAAGGGACGGGTCCTGATGACGGATTTGTCTGACTTCGTGGATGTGGGGGGTGGTGATCATGGTTTGGAAAGGTGAATTGGTGTATTAGTGGTGTATTGGGCGGATTGGCGACGCCGAGGTATACAGCTTGACCTATTTTTTCTCTGCGCCTCTGTCCCTCTGCGGCTCTGCGTTTTTAAGGAATATGCTTAACCTAATTCTCGAATCGCTTCTAAATCAATTATCCATTATCCACCAGCCGCGTCAGTTGTTCAATGTCAGCGACGGATGTGATCGGCGGGTTGCCGCTTTCGGCTTGTTTGATGAGTTGGAGCAAGCGGCCGTTTAGCGGGACCGCCACGCCCCACCTTTCCGCCGCTTCCACCACTGCGCCACAAATCGCTTCAATCTCCGTCTGCACGCCGCGTTCGATGTCCTGGAGCATAGAGGAACGGTTAGCGGCCGTTGCCTCGGCGACGGCAATCGCTCGCTCTCCGGCTTCTTCGGCCGTTAAGTCAATCCCCTGTGCCTGGGCGACGGTGGCGACTTCGGCCGCGATTTGACTCATTATCACTCTCGTCGTTTCATGCTCGGCCAGCACGCCATTGGGTATGCGCAGCAAGGCAGTCAACGGGTTAATCGCTGCGTTGACCGCCAGTTTAGCCCATAGGATGTCGTCGGCGTTCTCGACCAGGTAGGTTGTCAGTCCGCTTGCCTGAAACAGATCACAAATGGATTCTAGCCGTTCGCGGCTTAGTGAACCATAGGCCAGGTGCGTTTGCCCATGTCCCGCATGGCGTACCAGGCCAGGGGACAAGAGGGTTGCCCCCTCAGAGGTGACGCCCAACGCTGCCCGGTCGCGGCCGAGTGTGGATTGCAATCGAGATAGGTTGTTCAGGCCATTTTGCAGGGTCAGTGCCAGCCCATCGGGGGCCAGGATTTCGGCGGCAGCGGCGGCAGCGTTCCCGGTTTGGCGGCTTTTCACCAACACCAGGGCGAGCTTGACCTTGCCGACGCTTTGCAGATCGTCGGTGATGGTGGGATGATGGTGGGTGGTGCGGCCGTCGGGATGTTCCAGACGCAAACCTTGCTGGCGAATGGCGGCGATTTGCTCCGGCCAGCTACCGATCAATATCGGCTCGGCCGCCACCTCCAGCCGCGCCGCAAACAAACAGCCCATTGCGCCGATCCCTAAAATGGCAATTCTCATTTCTACCAATAGTGAAGCGTGAGGAGTGGAGCGTGGAGAGAAAACTTCCTCACGCTCCACGCTCCACGCTCCACTCTCCACTTGACGAGCGGAAGGCGGCTTCTTCGGTCGCGCTCATGGCGTAGGTGTGTTCCTCGGCCGGGAAGCGGCGGGCGACTACGTCCTCGCGGAAGGCGGTGAAGGCTTCGAGGATGATCTGGCGCAAGTTGGCGTATTCACGAACAAAGCGGGGCTGCAAGCGGTCGAACAAGCCCAAGATGTCGTGGTAGACCAACACCTGCCCGTCGCAACCCACACCCGCGCCGATGCCGATGGTGGGGATGGTCAGCCGCTGGCTGATGGCGGCGGCAACCGGTGCGGGGACGGCCTCCAGCACAATGGAGAAACAGCCCGCTTCTTGCAAGGCGAGGGCATCTTCGAGCAGCTTTTGAGCGGCGGCGGCCGTGCGTCCCTGGACGCGGTAGCCGCCCAGTTGGGATTGGGACTGTGGCGTCAGGCCGATGTGGCCCATCACCGGGATACCGGCGTTGACGATGGCGTGGATGGTGGTGGCCATTTCACGGCCGCCTTCCAGCTTCACACAGTCCATATTCCCTTCCTTCATCAACCGCCCGGCGTTGCGCACCGCTTCGGAAATCTCCGCCTGGTAGGACATGAAGGGCAGGTCACCGACCAGCAGCGCGTATTGCGAGCCACGAGCGACGGCGCGGCAATGGTGGAGCATCTCCTCCATCGTCACCGGCACGGTGCTGTCGAGTCCCATTACCACCATCCCCAGCGAATCGCCGACGAGTATGAGGTCAATTTCGGCCGCGTCCACCAACACCGCGCCGGTATAATCATAAGCGGTCAACATCGTGATCGGCTCGCCCCGCTCCTTCTTTTGTTGCAACGTTAGAACTGTTATCTTCTTTCTTTCCATGTTACAATCGTCCAGTTTCAATCTCCAATCTCTAATCTCCAATCTCATTGAGCGGAGATTAGATATTAGAGATTGGAGAGTAGAGATTATGTTTGACCAACTCCTTGAACCACGCCTGATACGAATGCCGCGGCTTGGAGCCGGGAAGTGGCTGAATGTGGAACATCCGCTGACCCGCGAACAGATGCGGGACCAGGTGGTGTTGATTGACTTCTGGGATTATACCTGTGTCAACTGTTTACGCACTCTCCCATACCTCAAGCAGTGGCACGAACGATACCGAGATAAGGGATTGTTAATTATCGGCGTCCACGCGCCGGAGTTTAAGTTTGCCCATGCCCAACGGCAAATTGAAGCAGCGATTGAGGAGCAGCAAATCCGCTATCCGGTGCTGCTGGATAATGGCTATGAAACGTGGCAGCGTTTCGCTAATAAAGCATGGCCGACGAAGTACTTGATTGATACGGATGGCTATATCCGCTTCCAACGGCAAGGGGAAGGGTATTACCAGCAGACGGAGGAGGCGATCCAACAATTGCTCCGCCGCCGCGCCCCCCAGGTGGTGTTGCCGGAGTTAATGCCCCCTTTGCGGGCGGAGGACCAGGCGGGGGCGGTTTGTTACCGGCCGACGCCGGAGCTTTATGCTGGTTATCAGGGCGGGGGGTTGTTTGGCGGGGCGTTGGGCAACCCGGAAGGGTATACGCCGCAAGGGCCGGTCTTCTACCAGATGCCGCCACCGGAGACATGGGCTGAAGGACGCTTTTATCTGGATGGTATCTGGCGTGCGTGGCCGGAGGCGTTGGCCTTTGTGGGGCAGAGCGCCGGACGGGTGGTATTGCCCTATAGCGCGGTGACGGTGAACGCCGTAATCAGTCCCTCGGCCGATCCCGTAGACACCATGCTCAATTTGCGGCCGACGGACGCGGAACCAGTGGTCGAAGTGCGGCAGAATGGACGACCGCTGACGGCGGCCAATGCCGGGGCTGATGTGGCGATCCAGCCTGACGGCCGCAGTGTGGTGTGTATCGAACGGCCGAAGCTATATGAGCTGGTGCGGAACGCAACGTATGAGCCAAACGAACTAGAGTTGACCTTTCGCGCCACCGGATTGGCCCTATATTCGTTCACCTTTACGACCTGCGTGGCGGCCGATGCGGATACGACAACGCTTGATTCTTATCGAGTTGGATGACATAAGCTTCCGGTTTAGGCAAACCGGGCTACTACGAACTGTGGCACGGGTTGCCAACCCGTAGCTTCCATTTTAGGCAACCCGGAGTACGATGAACTGTAGCGCGGGTTGCTAACCCGCAGTTTCCGGTTTGGCAAACCGGGCAACAGCAAATGAGGTGATGATGGATTTAGGACTGAAAGACCGGGTGGCATTGGTGACGGCCGCCAGCGCCGGGTTGGGCTTGGCGGTGGCGCGAGAGTTGGCGCGGGAAGGGGCGAAGGTTGCCATTTGCGGCCGTTCGCCAGATCGTTTACAGGCGGCAGTGGAGGCGCTGCAACAGATAAATGGGACGGCCGTTGGGTTTGAGGCGGATGTCAGCAATCCCGAACAAATAGAACGGCTGGTGGCGGATACGGCTGCGCACTTCGGCGGGCTGGACATCCTCGTCACCAATGCCGGTGGGCCGCCGAGTGGCACTTTTGACCAGCTTGATCTGGCGGCCTACCAACAGGCGATGGAGCTGACCTTGATGAGTGCCGTGCGGCTGATTCACCACGCCTTACCCCGTTTACGGCAGAGCGAGGCGGCCGCCATTTTGACCATCACCAGTTCAACCGTGAAGCAGCCGATGAGCGCGTTGTTGCTCTCCAATGTCTTTCGTCCGGCCGTTGCCGGGCTGACCAAAACATTGTCGCAGGAGTTGGGGCCGGAGAATATTCGTGTCAATTCCATCCTCCCCGGCTCGACGATGACGGATCGCATTACTGAACTGCTGAGCTATCGCAGTGAGCGAAACGGGACGACGATTGAGGAGGAGCAAGCGAAGATGGCGGCGCGTATCCCGCTCGGCCGTTTGGGCGAGCCGGAGGAGTTCGGCCGTGTGGGGGCTTTTTTGGTGTCACCGGCCGCCAGCTATATCACCGGTGCAATGATCCCTGTGGACGGTGGTAGTTATGCAGGTTTAATATAGATGATTACGCGGATGACGCGGATTTTATCTGTGGTGCGCTGTTGTTTATGTCGATTGCTGTGAAAGTGGCCCGCTACAATCTATCTTGCTCTGTATCTACGACATATACTAGAGAAACAGCAGGATAGCGTATACTGGTAAGTAAGAGATTTTCGCTTGGAGGCTTATTAATGTATATGAGACGTCGTTCGGGCGGCCGTTCATTCAGCGGCGGCCGTATCTTGGTGGCTTTGGCGCTGGCTGCTTTTGCTCTTATCTCTTATTTCTCGTCCAGTGAGTTTAATCCGATTACTGAGGAAAATCAGCGAGTTGCCATCTCTCCCGAACAGGAGATCGCGTTGGGGTTGCAGGCCTTGCCGGAATTGGAACAGCAATTCGGCGGCCAGTCAACCAATCAGGAGGCGCAGGCATTGGTGGATCGGGTGTGCAAACGGATCATCAGCGGCAGTCGAGCCGGAGAAGTGGATTGGCCGTATGAGTGCCATTTGCTGGCTGATCAGGAGACGATCAACGCCTTTGCTTTGCCCGGCGGCCAGTTGTTTATCACCGAGGCGTTGCTGAGTCGCTTTCAGACCGAAGGGCAACTAGCGGGGGTGATGGCGCATGAGATCGCCCATGTGGTCGCCCGTCATGCCGCGCAGCAGATCGCTAAGCAGCAGCTGACCCAGGGGTTGACTGGCGCGGCCGTCATTGCCGCCTACGATCCCGAAAACCCGAACAGCCAGGCGGCCGCCCAGGTGGCGTTGCTCGTCGGGCAACTGGTCAATATGCGTTTCGGCCGTGAGGATGAGTTGGAGTCGGACCGGTTGGGCGTGCAGTTTATGGCTGAGGCCGGGTATGATCCGCGCTCAATGCTGCGCGTGATGGAGATTTTGGCGGAGTCTAATCAGGGTGCTGCCCCACCCGAATTTTTCAGCACCCACCCCAATCCTGAAAACCGGCTGGCGCGGATCCAGGAAGCGATTGATGCGGAGTTTCCCAATGGGGTCCCGGAGGGGATGGACCAGTAGGCAGTGGATAGTGGGCAGCCTACTGTCTGCTTTGGAGGTTTTATGACATCTAATACCAGTAACATCAGATTGCGGCAGGTGATGGATTGGCGGGCGGCCGTTTTTGCGGGGTTGATCGCCGGGGCGATCTTTCTGGTGTCGTTGCTGATCATCTATCCAGTAGCGACGGGCGGCTCTCCCTGGATTCTCTTGCGTATGATCGCGGCCGTCGTTTTAGGACAGGATGCGCTAACCCCGATCAATGCCCCAAGCGGCAGCGTCGCTGTGGTGGCCGTGCTGTTACACTTTGTCCTGTCGCTGCTCTACACCTTGATTGTTGCTTTCGTCGTTCACCGATGGGGGGTCTTGCTGGCTGTCCTCGTGGGCGGCTTAATCGGGCTTGCGATTTACCTGATCAACGTGTTCACCTTTACCATCTTCTTTGACTGGTTCACCCTGGCGCGAGATTGGCCTTTCCTTGTCGTCCACATCCTCTTTGGGGCCGTCGCTGGTGGCATCTATGAGCTGCTGGAAAAAGACATCTACGAAGTGGAATATGTGGATGGGAATAGATGAGCAACGATGAGGCCTCTTTTCCGCTGCCCGCGCTGACTGTGCGCCAGTTGGTCACGGCGACGCTGGTTGTGGCGTTTGTCGGGCTTTGTTTCTGGCTGCTCTTTCGCTTTTATGAAGTAGTGCTGATCTTAATCGCCGGTGTGTTCCTCAGCACCGCGTTGCGCCCGGCCGTGCGGCGTATGCAGGATTTTGGCGTCCCGGCCGGGGCCAGTGTTTTGTTGATCTATGCCACGCTGTTACTCTTTCTCGGCGTAACCATCCGCTTCGGCGGGCCGTTGATAGGCGGCCAGGTCGCTACCATTGGCGAAGTTTTACAGGAGGGATACGTTGATTTTCGCCGCGCCGTTGTAGAATCATCCAGCTTGCTGCTGGCTCGTCTGGGGGGTGGATTGCCGGAGGAGCCGGGGCTACCGGCGACGGCCGCGAACGGCGAAGAGACTCCCCCACTGGAAGAGGCTTTAACCGGGAGCGATCCGGTGGAAACGGGGCAGGATACGTCGCTCATCGGGCAGGTCGGCCGTTCTATCGTTGCCGTTATCGCCCTCTTTCTATTTGCCTACTATTGGACATTGGAATCGGAGCGAATTAAACGCTCCTTCTATCTGATCTTGCCCGCACGCCATCGCGATACGGCTCGCGATCTGGTGTCAGACATCGAAGAACAAATCACCAACTTTGTCACCGGCCAACTGATCCTGATCGCCGTGATTGGGGTCATCACTTATGTGGCCTACTTACTGATTGGCCTGCCGAATGCGTTGATCCTGGCTATCTTTGCCGGGCTGATGGAAGCGGTACCGATGGTTGGCCCGCTGATTGGGGCGATACCGGCGTTTATCATCGCCTTTTCCATTTCGCCAACGATGGCAATTTGGGTGGTGGTGGCGACGGTCATTATCCAGCAGTTGGAAAACAACCTGCTCGTCCCGCGGGTGATGAGCCGCACATTGGGGGTGCGGCCGTTGGTCACCTTGTTGGCACTGATTGCCTTTAGTTCCCTGTTCGGAGTCATCGGCGCGCTGATCGCCTTGCCACTGGCGGCGATCATTCAATTGCTGCTGGAGCGATCGATCCGCCGCGCGGAGCTTGAGGCGCAAAGTTCGGGCGACCGTGGCCCCACCACACGATTGCGCTATGAAACCCAGGAGTTGGTGCAGGATATCCGTAATGTGGTGCGGAACCGCGAGGATGTCGCCGATGCTTCACGCGATCAGGTGGAAGATTCCATTGAAGCGATTGCGCTCGACCTGGATAGTCTCTTAGCGCAATATAGCAACGGCACGGCCACCAGCAGCCGCGCGGAGGAGCGTGCCGAATGAAGCGTTTGGCCGGATACACGGCCGTCGTCCTGGCGACGTTGGGGGCGTTTGTCATTCTGTGGCAGTTCCGCAGCGTCCTGATTTTGTTCCTCCTGTCGTTGGTGGTGGCGGCGGCCGTGCGGCCGTTGCTGGCTCGTCTGGTGGAGATGGGTATTCCGGCCGTCGTTGCCCTGATTTTGATTTATCTGGTCGGATTGAGCGGGTTAGCCGTCATCCTCTATCTGATTGGCGGCCAACTGATTAATGAGTTACGGCTGTTGAGCAACTATCTGGTTGTGCTTTATGATCGCACCTATGTCACCTGGCAAAATGGAACAGCTTTTCAGGATGCGGTGGTAAGCCGCTTGCCCCGTCCGGGCGAGCTTTCGGAGTTTGTGACCAGCCCAGAAGGGTTACAATTTGTACAGGCGGCGATGGGCTTTACACAGGGGCTGGCCGCTAGTATTGGTGGGTTAGCACTGGTCATCGTGCTGAGCATCTATTGGAGCGCGGACCAGAACCATTTTGAGCGTTTGTGGTTGTCTGCGCTGTCGGCCGGGCGGCGGGTACAGGCCCGGCAGGCATGGCGCAACATGGAAACGGCACTGGGGGCCTATGTGCGCAGCGAGTTTATCCAGGCGGTTTCGGCCGCTGTTCTGCTCGGCCTCGGTTATGGGGTAATGGGACTGACCTATCCCGTCTTGTTGGCGTTGCTCAGTGGCGTCGCCTGGCTCATTCCTCTGGCGGGAGTGATCATCATCCTTATCGCCGCGTTGCTGGTGGGGCTGGCCTCCGGTGGGGTGGTGATAGCGGCCGTGGCGGTGGCTTATACGAGCCTCGTCTTACTCTTTCTGGAGTACTTTCTTGAGCCAAGACTGTTCAGGAACCAGCAGTATAGCGGCTTGATGACGATCTTAATTATGTTGCCGTTGGTCTATTCCTATGGCTTGATCGGCTTTGTTATCGCGCCTCCGCTGGCAGTCGCGCTGCAATTGGTGATCAACCACCTCTTCAGGCAATACGTGCAACCACAACCGCAACTTCCGGCGTCGGAGTTAGAGGAATTAGAACATCGCTATCAGGAAGTCGTAGCGACTTTTACCGACATTACTGATGAAGAAGACGAACCCGAACCCATTCCCCCGGAAATCGCCAACATCCTCGAACGGCTGGAGGGACTGCTCCAGGAAGCGCGGCAACTCGCGCCTAAAGGATGAGGGATGAGGGATGAAGGCTGAAAAAATAGGATTTCATCCCTCAGTCTTAATCCTTCATCCTTTCCGCTCACTCCAGGCCAATGGAGAACATCGCTTCCAGATCGTGGCGGGAAAAGACGCGGAAGGCGATCAGCGTTTCCGAGTCGAGAATGCCCTCGACCATCAGCATCCGGCTCGTCACCAATTCGGCCAGCCCGTCGTTATCCGGCACACGCAGAATGGCGACGAGATCATAACGGCCGGCGACGGAATAGACTTCTGTAATCCCGCGCAATTCGGCCAACTCAGTCGCCACATCGTTGATGCGGTCCCGTTCCACCTTAATCAATACCACCGCACTAACCATTTGCTTTTCTCCTTTTCTAGCATGGTCATGTTATACCCGATAAACTTGTAGTATGGCAAAGAAGAGAGTAGGGTTCTACCAAAAAGGCTTGAAGAGAGGGTGTATACAAGTCGCTGCACGAAAGCAGACACTCTATTCTGAGGACAAGCGGGTGCAGGGATAGTTATTCAGTGAAAGATTGAGATTATGCAAAAGAAAAATAATGCAGCCTGGATGTGGTTGAATGGGATGCAGGTGTGTGGCTTGCGGCTAGATATGAATGACGGCACGCTGAAATGGTATGATGAGACGGGTTGCCATTGCACCGATGAGGAATACTATCTGCAAACGGTGCAGGAGTATCGCGAACATGGCGTGCCGGTATTTGTTGGGCCGTTGCCGGAGGATGTGGCAGATGAGCTAGGAGTGGAGCTGGCAGCAGGGATTGGAGATTAGGAGATTAGGAGACTGGGAGACTGAGAAACTGGGAGAGCAAGAGATTAATGGTTCTTGATAGTAATGGGGCAGCGGAATATTATGGACTGGCGACGGGAAGGCTGGAGAATGAACAGCTTTACCTGGATTATCTAACGGCCGCCGGGCCGCGCATTGTCCGCTTAGGACTAAAGCGTAATGGGAAAAATTTGCTGGCCGAGTTGCCGACGGTGACGTTGCCTTCGCCACATGGCCCTTATACGTTGCACGGCGGCCACCGGCTGTGGCACGCGCCGGAAACGGCCGCGCGTACCTACATCCCCGATGACGCTCCTCCAACAGTCGAAACAACGCCGCTTACGGCGCGTTTACAGCAGCCAACCGAGACCTATACCGGTATCACTAAAATCATGGCGATCCGGCTGGATGGGGAACGGCCGCTGGTAGAAGTTGACCACATCCTGCGCAATGACGGCCGCGAACCCTTTGAACTTGCTCCCTGGGGTATTACGCAGATGGTGTTGGGAGGAACGGCCGTGTTACCGCAGCAGGTCGGCCCGCTAGATGAGGAGGGATTGCAGCCGAATCGCCATCTGGTGCTGTGGCCTTATAGCCGCTGGGAAGACTCGCGCTTGCAGTTGGCGGATGACATTATTCGCATAGTGACGAAACCAATCAATCATCCACTTAAAATCGGTATCTTCAACCGGCAGGGGTGGCTAGGCTACTTTATCGAAGATATATTCTTCCGCAAACGCTTTTCGCCGCAGGCGGATCGGCCGCATGTGGATTTTCAAACCAATTGCCAGGTGTATATCAATCACCAATTTCTGGAGTTGGAGTTGCTTGGCCCCCTCCAGACCCTTGAGCCGGGAGAAGAAGTGACCCATTCAGAGACGTGGGAGCTTTTTCCCGCAGTGGATGCGGCCGATTCCCCGGAGAGCATCCGCACCTTTTTGGACAGCCTGACCTGATCAGGACAACCCCGTACAATCCGCAGGATTGCCGCGGCCTGCAACCCCAGCAATCAGTTTCGCGTATAGCGATTGAATAGTAGTAACATTTACTCGTTTTGAGACGATAACACGAATTTTTGCCTTCTATTTTCGCGAAATTCGTGCCATTCGTGTCGAAGAAAACAATCATATGGCTGCGTGAGTCCTGAGGATGTGACAATGACTGAACGAATTGATGAATTGAAAGACACGGAAAAGGCTAAGTTGAATGCGGCGTTTGAAGCGGAGCAAGATGTATTGAAGGTCAAGCAGGAAGATAGGTATGACGAACGGGGCCATGGTTCATATGGTTATGGCTGGTGGCGTTGGTCGGGTCTTTGGCTAATCCTGTTAGCTTTGTTCTTCTTATTTAACACTTCGGGCATGTCCATTGGCATGAGCTGGTGGATCATTCCGCTGATCTTTTTTATTGTTTACAAGTCTGGGCGATGCTAATTGTCAACTAACGATTGTCGATTGTTGAGGCTAACGGCCGAAAAGATGCGCCCTAGGAAGCGACTGGGGACGGTCGCCAGCAACTCTGTTTGTTGAAAGCCCGATTCACGGGCCAGCTTTTCCCATGTGGCGTAGGAGAGGGGGTGGGGAACCCAGGGATTGCCGCGGTCAGTGTCATATTCAACCAGTAGAAAACGGCCGTCCGGCTTCAGATAGCGGCGTAGTTGTTGCAGCAGCGGCCGTTTCTCGCGGACGAAGTGCAGCGAATTCGCCATGACGATGCCATCGAGGGGAGGGAGGTCTAGCGGCCGTGTGAAGTCGGCTTCGCGAGTGTGGAGCGTGATGGCGGGAAAGCGACGACTCAATTCGCCCGCTTGTTGGCGGAGGGCACGGCCGTCGCGGTCAATACTGTAAATAATCCCCTCTGTACCAAGCAAGTCAGCCAACGCCAACGTAAACGCCCCGCTGCCAGAACCGAAGTCCGCCCATGTGCCACCAGGAGCAGCAACCCCCTTTTCCAATAGATAAACATGATCTTGATGATTCACAATTGATAATTGTCGATTGCCAATGAACAAATGTATTGCGGAGAAACAAACCTACATGGCATCCGCGTCCAATCTCTAATCTCTAATCTCCAGTCTCCTCTTCTACCTCTCCTTTAGCCCACATTTCTCGAAAGGATTTGGGAGCCAAAGAGGGCAAGGCGCGGCCGTGTGTGGGATTGAGTCTGTTGGGAAGTTGCAGACGGCCGTCTTTGACCAGCGGCCGTTGGAAGAGCCTCCCGGTCGCGGCCGCCAGCCGTGTGCTGCGTTCTCCGGCAAAGATGGAGGCCACCAGGCGTTCGGCCGTGCGTTCCGGCCAGGGGAGCAGCTTTTGCTCTACCGTGTCGTGGCGCAAAGCCAGCAACATACGTGGGATATCAATCCGCACCGGACAGACATCCCGGCAAGCCCCACATAGCGAGCTGGCCTGGGGTAATCCTTCATACTTTTCTAGCCCAAAGAGCAACGGTGAGACAACTGCACCAATCGGGCCACTGTAGGGACTACCATAGGCATGACCGCCTGCTTCACGGTAGACTGGGCAGGCGTTGAGGCAGGCGCCACAGCGAATACATTGCAACGCCTCTTCATACTCCGTGCCAATATATCGGCTGCGGTTGTTGTCGAGCAAGATGATATGCACTTCGCGCGGCCCATCGGGATCATCTGCACGGGCCGGGCCGGTGATAACACTCGTATAGATAGAAAGTGGCTGTCCGGTGGCGCTGCGAGCGAGGAGGGAGAGCCAGGAAGCCGCATCATCCCAAGTGGGCGCGATTTTCTCAATGCCGAGAACGGCGACATGGATGGGCGAAGCAGTGGTGACGAGACGGCCATTCCCCTCGTTTGTTACCAGTACAACACTTCCAGTTTCCGCCACACCAATGTTACCTCCACTGATGCCCATCCCGGCAGAAAGAAACTTTTCGCGTAGTAAATTTCGAGCTTCGGCCGTCAATCGATCCACATCATCAGCAGGGAGGGGGGTTCCGGCATCGCGGCTGAGCAAAGCGGCCGCTTGCTCCCGCGTCAGGTGGATTGCTGGAGCAATGATATGTGAAGGCATCTGTCCGGCTAGTTGGATCAAGTATTCGCCGAGATCAGTCTCTACCGGCTGAATTCCTGCCGCAGCCAAAGCCTCATTGAGATGAATTTCCTCAGTGGTCATAGACTTACTCTTCGTGACCAGGGAAACACCATGTTGTTGGGCGATGTCGAGGACGATGGCCTGGGCTTCGGCCGCATCTCGCGCCCAATGGACCTGCGCTCCGGCGGCCGTGGCGTTGGCTTCAAACGTTTCCAAATGTTCAGCCAGACGGCCGAGTGTGGCCGATCGAGCCGCCTTAAAGTGATCGCGTAGTCCTTCCGCTTCCGGCAGTTCTGCCAGGGCGGAGTGTCGCGCGTTGGCAAAAGTCCCTGTCGCCCCCTCTAGCGCATCCTGCAAGCGAACATCACTGATTGCCACAAATGCCTGTTGGCGGAACTCTTTTGTATTAACGTGCATACCTGTATCCGTAACCATAACCTGCCACCTGCTACTTGCCACTCGCCACCCTATCTAACAACACCGCAACATGCTCAACCTGCACGGCCGTTTCACCGGCTAATCCACGCATCTGCATCAGGCAACCGGGATCGGCCGTTGCCAGCACCGTTGCGCCGGTTTCCTCCGCCTGGCGCAGCTTTTCGGCCGTCATCGCGTTTGACACTTCGGCCATACGCACCGAGAACAAGCCGCCAAAGCCACAACAACGGTCAGCTTCGGCCATCTCTACCAGTTCGTACCCTGCTTCTTGTAGTAATTGGCGCGGCTGACGGCCGAGGCCGAGCAAGCGGCACATGTGGCAGGAATCGTGGTAAGTGATGAGTGATGAGTGGCGAGTGGCGAGTGAGGAGTGGGGAGTGTCCGCTGGCTGCTCACCTGCTTGTTCTGCTAGAAACTCAGTCAGTTCAAATGTCTTAGCAGCGAGCTGCCGGGCGCGTTCGGCCCAGGCGGGATCATCTTCCAGCAGGTGGGGGTATTCGACGCGGACCATCGTCGCGCAGGAGCCGCTGGGGAGGACGACGGCCGAATATGGCTCAAAAATCTCAATGGTGCGTCGAGCCAGACGTGCCGCTTCGTCCTGAAAGCCGCTGTTGAAAAAGGGTTGGCCGCAACAGGTTTGCGCTTCGGGAAATTCAATCCGGTATCCGGCACGGCGCAATAGGCGAACGGCCGCGACGCCGATTTCGGGATAGACCTGGTCTACCAGACAGGTTACACATAGGGCAATGGTGTTGGTGTTCATAGGCAATGGCTTAGTATGACTTAGCTAGAACTGAACTATACCAGCTAAGAGATGGCCCGCAAGCGTGATCAGTGGAGCGACAGTGACGGGTACAGTCAAGCCATCCTTGACACCTACGCCACTTCCATAGAACATTGTGGAAAAGGAGTTTTCATTTCTATGGAATATACGACGCTCATCTCTACTGCTGAATTGGCCGAGCGGCTAACGGCCGACGATTGGGTCATTGTGGACTGTCGCTTTTATCTATTACAACCAGACAGGGGGCACGAGGAGTATCTTGCCAGCCACATCCCCGGTGCGGTTTATGCCCATATGGACCATGATCTTTCCAGCCCGGTTGTCCCTGGCAAAAGCGGCCGCCATCCGCTACCTGATCCGGAAACAGCGGCCGCCACCTTTAGCAGTTGGGGCATTGGCCCCGGCGTGCAGGTGGTGGCCTATGACGCTTCCGGCGGCGGGATGGCGGCGCGGCTGTGGTGGTTGCTGCGCTGGTTGGGTCATGAGGCGGTGGCCGTGCTGGATGGTGGTTGGCCGCTGTGGTTGGGCGAAGGACGGCCGACCCGCAGCGGACAAGAGCACAATGCCCCTCGTGATTTCCAGCCCCAATTGCAGGAAGGTTGGATTGTGGATACGGCCGAAGTCGCCACTTTGCCAGCGGAAGCGCGGCTGTTCGATTCCCGCACTGCCGAGCGCTATCGCGGCGAAAACGAAACGATTGATCCGGTAGCAGGCCATATTCCCGACGCAATCAGCGCCCCTTATACCGAGAATCTGAATTCCGAGGCGCGGTTTCTGTCCGCCGACGATTTACGGAAACGATTTGAGCAGTTGCTGGGAGAGACGTCGCCGGAAGCGGCCGTGTTCTACTGTGGTTCGGGAGTGACGGCCGCGCATAATGTGCTGGCTATGGCCCATGCCGGATTGGGCAATGCGCGACTCTATCCTGGCTCTTGGAGCGAGTGGATCACAGACCCGGAACGGCCGGTGGCGGTCGGTAACGAATAATGCTAAACAATCCCAAAGGCCCAGAGGCATACAGATGGCTCCATGCCTCTGGGTCTTTTGAGGTATACTCCCCTAATTGTTATACCTTTACTAATGTAAGTTAGTTTAAGTATAACCCTGTTTGTAAGCTATTCTTTCCCCCATCCTATCCAGATAGATAGGATATGTCTCATTATGTAACCACTGCTTATATCACGACACATATCGGCTGTTTTTCGCTTCTGTTATTGTTAGTAGAGGTAAGAAACGAAAATACCCAATCCGAATTTGAAAAACAGTGATCGCCGCGTGCGACAAAGGAGATGTGTGAAGATGAAAACAGTTGTTGGTTTGTTTGATGACCTTTCTGACGCGAGAGCCGTTGTCAGCGAACTGGTAGATGCCGGCTTTGACCGGAACGACATTAGCTTAGTTGCCAGCGATCAGGATAAAGTTTATTCCGGTTACTTGGACCGGGATAGGGACGTAGACGCGGAATTAGCGGCCGAAGAAGGCGCCGAAGGTGCTTTGGCTGGCGCAGTGACCGGTGGGGCTATCGGCGGTCTGGCCGGTGTATTGCTCGGTCTGGGCGCGTTGGCTATCCCCGGCGTTGGCCCAATTGTTGCCGCCGGGCCGATTGTCGCCGGATTGACTGGCGCGGGCATTGGCTCCGTGGTTGGCGGCCTGACCGGTGCATTGGTCAGTTGGGGCATTCCTGAAGAGGAAGCGGGTTACTATGCCGAAGGGATTCGCCGTGGTGGCACGCTGGTCGGCGTGAAGACAGACGATGGCCGGGTTTCTCAGGCCGTTGCGATTATGAATGACCACGGGCCAATTGACGTGAGCGAACGCTCAGAGTATTGGCGCGAATCAGGTTGGACGGGTTATGACGCCAATGCGCCCGCCTATACACGAGAAGAGATCGAGGCGGAGCGCGGCCGTTACGGAATTGGGGGCGACGATCCATACGAGATGGATGATTCCTACCCCGTATATGGCGACTACGAGACCTATGCACCAACATTCCGCCAGCATTACTCCAACATGTATGGCACCACAGGCCGTGATTATAGCTGGTATGAGCCTGCCTATCACTATGGCTATACGCTGGCAACCGATGACCAGTACAACCGCTACAGCGATTGGAATTCGCTGGAGGCGGAGGCGCGTCGTGGCTGGGAGAGCGCGGAAGACACGACAGGTGGGGCCTGGGAAGAGTTTAAGGATTCTGTGCGCCACGCCTGGGAGCAGGTTAAGGACGCGGTCAGCGATGATGGTTATGATGACTACGTGGATCGCAGCCGCCGTAACTGGGACGACACCAATGGCCATTCCAACCGGCGCAATGATGCCGCTTATCAAGATGTAGCCCGCACGGGTGGCGGAGTGGTAACGGCCGCTGGTTCTGGTATGCCTGCGGCCGGTGTCGATATGACACGGGGCGTCTATCCCGACTTCCGTACCCATTATGCAATGACTTACGAGACCACGGGCCGTGATTATGATTACTACGAACCGGCCTATCGCTTCGGCCATGATCTGGCTACCGACAAGTTCTATAGCGACTATCGTTGGATGGAAGTCGAGCCGGAGGTCCGCCGCCATTGGGAAGAGACGAATCAGGGTTCGTG
Source organism: uncultured Ardenticatenaceae bacterium (assembly GCA_964410625.1). GTDB lineage: Bacteria > Chloroflexota > Anaerolineae > Promineifilales > Promineifilaceae > CAYPHY01. The sequence goes on along the minus strand of CAYPHY010000008.1, from coordinate 143,282 downwards.
GGAAGAGTTCAAAGATGCTGTTCGCCACGCCTGGGATGAGGCCAAGGAAGCGGTACGGTAAGCAACCGATTGAAATAGATTAGCATGATTAGAAACCGGGTTTCGGCAACAGAAACCCGGTTTCTTTTTTTGTTTCTCCAGCTTCGAGCAGGAGCGTATAATAGCCGCAACGAAAATTGAAGGATAGGTTTAGACGATGAGCAGTGAATGGCCTGATTTTAATGATCTTTGGGACTATAACGATCCGGCCGCGACTGAAAGCAAATTTCGCCAACTGCTGGTGGCTGCTGAAAACGCCGCTCCTTCTTACCGGCTGCAATTGATGACGCAAATAGCCCGTACTTATAGCCTCCGAAGCTTATTTAATGAAGCACATGCTTTGCTTGATGATGTGCAGCAGAGAATGGAAGAGCATGAGCTGGTGGAGGTTCGGTACTTGTTGGAGCGCGGCCGTACCTATAACTCTGCGGGACAAGCGGAAACGGCCGTCCCCCTTTTCCTTCGCGCCTATGAACTTGCTGAGAGGATTGGCGCGGATTATTACGCTGTGGATGCGCTGCACATGTTGGGCATCGCCGCCCCACCCCACCAACAGTTGGAATGGAGTCGCAAAGCTATCAACTATGCGAAGAATTCGACCCAAGAACGAGCTAAAAGGTGGTTAGGTTCTCTTTACAACAACACAGGCTGGTCGCTGTTTGATGAGCAGCGTTATGACCAGGCGCTAGAGATGTTCCACCAGGCGCTGGCCGTCCGTGAAGCACAGGGCAACGCAGAAAATATCCGCATTGCGCGTTGGTGCATTGCCAAGACTCTGCGTATGCTGGGGCAAACGGAAGCGGCGTTAGCCATTCAGTATGAACTACGTGATATGGGCAGTCCTGATCCCTATGTCGAAGAAGAGATTGCCGCCTGTTTGCAAGCACTCGGCCGTTCGGATGACGCGTAACCTCCATTACCACGGATTTTTGGTCTAACTTTCTTTTACACCTCCTGGATTGCGCAAGTAGTTGAGCGATAGCAAGAACATAATGGTGACGATCACGGCCGAGACCACGCAATAGCGGCAAAAGGCATGAATCACAAGTAGCTCCAGACCGGTTAGTCCCAGCGAGAAGAGAAAGGCCAAACCGGTCACGCCAACGAGTATTTCCGGCAAATAATCCTCCAGGGCAGGCAGCCAGTTTTTTAGCCAGGTTAGCAGAAAGATAAGGCCATATCCCAGCAAGCCAATGAGGGCTACCGGCACGGGGCCAATGGAAGAATAGGGCGCATCGGGGCCGCTGACCAGCCCGCAATCATCCCAGCCGCTACCACTACAGGCGGCAATCAGGCTGCCGTTGTGAAAGAGCAGCAGATAGTAGGCGACCAATAAGCCGGGGACAGCCAACAGTTGTATCAATCGTACCTGCCAATTTTCCGTATTCATTATTCAATGCTCCTGGAAATGACGCGGATACACACAGATTTAGGAAAAATCCTTGTGTATCCGCGCTCATCCGTGTTATGAGTTCAGCATATTTTCTATCTGTCGCTGGAAGGCGGCAAATGGAAGCGCACCGGCGATCTCACGGCCGTTCACCAGGAAAGTCGGCGTGCTGGTAATACCATTCTGCCGGGCGATCTCGATGTTACTGCGGACGGTGGTGTCATGACGGCCGCTATCCAGGCAACTGGCAAACGCCTCGACATCCACTCCGGCGGTTTCGGCCGCGCGGAGCAAACCGCTGCGTTCGCGTGCATCAGGCTCATCGTATTGGGCAAAGAGCGCACCGGCAAAAGCGGCGTAGGCGCCCTGCTCGTTGGCGCACAGACTGGCGCTGGCTGCCGGAATGGTTGCTCCGCTGAGCGCGTAGGGATAATAGATAAACTGTACCTGTCCTGACTGAATATATTCTTTGTCAATCAAGGGAAATGTTTGTTCGTGGAAGTCACGGCAATGGGTGCAACCGAAGTCGAGTACTTCGATGATCTTCACCGGTGCATCGGCCGCGCCAACAGCCACACAAGCGGCCGGGTTTTCCTGGCAACGCGCTTCCAGCGAGAGGATTTCGGAACCTTGCAGGTTCATCGCCAGGAGCGAAAACAGCCCCACTACCCCAACAATAAAGATAGCGCCAATCAACATCCAATTTGTTCCCCGCTTTTGTTGCTTCGCCTTGCGGGTGCTTTTTACTCTATATGCCATTTTGTTTAACCTCTTAACGTAAACGTAGACAAAGTACCCGTTCATGGGCATTTGTATACTCAATACCAAACTAATCAACTTATGTAAACTAAGGTGCAGTCAGAAACGACGCACAGAACGAGCCGTAGGGATTACGGCTACGCCTATACAACTTTTCTAATGGAGGTTAAACGGAACGTGGAGGAGGGAGTGCAGGTTTAAGATAAACCTGCTTGGGGAATGGGGATATGAAAATGAACAGGGCAGCGGCGAGATAAAGAAAGGTCTGGAAGGGCTGAAGGTGATCAGCCAAAAAATTCACCGCACTGTGGTTCAGCTCGCGCGTCCATTCATAGATTGTTTGTGTATGGCAAGACTCTAGCACAACAGTAGTGGCCTCATAGCTCTGGCAGGAAGCAGTAATCGCCTGGGGAGCGGCCGTTACCATCAAAAGCGCTAATAAGACAAGCAAGAGCCTATACATTGCAGAGTAATTATACCCCTTCTAGCTTTATCGTCAGCATTTCTTAAAGCAAAATTAAGGGTAGCCTCAATACCTCACGCAAAGGCGCAAAG
>CAYPHY010000008.1:8539-140439 GCA_964410625.1 uncultured Ardenticatenaceae bacterium | reverse complement strand
CATTTCTTAAAGCAAAATTAAGGGTAGCCTCAATACCTCACGCAAAGGCGCAAAGGTGCTAAGTTTTTTACTAGGATGAACATCCGCGTCATCCGCGTTATATCCGCGTCATCCATGTAACCATAGAATAGCCTCAATACCTCACGCAAAGGCGCAAAGAGCGCTAAGTTTTTATTCTTTGCGCCTTTGCGTTCTTTGCGTGAGCTATGCTACGGCCGAATGAGACAGCGGAATCCCTGGTGGCAGGTGGAGGTATCAATGGTCTGTGGCATTCGCGCGGCCGGACGATAGCGCAAACAGTAGTTGGGCGCACAGAGGAAGGAGCCACCTTTTGACACTTTACGGGGGATGCGTACCTCCGGCATTTGCGGGTCGTAGCTTTGCTCCACTGTGCCGCCGCGCGGGTTGACCGGCGCACAGCAGGGACTGGTCGGTTGTTGGTGATGCTCCTGATACCAATCGGCCGTCCACTCCCACACATTCCCCGCCATATCGTAGAGGCCATACCCATTGGGTGGAAAGGAACCAACGGGGGCCGTCGCCAGATAGCCATCGAGCAACAGATTGCGAACAGGAAACTCCCCCTGCCAGGTATTGGCCATCATCTGCCCGCCGGGGGCGAACTCGTTGCCCCAGACATACTCTGCCCCTTCCAGGCCGCCTCGCGCGGCAAGCTCCCACTCGGCCTCAGTGGGCAGTGACTTACCGGCCCATTTGGCATAGGCGGCCGCGTCCTCATACGTCACCTGCACCACCGGATGGTGCTCGCGCCCCTTGATCGAACTCCCCGGCCCTTCGGGGTGTCGCCAGTTGGCTCCCGGAACCCAGGCCCACCAGTTAAAGTAGTTGTTTAGATCAACCGGTCTGCGTGGCTGCACAAAAACCAGCGAACCGGGGACGAGCATTTCCGGCGGCGCGCCGGGGTAATCTTTGGGGTTCGGCCGTCGTTCGGCAAAGGTGACATAGCGGGTAGCCTTCACAAAGCGGGCAAATTGCTCGTTAGTGACGGCATAGCGATCCATCCAGAAGCCGTCCACTTTCACATAGTGGGCCGGTGCTTCCTCTGGGTAATGTTTATCGGAACCCATCAGGAATGTACCGCCGGGAATCCAGACCATCCCTGCGGGGGCATCGGTTGGTTTATCTTTGCTAGGTGATGGTTGTGTCTGCTTGCTCATCCATCGGCCGTCCTTGTTTTCTCTCACTGCAAGCTTACCAGCCAATGAGCATTTTTTCAAAATGGATGTTCTCCGTAGTGGCAAACGTTCTCGTTTGTCAACGTCCTCGTTTGCCAACGTCCTCGTTTGGCACGGACAATCCAGAGGATTGTCGCTACGATGTGGGTGTGGGAACGAGGAACGGGGATTCGAGGCCGTGGGCGTCCAGCAGCGCGGTGTCGTGGAGCAACTCGGCCGTTGCCCCATCAGCCACAATTCGCCCTTCGTCCATGATGATCATGCGTGGGAATAGCTCATGGACCAGCGCCATATCGTGGGTGGAGACGAGCATTGTCAACGGCAAGTCGCGCAAGAGGTTGATCAATTGGCGGCGGCCGCGCGGGTCCAGCCCGGCCGTTGGCTCATCCAACACCAAAATTTGCGGGTCCATCGCCAACACGGTTGCCAATGCCACCCGTTTCTTTTGTCCGAGGCTCAAATGGTGCGATAGCCGCTCCTCGAAACCGGCCATACCGACCTGGGCCAATGCCTGGGAGACACGCTGGCGCACGTCCGCTTCACTATAGCCCATATGCAACGGGCCGAAGGCTACATCGTCGAAAACGGTCGGCGAAAATAGCTGGTCATCGGGGTTTTGGAAGACGAGGCCGATCCAGCCACGGATGAGGGGCAGATTATCTTTGCTCAGGGCGCGGCCGTTAATCCACACCGGCGCGGCCGCATCGCCCAGGATGCCATTGAGATGGAGCATCAATGTGCTTTTCCCCGCTCCGTTTGGCCCCACCAGGGCGACCTTCTCCCCCACGCCAATCGTCAGCGAAACACCATGCAAGGCGGGGAAGCCATCGGGATAGTGGAAGGAGAGGTTTTCAACGGCAACAACATGTTCGGCCGTTTGCCCATTTTGGGAAAGAAGAGGTTGGAAGTCTTGAAGATGTTCGATGGGCATTTCTTTTCTGTAGCACGATTTGGTAAATCGTGTGCGTTAGGCGCGATTTACCAAATCGCGCTACATTTTTAAGCAAGCAAATGGGGGACGACCAGGAATACACCGAAGCCAAACAAGACCGCCCAATCAAACGGCCGCATCTCGTGTGGGTTCATCGTCAACAATGTCCCTCGATAGCCCCGCGCTAGCATCGCCTGGTAAACCCGGTCGCTGCGGTCGAGGCTGCGCACAAACAGTTGTCCGGCCATATGCCCGGCGACGGCCGCCCGCCATGTGAGCGTCCCCCCTCCCTTTTGGCCGGGAAGTCGTGCGCTGCGGGCTGTCCGTGCCCGCAGTAATCGCCCTACCTCATCCACCAGGACAAAGAGATAGCGGTACATGAAGGCGATGATTGAAACGAGGATTGCCGGGACGCGCAGATGGCGCAAGGCATGGAGAATGTCGGGGAACGGTGTGGTGGCGGTCAGCAAGAGCGCCATTTGCAGCGAAAGAAGGCTACGGCCGAGGATGCTGAAAAAGCGCACCACGCCTACGTCGGTAATAGTCAATCCCCATGGCCCAGACCAGATAGGGTTACCGGGGAGGAAGAGGACGGTGACGGCCGCCAACAAAAAGGGCAATCCAATGAACGAACGCTTCACCACAATCCAGGGATTGATCTGAGCAACGAGGCTGATGGTAAGCACGACCACCAACGCCAACGCCAATGACAACCATGCCCCATCGGGCAACAACGCCATTGAAACGATAAAGGCGACAGTGAGCAGCACCTTCACCCGTGGATCAAGGTGGTGGACAAGGCTGTCCTGTTGCTGGTACTGGTCGAGCAGATTGACGTGCATGGTAAAGAGTGGGGAGTGGAGAGTGGGGAGTGAGGAGTATTGAGGTATACTCTTCACTCCCTACTCCCCACTCTTCACTAGGCCTTGCGCAAGGTGCGGGCGGCGAAGTAGGCGATGGCGGCAACGATGAGGGCGCCGATGACACCGGCGACGATGGTTGAAAGACCCGTCTCACCGAGGAAGGGGACGGTGTAATCGGGCAGGATTTGATAGGGAGCATCCTGAGCCGTGCCGAGGAAGCCGGTTGTCTCCGCCACCCATTCCAGGCCATCTGGATGACCGGAGGCAAAGGGGGCGAGCAGGACGACCAACAGGGCAACGACTAACCCGGTCACCACCCAACGGCCGCTCCCCGTCTCGCGGGCGTCGGGTTGGAGCAGTGCCGGTCGTACCTGGCGAATGAAGGCCAGGGCGGCGACGCTGATCAGCGCCTCGCCAATGCCGATCAAGGCGTGAACGCCCAACATAGCGGGGAGGACAAGCCCAATGCTTGATGTACCGCTGAAGGCAACCAGTAGGCCGGTTATCAGGGCAGCGGCCATCACCGACGCCCAGGCCGCGATACCGGCCAGCAACAAGCGAGTAGACCAGGAGCGGCCGTTGCTCAACCGGTAGATAGCAAGGGCCACAAAGCCCGGCACAACACCCATCACCAGGATGTTGGCCCCCATCACCACCAAGCCACCATCCTGGAAAACGAGGGCTTGAACGGCGATGACGGCCGTCATTGCCAACAGACCAAGCCAGGGGCCGAGGATGATAAAGGCCAGTGCCGCACCGACAAAGTGGCCGGATGTGCCACCCGCTACTGGAAAGTTGAGCATCTGGGCGGCGAAGATGAAGGCCGCCAAAACACCGGCCAGCGGGACCAATCGTTCATCGAAGTCGCGCGAGGTGGCGCGAATCGCATAAGCCAGGGCGACGACGGTGATCACCCAACAAACGAGGGAGACGAGGATGTTCAAAAAGCCGTCAGGGATGTGCAAGAGAATTCCGGCCGGGATAATGTTCATGACAGATTTTCCTCCGTTGCTGGTCTACATTCATTGCAGTAACCAGAGATGGTTAAATGTTCGATTACCGCCGTAAAACCATGCTCTGCTTGCAGATGATGGAGCAGGTCATGGAGATGGTAATCGTCAAACGCCTGCATATAGCCGCAAGCGCGACAAACAAGGTGATGATGGGGGGTGTGACCGGCGATTTCGTAGACAGTCATGCCGTCAATCTCGGCCGACACCACCAGTTGCAATTCGCAAAAGAACTTGACCGTCCGGTAGACCGTTGCCCGGTCAATCGCCGGGGCTTTGGCCTGCACCTTTTCATAGAGTTCGGCGATGGTGGCGTGGCGGCCGAGCTCACACAGCGCGTCGAGAATAATCTCCCGTTGTGGGGTCAGACGGTAGCCGTTTTTACGTATGCGAGTGGCAAAATCAAGGGTATCGTGTGACATAGCTACTATTTATACGCATTTGTTGTTGCAACAAATTGCAATAAGCGTAGTGTACTCATATTCATCTCATCTTGCAATATACTACGTAGCTCGATTTGGCCGAACGGAAAGCTTGCGGGTTGGCAACCCGCGCTACATTTTCGCCTCTAATAAAACTGCCCGCTACAATAGGCTCATTATTGTTTCCGGCTGTCTGGCATCACTATAGAAGGAGGCTCCCATGCTCATTACCAAAGGTCATATGGTTCCCCTGGGTTATGGAAAGTACTTCCGCTCCGATAGTATCATCGGACTGGAACCGATTGAGGAAGAGGAAGGGCGCGGGCCGGGCCGGCGCACGCGCGTCTACGTCGAGAACAGGAGCGATGCGATCACCGCCTCGCGCTCGGAAGGGGCTATTCTGCGCGACATCGTTGAACTGCCAAGAGAGATCACGCAGGCGCAGGAGCAGTACCAACTGTTGGTGGACATCCTGGAAACGGTGCAGGACATCAACCCGATGTTGCGAACGATTGTGCGCGACCAGGGCGGGTGGAATTTAGACCAGCTTGAGCGGCGCATCCGTGACACGTTACGCGAAGCAGAGGATTAAATCAACAAAAGGCAACAGTGCGGGTTGACAGTGCCCGTTCAATCCGGTAGGGTAAGGAGAGGTGTCCTGAAGATGAAATAGATAGGGAGACAGCTAATGTCACGCCTTTCCAACATAATTGTGGTCGTTGCCCTCCTCCTTGGGACCGGACTTTTCCTCGATATGGGAATAGCTGCCAAAGCGAATAAACGGAGAGCAAAGGCTCAGACCCAAGCCCGCCCAATAAAACGAACATCACAGGCGATTAATCCTCATACGGACGGTTTTGAACCGCAAATTCTTGCTACGAACCGGATCTCAATTCCCTTTGGTATTGAACCAACCCTGCCGCTTGACATTGACGGGCAAACTGTGCTGGTGCGTGGTCATGGTGGCTGTACGGAAGATGAATTAGTAACCGTCGCCATCACCCTGACCCATTCGACCAGCTATAATCAAGCGAGAGGAGAACAAGTAGAAATCTGCACCGGCGATCTACAACATTGGCATCTGGATGTATCAACTGATAGCAGTATGCCACTGACTGCGGGATCGGCCGAAGCTTGTGGACTGGCCACCACACGTGCAGATGGTGAAGTGACCGATTCCTATGCGTGGTGCCGGGAGGTAAATCTATCCTGGCAAAACTTATTGCCGGTTATCACCCACTGACGTTGTGACTTCTTAACCGATCAACGCAGCTTCCCCCGTCCCTCAATCGGCCAAACTGCTTCGACACGCCCCTGACGGACGCCATAGAGATTGTCGTGGAGGCAGACGGTGTAATCGCCATAAGAGACGATAAAGTCATAGGCGTCACCGACCTGGATTTGGTGGTTGGGCGTGGCGAGGGTGACGGTGGCATGTTCGGCCGACATCTTGATCGAAACCACACCATCCAGCCCGACCGGTTGCGGGTCTGCTTTCCACTGCGGCAACGCCTTAAATCCGGCGTCGAAGAGTAAACGCTGTGGCGTGGGCTTGCTGCTGATCGCGCTGCGAACAAAGAGCGCCGGTTCGCTCTCCACCCCGCGCCCCTGGTAAAGCACATCACTGAAGATGCCCCCTCCGGCCTGAACTTCGGTCACGTATGGCTGGAAGGCGGTGATAAAATAGGTGGAACTGCCGCCGGCGCTGACGATCTCCAGCGGCAGACCGGCGGCGCGGCATCGTTCGGCCGTTTCCCCTAATTGTTGCATCGCCCTCTCAATGGCCGCCTGCTTTTCCCGCCGGTCTTTGATGTCTATCGTATGCCCCTCCCAGCCCATCAGCCCGCGATAATCAATGCCCGCTGTTTGATGCGCCATTTGAGACAACGCCAACGCCTCTTCGCCAGGAGCGACGCCCGCCCGCTTCATTCCGACGTCTACTTCAATCAACACGCCGACGGTGATGCCAGCTCTGGCGGCCGTCTGGCCTAGCTCGCTCAGGTTCTCCTGGTTGTCTACAGCAACGATGATTTGCGCCCCTGTTGTGCAGATGAGGTCCACAAGGCGTTCGATTTTTAGACGGCCGACAATCTGGTTAGCGATGAGGATATTATCAATCCCAGCGGCGACCATCTGTTCCGCCTCGCCCAGCTTGGCGCAGGTGACGCCAATCGCCCCGGCATCCATACACATTTGGGCAATAGCCGGGACTTTGATGCCCTTGGTGTGCGGCCGCCACTCTACGCCTGCCTCGTTGATCAAGGCAGCCATGCGGCCGATATTTTCTTCCAACAAATCCAGGTCAACCCACAAAAATGGGGTATCCACTTCTTCTTTGAGCAATCCGATTTCATCTTTCATAGCGGCGCTATTTTATCCCCTTTATCCAATTTATGTTATGCTTTTGCCAGTTTTTAGAAACCGGATTTCTATCTTTGAAAAACCCCGTAATTTACTTGAATCAGAAAATGCCTAATCAAAAACCCCTGACATCCTCAACCATATACTGGTGGCTCATTCCCCTGTCGTTGCTTTGGCCGGTTTTGCAGACGTTGGTGTTTGTGATGCGCTTCGGCCGCTTCCCTCCCAGTCCGGCCGAACTCCTCTACTTCCTGCCGATGAGCTTCCTCTCCGGACTGCTTCTGCTCTATCTCTGGCAACAAGCGCAAAGCCGCGACCAGCAACGAGCGCTCCTGCTCGGCTATCTCGTGGCTGCCCCCTTCGCGCTCATCCTTTCCATCACCGTTGGCCTGATACTTCCCCCATTGCTGGGTGTGACGCTGATCGGTACGGCCGTTTTGGCTTTGGGGATGTTTCTCGGTTACCGCTTTGCAAAAGGGTGACATTGTGACTACCATCTAAGAGGATGACGCAACATCCGGCAGGTGCGGATAAGCGTGGTAGAATGAATGAAGGAAGGGGAACATTTGAGAAGTTGTAAAATAATCTGTGTAGGGATGTGGATAGACGGAGTTGATTTGGTGGTAAAGGTACACTGGAGCGCGAAATAGATGAGCCGAGAAGAGTTTGATATTCCCGAAGTTTTTCGCCGGGCGATGGAAGAGGCAGGCTGGCGAACGGATGAAGAGGATAATGGGGGCAAACGGCCGCCGCGCCGCCGCCCTCTCCCCCCGACCCCATCTTCTCCGCGATTTAGCCGTTCACTCATTTTGATTCTGATTCTCCTGCTCTTGCTCTTCAGCGTGCGTACCATTGCCACCATTTATACCGATTGGCTCTGGTTCCAGGAAGTGGGTTACGAAAGCGTCTGGCTGCGGCAGTGGAGTGCGCGGCTTGGCACATTTGGCCTTGCGCTGGTCGTCGCCATCCTCATCGTGCCGCTCAACTGGCTCATTGCCCGGCGGCGGGCGGTTCGTGAGGCCACGCCATTTAATTCACAACTGTTAGCCAGCAGAGGTATTCGCTGGCTGCTAATTGGGCTGGGGCTTTTCCTCGCCTTCTCCTTCGCCAGCGCGATGAGCGCACAGTGGGAAATGTGGTTGCGCTATCTCGATCGCGTTCCGTTTAACCTCACTGACCCCATCTTCGGCCGTGATGTTGCTTTCTACGTCTTCGAGCTACCCGTTTTTCGCTTTCTCCAGGGCTGGCTCCTGTCTATGCTGGTGCTAACCCTGCTCGGCATCTTGCCCATCTATGCTGTCAACAATCTAGGCGACATTCAGCGCGGTGCGTGGCAACCCCACCGCTCTGTCCCTCTGCGGCAGCATGTCGCCTTGCTTGGTGGCTTACTACTACTCGTTTGGGGAGCAGGATACGTTCTCGACTTCTTTGGACTGCTTTTTTCGCCTCAAGGCATCGTCTATGGGGCAACTTATACCGATATTCACGCTAACCTCCTGGCCTTACGCATTCAATTGGTGCTGATTGCCCTGACTGCCCTGGCGATTCTCTACAACGTATTTCGCTTGAATCTTCGTTTACCTTTGATTTTTGGCGGGCTGTGGCTGGTGGTGACGCTGGTATTGGCTAATCTTTACCCTGGTATTTTGCAACGGTACGTCGTTCAACCGAATGAGATCGAACTGGAAAGCGAATACATTGCCCATAACATCGCCTTTACTCGTGAGGCGTTCCTGTTGGATGAGATTGGAGTCCAACCTTTTAACACAACGGCCGATCTCAACGCCGCAGACCTGTTAGAAAATGACGAAACCTTACGCAATATCCGCTTGTGGGATTACCGGCCGCTGCAACAGACCTATACCCAATTGCAAGCGTTGCGGCCGTACTACTTTTTCAACGAGGTGGATATTGATCGCTATGAGATTGACGGTGAACAACGCCAGGTGATGCTGGCCGCTCGTGAACTGAACAAGGCCAATCTCCCCTCCCCCTCTTGGGTCAATCGCACACTGGAATTTACGCATGGTTACGGCATCGTGATGAACCCGGTGGATGAATTTACGCCAGAAGGGCAGCCACAGTTTTTCATCCGCGATCTGCCGCCCACCAGCACGGTCCCTATTGAGGTGACGCGACCGGAAATCTACTATGGCGAGTTGACCGACGATGCCGTCTTTGTCGGCAGCGACCGTGAGGAGTTCGACTATCCCAGCGGCAATGAGAATGTCTACTCCACTTATGAGGGGTCGGGCGGGGTGTTGTTGGATAACCGCCTGAAACGGCTCGCCTTTGCCGTCCGCTTCGGCGACGTTAATGTCATGCTCAGCGATGAGATCACGGCACAGACACGCGTGCAGTTCCACCGCGACATTCAGGGGCGAATCAGGCAGATCACCCCCTTTCTGATGCTCGATCAAGACCCCTATCTGGTGGTGTTGAACGGCCGTTTGGTCTGGATTCAAGACGCCTATACGACCAGCAACAACTTCCCCTATGCGACCCCGGTGCGAACACCCCAACAGCCCATCGGCGCGTTCCTGCCTGATGGGACCGAGGTCGTATCGGCCGGGCCGCCAGTCAACTACATTCGCAACGCGGCCAAGGTGGTCGTAGACGCCTATGATGGGACGGTCACTTACTACCTGTCCGCGCCCGATGATCCACTGGCCCTCTCCTACCAACGTATCTTTCCGGGGCTGTTTCGGCCGCTGGAGGAGATGCCCGACAACTTGCTTCACCATCTACGCTATCCGGTAGATATGTTCCAGATGCAAGCCGAGCAATATCTAACCTACCACATGACTGACGTGCGAGTCTTCTATAATAAAGAGGATTTGTGGGAAATCTCGCTCGAAATTTATGATCAGACGGTCATGCCTGTGGAACCCTACTATGTCACGCTGGCGCTCCCTGGTGAACAATCGCCAGAATTCTTGCTGATCCAACCCTTTAGCCCGGTGGGTAAGCCAAATATGATCGGCTGGATGGCGGCGCGAAATGACCCACCCAACTATGGGGAAGTGGTGCTTTATGAACTGCCCAAGCAGGAGCTAACTTTTGGCCCCTTCCAAATTGAAGGGCGCATTGATCAGGAGCCGGTGATTTCGGAGCAGTTTTCCCTATGGGATCAGGCGGGATCGAGCGTCATTCGCGGCAATATCTTGACTCTCCCGCTCAATAACAACTTCCTCTATATTGAGCCGATCTACTTGCTCTCGTCGAACAACGCCCTACCGGAGTTGAAACGGGTGATCGCCGCCACTGAAACGCGGGTGGTGATGCGCGAGACGTTGGCCGAAGCACTAACGGCCGTTGTGGATGGCGTCGGACTGGAGGAGGTAGCCTCTGTAGTCGGCGGCGCGAATACACCTCCTACGGGGGCCACATCCGGCTTAACTGTTGATCAAGAGGTGGCAAACTTGATTCAATCGGCCGATGCCCACCTGCAAGCGGCCGAAGCCGCCCAACGCGACGGCGACTGGTCAACCTACGGCGCCGAACTGGAAGCCCTGCGCAATGACCTCGCCACCCTTTCCGAGTTGATGAGTGGGGAGTGATGAGTGGTTCGTGGTTCGTGGTTAGTGGAGAGTGGGGAGTTGTCGGTATATTGGTATATTGGCTGAATCCCTCAATACACCAATACACAGTCGCCCAATCTCTTAGTCTCCCAGTCTCAATCCCATGCACGTCCGCGACTTTCTCCCCACCGACCAAACGGCCGCCCGTCAACTCATCCTCGACGGTCTGACTGACCATTGGGGTGAACTGGACTTATCTCTCAACCCCGACTTGAACGACATAGCGGTCAGCTATGCGGATGGCGTGTTTCTGGTCGCTTATGAAGGGGAGAAATTGGTGGGGACCGGCGCGTTGATTCCAGAGGGTGACGGCAACGGCCGCATTGTGCGTATGTCGGTCGATCGGGCGTTGCGCCGGCGGGGGATCGGCCGTCGGCTGTTAGAAGCGTTGGTGCTGCGCGGCCGGGAAATTGGCTACCAGGCAATCGTACTGGAGACAACCGAGACATGGGAAGATGCGATCGGCTTCTACCAGCAATACGGCTTTGAAACCACCCACTACGCCAACGGCGACCGCCACTTTCGCCTTAACTTGTAAGTCTTTGGCCTGAACGGTAACTCGTTCTCGTGCTGTATCTATTGGCTCATCTCTTACCCGATCATCCGAAACTAAGCCCGTTTTTGCTCGTGTAGCGTATCTCGGAATAACTCAGCAGTTTGGGCAGCAAGACGCGAATCACGCTCGCCGATAAGAGCGCGTTACGCTCCAGCAGGTCCCATAGGTCTGCCTGGCTAATGTGCAGGGCGGTGGTTTCGACGACGGCCGTGCAGTTCGCGGTGCGTACCTGGTTAGCGAGCACGCCAATTTCACCAATTACATCCCCCGCTTTACGCAGATCAATAATCCCCAGATCATTGACGCTAACTTCAACTTCTCCAGCGACCAGGATAAACAGGCCGTCAGACGTATCACCCTGGGAAATAAAACGCTCTCCTGGTGCGATATGCAGGACGTTGCACAAGCGGGCAACCAGTTCCAGCTCCTGGGCAGGGATTTCTTTGAACAGTTTTACTCTTTTTAACAACAGAATTCGTTCCATGGTCGTGATCGGCATGATAAAAACTCCTTCTGGCTCCCTGGTGTGCTATTACAGGTGCGGGTGGGCTTGCCGGGATGGTTTGGGAAGGTGCGCCCGACCCATCTCTACCGACGAGGCAATTTGATATGGTTCCTGCTGGAATGATTGGCTGGCAGCGAATTGGGCTGTCTCACGCACGAGTGCATGTGGCGACGCTAATCCCTGCTGGACCAGGTGGGGGAGGTCATCCACTTGCTGGCGGGACAGGCTGAAGAGGATAGAGGCGGCAAGCCAGGGATCATTGTCTTCAACGGCCGCAGCAAATTCTAACTCCAACAGAGGCGGCTTCAAGCCATATTCTCTCTCCGCAATTACCGCGATTCGCTCAGGCGAACCCTCCAGCAAGGGCAGGAGCAATTCCTTGTGCGGGCGGGAGAGCAATGTGTCGAGCAGTTCGATGGCGTTGGCACGCTGGCGCTGGTCTCCGCCAAACAAGTTGGTGCGTACCTGAGCGATGTTGGCCTGGGGGTAGAGGATGGCGATCAGGTATAGCAGGCGATCCACGGCGTAGCGCTTTCTCCAGGAATAAGCGTCAGCCAGCAGGTCACCATTGGCAGGCGACTCAGGCTGGGGGCGGAGTGCCCGGACTGCCCACTGGTATGCCAGACGAGTCTCTACCTCAAAGCGCTGGTTAATCGCAGTAAGAAGCTCGCTCAGGTCGCTGGACGTGTGCGGCTCTCCAGCCTGACGAAGACGGCCGAGAGCAATATATAGGCGCGACCGGGCGAGGTCATCCGGCTCGTCCAGGTTTTTCATAAAGAAGCGCACGGACTGAGAAGAGTGGATGCGGGCTACCACGCCGGGGATGTGACGGCGTACCATTACATTGGGCGATGGTTTGGCATAGATAGTTTCCAGAACCGGGAAAAGCTGTGAGCCATAACGAACCAGCGCCTCTTCTGCGGTTGGGCCGACGATGGGATCGCCTAACTGGGCGATGACCGCCGGTAAGTGGGTGGGGTCTGCCAGTTGTCCGGCAGATTGCACAGCCCGTCGCCGCACCTGTGGCTCCGCGTCTTCAAGAAGGGTGCTCAATAAGTTCACGCCCTCCGCAGATGGCATTTCGCCCAGGGCATAGGCGGCCGACATACGCACGGCTGGCTGCGGGTCGGCGACCATGGAAACAAACAGCGGGCAGGCGACCCACCTGGTTGCCTCTGCGCCATACCGTAGGGCACCGCTGACGGCCGCTGACTTTATCTTGGGGTCGGGATGGTGCATGAACGGCCGCATTTCCTCCCACGCCAGCTCGCCACGCAAAGCCCAATAGGTGAAGACGGCCGAAGCCTGTACACCGCTTTCCGAGTCAGCAAAGCGCTTCCGCACCAGGTCGGCGTATTCGGCTGCCCCCGTGTGGCGCATCATCCGCAGCGCCTGGCGGCGCACGAGCGGCGAGTCGTGGTCGAGCAGGGGGAGTAAGGCAGGCGTCCAATCTACGTTGAAATCCCCGTTGGCGATTTCTTCGGCTAGCGCCAGGGCGTGCAGCACCTCAGCCTCATCCGCTTCATTCAGGCTTGCCTTGATCGTTTCCACCGTTGCCGGATTGCGTAAATCGAGCGGTTCACCGGCCGGATCAAAGTAGCGACGATGGATGCTGTCGTGCAAAGCGCTCAAGTAGACATGGCGCAGACGCAACAGGATGACCCCGACGGCAACGACGACCAGGAGGGCAATATAGGACCAGGGTAGAATGGCGATTTCGGCAAAGCGGCCGACCAGAAAGAAAAGCACACCAGACAGGCCAATCGTCAGCGGCTTAAAGATGCCGTCAATCACAGCGCGGGCTTGCGAGCGCAATGGTTGCGGGATGGGAACGTAGAGCAAATTAAAGGAGGTGTCATGGACGGTATAACGAAAGACGGTATCGGAGGAGCGGGTCATGGTGATTGCCCATTGAGATGCGCCGGAAGCCAGAACCATGATCGAGCCGGTCAAAATACTGACCGGCATGATCATCAGCGCGGCGGCGATGCCGAAGCGTCTCATCAAGGGGCCGGACAAGAATATTTGCAAGACCAGTCCAGCAATGCCGGTCCAAAAATAGAAGGAGCCAAGAAAAGCGGATAGTTGTTGCGGATCCGAGGCGAAACTGCTCTGCATTGACAGGTCGAACTGATAATCCACGATATTGACCGCCAGCGTAATCAGCACAACGATGATGGTCATGGTGAGCAACAGCGGAGAGTGGCGCAAAAAGCCCAACGGATTCGGCCGTTCACCGTTGCGCTGCTTTATGACCGGGGAAGGCAGGGCGCTTTGCTCGTATAAATCCTGATTGGCGCTTCCAAGTGTGCGCACTAGCAGGATATTCACCGCCAGTATCAGCATGATGACATAGATCAGGTTGAGGGTTCCCAACCAAGGCACGAGCGCAGCGACGGCCGCACCAGCCAGCATACTGCCCAAATTACCGGCTCCGGTGATGATCGGAAACAGCCGCTTGGCGCGACGGGTGTTGATGATCTCCGAGGCGAAGGTCCAGAACTGGACGATGTTCAACGCCATCACGATTTCCAGAAAGACATAGAAAGTCCCCAACAGCCACAGGTTCCCGGCTGCCGTCGTGTCGAGCAACAGGCGAAAGAGCAACAAGCCACCCAACGTGGCGAGCGTTGTCCGCTGGATGAGGAGTGGCGTGGACATTCGCTGCGAATGTGCGCGGCCGACGATGCGGGTGTAGAGCAGCGAAGCCAGGACGACGCCGACCGTGAGTGCTAAAAAGCGAGCCGGGATGTATTGAGAGGGCAGTCCGCTGAGGAAGAGGGCGCGAGTGACCGTGCGGCCGATGACGGCCGTGCTACCGATGACCAGGAACAGGCTGAGCGAGAGGAGGAATAATGATGGACCTTCCCCTGGTTCAAGATGTAAGCGACGGGGGATGGAGGGGATGGAAGAGATTTTAGGCAACATCGGTTACTCCTTCACTGTTCAGTTCAGTCGTTTGCGCGTACAAAAATAGGAACAATTTCTCTGGGCTGGCGAAAAAGAACTCGCGGCCGTTCGCCACTGCTTTAGCCGAGGCGCGCCACGGTTCTTGGGGGCCATCGCGCCATAATCGAACCAGGAAGGCCTGGCAATTGTTGGGCTTTTTGTTCACATGCTTTTCCATCTCACCCGCTCCCCCACACCTTCTCAGGAAAGGTCACCTTCGACGTGCAAGCCATCTACTTTTTTATTCAGCCCATCGGCCTGGGCGTTGAAATCGCCAGGAAAAGGGGCCACCAATGACCGCGCCGATGTAGCAGTAGGGCCGCCAGTGCGCTGTGGGGGACAGACGGCCGCGCATCGTTTTCGGTAGATAATGAATTTGCTTGCATTGGGTTTCTCCTCAAATCAACAGTACAATATCTTCATGTACTCGAACTAGGCCGTTTGTGCGCCAACGTGGTCGGTTGCGGTGTGCGTAGCCCTAGAAACTCCTCCGCTTTTACGTGTGTAACAGGGCACGCCTGAAAGTATTACATCAATCGTAGCCAGGGAACGTCTCCAAAACGTCTCCAATGGCTGTGGATAAGAAAGCCAGGTGAACAGATTAGAATTAACCCTCTTAGGTACGGCGACCGTAGCGATTGACGGCCGCGCTCCCCTGCACTTTCGCACGGACAAAATTCGAGCGTTGCTGGTTTACCTGGCGCTGGAAGGGGAACGGCCGCACCAACGTCAATCGCTGGCGGGCCTGTTCTGGCCGGAAATGCCGGAGCAAACCGCGCTGAAGAACTTGCGCCAATCCCTCCACCGGCTGCAACAAACGCTCGATGAACCCTCGCCCGGCCTGAGCCAGGCTTTCTTGACCATTACGCGCCAGACCGTGCAGTGCGATCCGGCGCTGCTCGATGTAGACGTGACCCAGTTCCAAACGCTGCTGGCCGCCTGCGAAGGCCATCCCCACCGCCATCTGCATCTATGCCACGACTGCCTGGAGCGATTGCGCCTGGCCGCCGCGCTTTACCAGGGAGAGCTACTGGCCGGCTTTAGCCTGCCCGATTCCACCGCTTTTGAGGGGTGGTTGCTCTTCTGGCGGGAAAGGTTGCAGCAGCAGGCGAGCAACGCCCTGGGGCAACTGGCGGCGGCACTGGCCGAGCGTGGTGAGAGCGAAGCGGCGTTCATTCACGCCAGTCGCCTCGTCGCGCTCGACCCGTTCCGTGAAGAAGCCCACCGGCTGCTGATGCGCCTGCTGGCCGCTGTCGGCCAGCACAGCAAAGCCCTGGCGCAGTATGAAAGCTGCCGCCACATACTCCAGGAAGAGTTAGGGGTGGAACCATCGGCGGAAACCACCGCCCTCTACCAGCAGATTCAGGCGGCGCAGCGGGGGGAAACGGCCGTCACCAGCGGCCGACGGGCAACGCTCCTCCACCATTTCCCGGTGCAGTTCACCCCATTTATCGGCCGCCAGCAGGAGCTACAGCAAATTGAAGAACTGTTTCTGGACCCGGAATGCCGCCTGCTGACACTGTTGGGGCTGGGTGGCATTGGCAAGTCGCGTCTGAGCCTCCATGCCGGTGAACGGTTGGCAGCTCGCGCCGGTTTTGTTGATGACATTTACTTCTTTTCCCTGACAGCGGTGCAAACGGCCGAATCACTGCTGACCACTCTGCTGAACGGCCTCGGTATCGTCGCAGCGGCACGCAGCCAGCCACAGGAGAGCCTGTTCAACTTCCTGCGCGGGCGGCGCTGCCTGCTGATCCTGGACAACTTTGAACAGCTGGTGGGGAGTGCCTCCTTGTTGGCCGAGATGTTGGCCACTGCGCCCGGCTTGCGCCTGCTAATTACTTCGCAACTGCCACTGGAACTACAGGTCGAGCGGCGGCTGGTGGTCAGCGGCCTGGATTACCCACAGGTAGACGAAGCAGCGGCCGATCTGCTGACCTATAGCAGCGTGCGTCTCTTTGTGGAAGCGGCGCGCCAGGTAGAGCCTGCTTTCCGGCTGGAAGCGGGTAACGAGGGGAATGAAACGGCCGTGCGCCAGATTTGCCAGTTGGCGCAGGGAGTGCCGCTGGCTCTGGAACTGGCGGCCGCCTGGGTGCGGGTAATGGATTGCAGCGCCATTGTGACCGAAATCGGCCGCAGCCTCGACTTTCTTTCCCTCTCGCCGCAGGATAAACCGGGGCGTCACCAAAGCATGACCGCCATTTTCGCCTATTCCTGGCAGTTGTTGGCTCCGGCGGAACGTACCGTCTTAGGGCAGTTGGCTGTTTTCCGTGGCCCTTTTAGCCTGGAAGCGGCCATGGATGTTGCCGAGGCGACGCCGCTGGCGTTGGCGCGGCTGTTTGATCGTTCGCTGGTGCAACGGCCGCGAGACGGCCGTTACCAATTGCACGAACTGTTGCGCCAGTTTGTTAGCCGGGAAACGGCCGGCCAGTATGTGGTGGCGGCACAGCGGCACAGTGATTATTACCTGAGGCTGGTGGCGGCCCAGGAGCGAGCCTTTTATGGGCCGCAGCCGCGCCAGGCTGTGGCCGCCGTGCAGCCCCATCTGAGCAACATCCGCCAGGCGTGGCAATGGGCGATTGAGCAGGAGGACGAGGCAGCGATTGAACGAAGCCTGGAAGGAATGGGCCGCTTTTTCCAGACGGCCGATCTGCTCCAAGAAGGGGAAGCCATGTTCGTCCAGGCGATTAACCGCTTCGGCAATCTCGCTTCCTTGTTCATCTGGCGTGCTGTTTTCCTGGAAAAACAGGGACAGCTCCGGGAGGCGATTGAGCAGGCACGGATAGCCGAAACCCAGTCGGGACAGGACGAGGGAGTGCTGGCGGCCGTTTACAGCCTGTTGGGGAAATTGCTGCCCCATGAGGGACAATTCGAAGAGGCCAAAGCGTGCCTGCAACGGGCCGTTGAGTATTACCAGGCAACGGGGGAGCTAGAGCCACTCGCCCAGTCATTGCGACGGATGTCCATTGTCTGTTGGCGGGCCGGTGACTATGACCAGGCGTTGCATTATTTCCAGCAGGCCATCCCCTGGCACCGGGCGCTGGGACACAAGGGCGGCCTGGCGCAGCTATATAGTTCCCTGGGAGGCGTCTATTGGGAGCGCGGGGACGTGGCGCAAGCGTTAGCCTCTATTGAGCAGGCGCGAGAATTGTATGAAGCAGTGGAGGACAAAATGGGGCTGGCCAATGTCTCCGGTAACCTCTCTATTTTATACGCCCATCTAGGGCAATACGAGCCAGCCTTAGCTGCCAGTCAACAGGCGATGGAGATAAGCCAGGAGGTAGGCAACCGGTATGGGTTAGCCATAGACTTGAGCAATCAGGGGAGTATTTTGCTGGCGATAGGGGAGTTTGAACGCAGCCTGGACTGTTACTTCCGCGCCATTATCATTGAAACGGAGCTGGGTAATCAGTGGGGGATTGCTTACCACCAGGCTGAAGCGGCTGTTGTGTTCCAGGCCAAAGGGGATGAAGAAACGGCTTTGCGCTACTATGATCAGGCGCTGCCAGTGTTGTTGGCTCAGGGCGCGCCCTATTACGCTTTGGCCCCCCTGTTGAGCAAAGCGGAGATTTTGTACCGGCGCAGCGACCTGGCGGGGGCGCGGGTGCTCAATGAGCAAGCACTGGCCCTGGCCACCGAATTAGAGTTGCCTGACTTTATCGCACGCGGCCGTGAGTTAGCCACCAAATTAGATAGCTCTGTAATAGTTCAGGGGTGACAAATCCCTTAACTTTGAGGCAACCACGCCCTTTTCAGCTAACATTTCTTTTGAGGCAATACGCCACAATAAAATCGGTACGAGCATGGATTTTCAGGAGCCTCTTATGACAAGACATTTCTCTATTCGGCCGTTTCATCCCAGCGACGCAGAAGCGTTCCATGCCATTGCCTATGATCCGGCAACGCTGGCGGTCTACCCCGGTATGCCAATTGCCGAAATTGGGGAAACCGTTGAATGGGCAAAGACGCAACAGCCAGGACTACACCGGCTGGTTATCGAGCGTAAGGGCACGGCCGTTGGCTTTGGAATGTTGCAACAAACACAACGACCCCGCCGCTTCCACGCCGCTATGGCCGAGTGGCTGCTCCACCCTGATCACCGCGATAGTGAATTGAGCGAGCAACTATTAGCGGCCTTGCTGGACTTAGCCGACAACTGGCTCGATTTACGGCGGGTGGAAGTACAGTTGATCGCTGGAGATGAAGTCGGCCGCCGCGTGGTTGAGCAGGCGGGCTTTGCGCTCGAAGGGGTCTGTCGCCAGGCCGTTTTTAGCAACGGCCGCTTCCAGGACATAGAAGTCTTCAGCCGCGTGCGTGGCTATACGCCGCCGCCAGCGGCCGAAGATGAGCCGTTGCCGCGTCCACAGGGAGCATTGCCAACCATCCACATCCGCACCATGCGCCCTGAATACGCGGCCGATATCTATGAATTCTATCGCCTGCCAATCGTCGTCCGCACGCTCGTCCAGCTACCCAGCCAGGAATATTCATTGGTTGCCGAACGCTCCGCCAACTATATGCCCAACCTATACCGGCTGGTGGCGGAAGTGGACGGCCGTATCGTCGGCAACATCACCCTCCACCGTTCCGACAACCCGCGCACCTACCATAGCGGCGGCTTTGGTATGGCCGTCCATCCCGATTACTGGGGGATGGGGGTTGGCAAACGTTTGTTGGAAGGGATGATCGAGTTGGCCGACAATTGGGTTAATTTGCGGCGGATTGAGCTAGAAGTTTATCCCCATAACACCACTGCCATCCAGCTCTACGAGAAGCTCGGTTTTGTGATGGAAGGGCGGCGGCGGTTATATAGCTTTGGTGACGGCCGTTGGAATGATGCTTACTTTATGGCTCGGTTGCGGCCGTTTTAGGCGTGAGTAGTATTTTTTAACGCAGAGGCGCAGAGGAACAGAGACGCAGAGATATTTTAATCATCTCTGCATCTCTGCGACTCTGCGTTTTTCTTTCTCACTCTATCGGTTGGTGCTGTACCACCACACCGGTCGCCACTATCTCCCCGTTTTCGACGCTGATACCCCCTTCCGGCATCGGCGGCCCATCATGGTCGCGGAAGTATAGCGGCAAGCCGTTGGCAAAGTTGACCGGGAAATCGGCAGGGTTTTGAAGCTGGTGGTGGATATGGATGTGGGGTTCGCTGGTGTTGCCAGAATTGCCACATTCGCCCAATCGTTGCCCCTCTTCGACTATATCGCCGACTTGCACAGCCACACTCCCCTGGCGCATGTGGGCGATGAGTAAATAGGTGCCGGTCGGCAATTCAATAACCACATGGTTTCCCAGCGGAGCCGTAAAGTTGTTCGATACCTGACCCGGCACTTGCTCTGGCTCGCCATCGTGGGCGGCGGTAATGCGACCGGCCGTTGGCGCAACAACCGGAACGCCATAACATCCATAGTCCGATAATTCCGTGCTGCCGGTGAGATAGGGTTCTACCAGAAAGTCATACGCCCAGCGTTGATCGGGAGATGACGCATGATAATTCATCCGCACATCGTCCCCACCCCAACCCACTTTCAGCGGTACATCGGCCGGTAAACGCACCGTCGCCGCCGGTTCCGTCCGCTGCCGGTTGGCGGGATACGCAACCGGCCATAAACCGAGCAGCATGAGGATAGGCAGCAGGGCAGCGGCCGAAACAAGCATATTTAAGCCCATTGTTCGGCTAAAACGGCGTTTAATTAGCGCGTAGAGCGCAATAGCAAGCAGAAAAACAAATCCGATAACTGGTAGTAGCGTCTGTAACAAATACCAGGCGGCCACCCCGGCGATCCCATCAAGTAAGAGAACCGTTATTCCAATCACAAACAGCAGAACGATGATCGTCGCCGGTAGCCAGGGCAAAACTTTTCTCAACATATATTACTCCTTTTCTAACTTATACGAATAATGAGTGGAATCGTTTCTCCTTAACTCCAACAATTCTTCTATCGGCTCCCTGACTGTGGGCTATCGGCTATTGTACCAGACTATTGATTGTGCTAAAATGCACAATAAGAATAGACTGACCAGTCGGTTTGGACCGAATGGAGATGGCGATGGTAAAAATAGAGAGCGACAACACACAAACCACAACCTTGCGTGACCCAAAGGCCACACGCGAACGTATCTTGGATGCCGCCTTGCAAATTTTTTCGCACAAGGGCTACCACGACACGCGCATGGATGAGATCGTCGAAGGCTCGGAGACCTCTAAGGGAGCGATCTACTTCCACTTTCCCAATAAGGAACGCCTTTTCCTGGCGCTGGTAGACCAGTTTGCCGACCTGCTTGAGCGGCGCGTGCGCGAGGCGATTGAGAAGCAGCCGCAGGGGATGGGACGGGTTGAGGTGGCGTTGACCACCTGTTTGGATACATTCGGCCGTTACCGTCGCCCGGCCAAAATCCTCCTCGTCCAGGCGGTCGGTCTGGGGACCGCCTTTGAGAAGAAGCGGGCAGAGACCAACGAACGCTTTGCGCGGCTGATCGAAAGCTACTTGCAAGAAGCAATTGACATCGGTGACATCGCCCCGGTGGACACCGAAGTCGTTGCCCACGCCTGGATGGGGGCGATTTATGAGGTGGTTATCCGCTGGGTGACCACCGGCGAACCGGAGCCGGAGCGCATCATGCACACTTTATTGCCACTCTTATTGCGAAGTGTTGGCTATGAAAAGCAATTGGCCTAGCCATGTTTCAAGAAGCAAGCCCATACACCCCTCCACATGAGGCGGACAGCGACGAATCATCGAGCCGGTTGGTTTGCCTCAGCCTACCGGCACAAGGCATCGGCGCGGCCGACTTTCTGCGGCAGGCACGCGGCGATGCCCGCTTTCTCTGGGCCAATCCGGCACGCCCTGGCTTGCAACCTGGCGCGGCCGATACCCTCTCCGCCCAAATCACGCTGGCCGGTTTTGGGATCGCTGCCGAACGGTTTAGCTGGTCAGCCAACCGCTTTCACTCTATCCAGGAGCAAGCACGGGCCCTTTTTGATGGGGCAACGATTGCCTATGTGGAAACATCGGCCGCTGGAGAAGCGCAGATCATCCCCGATCAATGCCCGCCCCTGGCGATGCCGCGCCTTTTCGGTGGCTTCGCCTTCCAGGACGATTTCACCCCCGACAACACCTGGGCAGCCTTCCATCCCGCCCACTTCATCTTGCCCCATTACCAGCTTGCTTGTTGTGGCGACGACTGTTGGCTGACGATCAACACGCTGCTACCGCCCGATGAAGACCCCTATGCCATATTGCCGGAGTTGAAGGTGGCGTTGGAAGCGCGTCTGGTGCAATTGCAAACGGCCGCTGCCTCAATGCCAACAGCCGCTGAATCAAAGGAATGGGACATTCGCTATCCGATGACCGAGCAACAGTGGGCGAAAGCGATCAACGCGGCCGTCGCCCACATGCGACAGGGACCATTAAAGAAAGTTGTCCTCTCGCGAATCTGTGAAATCCGCCAGGAAGAAGAGATTGACATTGAAGGGGCATTGGCCTATCTCGGCCGTCGCTACGACGACTGCTTCATCTTCCTCTTTGAACCGCAGCCCGGTCATGCTTTCTTGGGCGCAACCCCAGAGCTGCTGGTCAACGTCAGCGGCGAGCAAATTACCACAATGGCGCTGGCCGGTTCGGCAAAGCGTGGCAAGACGGCCGCCGAAGACAACCAGTTCGCCCAGGAGCTATTTAACTCCAGCAAAGACCGCTATGAGCATGAGCTGGTCGTCCGTTCCATCCGCGCCAGGCTGGCCGATACGGTTGAGGCATTAACCATTCCAGCAGAACCGACGGTCTACCGGCTCAACAATATTCAACATCTCTACACACCGATCCACGGCCGCCTCCGCGCCGGGCACACGCACGGGGTCTTGCCTTTAGTCGAAAGCCTCCACCCCACTCCGGCGATGGGTGGCACGCCGCGCGAGTTAGCGTTGGGCTTTATCCAATCGGCCGAACCCGTCCCGCGCGGCTGGTATGCCGCCCCCATTGGCTGGATTGACCACCAGCTTGATGGCGCGTTTGCTGTCGCCATTCGCTCGGCCGTTTGCC
Source organism: uncultured Ardenticatenaceae bacterium (assembly GCA_964410625.1). GTDB lineage: Bacteria > Chloroflexota > Anaerolineae > Promineifilales > Promineifilaceae > CAYPHY01. Next base: position 118,023 of record CAYPHY010000008.1, on the reverse strand, counting down.
AGCAGCGCCGCGCCTGGCTCTATGCCGGTGCGGGCATCGTCGCCGACTCGCTCCCCGAACGGGAATGGCAAGAGACGGCGTTGAAGTTTCGGCCGATGTTGGAAGCATTGTTGGGGAGAGACTGGGAGACTGGGAGACTAAGAGATTAGGGGTTGGTGTATTGGTATATTGGTGTATTAGTGTATTCATCGAGCCAATATACCAGTACACCAATATACCATCGAACCAAGACACACTTATGAATACCAACATCCTCTGGGCAGAGACATTTGTAGACGGGCTGGCGCGAGCGGGGTTGCGGGCGGTGTGTATTGCCCCTGGATCGCGTTCGACGCCGTTGACGCTGGCTTTTGACGCCCATCCCGACATCAAAGTATATGGTCATCTTGATGAACGGTCGGCCGCCTTCTTCGCGCTGGGGTTGGCAATGGCGACAGAGCGGCCGGTGGCAATGGTCTGCACCTCCGGCACGGCCGCTGCCAACTTCTATCCGGCGATCATCGAAGCCCACTATTCTCACGTTCCTCTGCTGGTACTGACCGCTGATCGGCCGCACGAACTACGCGAGAGCGGAGCCAACCAGACGATTGATCAGATCAAGCTGTTTGGCGACCATGTGCTGTGGTCGGTGGATGTGGCCTTGCCCAGCGCCGGCGCTCCGGCCGTCGTCCACCGCTATCTGGGAACATTGGCGGTGCGAGCGTATGCAACGGCCGATGGGCTGTTCAAGGGGGCGGTGCATCTCAATTTTCCGTTTCGCGCACCGTTGGAGCCGAGCGGCGGGGCAGAGGAGCAGAGGAGCAGAGGGGCAGGGGAGAAAGGGACGCGGATTTGGCGCGGGGAGATGCGGCCGTCAGTGGCACAGGTGCAGGAGTTGGCGGGAATAATTCGCCAGCATGAGCGCGGGTTGATTGTTTGTGGGCCGGGGGATCAACGGGACGGGGCGTTTGCGGCGGCCGTTACGCGGTTGTCGCAGGCGACGGGCTATCCGATTCTGGCCGACCCACTTTCTGGGTTGCGTTTCGGCCCGCATGTGGAAAACGGCCGTGTTAGTGGAGCTTATAACTTCTATCTCGCCGGGCAGGGTAGGTTACCGGCCGAACCACAGCTAATCTTGCGCTTTGGGGCTGTCCCTACTTCCAAGCCACTGAATACCTACCTGGACACATTGGCCGAGCCGCCTGTGCAAATCCACATCCGCGCCAACGGCCGTTGGGCCGACGATACCCACCGCGTTCAGCTATTCTTACAAGCTGATCCGGTTGATTTGTGTAATTCGCTATGCGAAGAATTGACTGATGATCAACCGTCGAAATCTTGGTCAGATAGCATCGCCTCACTCGAAGCGAGTTGCTGGCAAGCTTTGGATCAATGGCGGGGTAATACTTTCTTTGATGGCACGGCCGTCGCCGATGTGCTGGCCTGGATGCCGCCAAACACACGGCTATTCATGGGCAACAGCTTGCCGGTGCGCCATGTGGACATGTTTGGACGGCCGTCCACTAAACCGATCCACACCTATGGCAATCGCGGCGCAAGCGGTATTGACGGCAACATCTCGACCGCATTGGGGATTGGCGCGGCCGATGCCGACGCCCCATTGGTTGCTATCGTCGGCGACATCACCTTTTACCACGATATGAACGGCCTCTTCGCGCTGAAGGAGTTAGGCGGCCGAAATGTAACCATCATCCTGCTTAACAACAACGGCGGGGGCATTTTCCACCGCCTGCCCATTGCCGCTTTCGAGCCGCCCTTCACCCGCCGCTTCCTGACCCCCCACGACCTCGACTTCGCACCAGCGGCCGAGATGTACGGGCTACATTACCAATTGGTAACGAACCGGCGAACACTGAATCAAGCCCTCAACGACGACAGCAGCAACCGCCCACGCCTGATCGAAGTCCGCACCAACAGCCATGAGGACTACGAACGGCAACGGGCGTTGGTAGCGGCAGTAAGCAGTAGGCAGTAGGCAGTTGACAGATAAAAAATCCGCGTCATCTGCGTTTCATCTGCGTAATCCGCGTAACTATCTTAGGAGTTAATTATGACAAACTGGCAAGTAGTAAAAGAGTATACCGACATCACCTATCACAAGGCGGACGGGATGGCCCGCATCGCCTTTAACCGGCCGGAGGTACGCAACGCCTTCCGCCCACTGACCATTGACGAAATGATCGACGCCTTCCGCCATGTGTGGATGGACCAGGAAGTGGGCGTGGTCTTGCTGACCGGCAACGGTCCAGCGGCCGATGGCAAATACGCCTTCTGCGCCGGAGGAGACCAAAAAGTGCGCGGCCATGCCGGTTATGTGGATGACAGCGGTATGGCACGGCTGAATGTGTTGGAATTGCAACGTATCATCCGCACGATGCCCAAGCCGGTCATCGCCCTTGTCGCTGGCTATGCGATAGGCGGCGGCCATGTGTTGCATGTCATCTGCGATCTGACCATTGCCGCCGACAACGCCATCTTCGGCCAGACAGGGCCAATCGTTGGCAGCTTCGATGGCGGCTTTGGCTCCAACTACCTCGCCTCCATTGTCGGCCAAAAGAAAGCCCGCGAAATCTGGTACCTCTGCCGCCAATATAATGCGGAGCAGGCGGAAAAGATGGGCTTGGTCAATACCGTTGTGCCAATAGACCAGCTAGAAGCGGAAGGGGTACAGTGGGCACAGGAAATTTTGGCAAAAAGCCCTATTGCCATTCGCATGTTAAAGGCGGGGATGAACGCCGACCTGGATGGACAAACGGGCTTGCAGGTCTTAGCCGGGGATGCGACGATGCTCTTCTATATGACCGACGAAGGCAAGGAAGGGCGCAATGCGTTTGTCGAAAAGCGCGACCCGGACTTCAGCCAGTATCCGTGGCGGCCGTAGGTAATTGACCATTCACAATTGACAGTTGCCAATTGACAATTATTAACAGTGAACGATGAGCAGTAAGCATCAAATGGACTGGTTAGCGGCACGAGCGAGGACAACGCCGGGAGCAACGGCCGTCATCGTCGGCGACGCGCTCTATACCTATCGCCAGCTAGACCAGTTGGTTACTGAGTTATGCCAACGGCTGATTGCTTTAGGTGTGGGCGAAGGGACGATGGTGGCGACGCTGCTACCGGCCAATCTGATCCATCTCGCGCTGGTCCATGCGCTGGCGCGGTTGGGGGCGGTGCTGGTCCCGCTGAACACGCGGCTGACGGCCGCCGAAGCAGGCTGGCAACTCAACCACGCGGCCGCCGACCTGCTCATCTGCGCTCCACAAACAGAGGCACTGGCGACGGCCGCTGCTCCAGATACATGCGGCGTTTACTGCCTGCAATGGAAGCAGGACCAATTCGTGGAGAGACAGCTAAGGCCGCTGCTACAAACCCGACCCCAATCAAGGCAGTTTGCCCTTAACCGCTTGCAAGCAGTCGTCTTTACTTCCGGCACAACCGGCCATCCAAAAGGGGTGATGTTGAGCTTTGCCAACCACTTTTGGAGCGCGACCACCTCCGCCTTCCACACCGGCATCGGCCCTGATGAGCGCTGGCTTAGTTGTCTCTCGTTGTGCCATGTTGGTGGGTTGGCCGTTGTCTTTCGCTCCTGCCTCTATGGCTCGGCCGTCATCCTCCACGATGGCTTCGATGTCGAGAGGGTGTTGCACAGCCTGGAGCAAGACAGGCCAACACTCATCTCCCTGGTTCCGACGATGCTCTATCGCCTGTTGGAAGCGGGGATGGGACAAAGCGCTCTGCGCCTGGCCTTGTTGGGCGGCGCGGCCGCCTATCCCGACCTGGTGCAACGCGCCATAGCCGCCGGTATCCCCGTTGCCCCAACTTATGGCCTGACGGAAGCCGCCTCGCAAGTGGCGACGATGCGGCCGGAAGAAACGGCCGCCAAACCCGGCAGCGTCGGCAAACCTTTGTTATTCACCACCGTCACCATTTGCGGCGACGATGGCCCGCTCCCTCCTGGTACACCGGGGGAGATCGTCGTCAATGGGCCAACGGTGATGGGCGGCTATCTCAACGACGAGGATGCCACCCGCCAGGTGCTACGCCCCGAAGGCTTGCATACCGGCGACATTGGCTACTTGGACGAGGACGGTGATTTGTGGCTGGTTGACCGGCGAGTGGACTTGATCGTCAGCGGTGGCGAGAATGTCTATCCGGCAGAAGTGGAACGGGTCTTATTACAACATCCCGGCGTCGCGGCCGTCTGCGTAGTCGGCCTCCCCCACCCTGAGTGGGGGCAACAGGTGGCGGCCGCTGTCGTTCCCCGCCAAAAGGGTGGCCTGGAAGCAGCCGATCTACTTGCTTTCGGCCGTTCCCATCTGGCAGGGTACAAACAGCCGCGGCAGATTAAGTTTGTTGACCAACTACCAACCACTGGCTCCGGCAAAATCCAACGGCGGGAAGTGGCGCGTTGGTTCAATGAACAATGAGACAATGAACAATGAGATAATGAACAATGAAAAAATCCGCGTCATCCGCGTTTCATTCGCGTTATCTGCGTAACCATTAATGAGACAATGAATAATAGTGAAGGCGTTCTGGTAATAAATGGGGTTGGCTACCATGTCAAAGTAGTAGGAGAGGGTGAACCGCTGTTGTTGTTGCACGGCTTTACCGGTAGCAGCGATAACTGGCTGCCCTTCTTTTCGGAGTTGTCAGCGCATTTCCGGGTGATTGCACCAGACTTGCTCGGCCACGGCCGCACCGGCGCACCGGCAGACGCTAAACGCTACAGCATGGAAGCGGCAGCGGCCGATTTAGAAGCACTCTTGCTCAACCTGGACGCGGTTCCGGCCCACGTCCTGGGCTACTCAATGGGCGGCCGTCTTGCGCTCTATCTGGCAGTCACACGGCCGCACTTGGTACGCACGTTGCTCCTGGAAAGCGCGTCCCCTGGTCTGGAAACGGACGCTGAACGCCAACAACGACGGGAAGGTGATTGTGAACTGGCCGATTGGATTGAAGCCAATGGGATTCACGCTTTTGTCGAACGCTGGGAAGGCATACCGTTATTTGCCAGCCAACAGCGACTGGCGGCCGAGGTGCAAGCAGCTTTACGAGCGCAGCGGTTGAAGAATCGGCCGCATGGTCTAGCCAACAGCTTGCGCGGCATGGGGACCGGCGTGCAGCCTTCGCTCTGGCCGCGCCTATCGGAACTGGAGATGCCCACCCTCTTGTTGGCAGGGGCATTGGATGAGAAGTTCCTGGCGATTAACCGGCAGATGGCCGCTGTAATGCCCGACGCGACCCGGCAACTCATCGCCGACGCCGGACACACAATTCATTTGGAACGGCCGGATAAGTTTATCGCGGCCGTCACGAAATTCTTAATTAACAATTGATAATTGTCAATTGCCAATGGTCAATTAAGAACGGTCAACTGGCAATTAAATGGCCTACGCTGAAGAGGATCACAAAGCGGAGCGTCGCCATAGACAATTGCCTCAACCAGGGATTGAGTTCGGCCAGATCATATGTTTGTGAGATAGCGCGGCCGTTCTGAATCAACAACGGAAGCGACAATAGAAAGAGCAGTTGCCACAAACTGCGAAACGTTAACAACACAAACAGCAAGGCACAAAGAACGGCCAGCGACAACAGCAGCCAGTGGTAGACTCTGGCGCGGTCAAGACCGAGGCGCACAGGAAGCGTATGCTTCCCCGCCTCGCGGTCTGATTCCAGGTCGCGGATGTTGTTGACATTCAACACCGCCACCGCCAACAGGCCGCAACTCGTCGCCGCAAGGAAAATCGGCCAATCGAGGCTTTGGGTTTGGGTGAAGTAGCTACCCACCACGCCGACCCAGCCGAAGAAGATCAGCACGCTGAGATCGCCCAGCCCGGCGTAGCCATAGGGCAGCCGTCCGGCCGTATAGGTGATCGCTGCACCAATCGCCGCCGCCCCCAGCAGGGCAAAGACCACTACCAACGAGAAGGCGGAGCGGCCGAAAGCGAACCAGAGCAAAGCCAACCCGGAGAGAACCGCCAGCAATGCCGTCAGGGCAATGGCAATTCGCATCGTCTTAGGCGGGATGAGGCCGCTTTGCACAGCGCGAGGTGGCCCCTGGCGGCCAGCGTGGTCAGCCCCGTGTTGCCAATCGCCATAGTCGTTGGCGAGATTGGATAAGACTTGCAGCAAAATGGCGGTCAGCACGGAGAACAACGCCACACGCCAGTCGAACATGCCTTCGGCCGCTGCTAATGACGTACCAAGAATGATGCTGGCAATCGCCAATGGCAGTGTTCGCGGCCGTGCCGCCACCAGCCAAATGCGATAGGAAGCGGATGAGTTTGAGGATGAAATCATGATTGCTTGTTATATCAAAAATATGTGGTTAGGCGATCTTTGGATGGTTGGTGCGTGGCAAGTAGCAGGTGGCATGTGGCTGGTACTCGGAAAATTAGGTGAAGTATGTTCCTTAAAAACGCAGAGACGCGGAGAAACAGAGACGCAGAGTTTCACTTGTTTTCTCTGCGCCTCTGCATCTCTGCGACTCTGCGTTGAAAATGAAGTTGTTTTATACATCAGGACTTACGCAGCCAATAATTTTTTGATACGAATGACACGAATTTCACGAAAATAGAAGGAAACTGGTCGGTTACGCCAAGATTGGGCAAAACTACCAGCACGAGGATCATAATGTTTGAGCAAACATATATAGAACCGGTAATTGTTGAGGACGAAGCAAAACGAAGCGAGCTATCGGCCGTCCTCACCCCAACTCGACCGGTACAAATTGCACCCGACTTGAGCGTGGGCGGCCGTGATGTGGTGATGATGGCCGGGCCATGCTCCGTGGAAAGCTATGAACAAACGCGGGCGACGGCCGCGGCCATTGCTCGCATGGGCGGTCGTGTGCTGCGTGGTGGCGCGTTCAAGCCGCGCACCTCCCCCTACGACTTTCAAGGACTCGGCCGCGAAGGGTTGGAAATCCTGCGTGCCGTTGCCGACGAGTTCGGTCTATTGGTCATCACTGAGGCACTGGCCGTAGACAATATCCCCCTCGTCGCGGAGTATGCCGACATCATCCAGATCGGCAGCCGCAATATGCAACACTTCCCCCTCCTCTGGGCGGCCGGTGAGACAGAGATGCCAGTGTTGTTGAAGCGAGGCTATATGGCAACAATACGCGAGTGGCTGGCGGCGGCCGACCACATCAGCAGTCGCGGCAATGAGCGCATCATCCTTTGCGAGCGCGGCATCCGCACCTTCGAGACGGCCACGCGCAACACGCTCGATACCAATGGCATCGCCCTGCTGAAGCGCGAAACCCACTTCCCGATCATCGGTGACCCTAGCCACGCCACTGGCCGCGCCGACCTGGTGTTGCCCGCTGCGTTGGCGGCCGTCGCTGCCGGGGCCGATGGCCTGCTGGTCGAGTTCCATCCCCATCCCGAAGAAGCCCTTTCCGACAAAGAGCAAGCATTGCCCGTGTCAGAGGCGGCTCATTTTTGGGAAACAGTCGGCCGTGTCACGAACGCACTCGGCCGTCGTCTTACTTGATTCAGAAACGTGAAACCGATGTTATCCGGCCCCGTTTATTCGTATGACGATCAGTTTGTCGGCGGCCGACTCCGCCCCCCACACTTCTCCCGGCCGTCCCAAGATTTGGCGCACGCTACCCGCAGGGCTAGGAAGCGGAAAGCTCTCAAATGTCTCTGTCTGCGGGTCAAAGCGCACCATTGCATTGGCGCCAAAGTCGCTCAACCAGACCTGATCCTGGTCGTCCACATACACAGCGTAGGTCATCGGGTTGTTACCTGGCAAACGCCACTCTCGCCACTCGCCGCTAGATGGATCATACATCCCCACTTGTCCCGCGTTCCATTCGCTAACCCACAAACGCCCTTGCGAATCCGACCACACACGGCGTGAACCCTGGCCGGAGGTTGGCGGCTCCAGAATGGTTGCCTCACCAGTATTTTGATCAATTGCCGCGATATGACTACCGGCTAACGAAGCATAGTACACTTCGCCATCCGGTGTCGTGGCAATGCCGTATGGCCCGCGACCGCGCGGCGCATCAAATACTTCCATTTCCCCCGTTGCCGGATCTAATCGCCCGTAAACGCCGTTTTGGCCGGTGAACCAGAGGATACCACGGCCGTCAAACGTAGCCGTGTTGAGGTTGGCGTTACTCCTCTCCGCCGGTAAGGGGAAGGTTTGCACTTCTTCACTAACCGGGTCCACCCGGACAATGGCGTTAAGCCCACTATCCGTAATCCACGGTGCGCCATCCGGGCCGACGATTACCCCATGCGGCGCAGCGCCGTTCCCAAGCGGGATGTGATGGGTCTCGCCTGTTGCTGGATCGAGCCGCCCTAGCGCACCTAGCAATTGCGCCGTATACCAGACTGTCCCATCCGGTGCGGGAGCCACGTCATGGGGATGTGATCCAGAGGGGACAGGATACTCCTGGAGTGTTGGTTGGGATTCGGAAATGGGCGGTACGGCCGTTGCCGCCGGAGGTAACGATGGTTCCTCTGTCGCCTCTGTCACCACTTCCGCCACGGTTGTCTCTGTTGGCGGCGCTACTGTTGCGGCCGTTTCCGTTGAAGTCTCGGCCGAATTATCCACCGGAATGGCGGCGGTCGTTGTTGGTTCGGTTGTTGCTCGCTCTAAACCGGCATCCGGGGTGGCAGCTGGAGCACCCCTAGTCCCGCAGCCGACAAGCAGCAAGCCACTCAAGAGAATCAGTTGAAAAATTCCACGTAGACCGAATCTAGCACACATAGCGAATTTCTCCTTCAAGCTAAACGACCATCATAAGCGGACCATAATAAGCAACTGTTGGGCAAATATGGCTGTTTCCTAATCAGACCATAAGCTTCCACCGTGACGGCCCATATTTCGTAGGAGAGCAGGTCATGTTTGTTTGTAAGATTGACAAAAAGTGGGGAAAATGTCTATAGGCTTTATAAGCGACATTGTTGTTTCAAGGGATTATCAACATGCAACTTCATCATCGTAGCGATGTTTCAACCTACCAGGAAATCATCAGCCCGTTTTTGGCCGCAGATGAGGTTGCCAATGGAATGTTGCTGGGGTTGCTGATGAGCTCACGGCCGCGCCAGGGGCTACGCCACAAACCTTATCTCGCCTATATCGAAGATGGGCAGGGCATATTGCTGGCGGCCGCCATGCTCAGCCCGCGCCGACTGCTCCTCTCCAGCCATCGCGCTGTTCCGGCGACTGCGCTCAAGCTGCTGGCCCGTGAACTGCAACAAAGCGGCCGTCGTGTGCCAACCGTCTTTGGCCCGGCCGATCTGACACGCGCTTTTGCCAACGCCTGGGCGACGCTGACCGGCTTCAGCCCGCGTCCTGGCTTGCGCCAACGGCTGATGGAACTGGAGCAAGTCGTCTTCCCGCCCAATTTGCCCGGCGGCCGTTTGCGCCCCGCCATCCTTGACGACCGCGAACAGATCGCCCAATGGACGGCCGATTTCCAGGCCGAGACATCGCCGGAAAAGGAGAGCGACGCCGCTTCTGCCCAGGCGATTGCCGACCGGCTGATCAGTGGTGGCGATCTCTTTTTATGGGAGGATGGGGAGCCGGTTTCGATGGCGGCCAAGGCGCGGCCGACCGCGCAAACCATTGCCATCAACCTCGTCTATACCCCACCGGAGCAACGGGAACATGGCTACGCCTCGGCTTGCGTGGCCCACCTCAGCCAGCGATTGCTCGACGAAGGGTATATTCGCTGTACCCTGTTCACCGACTCCGCCAATCGGACTTCCAACCATATCTATCAGGACATCGGCTATCGGCCGATCATGGACTATGCCGAATACCAATTCATCCGGCGAGAATGAGCTGGATGAGCAAAGCGTGTTCCACGAATTGGAAGACGTCGCACGAGTTCTGCCTAAATAAACATCTAATTTGTGAAGGACCGTGCCAATTCGTGGAATCCCATTATAAGGAGAGAGCGTATTGCGTGAAACATTACTAATCGGACTGGCAAGCATCCTCGTCTTGGGCACTGTCGCCCAGTGGCTGGCCTGGCGTTTGCGGCTCCCTTCCATCTTGCTGCTGCTCTTGTTCGGCTTTATCGCCGGCCCTCTCACCGGCTTCCTCAACCCTGACCAACTGTTTGGCCCCACCCTTTTCCCGATCATCTCATTGGCCGTCGCCATTATCCTTTATGAAGGTGGTCTGACGCTGCGCTGGCGGGAACTCCCGGAGATTGGCCCGACCATGTTTAGGCTGATTACTGTCGGGGCCATTGTCACGTGGGTCGTTACCACCGTCACCGCCTATTACATCGTGGGTTTGGAATGGCCCATCGCCATTCTCCTCGGCGCGATCCTGATCGTCACCGGGCCAACTGTCGTGGGGCCACTGCTGCGGCTGATTCGGCCGCGCGGCCGAACCGGGGCGATCCTGAAATGGGAAGGGATTCTGATCGACCCCGTCGGCGCGGTGCTTACGGTGTTGGTCTTTGAAATTATCCTGCAAGGCGCTTTCAACCGCGCCACCAGCGTTATCCTCGGCGGGGTCCTGTTAACCATCGTGGTTGGTCTGGGTTTGGGGCTTCTCGGCGCGGGGCTGTTTGTCTTGCTGCTGCAACGCCGCCTCATTCCCGACTATCTGCAAAATGCCATCTCGCTGATGTTGGTGGTCGCCCTCTTCACCCTGTCCAATGTCATTTCCCATGAATCGGGGCTGCTAACGGTCATTGTCATGGGTATTGCCCTGACCAACCAACGAGTCGTGCCGGTGCGCCACATCATTGAGTTCAAGGAGAGCCTGCTTTCGCTCCTGCTCGGCTTTTTGTTTATCGTTCTGGCCGCCCGCCTGGAGTTAAGTGTTGTACAAAGTCTGGGCTGGACAGCGATAATTTTTCTGCTCATCGTCATCTTCATCGGCCGTCCTCTGGGCGTCTTTCTCTCCACCTTGCGCACGGGCCTGACATCCAGAGAACGCCTGTTTCTGGCCGCCGTTGCCCCGCGTGGTATCGTGGCCGCCTCGATTGCTTCAATCTTTGCTTTCGAGTTGCAAGAGGCGGGCGTTGCCGGGGCCGAACAACTCGTCTCGCTCACCTTTCTGGTCATCGTCGGCACAGTCGCCTTCTATGGGCTGACCAGTTGGCCGCTGGCCCGCGCTCTGGAGCTTTCCGAAGCGAATCCGCAGGGCGTTCTCATCGCCGGAGCCGACCAGTTAGCCCAACAAATCGCCGCCGCTATTCAAGGGCAAGGTTTTCGTGCATTGCTATTGGACAGCAACTGGCGTAATGTCCAGTCCGGGAAAATGGCCGGGCTGGAAACACATCATGGAAGCGCCGTCTCTGATGAGCTTCTTGAAGAGTTAGATTTGAGTGGGATCGGCCGTTTTCTGGGGCTAACCGCGAATGACGAAGTAAACTCCCTGGCCGCCTTGCTCTGCATCGAACACTTTGGGCGGGCCGAGGTCTACCAATTGCCGATCAAAGATGAAACGGATGAAAAGGGCACGAAGATCGCCCGAAGGCAACCCGCCATGCACCTGCACGGCCGCTACCTGTTTGGCCCCAAAATGACCTATGACTTCCTCCGGCAGCGACTGGAAGCCGGTTACACCATTAAGGCAACCAAACTGACCAACGACTTTGACTACGTTCAATATCAAGCGCAATACCAAAGCGAGGCACATCCCCTCTTTGCCGTGACCGAGAGAAATCACTTGCTCATCTATACGATGGATGACCAGCCACTGCCTCGCCCCGGTATGACCCTGATCAGCCTCGTTCCATCGGTCAGGAATTAGTGAAGTCAAAGTGATAGAAGAGTGATAACCGTTGTGGAACCTGTTAAAGTTAAAATCTGCGGCCTGACCAATTTGGAGGATGCGCTGGCGGCCGTGGCTGCTGGGGCTGATCTGTTGGGCTTCATCTTCTACCCCCCTAGTAGCCGTTCGATTAGCGTAGAATCGGCACAACAGCTCGTCGCTCAATTGCGCCAGACGGCCGATCCCCTACCACAACTCGTCGGCGTCTTTGTCAACGAACCGGCCGAGCGTGTTGCCGCCATATTAGATGACTGTGGCCTGGATTTGGCCCAACTCAGCGGGGACGAAGTGCCATCTATGATTGGCGATCCGGCGTCACCGTTATACGGTCGCGCCTTCAAGGTCCTCAAACCCACCTCGCTTGCCGAAGCGGAAGCCGAAGCCGAGTGGTATCTGCCGCCGGAAGCCGGGACAACACCAACGTATCCCACTTTGCTCCTCGACACCTACCATCCGACTTTGGCTGGTGGTACAGGCCAGACAATGAACTGGACAATCGCCGCGCGACTGGCGGAACAGATTCCAGGGTTGATGCTGGCCGGTGGGTTGACGCCGGACAATGTGGCCGAGGCAGTACAGACTGTACGGCCGTATGCCGTAGACGTTGCCAGCGGCGTTGAGGCCAGCCCCGGCCGCAAAGATCATGATAAAGTACGGGCGTTTATTCAGGTGGCGAAGAAAGGGGACGCAGATTGACGCGGACGAGACGCAGATCTTCGCTGATTTTTCAACGGAATCAACAATTGGTTTGATTTTCTCTGCGTCTCTGTCCCTCTGCGCCTCTGCGTTAAAAGGGCTATCCCTGTTTGAAGATTCAGCCGGGTTCTAAATGATTTCTTTGCATCCTTGTCATTGTAGTGAACGAAAAGCGAATGAGTAAACCTTACCAAACTTTGTCCAGTCGTGTGGTCTGGTCTTGCCCCTGGTATCAGGTGCGGCAGGATGAGATCATCACCCCCGACGGCCGCCCCGGTATCTATAACACCATCGAAAAAAGCGACGCGGTATGGATTATCCCCGTCACGGCCGACGGCCAAATCGCGATGATTCGGAGCTACCGCTATACTGTTGATGATTGGTGTTGGGAGGTTCCGGCGGGAAGCGTGAAGCCAGGGCAGACGCTAGCAGAAACTGCGCGAGAGGAGTTGCTGGAGGAAGTGGGCGGAACGGCCGCCACGTTGGAATATATCGCCCCTTACTATCTCGCCAATGGCATTTGCAACGAGGTCGGCCACTTCTTTCTGGCGACGGGGGTTGTGTTGGGGGAGCCACACCATGAAGCGGCCGAAGTGATCGAGATTCATCTCAAACCAATTGATGAAGTATTGCATATGGCCCGCACCCATCAAATCACCGACGGCCCAACGGCTTTGGGTCTATTGCTCTGTGCCGAACAATTAACCCGCCTGAAATTAGCTCACGCAAAGAACGCTAAGACGCAAAGTGAAAACGCTTAGCGACCTTTGCGGCTTTGCGTGAAACCTCTTCATTCGCTGGCATATTCGGCCGCTTTTGGTTAATATCCCCCGCGGTGGAAGCCACCATATTTATTGTACTAAATCAGAGTGCAACCAAACCGGCAGGTATAGCAGGTGAACGGCCGTTGTCGTTCGCCAACCCCACCTGCTTGCCAAAGTTGAGCCAATCCCTTTATCTTGATTAAGGAAGAACTGATGAAAAAATCCCCTCTATTATTATTCAAATGTCTGAGTGTCCTCCTCTTAAACTGCCTAGTGGTGCTGGTCGCCGCTGTTCCACCGGCCGCAACCACAGAAGACCCAATCCCGCTCATCACCCTGGACACTTTGGACGGCAATAATGGCGTAAAAGTGGACGGCACGGCAGCGGGGCAAGAACTGGGCCGGGTCGCCCACACCGCTGGCGATCTGAATGGCGACGGCCTGGACGATATCGTCGTCACGCTGCCCAATGCAACCGTCAACGGTAAAGCACTCGCTGGCGCTGTCTATGTCATCTTTGGCAGCACAACCTACGCTTCACCACTGACAGTAGACAACCTCCCCGCCGGAAAGGGGTTCCGCATCAATGGCCTCCACTCCTTTGACCAGTTGGGCTACGCCGCCGCCGGGGCAGGCGATATGAACAATGATGGCTATGATGATTTGATTCTGGGCGCGCCGGGGGCAAGCCATGATGATGTCGAGAGTAGTGGCACAGCATTTGTTATCTTCGGCCGTCCCACGTTTCCCACTGTTGTTGATCTGGGAACGTTAAATGGCGGTAACGGCTTACGACTAAACGGCGTCATGCCCGATGCTCGGCTTGGCTCATCGGTCGCCGGTGCGGGTGATATAAATCGGGATGGCTTTGCTGATGTAATCGTCGGTGCTCCTAATGCGACCGTTGGCGGAAAGGAAGCGGCCGGGTATGCCTATGTGGTTTATGGCAACACAGGCTTTACGCCTGTGCTGTCGGCGGCAGCACTCAACGGCAGCAACGGGTTTCGCTTCAGCGGCAACGCGGCCGAGGACAACACCGGCATGATGGTCGCTTCGGCCGGGGATGTCAACCGCGATGGGTTCGCTGATCTCCTGGTGGCCGCGCCTTCCGCTAAAGTCGGCAGCCAGACCGAAGCGGGTAGGGTCTATACAATTTTCGGCGGCGGTGCTATCGGCAGCAATATCAACGCCACCGCGCTCAACGGGACAAACGGCTTCCGCGCCGATGGTGTCGCCCAAGCTGACCACGCCGGACGATCGGTTGCGGCCGCTGGTGATGTGAATGGGGATGGTTTTGGCGACATCGTGATCGGCGCACCTTATGCCAACGAATACGCGGGGATGAGCTATGTCATCTATGGTAAAAGCTCGTTTGGCGCGACAATTGGACTGGGTAGCTTGAATGGGAGCAACGGCTTCAAGATAAGCGGCGCAACAGCCAACGATCAGGTCGGGCTGTCGGTCAGTGGCGCCGGTGATGTTAATGGCGATGGGCTGGACGATCTGCTGATTGGTGCACCAGGGGTTGGCGAAGAGTTAGATCGTTTTTCGGGAGCTGCCTATATCGTTTTGGGCAAAAACAGCTTCTCCGCCACCGTCGAACTCAGCGCCCTGGATGCCATTGATGGTTTCACCCTCACTGGTATCCGTGCCGACGACCAGGCAGGCCAACGCGTCAGCCCGGCTGGCGATGTCAATGGCGATGGGTATGATGACTTTCTGATTGGTGCGCCGCGTGTGGACAGCGGTGGGAACTTTAACGCCGGAGCAGTTTATCTTCTCTTTGGCGGGAGCACCTTGGGAACACCGGTTCCGCTTCCCGTCACACATGAAGGGAAGGCCAACAGCGAAACGATCAGTGGCTCGCCCGCGGCCGATGTGATGATCGCCCACCGCGGCAACGATGAAGTGAACGCCCTGGCCGGAAATGATGTACTGAAGGGAGGGGCCGGAAATGATCTGCTCAATGGAGGGCCGGGGGCAGACCTGTTGGAAGGGGACAACGGCTTTGACGTTGCTTCGTATGCGACCTCGGCCGCAGGGGTCACGGTCAACTTACGCACTGGCGTCGGCAGTGGTGGCGATGCGGAAGGGGACTATCTGCGCAGCATCGAAGGTGTGATCGGCTCCAGTCACAACGACACCTTGATCGGCAACGATAAATCTAACTCCTTCGACGGCCGTGGGGGGAGCAATACCATTACCGGCAACGGCGGCAGCAATCGCTATCTCTTCACCGCCAACAGCGGAGACACAACCATCACCGATTTTGCGCCCGGTGCAGGAAGCAAGGATGTGCTCGATTTTGGTGGTTATGCGGCCGTTGAAGAACTCGCCGATTTGACAATCGCCCCGATGAGCGGCGATACCAAAATCACCCTCCCGAATGGCAATGCGATCCTGCTGAAAAATGTCAGCCCCAGCGCCTTACATGGGGATGATTACCGCTTTGGTTCCGCACCGCTGGCCGTCAACGACAACTATAGTACCCCGGTCAATACCACGCTTACGGTTGTGGCTCCTGGGGTACTGGCTAATGATCAAAATCCGCTGGCCGGAGGGATGACGGCGGCAGTTGTCAATAACGTCGCTCACGGCACGCTGACGCTGAATAACAACGGCTCCTTCACCTATGTACCACAAAATGGCTATGTTGGTGAAGACCAGTTCACCTATCGCGCCAACAACGGGACCAACTCCAACACGGCAACCGTCTTTCTGGAAGTAACCTCTGTTGGGCCAACGGCCGTTGATGATTTCTACACCACCCCAATGGAAACGCCACTCACCGTTCCCGCGCCTGGGGTGTTGGGCAACGATCTCAACCCTGGCGGCGGCACACTAACGTCCACCCTGGTTGACACACCTACTTACGGTTCGGTCACGCTAAACCCCAATGGCTCCTTTACCTATACCCCGGACGAAGTGGAGTTTGTCGTTGAAGACAGCTTCACCTATCGCGCCAACAATGGGCAAGAGTCGAACGTGGCAACTGTGACCGTTGCGATTACCAACCCCAATGAGCCGCCCGTTGCCAACGACGATGCGTACCAAACCCTGGTTGATGCCCCGTTGACTATTGCCGAGCCAGGGGTTTTGGCGAACGATTATGACGCCAATGAAAATGCGTTAACGGCCGTGCTGGTCAACAACGTCGCTCATGGCACGCTGTCCTTGAATCCCGACGGCTCATTCACCTACACGCCTGATGCTGGCTATGAGGGTGACGATCAATTTACCTACAAGGCACGTGGGGCAGTCGATTCGGCCGCTGCGACGGTGACGCTGACGATTGTAGACACCGGTGGCGCACCATTGGCGCAAAATGATGGTTATCTCACTGGGGTCAACATCCCCCTGACCATTTCCGCGCCTGGTGTGTTGGGTAATGACCAAAACCCGGCTAGTGGTTCAATGACGGCCGAGCTGGCCGGCGACGCGCAGCACGGCTCGGTGACGCTCAATCCCAACGGCTCCTTCATCTATACACCGGCCGGTAACTTTACTGGTGTTGATCTCTTCCGCTATCGCGCCAACAATGGGCAGACCTCCAACGTGGCAACTGTGACCATTACCGTCACCGAAACCATCACCGGCTTCCATCTCAACCTGCCCATCGTCTTGGACCAATAGACAGATTAACAAGATTGGCAGGATTAAGCTTGAGTACATTGTTTCAAAAGTAATCCAACTGTCATTCCGAGCGGAGTCTTCGGAGCGAGGAATCCCTATCAGTTCGCAGGTCAACGAAATCGCAAGAGATTCCTCGCTCCGCTCGGAATGACGATGCGATTACTTTTGAAACACTGTATTGAGCTTGTTAATCCTGTCAATCTTGTCCAAGAGAATTATCTACATTGTCATCTTTTCGTCTTTGCTATCTAAAACACGTAGCCCGGCTTCGATGACGGAGATGATCCGCTCTACATCGTAGACACAGCCCGCCCAGGTGCCGCCACTGGCCTGTTGCAGCGCAGCCCACAGGCGTGTATCGTCGGGAAGCCGGGAATGCGGCCGCAACCCTGGATGCAACGGCCGTGTTCGCAGCAATTCGGCCGCCTCCACAGGGGTCAAGTCTCCATCGGCCGTGCCAACCAAATTAATCCGCCCAACAAGCTGCTGGCGGTCAATGACGATCTCCAACAGGTCGCCATCGCGCAGGCGGCCGATTGGCCCCCCGGCCAGCGCCTCTGGCCCAATATGCCCCACACATGGCCCGGTGGAGACGCCGGAAAAACGGGCGTCGGTCAACACCACCACCGTCTTGCCCCAGGGGATAAACTTCAGCGCCGAGGTGATCTGGTAGGTCTCCTCCATCCCTGTTCCCAATGGTCCACAGCCGATCAAGACCACCACATCCCCCGGCCGCACCGGAAAATCGCTTTTTCCCTTAATCGCCGCCACCGCCTCCCGTTCGCTGGTAAAGACCCGCGCCGGCCCGCGATGGCGATAGACCTCATCCTCGCCGACCAACGCCGCGTCAATCGCCGTGGCCTTCACCACCGATCCTTGCGGCGCAATATTGCCCACCGGAAAGACGACAGTGCTGCTCAGTCCACTTTGCCGCGCTGTCTGCGGCGATAGGATGACCTGATCGGGATCAACACCTTCGGCCGCCAGTCGCGCTCTGGTTGCCTGTCGTCGCTCGCTGCTCTCCCACCAATCCAACACCGTTCCCAATGTCTCGCCGCTGGCGGTCTGCGCTTCTAGCCGCAGCAGTCCCAACTGTCGCAAGTGCAACATCACCTCCGGCACACCACCGGCGAGGAACACCTGTACCGTCGGGTGGTTGCGTGGCCCGTTGGGCAGCGCATCCACCAGGCGTGGCACGGCGCGATTGACTCGCTCCCAATCGGCCACCGACGGCCGAGCCAATCCGGCCGCGTGGGCGATGGCCGGGATATGGAGCAAGAGATTGGTTGAACCACCAAAGGCCGCATGGACAACCATCGCATTTTCCAGCGCGGCCGAGGTTAGGATATGGGAAATAGATGTGCGGCCGCCAACCAATCGCAGCAATGCCAACGCTGAACGATGGGCCAGATCAAGCCAGATTGGTTCCCCGGAAGGGATCAGCGCACTATGGGGCAAGGATAACCCCAATGCCTCGGCTACCACCTGTGAGGTTGCCGCCGTCCCTAAAAACTGACAGCCACCTCCCGGAGAACCGCAAGCGCGACAGCCCATCTCGGCCGCGTACTCCAATGTGATCAAATCGTGGGCAAAGCGTGCGCCAATGGTCTGCACCTGCCCCGCGTCCTCCGCCCCACTTGCCGGGAGTGTGACACCACCGGGAACGAGGATGCCGGGCAAATCACCACATCCGGCCAGCGCCAACATCGTTGCTGGTAGCCCCTTGTCACATGTCGCCACACCCATCACCCCGACACGAGTGGGCAAAGAGCGAATCAGGCGGCGCATGACGATGGCCGCATCGTTGCGATAGGGCAGGCTGTCGAACATACCCGTTGTCCCTTGCGAACGGCCGTCACACGGATCGCTACACGTAGCGGAGAAGGGTAACATATCGTGGGCGCGGAGCGTTTCCGCGGCCTGGCGCACCAGCAGGCCAATTTCCCAATGGCCGGTATGGTAACCGAGGGCGATGGGACGGCCGTCCTCGCCCCGCAAACCCCCTTGCGTACTGACAATCAACACTGGCGGCTTGCCCACATCGGCCGGGTCCCAGCCCATCCCCGCGTTTTGCGTCAGTCCAAAGAGATCGCCGCTGGGGGCATCACGTAGCAACTCGGCGGTGATCGGCAGGCGGCCGTCTGGCCCCTCCCCAACGGCACGGACATCGTTCATGTCTTGAGCAGAGCCGACGATTTCATCAAAAGTAGGTGTAAACGAATGGTTTGTCATATCACTATGCGAATTTCCTGGCGTAAAACTGGTCTTTCGCCCAAGCAGTATGCTGCTTATGGCATGGAAAGTTTCGCTCCGCGCTACTCTTAGCGATCTTCTTCAACAAAATCGAGTGAAGGGGTGGGCGAAACGGCCGTCCAACCACCATCGACGATGATCGTTTGTCCGGTGATTTGGGCGGCCGCCGGGGAAAGCAAAAAGAGGGCGGCGTTGGCAATATCCAGCGTTGTCGCCGGTCGTTGCGTGGGTGTCACGGCCGACCAGACCGCTTCATAATTTGGGTCGTCGGCCAGATTACGCGGCGTGACCGTCGCGCCAGGGGCGATGCAGTTGACAGTGATGCCCAACGGCGAGAGTTCAATCACCAAATTGCGGGCCAACATTTCCAATGCGGCTTTGGTCATTCCATAGACAGAGAGATAGCGGATGGCCTGGTGGCCGGTGACAGAGGACATGAACAGGATACGGCCGCCGCTTCCCTGTCGTTGCATTTGTTGTGCCGCCGCCTGCGCCAGAAAGTATGAGCCGCGCAGGTTGACGCCAACCACGCGCTCAAAATCCTCCAGCGGATAGTCGAGGAACCCCTGCCAAAGGGTCAGCCCGGCATTGGCGACGGCGATGTCGAGACGGCCGAAGCGCTCGGCCGCCTGCGCCACCATCTCCCGCACAAAGCCCACATCACCGGCATCACCAGGGACAGCCAGACAAACGCCGCCGGTTGCGTGTTGAATTTCCGCTGCGGCCGCTGCAGCGCGTTGGGGGTCTATATCATTGAGCAGGACGGCCGCACCCTGTCTGCATAGCTCCTCGGCAATCGTATAGCCGATTCCCTCCCCCGCCCCGGTGACAATGGCGACCTGACCTTGAAATCTGTTGCGCTCCATCTTGCTGTGACTGGCTACTAGCTTCATTCCTCCGCAAAAAACTCATCCAGGCTGACGCTAAAACCGCTGAGCGTTCCTTCTCCATGCAAGACGCTACCGCGCTCTAACAATCCCACTTCTCCAGGAGAACGATAACGCCAGATGGTTTCTATCTCCGGGTCTATGATCCAAACCTGAAAAACACCAACGGCAAAATATTCGCGGATTTTATCTTGCAGATCACGCCATAGATCGTTGGGAGAAACGATTTCGACGACCAACTCCGGGGCAATGGTCAAGAAGCCGCCGCGTTGCCGCCTGTCACTAGTTAATAGTGCTGTTTTTTCAATGGTTGTCATTTCTCGACCTCACAGCGTTATGATAGCACTATTGAAGTTGTTACGACAAACAGGCGCGGGTAGACAACCCGCACTACGTTGAGTAGAGGCTGCGATTGGCAAATCGCGCCACATTCATTAATCGGCCGTTGCGGTCAGTTCGTCGGGCGGGTGGCTGCTGGTCAGCGAACGGAGTTGCGGGCTGCGCCAGGCGATGGTGGCAACGGCCGCCAGACAGGCCAGCCCACCGCTGACAACGGCAAAGGGCACACCTAGTACCGAGGCGACCACCCCTGCCTCTAGTTCGCCCAACTCCGGGCCGCCGCGAAAGAAGATCATATTCAGACTGGTCATACGGCCGCGCAAACGGTCAGGGGTTTGCAAATTACGCACCGTCTGGCGGACAACCGTGCTGAGTGTATCGGCCACACCGGTGACGGCCAAAGCAATGAAGGAAAGCGCAAAGGAACGGGAGAGGCCAAAGACCACCGTTGCCGCGCCATAGAGGGCAATCGCCCACAACAACGTCTGCCCCTGCCGCTTGACATCGGGGCGCAGCGAGAGCAGCGCGGCCGTCACGACTGCGCCAATAGAGACGGCCGCATAGAGCAAGCCATACCCATCCGCCCCGACCATCAAGATGTCGCTGGCAACCACTGGCAAGAGGAAAATGGCCGAAGAAAAGAAGGTGGCAAAGAAGTCGAGGAACATGATCGGCCGGATGATTGGATGGCGGAATACGAAGCGTAGACCCTCCTTCAGTGCTGCCAGCGAGAAGTCGGGGCGTTCTCCCAGCGGTAGGGCAGGGGTCTTCATGATCATCAGCGTGATAATGACCAGGGAAAAGAAGAGGGCATAGACCCCATGTGCGGCCGCCACGCCAAAGCGAGCGATGATCAACCCGGCAATCGCCGGGCCGATGATGCTGCCCATCTGGAACCCGGCCGACATCAGCGAGTAGGCGTTGGCCAGGTGCTTTGCCGGGACAAGGCTGGGCAAAAAGGCTTGTCGCGCCGGTGTTTCAAATGTCCACCCGGCCGAACTGAGGAAAGAGATGGCGTAGATCAAGCCAACCGTCACATTCCCCTGCCAGGTGAAGAAGGCCAGCAGCGCCGACAGTATTGCCATGACCACATGGGTGAGCCACATCAGGCGGCGACGGTCGAAACGGTCGGCCATCATCCCTGCCATCAGCGAGATAGCGATGATCGGGATCAGATTGACCAGGCCAACCAACCCTAACGCCAACTCCTCACCGGTCAATTCATAGACCTGCCAGAGGATAACGGCCGTTTGCATTCGCTTGCCCAGCGTCGAAAAAAACTGTCCGCTCCACAGCAAGCGAAAGTCGCGATAGCGAAGCGCGGCAAGACGTGGTTGTGGCTCTTGATAAGACATCTGGTTCAAAAATATTTAACGCAGAGACGCGGAGATGCAGAGGCGCAGAGTTTTACTCGATTTTCTTCGCGTCTCTAGTTTTTTGAAACATGTATGACCTAGATTTCCGGCGGTTCTACGCTTCAACTTCCAATGCGTACCGGGTTGCTGAGACGGCGCAAAAGGGAGACGACGCTTAATGCCGCCAGATAGCTGGTTTTGGGGTTGTCGGGTGAAGGCAGGAGGGCCAGTTCCAGGCGCAGCGTCCCAAATCGGCCGCGTGCCTCCACCTGATGCTGGTTCACCGTCGCTGCCGGATCGGCCACAATCCGCACTGTCGTCTGTTCAAAACCAATCCCCACCAGACTGAGGGCAGCGGCAACGTTGATGTTTTGTGGAAAATGCTTTACCGCTTCGGCTGCTGGCCCCTCATAGATGCACGTTGCTTCGGTTAGCGAGGCCGGGTCAACAGGTAGGCCAACAACCGCCAGCGATTTAGCCGGTTTGGTGGTCGTCAGCGTGACTGAATCTAGCCCGGCAACGGCCGCCGCCGCCAGCGCATCCAGCCCACCAATTGCGCCGGAGGGGATGTAGACCTGGCGGTTTTGAGCCGCGGCCGTCGCTTGCAAGATGTGGTAGAAGGGTTGGTCCACCAACGCGCCAATGCTCATGGCGATCAAATTGAGGCCACGCCGCAAAACGGGAACGGCGACTTGCTTCAACACTGCTTGCGAGGCGGTTTCAACGACGGTATCGAGATCGGCCGCCAAAAACGCCTGGAGATCACGATAGTAGCCGGGAGCGCCTTGAATGTTTGCAAAGGGTGGCTCTTCGTAAACGTCAAGCACGGCCGCCAGCCTGGTGTTCCCCGCCTGCCCATCCGCAATCGCCTGTGCGACGATGCGGCCGATGCTGCCATAGCCAATAATGCCAAGCTTCATAAGACACTCTTGAAGACGGTTACGCAGATTACGCGGATAAAACGCAGATGACGCGGATTTTTTCCTGATGTCTCCGCACAGTGTTCACTGCTCACTGACTACCGTCCACTGCCCACTGCTTGCCCCACACGCTCCATCCACGCCACCGCCTCGGCCGTGCAAATAACATCGGCATACTTCGTGTTCATGTCGTAGAGGCTTACGCCATGGGACAGGCGCGAACGATCAAAGGTGGCTTCCTCAACCAGATAAACGGGATAGCCACCGGAAAAGCCATCCACAACGGTGGCGCGAACACAGCCAGAGGTGGTTGTGCCGCAAACGATGAGCGAGTCGGCCCCTACGTGATTTAGATGGATCGCCAGCGGTGTGGCGAAAAAGGCGCTGGCTTTCGGCTTTTGCAACACCAGTTCGCCATCTTGGGGAGCGATTTCCGCCGGAATGTCCACCGCGCCAGGGCGCGAAGTAACCGGGGGCTTATTGCTGCCCTTCTTGCGCTTGACCACGCCGCCGTAATACATGTGGACGTTGGGTTGTGCAGTGGTATAGATAACCGGTAGCCCGGCCGACCGCGCGGCCGCCAGCAATTGTTGAATATAGGGCATCGCCTCCCAGGCCACCGGCCCACAGGCGGTCGGCCACTCAGCCACGGCTTCCAGAAGGGTTTGCCCCGGACGGCCGCAAAACGCCACCGTCACATCCACCACCAGCAAGGCAGGGCGTTGTCCTTCGGGCTGCGGCCGTTCCCGCAAAGCGGTCTGATAGGTCTGGTAGACCTCGCGTTCCTCATCAGAAAAGAGTTCTTCCCACCAGCGCATATTGTCCTCTCGTTGTAGCACGATACTTCGAGTACTCAGTACAAGCTCGGTAAATCGTGTGATCAATGAGCGATTTGGCAAATCGCTCTACGGGTTTTACGGCCGCCGCGCCAGCACCTCAATCTCGACTAACAAATCCTTCAGCACCAACTCACAAACGACAGTACTCCGCGCCGGACGGGGTTCGGGGAAGTAGGATTTATAGACCTCGTTGAACCCCTGGAAATACTCAGCCTTGGTGATGAAGCAGGTGGCCTTGACCACATCCTTAAAATCACAACCGGCCGCACGGAGGGAACGGCCGATGTTTTCCAACGTCTGCCGGGTTTGCTCCTCAATGGTGTCCGCCAGATGGCCGGTTGCCGGGTCGCGGCCGACCATGCCAGACAGAAAGACAAAATCACCACTGAGGATAACCGGTGAATAAGGACCGACCGGAGCCGGGCCACCTTCAGGGAATAGTGCTTGTTTTTCGTTGCTCATTGTACCTCTTCATAAAATCGTTACGCAGATAACGCGGATAAAACGCAGATTTCGCGGATTTTCATTGTGATGGCTAAGTCCACGAATTGGCACGAATCCTCACGAATAAAAATAAATTCGTGAAGATTTGTGAAAATTCGTGGAGCAATTATTAAGCAAGTCCATGCGCCTGACGGTAAGGATAGAGCACTTCCTCGGCGAAGAAGTGGATTTGTTCGCTCATTTCGGTCGGGGAGTTGACTGTGAAAGAAGTAGCCGCCAGATGGTCCGCGCCGAATGAACGTAGTTGCTCCAACTTTTCCAAAATCACCTCCGGGCTGCCGATCAGGTTGTTTTTCATCGCCAGACTGGGGTCGCGGCCAGTATAAGCCAGCGAAATGCGGTGTTGCACCATCTGACTTTGCATGTACCGTTTCTCCGCCTCCTCTTGCGTGCGGCCGACCAGCCCGGAGAATTGCGGTGCGATGATCAGTGAATCCGGGTCGCGCCCAGCCGCGGCCGCCTTTTCCCGCAAGCGGGCAATCCACTCCTTCAACTCATCAAACGGCCGCCATCCCGGTATCCACCCCTGTCCATAGCGAATGGTACGGTCCAGCCCCTTCTCCTGATGGCCGCCGACGAGGATCGGAAAGGGCTGCTGGCGCGGCTTGGGTTGGCAATCGAGGTTCTCCACATGATAGTAACGGCCGTGATGTGTGACATCATCTTCGGTGAAAAGCCGGTTGAGCAGTTCCAATCCCTCTTCCAGCATCGCCCCACGATTTTTGCCCACCAGATACGGCCGCGCCGCCGCAAACTCCTCGCGATAGGCTCCCACGCCAACGCCGAGCAGGAAACGGCCGTTGCTCAACTGGTCCAGCGTGGCGATTTGCTTGGCGGTGACGGCAATATCGCGCATCGGCAGCACCAGCACCGATGTACCGATTTGAATCTTTGTGGTGGCCGCTGCCATTGCCGCATGAGTCATAAACACGTCCCAGAAATTGGGCAGCGTGTCATAGGTCTGGCGGACGTAATCTTGCGGGGCGTAATGGTCGTTGCCCCAAATGGAGTCATAGCCGAGGCGTTCGGCCGTCTGCGCCATGGAAACAAAATCGGACGGGCGAAAGAATGGTGTTGGCAGCGAAAGCCCCTCGCGGCCGGTGGGCATTTGGAAACCGATCTTCATAATACCTCAAATAGAGTTACGCTGATTACGCAGATGCTTCGCAGATGAACGCGGATTTCTCCTCTGCCCATCCGCTCCTCTATCAGATTGCTACCGATGACTGATCGAGCAAGCTCTGAACACGCGGCACAACCTCTTCACCGATCAGCCGCAACGATTCTTCACGGGTTTGGCCGGGGGCGAGCAAGGCCCACAGGCCGAAGTCCTCAATCCCCGTTTGCCGGTGAATGGCGGCCACTCGTTCGGCGACCATATCGGGCGAACCGGCCCAGGTGAAGGCACGAACAAACTCATCAGGGACGAGCGCGGCCGCTTCGGGAACGAGGCTGTAGTCTCGTTTGGCGATCAGCGCTTCGACATCCTCTGGCACTTCCAATCCTTCGCGGCGGATGAAGTTGCGGTCGGGATAGCTCGACCAGAGGAAGCGGGCGATCATAATGCGCGTGCCATCATAGGCTTTACGCCAGTCGGCGTGGACACAGCTATCCACACGGGACATCAGCCGCACCTGCTCCGGCGGCCGTCCCGCCCGTGCCGCCCCTTGCCTGACGATTTCGGCCGCTTCCTGCACGCCGTTTGGTGTAGCATAGGTGGCGATCACCACCGCATCGGCATACTCCCCGGCCGTCCTCAGCGTCAGGTCGCCACGCGTCGCCACCCACAGCGTCGGCGGCTTTTCCAACTGGAATTGCAACCGTGCCTGATGGGCGGAGATGACTTCCCCTTCATAGGTCACTTCTTCTCCGGCCAGGACGCCTTTCATAATCGTATACGCTTCGCGGATCGCCTTCGCCGACTTATGCCGCTTCACGCCCATCATTTGGAAGCCGGAGCCACCCGCGCCGAGGGCCAGCGTCGTTCGGCCGCCGGATAACTCATCCACCGTCGCCAACGATTGCGCCGTCAACAGTGGATGGACGGCAAACGGCTCGGCAATCGCCCCGCCGAGGCCAATGCGGCTGGTGGCAACGGCCGACGAAGCCATACGCACAAACATCTCACGGTAAAAACGCTGGTTGGAATGCCACAGCGTGTCAAAACCCAATTCTTCCGCCAACTCCGCCAGTGCCGCGTTATCCGGCATTTTCAAATCGGCGATGCTGGGCGAGGGAAAACCTAAATGAAATCTGATCATGAGAAGTTAGATTTACAGTATCTTTGATAAACGCAGAGTCGCAGAGATGCAGAGATGCAGAGGCGCAGAGTGTATTAATTTTCGCTGCGTCTCTGTCCCTCTGCGTCTCTGCGTTGATAAAGGTTCATAATCCTAATTCGTATCGAGACCATGTGCTTTTCGATAGGGAATCATCACTTCCTCGGCGAAAAAATGGATTTGCTCGTAGAACTCGGAGACGGAGTTGACACAAAAGGAGAGCGCCGACATATGGTCCGCGCCATAGGAG
Source organism: uncultured Ardenticatenaceae bacterium (assembly GCA_964410625.1). Taxonomy (GTDB): domain Bacteria; phylum Chloroflexota; class Anaerolineae; order Promineifilales; family Promineifilaceae; genus CAYPHY01. The sequence continues at coordinate 91,538 of CAYPHY010000008.1, read as the reverse complement.
CGCAGTTGCTCCAGCTTCTCCAGCACCACTTCCGGGCTGCCGATCAGGTTGTGTTCCATCGCCAGCATCGGATCGCGGCCGGTATAGGCCAGCGAAATGCGGTGCTGCACCATCGCACTCTTCCAGTAACGCTCTTCCGCCTCTTCCTGCGTGCGGCCGATCAAACAAGAAAATTGCGGCGCAACAATCAATGCGTTCGGGTCACGCCCCGCCTCGGCCGCTTTCTCGCGCAGCCGGGCGATCCACTCCTTCAATTCAGGAAACGGCCGCCAACCCGGTATCCATCCCTGTCCAAAGCGGATGGTGCGATCCAATCCGCGCTGTTGGTGGCCGCCGATGAGGATCGGGAAGGGTTGCTGGCACGGCTTGGGCAACATATCCATGCTCTCAACATGGTAATATTTGCCGCGATGGGTGACGCCATTTTCGCTAAAGAGACGGTTAAGCAGTTCCAGCCCCTCTTCAAGCATCGCCCCACGATTCTTGCCGACCAGGTCCGGACGGGCGGCGGCAAACTCCTCACGATAGGCGCCAATGCCCACGCCGATAAGCAAGCGGCCGTTGCTGATTTGGTCCAGCGTCGCGATCTGCTTCGCCGTCGTCACAATCTCGCGCATCGGCAACACCAGCACCGATGTCCCCAATTGGATGCGCGATGTAACCCCCGCACAAGCGGCCAACGTGGTCAACACTTCATAAAAAGCGGGAATACCATGGTCTTTGGCGCGAACGTAATCTTGAGTCGCGTAATGGTCATTGCCCCAGAGCGAATCATAACCGAGGCGCTCGGCCGTCACGGCCGCCGCCAGATAATCATGAGGCTGAAAGAAGGGCAACGGCAAGGCCAGCCCTTCCATGCCGGTGGGGAGTTGGAAACCGAATTTCATAGTGTCTTCTTAAAAAGTAGGCAGTTGACAGTTGGCAGTAGCCAGTGGGTAATCTGATTACCGATTACTGCTTACCGCCTACCGCTTACTTACCTCTCCGGTGGTGAAAAGTTATACTCGCGCTGCAAAACGGCCGTAAATTCATCCACATCGGCCGCGAAGGGGGGTTGGGCATTCAGATCGCTCGTTACGCCCAGCGTCTTTATCCCGGTAGAAGTCAACAAGATGACCACTTCCGAATTACGGTCAATGCCTTTTTCGTCCACCGCCTGGATCAACGCCGCCAGGCCGGTGGCCGAGGCCGTCTCGCCGAAAATCCCTTCTGTCTCCGCCAGCAACTTTTGGGCAGCCAGGATCGCTTCGTTAGAAACGTGCGTCGCTGACCCGCCGGTCTCGCGAATGGTCAACAAGCCCTGGTAAGCGTTTTGCGCCGTCCCCATTGAGATGGCGACGGTCGTGGGCAGCTTTGATAAATCAGAGGCGTCCACCACCTCGCTCTCATTGGCAATCGCCCGCGAGAGGGAGCCATATGCTTCGGCAATGCCCATGCGCGGCATATCACTCTCTTCAATCAAGCCCATCCCGGCCAACTCCTGGAAAGACTTAAAGATGCCATACATCGCGTTGGTATAGCCGGTGGGGCCAAAGACCCAATCGGGCAAACGGCCGCCCAACTGCTCCCACATCTCAAAACCAATGCTCTTATAGCCGTCAATCATATAGGGGTTGCCGCCAATCGGCGGGGAGACAAAGCTACCGGCGGCATAGCAGCCCCATTCCTGAACGCAATGGCGCATCAACACCCAACGGTCGGCCTTCGTCTCCGTTGCCACCACCGACGCGCCATAAGAACGGACAAACGCGCTCATGATCGGCTCGACGCTTTTGGCAAAGAGGATGATCGCTGGAAGTCCGGCGCGACGGGCGTAGGCAGCGGCGGCCGCGGCCGCGTTCCCCGTTGAAGCCACCACCATCGCCGGGCTGCCAAGCTGGCAAGCATGGGTGGCGGCCAGCGAAGCGGAACGATCCTTAAACGACCAGGTGGGGTTGCGCGACTCATCCTTTATCCAGACACGACGCAAACCCAAATGGCGGGCCAGCCGGGGCGCTTCGACGAGGGGCGTTCCCCCCTCCTTCAATGTCACCGCCTGCTCGGCCGTAAATGGCAGCAACGCATCATACCGCCAGAGGCTTGGCGGCCGTTCGGCAATCGCCTGCTCAAACGACGGCCGCGCTCGTTCCAAATCATAAACCGTAGTCAGATTCGCGTGCAGATTACGCTCCGCACAAATCGGGCAACCGGTGTTAAAGTGTTCCATCCCGACGGCCGTGCCACAACGAATGCACTTCAACCCCAACAAATTCCCCTGGGCCATATTTGTTAACTCCTAAATCAAGCGATTTGGAGACTAGGAGACTGGGAGACTAAGAGACTGTATATAGGCAGTCTCTTAGTCTCCTAGTCTCTCAATCTCTCAGTCTCCTCATTAAGACGGCACAACCTCAAGCCCGCGCGGGGTATGGGTCAGCAAGTCGTAGCCATTTTCAGTGACAACGAGCATCTCTTCGATTTGCAGGCCGCCGTAGCCCACTTCGGAGTAAGGCGTCTCCACACATAAGACCATACCGACCTCTAGCGGGGTGCGATCCCCTGGCTTCAGGTCGGGTGGCTCATAGCCCGCCCCGGCCGTGCCAATGCCATGACCAGTATGGGTCCGGTCAAAGTCGGGCAGACCGGCACGGCGCGTGGCCGCAACGGCCGTCTCAAAAATCTCCTCTGGAATCGCTCCCGGCCGGACCAATTCCAACGCCCGCTCTAATCCTTCCACCAGCGCATCCTGAATCCGTCGCGCCCGATCAGGGACGGTACGAAACGCATAACAGCGGGCAATGTCCGAGGCATACCCCTTGTAATGGACCCCGACATCGTAGCGGATGATGCTCCCATCTTGCACCACATCCCCCGGCGTATTGAGGTTGCCGAATGCCCCACCCCTGCCAATTGAGGCGTTGTCTTGCCGCGTGGTGGCGTTCGCTTCCACCACCACATGGTTATAGACCCGCGCCAGATGTTGTTGGGTGCAGCCGAGAAAAGCGCTTTGCACGCTGGTCAGCACGGCATGTTCGGTGATCCGCGCCGCCTCAGCCAGCCGCTTGATTTCTTCGGCCGTCTTCACCATCCGCAGGCGGCGAAAGAGGTCATTCCGGCTCTGAATCCGCAGATTCGGCAGCCGTTGTGCCAGTGGAGCCAATGATTCAACGTAGCTATCGGTAGCAACGGTCGCCGAGGCCAATCCCGCCTCGCTCAGGCTTTCGGCCAACAAATCCCAGGCAGACGCATCTCGCCGCGCCGCTTCGTGCATCTGCCGCATCCGTTCCTCGCGCTCATTCAGTTGGTCGGCAAAGGAACGGACGAAAAAGCCATACGGCCGAACCTCCAACCCATCCAGTGGGTCTTCCAGGGTATAAGCGATATTCGATGCGCTCAGGTACAACACCGGCTTGTCTAGCGCCTCGCGCTTCAACAAAGCCACAGTGTTCCCTTTGCGATACCGGGTCAGATATTGCACATTTGGCGGCGTCGTCGCCACCAATGCATCAATTCCATTCTCATCCAACACATCCGCTACACGTTGCGGCTGGAACAATGGTGGTTGGGGTTGCATTATCGTTGTCACTCCTATTTTTAATCAAGTAAGCAGTAGGCAGTTGTCAGTAGGCGATAAGATCAACTCGCCTCACCTACTGGCAACTGCCGACTGCCTGCTGGCTACTTCTCTTCCAGAGCGGCCCGCACACGCGGGACCACTTCACTTGCTAATAAACGAACCGCCTCTTCGCGGGTTTGGCCGGGGGCCAGCAGCATCCAGAAACCAAATTCACGCACGCCGGTGGCGCGATTGATTTCGATTACCCGATTCGCCACCATCTCCGGCGAACCGGCCCAGCCAAACGCTTCGATAAAGGGATCAGGTAGTCGTTCAGCCACCGGGGTCATCAGTTCTACGTCCCGTTTGGCGATCAACTCCTCAATATCGGCCGGAATCTCCAACCCTAGCCGGTTGACGAAGTTCCGATCGGGATAGCTGACCCACAAGACGCGGGCGATCATCAAGCGCAAACCGTCATACGCTTTGCGCCAATCGGCATGGACACAGGTATCCACACGGGACATGATGCGGATCGGCGCGGCCGTCCGCCCTGCCCGTTCAATCCCCTGCCTGACCATGCCCACCGCCTCGGCCACACCAGCCGGCGTCGCATAAGTGGCGATCATGATCGCGTCCGCATACTCCCCGGCCGTTTTCAGCGTCACATCCCCACGCGTGGCAACCCATAGCGTCGGCGGTTCTTCTAATTGGAATTGCAGTTTCGCTTTGTGGGCGGAGAGCATCTCACCGTTGAAGTCCACTTCTTCTCCGGCAAGGACACCCTTCATGATCGTATACGCCTCGCGAATTGCTTTGGCCGAGCGTTGCCGTTGGACGCCCATCATCTGAAAGCCAGAACCACCCGCGCCGATGGCTAACGTCGCCCGGCCGCCAGACAACTCGGAAACGGTTGCCAACGATTGGGCGGTGAGCAGGGGGTGGACGGCAAAGGGTTCGGCGACCGCGCCACCAATCCCAATTCGTTGGGTGGAAACGGCCGACACCGTCATTCGCACAAACATCTCGCGGTAAAAGCGTTCGTTGCTGTGCCAGAGGGTATCAATATCCAGTTCGTCACACACCTGTGCCAGTGGCGCGTTGTCGGGCATACGCAGCGTGGCAATGCTCGGCGATGGAAAGCCTACGTGTATCATTATTATTTTTGTATTGAAGGGAGTTTGTCGTAACTACGAACGTAGTTACGACAAACCTCCTATATTTCTATCCTTCCGGTTCAGGGCGTTGCGGCAGGCCTAGCGCCTCTTGCGCTTCCCAGACACAACTGAAGTCGGTATGGTCGCGCCAATCAAAATCTTCGGGAAGATGGCCGATGGTCTTCAGGTCTTGCTCAAACTTATCAAGGGCTGCAACCGTCGTACCGGCGTCCAGGCTAAAGTTGCCGTGCAACTCGCGCTCCCAGTCGTTCAACTCGTCCTCACTGGGGTCAATGTCATAACCACGCACAATCTCGGCCGCTTCCTCAATGTTGGCACGCGAGTCCTCGCCTTCGGCCGCCCACTGCTTCCCCATGATCCGGCCGCGAATAAAGGCACAAACGGCATCGCGGTTATTGTCCCATGTCTCGCGGCGTACCGCCCAACCTTCCTGGGGCACTTCGGCCGAGCGCTCATAGAGAATCGCCCCGCCAGCGCGGGTCAATGGGCCAATATTGCGTGGCTGTTGGATGCCCATATCAAGCTGATTTGCCAGCATTGCTTGCATTCGCGAATCGGCCCCGCCACCCATAGCCACAATGTCCAGCTCATCCGTATTCAGGCCCAATTCGGTCAAAATTTCGCGCAGCACCAATTCGTCATAGTCACCAATATCGCCACCGCTGGCGGTCATCCCTGGCTCAACCATCTCAACGCTGGTGATGCCCGGTCGCGAGCCGAGGATACGTACCTCATTGTCCTTATCAATCCCGATCATCACCAGGTCCAGACTCCCTTCGGCCATCGCCGCCCAAATCTGACTGGTTCCACCTTGAATCACCCACACTTCCTCGGAAACCAGGGCAGGGAGAATATCATCGGTAACGATAATACGTGGCTCTTCGGTGAAGCCCACTTCCGGCCAGAACTTTTCGGCCGTCGAATAGACCACCATCAAATCAACCGCGTCGTTACTGGAGGTGGCGAAATTCACCCCACTCAGGCTTAAGGCCTCGCCATCCCCGGTGTCGGCCGATTCGCCTCCAGCCGGTTGGCAAGCGGCCGTCACCCACATAAACAACAACACAACAATCACGAGCAGCGATCTCTTCCTGGACATTGTCTTTTCCTCCGTCTGTCCTAGATTGATAAAACGGCTCCCTCCAATACACAGCGGCGATTTTGCTTCTCTTTATGGTCAGGGCACAGATGTGCCATCAAGATCAACCTACAGGTTTTAGGGATCAGGGACATCTGCGTGAATCCGCGCTCATCTATGTCCTGATGTCGCCAGGTTCGTCGCCGGGTATCTCACAATTTGGCCGGTTCGCGCCAGGTGGTCAATTTCTTTTCCAGAATGCGGGTCATTGCCAGACCAAACACCGCCATCAGCACAAAGATGAGCAGCACGGCAAAGACACGTGCCGTATCAAAAATCACCTTTGCCTGGGCAATGATCGAGCCGAGGCCGTTGAGCGTAATAAACAGTTCACCGATGTAGAGGCCGATAAAGCCACGCAACATCGCCAGCCGGATACCGGTTCCGATGAAGGGCGTGGTAGACGGCACAATGACTTTGGTAAACAGTTGCCAGCGATTGGCCCCAAAGGATCGGGCCGCGCTGAGCAGCGTCCTATCGGTTGTTTTCACCCCTTCCATCACCACCACCAAAAATTGGGGGATAACGCTAAGGATGACAATTGCCAAACGAGAGTTGTTGTTGATTCCCAACCAGAGGAAGATGATCGGGACGAGGATGATGCGCGGGACAGAGTAGAGCGCCCAAATATAGGGGCTAAGAATTCTATCCAGCACCTTGATGCCGCCCACGGCATAAGCCAACGGCAAACCGACGGCGATACCTACCACCATACCGATTACAAAATTTTTCAGGCTGACCCAGATGTTCGGCCAAAGAATCCCCTCGGCCGCCATCTCCGGTAATTCCGCCAAAATCGCGGAAAAGCGTGGCAAGAAGATGCGCGGGATGCCGCTATAAATCGCGAATAGCTCCCAAATGGTGAAGAAGACCAGTAGATTGATGATCGTGATCAGCGCGAAGCGGCCGCGCCCTCTCACCAGCCAGCGTCGCGGCGCGGGTTGCGCCGCAGGAGTAGCATTCGTCGTAACCATGCTCATACGTATGCCTCCTCGCGCCAGCGCGATACATACGCCTCCAACCGGCGAGATAATACAATCAGGCCGAGCGAAAGAATTAACAAGATAATGATGTAGGCATAGAGCCGCGGGCCGTCATAGCTGCTGCTGGCTCGCATCACCTGGGAACCGATGCCACCCGATGCCGAAAACATCTCCACCACCAACACGGCCACAATACCGATACCGATGCCGTTGCGAATGGCGTTGGCAATAAAGGGCATGATGTAGGGAAAGACCACCTGCCGGTAAATCTCGCGGCGGCTGGCCCCAAACGAGCGTGCCACCTGCACCAGCCCCTGGTCTACCGTTTTCACACCCTCTTGGGTGATCAGCAAGACGGTGACGGACGATGAAATAAAGACCATCCAAAACTTGGCGTCAAAGGAAAAACCGACCCAGATCGCCAGCAACGGAGCAATAGCGATGCGGGGAGTGGCCTTCAGCGCCCACAAATAAGGCGTGCTAAGCAAATCCATCACGCTGGATGCCCCCAGCACAATTCCCACCGGAATCCCAAATAGCAAAGAGGCCAGCAATCCGGCAAACAAAGCCAGCATCGTCTCCCCCAGCGGTTCCCACAGCAGGCCGCGTTGGTGGATTTCTACAAACTCCTGGGCGATGAGCGTGGGGGCGGGCAACAACAACGGATGGATCTCGCGCACACGAACAATCAATTCCCAAATGATGACCAGCACCGATAAGCTGGCAATGGTGGGAAGAATATTGCTGATTCGCCGCGTCCATTCCCCGGCTTGCTTTGCGCCTGTTTTTTGGGGTGAATGCGACACCGATACCGCGTTCGATTCCATATCAGGACTCTCCCGTTCGTCAAATTGAATGATTTATTAGTAGGGGCAGGTCTTGTACTTGCCCTGTTCCTGGCAACCACAAAACCCGGTCAGGGCAACCGCAACGGTTGCCTCTACGCTTGATGCAGTACCAATCATTGATGAGCCAGTGCTTGCCACACCTGCTCGCGGAGTGCAATATAATGGGGGTTAGAGCGAATGTTGGTGCGGAAGCGCGGGCGTGGGATTTCAATCTTGTGGATCGCCTGCACTCGCCCCGGCCGCGCCGAAATCACCACCAGCCGGTCACCAAGCGTAATCGCCTCATCCACGCTATGGGTGATGAAAATCACCGTCTTGCCGGTGGTGGAAATGATCCGCGCCAACTCTTCCTGCATCAGTTCCCTGGTAATCAGGTCAACGGCCGCAAACGGCTCATCCATCAACATGATCTGCGGTTCAATGGCCAATGCCCGCGCCAAACCCACCCGCTGGCGCATCCCACCAGACAGCTCGCGTGGATACGCTTGCTCAAAGCCACTCAGCCCGACCATATTGATATAGTATTGAACCTTTTCCCTGGTTTCCGCATTCAACTGGCCGCGCATTTCCAGCCCGAACTCCACATTGCGCTGCACCGTGCGCCAGGGCATCAGGCCATAGTCCTGAAAGACCATCGCCCGATCCGGGCCGGGAGCGAGTACGGGACGGCCGTTGATCATCACTTCCCCCGCGCTGGGCGGCTGAAGCCCGGCAACCACATTGAGAAAGGTACTTTTGCCACAACCACTGGGGCCGACAATCGTAATAAACTCACCGGCGCGAATATCAAGCGTAAAATCTTGCAGGGCGATCAGGCGGCTCTTGTCCCGCGTGCGCTCATATTCAACTGATAGGTTATTGGCCTGGATCAGCACCGGCCCTGGGGCCGCTTGGGCCGCCGAGCCAACCGTCTCAGCCTGGGGAACAGATACCGAATTTGTGTGTTCAACAAGGGTGGTTTGGGTTTTCATCTCTTCCTGAAGCTAGAAGCCGGGGAATCCCACTTGAAAGGGAGAAAGTTGCCGGGATAAACGATTTCCCTGCCTCTAAAAGATTAATTATTTTCGTGATTGTCTTTCTGGTGGAAGGAAAACTTCCGGTTTTGGCGAATCGCCTGTTCCAGTGATTGTTGGGAGTGGGCAATGTGCTGTTCCATGTGCTGTCTGGCTAACTCAAAGTCACCCCCAGCAATAGCCAGATAAATCTGCTCATGTTCCCTGATATTCTCGGTGGCCCGGCCGGGTAAATCGGCCGCAAATTGGCGATAACGGCGGATCGAATCATTAAGCGAGGTGAGGAGCTGGATGAGGTATTGGTTGCCACAGGCAGCGATGATAATGTCGTGGAACTCGTTGCCCGCTTCGGTGACGCGCTGGTGTTCATGGGCTTCGGCCGCTGCTCGCATCGTCTGGACCAATCTTTCCAGCTTGGCCATGGCGCTTTCGTTAAGCTGTTGGGCGGCCAACCGCAGCGCCAAACCCTCCAGCACCTGCCGCACTTCATACTTCTCACGTAGCTCGTTGAGTGAGAGCGGCGCCACCTGCATTCGGCCGCCATTCCGGCGTAAGACCAATCCCTCATTCGCCAACCGGTCTAGCGCATCACGCACGGGCGTGCGTGAAATCCCCAATTGCTCCGCCAACTGCTCCTGAACAAGCACACTGCCTGGCGAAATCGGCCCGCTCAGAATCGCCCGGCGAAGCTCCTGATAGACCTGGTCGCGTAGTGAAGGTCGTTTATCAATATCAAGTTGTAAACTATTCCCATTATCCATAGCGCTCCATCATTTTCGGATACTGTATACAGAACCCCGTATCCAATATGCCGCCCATCATAGCAAAAAGCGGAACGACCTGTCAACCGCTTTTTTTAGGTAATTTGCACAAATTGCTGATTCAGACGATTCAGAATGGGTTGAGGAAGCGCTGTGCGATCTACCCCCCCTCGGTGGCATAGGCATGAAGACAATAAGAATCTCACGCAAAGAATGCAAAGCCGCAAAGGCTTGGCGGCCTTTGCGGCTTTGCGTGAGCTAATTTTACGAGTGCTTTTAGATAATCCCTGAACTTCTCAGCGAATCAATTTCCTCATCCGTATACCCCAAAGAACGCAAAATCACATCACTGTGTTCGCCGAGGGATGGCGGGGCCGTGAAGCTATCCTCATGCGTTTCCGAGAGCTTGATTGGGTTGCCAGGGGCACGGATGTGGCCCCCCTCGGCCAGCGGCACCTCCACCACCATCTGCCGCGCCAACACCTGCTCGTCGCTCAATGCCTGGGCCAAATCATAGACCGGTGCAGCAGGGACCCTCGCCTTCCGCAATTGTTCCATCCAATAAGCCTGGGTATTGGTTCGGAAAACCTCGCTCAAGCGGCGGGTGATCCACTCCCGGTTGCGAGCGCGGCCGGGCTGGGTGCGGTTCTCCTCCGTGTTTAGCTCCGGCAGATCGAGCATCCCCATCAGGTTTTGCCAGAAGTTATCGGTGATCACCGCCAGGATGATATAGCCATCGGCCGCCGGAAAGGTATCATACGGCACGTGGACAAAGTGCGCATTGCCCATCCGCGCCGGAATCTCGCCGGAGAGCAAATAGACGGTCGCCATATAGTTGAGCAAACTGATTTGCGTGTCGAGCATCGAAATATCCACATGCTGGCCGCGCCCCGTCTGCTCGCGGGCGACCACCGCCGCTAAAATTCCAATCACACCCATCAGCCCACCTCCGAGGTCGGTAATCGGCACACCGGCGCGAATCGGCGGGCCGTCGGGCAGGCCGGTGATGCTCATCCCGCCGCCCATCGCCTGGGCGACCATATCGAAGGCCGGGCGGTCATTGGCCGGGCCGGTCTGCCCGAAGCCGGTGATGCTGCAGGTGATGATGCGCGGGTTAACGGCCGCCAGATGCTCATAACTGATCCGCAACCGTTCCGTAACGCCGGCGCTGAAGTTGTCGAGAACGACGTCGGCCGTCTTCACCAGCTCATAGAACAGTTCACGGCCGCGCTCCGTCTTCAAATTAAGCGTCATGCTCTTCTTATTGCGGTTGAGCGTCATAAAATATGCCCCTACGCCCCGAACGCTATGCCGGGGATCGTCCGCCAGCCAGCGGCGCGTCCCCTCTCCCACCAGCGGTGGCTCTACCTTAATCATCTCCGCCCCCAAGTCAGCGAGGATCATTCCCGCATAGGGGCCGCTCACCATATGGGTCAGGTCAAGAATACGCAAATTTTGCAATGCCTTCATACCGCCGGAATTGTGACCTGCTTCGCCCAATCGTGCCAGAGATCGGCCGTCAATCAAGATTGCTCGAGTAATAAACCATGCTATCCAACGCTAAACCAACGCTAGATGCACAAGTCGGCTGAAATCGACGAGCAAAAATCGGATAGTCGCACCATTTACCGGTAAGAGCCTGATGTTTCCCTTCTAACCCCGTCTAGCCGTTTTCAACCTTATACCCATATATACGGGGTGACCTGCCAAACATTGCCCCTACACCTGGGTTTAGGGGTTGCTCCAAATTGTTCAACCTTAAATAATTCGATTATTTTACATTCTCCATTTCTAAAAAAAGCCCAGGTTTTAAGACAAAATAAGTGTTTTTCCGTTGCTTAAGCCCTGTGCATCTGTTAGAATGAGGTTTCCGTTGTAACCAAAAGGTACACATGAAATCGCAATCAAGAAGGGGTGCGATTGATATGGATACCAGGATCGACGGCTAAGGGAAACCGTTGAAACTGGCCCGGATGGGAACCTTGTCCCCTGTTGATGAAATGCGGTTAATACCCGTCTGCTCTTGATGCTTGCCTGCTGGTCGCATTGCAGGCAAACGGAGGTATTGGATTTGTATGTTACTCTCGCCTGAAACCGCCTGGAAATCAACGCTTGGTGAACTTGAACTACAAATGACTCGCGCCACGTTTAATACGTGGCTCAAAGGGACACGAGTTGTAGACTGCGAGGAGGGAAAGTTCGTCATCGGCGTGCGTAATGATTTTGCTAAGGATTGGCTGGAAAACCGCTTGCAAGATACGGTGCTACGCACGCTAGCGGGGATCATCGGCCGTCATGTTGATGTGTGCTATATCGTTTGTTCCGACGACCACCAGCCGGATAACAAACGAGCCAACGGCTGGCACAGCGAAACGCCACTCCATCAGAAAAACGGCAACGGCCAGCCAAAGATATCCGCGCTAACCGTAGCGGATGCCCCCCAAAACGTGCCAGGGCTGACCCCCCTGCCAGAGTTGACGCTCAGCCAACGCTTCACCTTTGTCAACTTTGTCGTTGGCTCCAACAACCGGCTGGCCCACGCCGCCGCGCTCTCCGTCTCCGAAAACCCCGGCAAGACTTACAACCCACTTTTCATCTATAGCTCGGTTGGTCTGGGCAAGACCCACCTGCTCCACGCCATCGGCCATCGCTGCCACGAGGACGGTTGCCGCGTGTTGTATATCTCGGCCGAAACCTTCGCCAACGACCTGATCATGGCTATCCGCAACAAGCAGACGGAATGGATGCGCGAACGTTATCGCACGGTGGACGTCCTGCTGATTGACGACATCCAATTTATCGCCGGAAAAGAGAGCACCCAAGAAGAATTTTTCCATACCTTTAATGAACTGCATAGCCACGGCAAGCAAGTGGTGATCACCAGCGACCGGCCGCCAAAAGCCCTCGTCACCCTCGAAGAACGGCTGCAATCCCGCTTCGAGTGGGGACTGATGGCCGACATCCAGGCCCCCGACATCGAAATGCGGAAGGCGATTTTGCAATCCAAAGCGGAAGAGCAAAACTACCGCGTCCCCGACTACGTCTTTGACATCATCGCCCACCACGTCCGCGACAGCATCCGCGAACTGGAAGGGGCGCTGAACAAAGTGATCGCCTTCTCCCAATTCTCCGACACGCCGATCACCGAAGAGCTGGTAGATATGGCCCTGGCCGACCTGCTGCGGCGCAGCGACCGGCCGAGCCTGGAGCGCGTCATCGAAGTCGTTTGCTACTACTATGGGGTGACGTTAGCCGACCTCGCCTCCGCCAGCCGCAAACGCTCCATCGCCTATCCACGCCAGATCGCCATGTACATGGCCCGCAGCGAAACCGACGCCTCCTTGCCCCAGGTCGGTACTTATCTTGGCGGCCGTGACCACACCACCATCATGTACGGCTGCGAGAAGATCGCCCGCGAAGTGGAGATCAACTCCGCCACCCGCCGCGAAGTGCTGGAAATCAAAGCCCGCCTCTATGAAAGCGGCCGCCAGTAACGCAAAAACAGGCGAGGCATTAACTATGCCTCACCTGTTTTGTCAAAGCGTTAAATTAGACGCGCCCGTAACGCTGCTTAGCGTCTACAACCCTTCATCAGGTCGAAGCATACGTCGGCCACAGGTACGGCTGAAGCAAACGATGTGTGATAAGATGCTTGTGCCGGATAGGTGCAGGCAACCCCATATTCATCAGCTTTTGTCCCTTCATTGTGCCAATACTGTGAGGTTAGCATATACCACTCACCACTACCGGCAGGCTGCCAGTAGAGACGAGCGTAGCGCGGGCCGGGGACATTGGTTACCAGAACGTTGTTGAGCCGCTGACCGGCCGTTATTTCCCAACTCTGCATTAACCCCGACGTTTCGCGCGAATCCTCGTTGCCGAGCATGATACGAAACTCCAAGACACCATTGCTAGACGCTGTGTCCTCTGTGAAAACCGACACATCCCGATAACAGGCGATCCCCGCAGGGACTCCCGGGCCTGCAAAATCAGTGCCGCAAAAGGAACTCAAATAAGAAGTAACGGCCGCGCTATCAGCAGAGACTGCATAAGAGTAAGTTGCTTCAGCCTCTCCCACATTGATGCTTGCCAAAGTAGCTGTGTGCGAGCCAGCCGTTGCTGCGGCGGTTCCAATAACCGCATATTCAGCTCCGCCCTCATAAAAGTTGTAGGCGACAACCGTTCCATTGTATGTGATGTTAAAAAGGTCATCGTCGGGTATGGGACCTGAATCACAAGTGCCAAAATAAACTACCGCATCAGTTGAACAACTAAAATTGAAATCCAACGAAGCAAGAGGCGCCAGACCGGTCGCACCTTCACCAGTACCAAACGATTCACAATCGGCCGCCGGGCTGGCCAACGTCGGGGCAGCAGAAGCAAAAGGTAAACGCCCGATCAGGGCCACCAGCAAGACAAGTATACCTAGAACAAAAAAACGCACTTTCATTTGGCTATCTCCTATTAAACTGGACTTTTACGACAGTATAACTGATCGAAGGCAAGCAAGAGCATTGCCCGAACTGAGAAACTACCATTTTAGAATAGCCAAAAGGCTATCCTATAGCAATACGGCAAAATTGAGGGGGTTGCATCTGATGAAATACCGCTATAATATAGGGTAACGATCCACAGTCGCATTAGTGAGGATGTGCCAATGGAATACTTATCCCTTGCCAGACAGGCTTTGCTCATTGAAGCAGATCCGTTCCTTCAATTAGCGGTGACAAATTTTTTAAGCGAATTGGGGTACAAGGTTAGCACTGCCGCAACCATTGAAGAGGCATCAATAGGGCTATCCGCCATGCGTCCTGATCTGATTGTTATGGATGCCACCATACCCAAACACCAAACCGATAGCGCCAGCTATTATACGATGCCCGGTTTGCAACTACTGCAAGAGGTAAAAATAAACAACCCACAGGTTGGTATTGTAATTTGGTCAGCCTATGTATCAAAAGCTTTTCCAAGCGTCAGCGACTTAATTAGAAGCGGCTATACTGGCATAGCGTGCTTGCCAAAGGGAAGTTCAATTGCCGATTTTCATGAAGCAATTGAAAGGGCAGTCAATGGTTATATCTTTATTAGCAAGCAAAATTCTGTGGCTCATTACCCAGCTTCAGATCAGCTCATCCTGAATACCCTACCTGGCGAGATAACAGACGCCGTGGAGTATGTTGCCAATCGACTGTCGCAACTTGCGCCACAAGAAAGGGCCGTTGTACAAAACCTGACGAAAGAAAACCGAATCATCGCCAGAGAGCTGGGAATCAGCGAACGGACAGTCGCCCACTATATGGATAACATCTATACCAAATTAGGATTCAAGAATCCTCAAAACTCCTTGCAGGTCTATCGCCGCCAACTACTAATCGTCCTGGCTATGATTATTACTCACTTACGAAATGACTCATAACGGCCGCCCAAACTACAAAGTATCCGCAAGCATTCTTGTGCATTCTTAGAATGCCAATGCCCATCCGCGTAACCATCTAATTCGAATCCGGGTCACCTAGCTCCATCTCCAGGGCATTGGTCATCTCCATCCCTTGCCTCGTGGCCGATTCCGCGCCATCCCTATCCCCTACCTGAGCCAAAGCTTGCCCCAAGCCACTCAATGCGCGAGCCTGGTCATACGGATGGCCGAGTACCTGCCAGTCGGCCGCCGCCTGCTTCATCAATGCGGCTGCTTCCGCCCCATTCCTCTGCACCAGTGCCAACCACCCCTTTCCCTCCGCCAGACATGCCGCGATGGCTGGCGTATTAAACTGGCTGTCGAGCCGTTCCAACTGTTGGCGAGCGGAACGGGCAAGGCGCAAATGTTCAGGCGCGTCCAGCACAACGGGCAAGCGGCAGACGAACAGCAGCGCCATGTTGATGTTGGGGAAAAGATAACGGGACTGTTCGCACAACGTCACGATCTCCCTGGCCACAGGGACAACGGCCTCCGCTCGGCCGCGTAGCACCTCCGCCCGTGCCACTTCGCCCAACAACGCGACACGCGGGTCCAGGCTCTTGATTGGGTCTGCCAGCGCCGCAGTCAAGAGCTTGTGCGCCTCCTCCGCCTGCCCCAGGTCGTTGTAGAGACGGCTAAGTACCAGGCTAACATAGCTCTGGGACGGACCGGCCAATTGCTCATTGTTGCTAGAATCCCTTACCGGTTGCAACTGGGCGATGGCCGCCGACCAGCGGCCGGTAAGCTGGTCTATTTCGGCCAACATACTGGCCGCGCCTTCGGCGACATACATGATCTGCATCCGCCGCGTATAGGCGATTGCCTCTTCCAATAGCTTCCTGGCCTGCTCATAACGGCCGAGATAGATCAGCGCTTCAGCGATATATAGGTATGCGCGACCGGCATCATGGGGGCGATTCGCAGCCAACGCAAGCTTCAGGCTCTCCTGCTCTAACTCCACGCCCTCCCACTCCCCTTTACTGGAGATGGCGGAGCCGAGGTCGCACAAACACTGGATTATCAGCGCGTTGACTCCTAAACGCCTCGCCAGCGCCAACGCCCGCTCACCCAACCTGATCGACTCCTCATAGTTCCCCATGTGCATATGGTGGTTAGACATACTGGCCAGCGCCCAGCCGAGTACCTCGCTTTCCGGCTCACCCTCCAAATCAGTCAGCGCTTGCCAATAGCAGCGACCAGCCTCGTCCACTCGCCCCGCTTCCCAATACACCCGACCCAGCAACCGTTGCGCAGTCGCTGCCCCCTGATTGTCACTTGCCTTATAAAACAGGTCACGACTGCTTTGCAAAACCTCAATCGCTTCCTGATGCTGGCCGAGCATCCATAGGCATTCGCCAAGCGTACATAAGACATCCGCTCGCCCCTGGATGTCAGCTTGGGGCCACTGAGTCAGAGAAGCGCGGTAATGGCGAACGGCGTCCGGCAGCGAAGCTCTCTGGTAGGCCAGCTCACCAGCCCGGCGATGGTATAAGGCGGCCGCGGGCCACTCCGCAGCGGCCGAATAATGGTAAGCCAACTGGACAACGACCTGATCGAGATCAGCCGCATAGAGCGTGGCCAGCGCGGCGGCCACCGCCCCATGCAGCCGTCGTCGTTCCCCGGCGGAAAGCTGCTGGTACAGGTATTGTTGAAACAGCGCGTGGCTAAACTGGTAGGCGGCGAGATACCCCTGCTCCGTTTTTATCTCCCCGCGCTCCCGCACCAGCCGCTGTTGCTTGTCCAACTGCTGCGATAGGGCCCGGAGCAACGGCCGTTCCTCCACGCCCAACACCCGCGCCACCACTTCGGCCGTAAACAACTCCCCCTCGACAGCGGCCGCGTTCAAGATGGCTCGCAAGCCGTCGTCCAGCCGGTCAACCCGTCTGGCAATCACCGCCTCCACACGAGCCGGGAACGCCTCCCAATCCAGTTCCTGCCCTTCGCGCCAGCGCCCCGCCTCACCTTGGATCAGGTCGCCCCGGCGCTGCATATCGCGCAACAGCTCAACAATGAATAAGGGATGCCCACCCGTCCGCCGGAAAAGCGCTTGCCGGAATGCCGTATCCAATTGGTTTGGCTCGCTATCCAGCAAGTCGTTGACAAAGCGCATCCCCTCAGCCTGATCGGCCGCAGCCAAATCAATGAAGACATCCCCATACTGCCGCTTGAACTCCTCCAGCAGTTGCCCCAGCGGGTGGTGTTCGCCATCTCGGCCGCCAGCAAGCTCGTCCGGCCGGTATGCCCCCACGATCAGAATGCGACGGCCCGCCAGGCGGCGGCCGAGGTGAAACAACAGCCCCAGCGAGGCCTCATCAATCCATTGCAGGTCATCGAGCGTGATCAGCAAAGGGTGCTTTTGCGCCAGATGGTGCAGCAAGTTGGTAAATTGTCCAAAGAGCGCGGTTTGCTCCAGCGTGCCTGGCGACTGTTGGCGCCGCGCCACTTCTGCGCTCAAAGCAGCCAGCCAACTCGCGCCAGGCGGCGCGACGGCCGTGGCTCGCGCCAACAACGCTTTCGCCGACACCAAGACATCGAGCAACTGCGGGCCATGTTCCAAGATGGCCTGTGTCACCTGCGGCAGCATCCCTCGTAGACGACGCGCTTGCTCGCTCCGTGGTTGACCGCCGCTGGCACGATTCCCGGCCAGCATCTCCATCACCTCGCGAAAAGGCAAGTACGGGTCGCCAACACCCGCGAAGGCGTTGCCGCTGCCCCCGGCGACGATCAGCTCCGCGTGGCTCTCCTGGGCGCGACGGGCAAACTCCGCCAGCAATGACGTTTTGCCCCGTCCTGCGCCCCCGGTGATGAAAACGACACGGCCGTTTCCCGCCAGCGCCTGCTCCAGGTAGTGGTCAAGCCGCTCTAACTCCTGGGAGCGAGCGACAAATAGATGCTGGCGTGGTTCGGCCGCCTGCTCCAGGGCGTAACCCTCTTCACTCTCTGGCAATTGCAAGTGATCAGCATCCAGTGGTGATTCAGTCCCACCCCTGCGTATCTGTTCATAGAGTTCCCTGGTCTCTGGTAGCGGCTCAACACCAAGCTCCTCCGCCAGCAACCGCTCACAGGCCAGGTACTGTCGGTGCGCTTCGCTCCGTTGTCCGTTGCGGGCATAGAGGCTGATCAGTTGTCGCTGCGCCGGTTCGTGCAGGGGGTCCAATCCAACCCAGCGCTGGGCATAGAGGATAGCCTGCTCCAGTTCGTTCCGCGCTGCATACTCATGACTCAATTTGTCCAGCGCCCAACTCAAATCACGGCGCAGCGCTTCCGTTTGCAACAATTGCCACTCATCAAAAGCGGGACAATCGGCCAACGTAAAACCGGCGAGAAAGTCAGCCTGATACTGGTCAACCGCCGCCACCAACTTTTGGCGGTACGCATCCCCCGGCTCCCCGGTCGTCTGACTCCGGCACTCGTCCACATGCCTGCGAAACGCGACGACATCAACCCATAAATCAGCCTGCTCATTGAGCGCCACACTTTCCCGGTCCGTTAGCAAGAAGTCAGCCCCCATCGTTGTTCGCAATGTCGAAAGGGTGCGGCTGAGGTCTGCACGGCCGTCCCGTTCACCATACTCAGGCCAGAAAACGGCCGCCAACGCTTCCCGGCTATAGCGCTGCCGGCCGACTGCCAGATAGGCGAGCAAAGCCCTCGTTTTTCGTCGTGGTATTGGCTGAGGACGGCCGTCGCGCTCCAGCTTCGGAGGGCCGAAAAGAGTCAGCTTCCACATAAGACCCGATTATACACCCTCGGCAACCCTTTTCGCAGCAATGTAGAGAAATGTGGAGAAATGTGCGAGGTTTGATGCGAGTCTGGCGCGAGAGTCATTCCGTACAATGTCGTCTGTTGATTACTCAGATGAATTAGGACTTACTACACGTTTCAAAAGTTTTAACAACTGTCATTCTGAACGAAGTGAAGAATCCCTTGCAGCCTTCTGTACCAGAAATATACCAGAGATTCCTCGCTCCGCTCGGAATGACATTCGGATTGCTTTTGAAACACAGTACTCACTCATTTTTATACGGATGATACGAATTCTCCTTCTATTTTCGTGAAATTCGTGTCATTCGTGTCAGAAAAATCGAGATGCTTAGATTCTATCCAAATGGTTATCCGAAATTGAGGTCATGTTTGATGCTTACAGGTAACGCCATCCAATTGCGTCCGGTCCACCAGGCCGACTTACAACAACTCTATGCGCGGCACATTGACATCGCCAATCGCGGCGATTTCTTTCCGCTGGGCTTCACATCCGAGAGCGAATTCCACAGGCATTTCCAGGAAACCGGCTTCTGGACTAAGGACGAAGGGATGCTGCTGATGGTAGATGGGGGGGAGAGCATTATCGGCCACATCGAATATTTCAAAACAGTGTCCTATCTCGACGAACTGGAATTGTCCTATCAGGTCTATGAGCAGGCTGCCAGGTGTAAGGGGTATACGACGGAAGCGGTGGAGTTGCTGGTACGTTATCTATTCGGCCGCTTGAAGATAAACCGCATCAGACTGGTCATCCATCCGGGTAATCACGCCTCCTGCCGGGTAGCCGAGAAGTGTGGCTTCACCTTCGAAGGCATCGCCCGCGGCGCCTGGTACCACCGGGGCAAAAACCACGACGTTGCCATCTATGCCATTCTGCGCAATGAGGTGGATGTTCAAGAGTAGAAACCGGGTTTCTCGGTCGTTGCCAGCCGAGGTCATAGGCCAATAGAAACCTGGTTTCTGCAAGGTTCCCAGAGGTTTTCAGAGTAACGTTTTAAGTGAGGTAAATCATGACAATCGAAATGCTTCAGACCACGAATACCGTCAGTGTGCTCGATGAAACGACCGTAAACCGTTTCCGAACCCGCCTGCGCGGCGACCTGCTCCAACCCGGCGACGCCGATTACGACGAGGCGCGCCAGCTCTACAACGGCATGATAGACAAACGCCCTGCGCTCATTGCCCGCTGTGTGGACACGGCCGATGTGCAAGCGGCCGTAAACTTTGCCCGTGAAAACAACCTGCTGCTTGCTGTGCGCGGCGGCGGCCACAATGGCGCTGGCCTGGGAAGCTGTGACGGCGGGCTGGTGATAGACCTCTCGCTGATGAAGGAGATTCAGGTAGACCAGGCGGCCGCTACCGTGCGCGTCGCAGGCGGCTGCACCTGGGCCGACGTAGACAACGCCACCCACCCCTTCGGCCTCGCCGTGCCAACCGGCTTCCTTTCCACAACCGGCGTCGGTGGGTTGACGCTCGGTGGCGGCCTCGGCTATCTCACCCGTCGCTATGGCCTGACCATTGACAGCTTGTTAGCGGTTGATATGGTGCTGGCCGACGGCCGCGCCATCACCGCCAGCCCCGACGAACATGAAGATCTATTCTGGGCTGTGCGCGGCGGCGGCGGCAACTTCGGCGTCGTCACCTCCTTCCTCTTCCAGGGTCGTCCAGTCAGCACCGTCTACGGCGGGCCGATGTTCTGGGAGATGGAACACGCACCAACGGTCATGCGCTACTGGCGCGACCTGATCCTGACCGCCCCCGATGAAATCAACGGTTGGTTCGGCTTCCACACCGTCCCGCCCGTGGATATGTTCCCGGCCGAGCACCATCTGAAAAAGATGGCCGTCGTCACCTGGTGCTATACCGGCGACTTGCAACAAGCCGAACAGGTCTTTGCACCCATCCGCGCCGTTGCGGCCCCGGCCATGGACTTTGCCGGGCCAATTCCCCTGCCTGCCCTACAAAGCCTGTTCGACGGCCTATACCCGCCTGGCCTGCAATGGTACTGGAACGCCGATTTCTTCACCGAACTGAACGATGAAGCCATCGCGCTACACCTGGAAAATGCCGCCAGGCTCCCCACCGTCCACTCAACCATGCACCTCTACCCCATCAACGGCGCAGCCCATCGGGTAGGAGAGAACGAAACCGCCTGGAGCTTCCGCGAAGCCAACTTCGCCCAGGTGATCGTCGGTGTAGACCCCGACCCGGCCAACAATGAACGCATGATCCGCTGGTCGAAGTCCTACTGGCAGGCACTACACCCCTACTCGGCCGGTGGCGCCTACGTCAACATGATCATGGACGAGGGCCAGGAACGAGTCCAGGCCGCATACCGCAGCAACTACCCTCGCCTGGCGCAAATCAAGGCCAAATACGACCCCCACAACCTATTCCGCATCAACCAAAACATCAAACCAGCAACCAAAAGCGCAGGCAACGGACAAATATAAAACCGGCCAAAGCCCACACCCCCAGGCCTGACGCAATTAAGAATTTTGCAACGAATTAACGCGAATTTTCGCGAAGACAAGGGATAAATTCGCGCTAATTCGCGTAAATTCGATGCAAATGTGTAAGTCCAAATCCCCATATTCTAAGCTTTCCGTAAGGAAAATCGAAAGCTTCACCCCCTACCTTATAGAAGCTCCTTACTCCTTCCCACCCCAAATGGGAACTGTTCATTCTGCTGGTGGTGCCATTTCCCCACAATGGCACCACCCCCCGTCCCCCATAAACAATTGACAATTGACAATTAACCATTGACAATTGATCATATGATTCCCGATCACCTCCTCCAACAACTCCTAGCACTCCTCCGCCACACTTATCCCGACTGGCAAACCTTCGATCATCCCCCCTTCATCGCCGACGAGATTGAATATAAACGCGCCAGCGCCGCCAAAGCCCAAGAACTGCTCAACCAACCAACCCTCGACCAACTCATCGCCGCCAACGACTACGACGAAATCCTCGGCCGCCTGCAAAAAATCGCCAACGACAACAACCTCCTCTGGCGCAGCGTCCCCTCCGCCGGAGACACGGCCGTCTTCCAACACCCCAACCTCGACCCTGCCACCTTCTCCACCCAAATCCGCAACCTGCTCTACGGCGACCGCCCCACCCCCGGCCGCCTCCAAAGCTTTATCGAGTACGCCACCGCCAACGACCTGCCCATCCGCTGGCCCTTCGCCACATACTACCTCTTCCTGCTCCATCCACAAACCGACATCTTCATCAAACCCGAATCCGCCCGCTGGTTCCTCAAATTCCTCGGCGACCCCGAACCACTGCCCACCATCCCCACCGGCCGCGCCTACCAACGCTACCTCGACCACGCCCACCACCTGCTCAACACCCTCCAACCCTACGGCGCGGCCGATCTAATCGACATCCAAAGCTTCCTCTGGGTCTGCCACCGCGCCGCCAAACGCCAAACCAGCGGTCTAACCGGCAAAAACCAGGTCGAACTCGACGTCCCACCCGCCGAACCCGACCTCCCGCCCACCACCTACCAACCCACTGCCACCGCCGCCACTTTGCGCGAGTCCAACCAGCCCGACCAAGGCGACCAATCGCCAACGGCCGCTCCCCTGACCCTCGAAGATTGCGTCGAACAATCTGGCTACGCGAAAGAACACTGGCAAAACTGGCTCGCCGCCCTCCAGCGCAAAAAACAAATCATCTTCTACGGCCCCCCCGGGACCGGCAAAACCTACCTCGCCCGCCTCCTCGCCCGCTACCTGAGCGAAAACGGCCGCGGCTTCCACGAACTCATCCAATTCCACCCCGCCTACACCTACGAAGAATTCATCCAGGGCCTCCGCCCCCAGGCCGCCCCCGACGGGACCCTCACCTTCCGCCTCCTCCCCGGCCGCTTCCTCCAATTCACCCAACGCGCCGCCCTCACCGCCGACCCCTGCGTCCTGATCATAGACGAAATCAACCGCGCCAACCTCGCCGCCGTCCTCGGCGAACTCATGTACCTCCTCGAATACCGCGCCGACCACGCCAACGGCCACCTGGCCGCCATCCCCCTCGCCGCCGGAGGAACCCTCACCATCCCCCCCAACGTCTACCTCATCGGCACCATGAACACCGCCGACCGCTCCATCGCCCTCGTAGACCACGCCCTCCGCCGCCGCTTCGCCTTCATCCACCTCACCCCCAACTACGACGCCCTCCGCCACTACCTCATCCGCACCAACCAGCTCCACCCCGGCAACCCCGCCGAAGAACAACGCCTCCAAACCCTCACCACCCTCCTCGGCCGCATCAACGACCACATCAACAACCCCAACTACGCCCTCGGCCCCTCCTACTTCATGCAACCCAACCTCGCCGCCAACCTCCCCCACATCTGGCAATACGAAATCGAACCCTACCTCGAAGAACACTTCTTCGACCAACCCACCCAAATCGCCCCCTACCGCTGGACAAAAATTCGCCAACAATTCCCCTCTGCGTCATAATACAGTCAGCAGCAATCAGTAAGCAGTAGTTAGTCTCTTAGTCTCTCAATCTCTTAGTCTCTAATCTCTTAATCTCTCAATCTCTAACAAACCCATGACCACACGCCTCCGCACCCAACTAACCTACACCCTCATCGCCATCATCCTCACTCTCATTCTCTTCTTCACCCTCCAATTCACCACCACCTGGCGGCCGTACCTCAACTGGCTCGTCGCCACCAACCTCATCGCCTTCCTCCTCTACGGCCTCGACAAACTCCTCGCCAAAGCCCAATCCGGCCTATCATCCACCCGCCGCGCCCCCAACATCATCCTCCACCTCATCGCCCTCCTCGGCGGCTTCATCGGCGCCCTCATCGGCCGCGCCCTCTTCCGCCACAAATCCAACTTCCGCCAAAACCCCCAATTCCTGATCATCATCATCCTCAGCGCCATCCTCCACCTCGCCCTCCTCTACTGGTACCACTTCCTCCGCGTCCCCAATAATTGACAATTATCAATTGACAATTCACAATTCACAATTAATGACCCCTTTCATCACCATCGCCGGCAACATCGGCGTCGGCAAATCCACCCTCGTCACCCTCCTAGCCAATCACCTCGGCTGGGAACCCGTCCACGAAGCCGTCAACGAAAACCCCTACCTCCCCGACTTCTACAACGACATGCCCCGCTGGGCCTTCCACTCCCAAATCTACTTCCTCGGCCGTCGCCTCCAACAACACCACGACCTCCTCCAAAAAAACGCGCCCATCATCCAAGACCGCTCCGTCTACGAAGACGCCGAAATCTTCGCCCGCAACCTCCACCACCAACAACAACTCACCGGCCGCGACTGGGAAACCTACTACCAACTCTACCAAACCCTCACCACCCTCCTCCGCCCCCCCGACCTCATCATCTACCTCCGCGCCTCCCTCCCCACCCTCCAACGCCGCATCGCCCACCGCGGCCGCCCCTACGAACAAGCCATCCCCCCCACCTACCTCGCCCAACTCAACACCCTCTACGACCAATGGGCCAACACCTTCACCCTCTCCCCCATCCTCACCGTCGAAACCGACAACCTCGACTACCTCCAAAACCACCACCACCTCCTCCAAATCTGGGACCGCATCCACCACCGCCTCTACGGCCGCGACCACCTCACCCTCACCTAACCAACTGCCAATTGCCAATTGCCAATTATCAATTAACAATTCACAACTAAACCCTTTCATCCTTCATCCCTCATCCTTCATCCCTCATCCTTGCTATTCCCCCCAACCTGCGCTAATATCTCCCCAGAAGCATCCGTCACAAACCAATAACCCAATTCACCAATAGACCAAAAAGGGACAAACCATGATCAACTCAACCCCCCTCCTCGTCATCGTCATCCTCATCCTGCTCATCCTCCTCCTCTTCTGGTGGGGACTAACCCGCAACCGCAACCAATCCCAATCCACCACCACCAGCCCCATCCACGACGACCACGCTACCAGCGACCACGCTATTAGCGACCACGCTGCCAGCGCCAGCGTCTACGATGCCACCGCCGACGACGCCGACCTCGACCTCGGCCCCGCCGACCTCAACATCGGCCGCGTCCCCGAAGTCGAAGCCACCCAACCCACCTCCACCCAGGCAGGCATAGACGCCGCCGTCGCCTCCCTCGCCGGTTCCCACCCCCAAGCCCAACAAGAAGTCGAGCAACCCATCAACTTCGACGCCGTAGACCTCGACGCCACCGGCACAATCCCCCCCGGCGAACAAATCCAACAAGACCTGCCCCCCACCCGCTACGACGAAATAGACCTCGGCCTCGATCCCAATGCGCCCCGCGTCCTCGAAGACCAAAGCGAACTCATCCCCGACGAAGCCGCAAGCGATGTACCCATCGCCGACGACCTTAAAATCATCGAAGGCATCGGCCCCCGCATCGCCGGCCTCCTCGCCGAACACGGCATCACCACCTTCGCCCAACTCGCCGCCACCGACATCTCCCACATCCAAAGCATCCTCGACCAGGCCAACCTCCGCCTCGCCGACCCCCAAACCTGGCCCCAACAAGCCCAACTCGCCGCCGACGGCCGCTACGACGACCTCCGCACCCTCCAAGACCAGCTCAAAGGCGGCCGCAACGTCTAACCACCAACCACCAACCCACCACCCACCCCCATTTGGCAAATCGCCGCGCCCCCATAAACCGCCGCGATTTGCCAAACTCCTCCTACACCTACTCCCACAAGCCCTGATTATCCAGATACCTTCCGGCAAAAAAACAGACCGGCTATGTCAGTATACAAGCCGGTCATACATGGTTAGTTACTCACGGTGGCCCGCGAGAAAATTATTGTCTAGCCAACAACCAACGGCCGCCTCTTCAAAGAGTGCTACTAGAAGCGGTACAAATAATCGAGATGGAGGCCATCCACAAACTCAGTCAGACCTTCGGCCGGCGCACTAAAGACTGGGCCATAAAAGGCGCCATCATACCCGTACTGTCCACGTAGTTTTTGGGCGTCGCCAGCCACCTTTTCCAATCACTCAATCTCTAATCTCTATTCGTCAATCTCCTCTTTATATCCAATTCGGCTCTTCGTAAGTGCCGAACACCTCGCGGAAGACATCGGTGATTTCGCCGAGCGTGGCATAGGCGCGGACGGCTTCGATGATGTAGGGCATGGTGTTTTCGCTCCCGGCCGCGGCCGCGCGTAACGCCGCCAACCGTTCGCCAACACACTCGTTATCCCGCTCCTGGCGCAACCGTGCCAGCCGCGCCACCTGCCGCTCATACCCTTTGGGGTCCATCTTCAGGATCGGGATGCGTATCTCTTCGTCATCGTCAGCATAACCATTGACGCCGACGATCACCCGCTCGTTGGCCTCGATCTCGCGCTGGTACTGGTAAGCGGCGTTGGAAATCTCCTGCTGGAAAAAGCCTGCTTCGATGGCCGGAAGCACGCCACCGAGTTCCTCCACCTGCCGCCAATAGTCATAGACCTGCTGCTCGATCTTGTTCGTCTCATGCTCGACGAAGAAGGAACCGGCCAGCGGGTCCACCGTATTCCCCACCCCACTCTCCTCGGCGATGATCTGCTGGGTGCGCAGGGCGAT
This sequence comes from uncultured Ardenticatenaceae bacterium, assembly GCA_964410625.1. GTDB lineage: Bacteria > Chloroflexota > Anaerolineae > Promineifilales > Promineifilaceae > CAYPHY01. The sequence goes on along the minus strand of CAYPHY010000008.1, from coordinate 65,294 downwards.
GGTCACCGCTTCTTCGCTGGGCAAGGCCAGCGCCTCGTCCATGCTGTTGGTGTGCAAGCTTTGTGTGCCGCCGAGAACGGCCGCCAACGCCTGAATCGCCACCCGCGCAATGTTGTTCTCCGGTTGTTGAGCAGTCAGCGAGACCCCGGCCGTTTGCGTGTGGAAACGGCATAGCCAGGAACGTGGGTTCTTCGCCCCAAACGTCTCGCGCATCTCCCGCGCCCAAATGCGCCGCGCCGCGCGGAACTTCGCCACCTCCTCGAAGAAGTCGTTGTGGCTGTTAAAGAAGAGGCTCAGGCGTGGGGCAAAGTCGTCAATGTCCAGGCCGCGCTCAATCGCCCAACGCACATACTCCAGACCATTACCCAGGGTGAAGGCCAGCTCTTGCGCGGCCGTCGAACCCGCCTCCCGAATGTGATAGCCGCTGATCGAAATGGTATTCCAGGCGGGCATGTGGCGCGTGCCAAACTCAATCGTATCCACCACCAGGCGCATCGAAGGCTCCGGCGGGAAGATATACTCCTTCTGCGCGATATACTCCTTGAGGATGTCGTTTTGCAGCGTGCCGCGCAGCGCGGCCATTGGCACGCCCTGCTTTTCGGCCGCCACAATATACATCGCCCAGATAATCGCCGCCGGGCTGTTGATCGTCATCGAGGTCGTCACCTGATCCAGCGGGATGCCGTCGAAGAGGATCTCCATATCCTTCAGGCTACTGATCGCCACGCCACATTTGCCAAACTCGCCCAACGCCTGCGGCGCGTCGGTGTCATACCCCATCAGCGTCGCCAGATCGAAGGCGACGGAAAGGCCCATGTTGCCTTGTTCCAGCAGGTATTTATAGCGAGCGTTGGTCTCCTCGGCCGAGCCAAAGCCGGAAAAGAGGCGCATCGTCCACGGTTTGCCACGATAGAGCGTGGCATGGACGCCGCGTGTATAGGGGTATTCACCCGGATTGCCCAGATCGCGCACATAGTCCAGGTCGGCCACATCTAGCGGGGTATAGAGGCGTTTGATCGGCTCGCTGGAGGTGGTCATAAACCGCTGCTTGCGCTCCGGCGTTCGCGCCAGCGATTGTTGTAACGTTGTCTCTTCCCACTTCTCCTGCGCTTCGGCGATTTCCGCCAGTTTTGCTTTATCATACATTTGCGGGTTCTCCTTCTCGCGCGGCCGTCATCGGCCGCTGTCGAAAGTAAGGTTCTCTTCGTAGAAATAATGGGTATGGCTTCATTATACTAGCAGCCAGAAGGGTTAGCGAGGAGTTATAATGATAGACAACAACGGATGAAGAAATGAACGGATGCGTGGCTTGCTAACTGTACTTCCTCCCACCTGCTGTCGTTCTTAAGCAGGCAAAAAATCCGCGTCATCCGCGTTTCATCAGCGTACTCTGCGTAACTGTTTTTAGGAGACTTCCCATGAGCAGAACAGCATTATTAGTGATTGATGTACAAAAAGGGCTTGACGACCCATCATTGGGGAAGCGAAACAATCCCCAGGCCGAAGCCAACACCGCCTTGCTACTGGCTGAGTGGCGCAATCAACAGCGGCCGATCATCCACATCCGCCACAATTCCACCGAACCAAACTCCCCGCTGCGCCCGGAGCTACCCGGCAACGATTTCAAAGAGGAGGCACGGCCGCTCCCCGGCGAAAAGCAATTCATCAAGACAGTCAACAGCGCATTTATCGGGACCGGTCTGGGACGGCCGCCCACCTGGCACAAGCCATTCAAACGGCCGTCTCTGATCTGACAATGGCGACCCGCGCGGCCGAAATGGGCGAAAAAATCCGCGCCGAAGACGGCATCGGCCGCACAGTAGAGCTAATTGGTGAATGGCTCGTTGGTACGCCGTAATCGGTTATTGGTTATCGGTAACGAGCACCTGATAAACGGTCTAACAATCAACACGCCGAATACCGCCTACTGATAACCGATCACCGTTCACCAATCACTGGCTATTCGGCTGCTGCCACAAACCGCGCATTGGTCAACTTCTGTAAATCTTCAACCCCCAGGCGGATTTGAATCCCCTTCTGCCCAGCGCTGATATAGATCTGCGTTTGCTGGCGAGCGTCCTCATCGAGGTACACCGTAAAACCACGGTTGACCAACGCCAGGGCCGAGATACCTCCTACCTGTAGTTTGGTTAACGACTCCGCTTCTTTGTGGGCGGCCAACCGCAGCTTTTTGGCTCCTACTCCCTTAGCCAGTTTCTTCAAGTCAAGCTGGCGGTTGGCGGGAATCATGACCAGCATCGGCCGCATCTTCTCCGCCGAATCGCCCAGCACTACCAATGTCTTATACACTTGTTCCGGCGGCGCGCCGACCAACGCCGCCACCTCCTCCGCGTCACGCACTTCGGCCGAATAAGCAAACGCCTCATACGGGACGCGCTTCCCCTCCAACAGTTTCATAGCGATTGTTTTCTGCATAACGGTGTAGTCGTGTAATGGTTTATTGGTTTATTGGTTAATGGTCAGATGGACAACTCACGAGGCGAACACACGAATATAAAAATACACCAATACACCAATCCCTAATCTCTAATCTCCATTCTCTAATCCCCAACCCCCAACCCCTGCAACGCATCGCGCAGCGGCTGGTCATCGCTCATCACCAACGTCCCGGCCAGCCAATTACCGTTGTAGCCGATGAACACATAACGGCCGTTGTCGTGCGTGCCTTCGATAGGGATCAACAGTTGGTTCACATTCGCCATGCGCGCGGCCGTGTTAAAGCGAATGTTGCGCGGGTAATACACCTCCACCACAATCTCCTCCTCGTGGTAGCGGCGTAACGTCTCCTCCGAAAGACCAAGCGGGACCAGGTCGGCGTTATCAAATGAGGACAACGACGCCTGCAACCCCTCCTGGAGTTCCGTAAAACCTTCCATCCCCGACTGAAAGGTGTTTGTCTCGCCACGATCGCGGACAATAATCCGGCTGGGTGTAAAGGTCGGCTGTACCGGCAACCACCACGCCAGATTACCGGCATTCAACGCGCCAACTAACCAGATCATCCCGACAATGACCACCACCGCCATCACAATCGGTTGCCACACGCTTCCACCTTGTTTCATGTTTTATTCCCCAATTATTAATAAACCCGAAGAAACCAAAAAGGGTTACCGCACGAACACATCAAGCGCACCGTGTTCATTTGTCCTTCATACCTATCCGCAGAACGGGATTATACATCAACCATACCTGGAAAAGGCAACAACACCCACCCCCACCAACCAGAGAGCCGATTGCGTTCACACCGCTATTTTATCAGCAACTTCCAACAACCTCGGCGAAACGAATCATCAAGAAGCGGACGGCCGTTTCATTTCGCTAATCAATTTCCTATACTTTCTATACCAAGCAAGGCTATAATCAAGGGTACGGTAGTGGATGGACTTCGGATTTTTCCGCAAGGCGTTACCATGCACGATATGTATCACCAAAATCAAAGTCTCATGCAAAGACGCAAAGTTCGCCGAGCTTTCTCCTTCAATCTATCTCTTTGCATCTTAGCGTGCTTTGCGTGAGCTATCTTCGGAGGAGAAGAGAAACGTATGGCGACTGAGTTATATCATGGCGAGGAGGCCTTTACCGCGCTGGCGGCCGAATGGGACGATCTCGCCATTCGCAGCATGACCAACACCCCCTTCCAGCGGCTGGCCTATCAACGCGCCTGGTGGCAACACTTGCAACCGGAAAACGCCACCTTGCACACCATCGCCGTGCGCGACGACGAGGGGGCGCTTATCGGGTTGGCCTGCCTCTTTTTATTAGACGGGGTGCTTCATTTTAACGGCTGCGTGGAAGAGACAGACTATCTAGATGTGATCTGTCCCGCCGAACAGGCAGCGGCCGTCTGGCAAGCGGTGTTCGCCTGTATCTGTAGTCGCGACTTTCCGGACTGGAAAGGTTTCGACCTTTGTACCGTCCCGGAAGTGTCGCCCACCCGTACCCTTTTCCCCGATCTCGCCCGCCAAAATGGGCTAGAATTTACCGAAGAAATCCACGAAGTTTGTCCCATCATCCCCCTCCCCAACAGTTTTGAAGATTATTTGAATAGCCTGGACAGCAAGCAGCGTCGCGAAGTGCAGCGCAAGCTCCGCCGCGCCGATGCAGCCGGCGCTCATCTGGTGTTTATTGGCAAAGATGATGATCTCGACGCGGCCGTTGATGATTTTCTGGAGCTTTTGCAAAAGAGCATGTATAGCAAGCGCGACTGGCTCAACGACGGCCGCCGCGCCCTTTTCCATGAGACCGCCCGCGCCGCGCTCGATGCCGGGATGCTGCAACTGGTCTTTATCGAAGTGGACGGAACCCGCGCTGGAGCGTTGTTCAATTTCGATTACGACGGCCGCATCTGGGTCTATAACTCCGGCCTTGACCCCGCTTCGTTTGGTGCGCTCAGCCTGGGCATTGTGCTGACGGCGAAGGTGATCGAACAGGCGATAGCCGACGGCCGCCAGACATTCGACTTTCTGCGCGGCAGCGAGGAGTATAAATACCGCTTCGGCGCCCAAGACACCCGCGTCTTCCGCCTCCAGGCCACACGAGGATAGCTTTTCGACACGAATGGCACGAATGACACGAAAATAAGAAAGATAAAATTCGTGTTATTCGTGGAATTCGTGTCAAAAACAAAACCAGGATGCCATCATGCAAATACCACAACATCCCCGACTATTCGTAAACCGCATTGCCATGCTGAGCGTCCACACTTGCCCGCTGGCGATGCTCGGTGGGAAAAAGACGGGAGGGATGAACGTCTATGTCCGCGATCTGAGCCGCGAACTCGGCCGTCGCGGTTATCAGGTGGATGTCTTCACCCGCTCGCAAGATGATTGCCAGCCGATGATCAAGCACGACTTGGGGTATGGCGGCCGTGTGATCCACATCCCCGCCGGGCCGGAAAGGCCGATCCCACTCCTCGAAGTTGGCGACTACCTGGATGAATTTGTTCAGGGTGTGCTTGCTTTTGCGGCCGAAGAGGGGGAAGGCTACGACCTCATCCACAGCCACTACTGGCTATCCGGCTTGGTCGCCGAGCAACTGAGCGAGGCCTGGGGCGGCACGCCCATTGTCAACATGTTCCACACCCTGGGACACATGAAAAACCGCATCGCGCTGGACGACAGCGAGCGCGTGCCGCCGGAGCGCATCGAAGGGGAGATGCGCGTGCTGGAGATCGCCGACCGGATCATCGCCGCTACACCGGCCGAACAGGCACAGCTCAACTGGCTCTATCGCGCCGATCTGAGCAAGGTGGTGATTGTTCCGCCGGGGGTTGATTTGGAGCGTTTTCGGCCGATTCCCCAAGACGAGGCCAAAACCCGCGTCGGCATCCCTTGTGGCGACAAAAACATCCTCTATGCCGGGCGCATCGAACCGCTGAAAGGGGTAGACACATTGTTGCAAGCGATGGCCTTGATTAAGCAGCGTTACCCGGAAGTGATGGAGAACACCTGTGTCGCCATTATCGGCGGCGACCCGTGGAGCGACAACCCCGATGGGGAAATGGCCCGCCTGCAAGAGTTACATGACCAATTAGACATCCACGATATTGTCGCCTTTCTGGGAGCGAAGGACCAGGAACTTTTGCCCAACTACTATGCCGCAGCAGAGATGGTGGTCATGCCCTCCCATTACGAGAGCTTCGGCATGGTGGCGTTGGAGGCGATGGCGATGGGGCGGCCGGTGATTGTCTCCGAGGTGGGCGGGCTGGCTTTTCTGGTGCAAGATGGCGAAAATGGCTTCCATGTCCCTTCGCGCGACCCGGAAGCATTGGCCGAACGGATCTATGCCCTCCTCTCCGATCCCAATTGCCGTGAAGAGATGGGGCGACAGGCACGGCGCGACGCCCAACAATATGCCTGGCCGAAGATCGCCGAGCGCATCATCCGCGTCTACGAAGAACTGGCGTAGCACGGGTTGTTCTGCCGTGTGAAAAGCGGAGCGGGTTGGCAACATGCGTTACAATCGGCGACTATTGTCGTAGCGTGGCAATGGCATCTTCGGCAATCGCTTGTGGAGAAGTGGACGTGGTCAGGACCTCCTGCACTGCATTCCCCAGCACATCCATAAATTGACCATTCGGGCTGATTGGGAATGGCTGTGCCACTTCCAGTTGGCCGCTGAGGAAGTTGCGATAGGTCAAGTCGCGGTTCCAGCTTGCTAATGCGTCCCGCCGCGTGGGCAGGATGTTAGCGGCACTGCTCCACTGCCCCAGGTTCTCCGGCTCAACCAGGAAGGCCATTAATTCCGCCACCAGCCCACGCTTCGCCGGATCTGGCGTGCTGATCAGCCACACCCACCCGCTGGTAAAGGGGACCAGCGCTCCGTCCGGCCCCGGCGCGGCCGCATACCCATTACTCTGGTCTACAAACGGCCGTCCGAGAAAGTAGTCGGCCGTCAACCAGGTCGAACTGCTTCCCCCCGCCTCATACAGTTGCCAGGCCACATCCTGCGTGTCAATCCCAATGCTGGGTGCAAGTGCACTCCGTCCCAGACTCAGTTGCGTCAACGCCTCGGTCAACGCTTCCGCTTGTAGATCAGGTTGCCCCGCTTCGTTCATCAGTCGGCCGCCCGTCGCCAGATAGAACTGCAAGCCTAAATAAGAACCGAGCCGCCCCTCAACCGGAAAGACCAGCGTATTTTGTGTGCCGGACAAAAAATCGCTCCATTGCAGCGGGACCGTGTTCGTGATCACGTTGCGGTTATAGACCAGGTGGGTCAAATTGGTCAGGGCAAACGGGTAGCCAAAGCGTTGCTCATTGACCACTCCCATCTCGGCCGCCGCCGGGAAGAGCGCGTCCATCATTGCCGGAGAGAGATAGGGGTTAATCGGGATGATCAGCTCTTGTGCGGCCGCTTCCGGCAGCAGCTCAACGGGCAGCGCAATGAGGTCGGGCAAGATACCAGGGGCCACATCGTGGCCGGTTCGCAAGTAATTGAGAATCCCCCCCTGACCACTAGCTGCTTTTTGTTCAACAATGATTTCTAGGTCGGGATAGCGGCCGCTAAAGCTCTCCAACTGGCTGACCAACACACCCGCTCCCTCATTGGTACGCACTGCAATATCAGGCGGCAGCCAGATTCGCAATGGCAACGGAAGTTGCGGCGTGGGGCTGGTGGTTGCGCTGAGCGGCTGCGTAAAATCAATCGTCACCGGAGGCAGTTCAGTGGCGGCCGGTGGCGGCGTGAGTTCCCCGGTTGGCATGGGTGGCGGCGTCCCCTCCTCTCCACCGGAGGGATCAGCTAACAGGCCACAACCGGCTACCAACACGCCAAACAACGATAGGCAAAGAATAATCATCAGACGGTGCATCTTTCCAGTATAATCGAATTGCGGGGGGCGTCGAACTTGTTAAAACTTTGTCTCTCAGGCGCTTTGTGGTTTAATTTTCAGCATCCTGTTACCGAGCGAAGGATAATCTTATGCGTGTGGCTGTCTTTTCTGATGTCCATGGAAATTTGACCGCGTTGGAAGCGGTCCTGGCTGATATTGAACAACAAGGAGCGGACACGGCCGTCTTTGCCGGTGATTTGTGCTTCATTGGGCCGCGGCCGTCGGAATGTCTGCAACTGGTGCGCGAGCGCGGTATCCCGGCTATCTATGGCAATACCGATGATTGGGTTCTCGGCCGCCAGGAACCGCCGCCGCCGCGACAGGCAACGGCCGCCTGGACCCGTGAACAACTCAGTGAAGCACAACGCGCCTGGCTCAACGCCCTGCCCTTTGCCGTCCGCTACCAACAAACCAGCAACGCGGCCGACGCGCTGCACATCGTTCACGCCAACCCGCGCGATGTGAACCAGATCATCTTCCCGCCGGAGCAGGAACAGCAAACCTATTACAATCAAATTCGCCAGCCCGATAGCGAGCTGGAGCCGCTGTTGGCGGGGTTGGAAGCGGCCGTCCTCGCTTTCGGCCATCTCCACATCCCCAGCACCCGCATCTGGGGCGACCTGCGCCTTGCCAACATCAGCTCGGTCAACGTCCCCGGCGACGGCGATCCCCGCGCCAAGTATGGCCTCTTCACCTGGCAAGGCGGAGAGTGGGGGTTGGAACTGCGGCGGGTGGAATATGACATCGCGGCCGAAGTGGCGGCCTATCGCGAAAGACGGCCGCCGGGCTGGGAAACCATCCTCACTGCGATTCAGGAAGATGGGTTATTAGCGCAGAGCGTATAAATAAGGAGCAGGAATGTCTGAAGAAAAGAAGAACGCAATCAAAGCCAAGCTAACGGCCATTCGCGAAGAGACGGTCGATTTTGTGAGTGGCCTGAATGATGGAGACTGGCAACTGCCGGCCTATGGTGAAGGCTCAGAATGGACGATTGCTGATATGTTCCGCCATGTGGTGGACTCAGAACGCGGAATGATCGGCACGATGAACTCGATTCGCAAGGGGGGCGAAGGCGTCCCGGCCGACTTCGACCTTGCCCGTTGGAACCAGCGTGTGGTCAACAAGCTGGCCGATAAGACGCCGGAGCAATTATTTGAAGAGATGAGCGAAAATCGCATCCAGCTCTTTGGCTTTATTGATGAACTGCGCGATGAGGATTGGGAGAAGCGCGGCCGTCACGCCAGTCTACGGATTATGAGCATCGAAGAAATCTGCCACCTGATCGGCGACCATGAACGAATGCATGTGGGGGTGATGCGGCAGGCGGTGGGTGGAGGGTGAAGAGACTGGGAGACTAGGAGAATGGGAGATTAGAGTTTGGAGATTGAGAGATTTGGAGACTAGGAGTGGGAGACCAGGATACTGCCAACTATCTACTAACTTCTCCTCTGCTCCTCAGCCCCTCTGCTCCCCCGCTCCCGTGCCCCTTCCTACTTCTTCTTCCGCGGATTCTTCACGCCTGTCGCCAGCTTGTTGCCCACTTCTCGCTTCACACGCGGGGCGAGGGTGGCTGCGTGTTCAGTGACAAAGGAGGCAACGGCCGCCGGGTCATGCTTCGCCAATTCGCGCAAGGCCCAGGACATCGCCTTGACCACCATATCATCGCGGTCTGCGACTAGCAGGCGACAAACGGCCAATGTGCGCTCAGTGTCGCCTCGGCCGCCGCGTGCCTTGTTGTTCAACGCCACCGTACAGACTAACGCCGTGCGCCGCCACCAGCGGTCGGCCGAATCCGCCCACTCGTGAATGAGACCATCTGATAATTGCCCCTCACGCCACGCCGGGCCGGCGATATAGGGAGCAAAGGTGTCCACTGCATACCAGCTATCAATCCCCTGCCCCAAAGCCACCACTTCCTCTGGCCCCAGGCTGCGAAGCGTTGGCTTGTGATAGCTGACCAACTCATAAGCGATGAAGCGATAGGTGAAATCTGGCCGTTGTAGCAACTTCAACGCCAATGCCAGAATGAAGTCGGCCGGTGCCTTTGCCAACCGCTTCGAGAAGTCGCGACGCACCGAGCGAATCGCGCCCGTATCCCGCTTGGGCAAGGCCGCCAACGCCTCATCAATCTCGGCAATGACTGTATCAACGTCGAAGGGTTCGGCCGTCATCTAATCGCTTCCTCTAACCAGGTCTACAGCGGATGGAGAAAATAACGGATGTTATACTCAACACATCCGTTATTTTCTCCATCCGTTGTAGTCTTCATCAACCATACACATTTCGTGTCATTCGTGTCGAAAAATTCACGCTAAGTGTGGCGCAACTTCCTCGGCAAAGATGTGCAACGGCTCATGGTCATAGGCGATGCGTGGAAAGTAAGTGATGAAGTAGTTCACTCCCGCTTCGGCCGCTGCCCGCAACCGTTCCGTCACCTGTTCCGGTGTGCCGACAACGGCCGCGTTTTGCAACTCCTCCACACTCCAGTTATAGGTAGCCCGTATTTTCTCCGTCTCCTGACTGATATGGTCGTGGTTCTTGATAAAGACGATGTTGTTGTTGCTAGAGCGGATGATGGCCTCATAGTCACGGCCGACTGCCTCACAATGTTCGCGCAAGACCGCAAACTTATGGCGTAGCTTATCTGGGTCACCGCCCACATTGCAAGCATTGGCATATTGCGCCACCAGCTTCAACGTCACCTGCTCACCACCGCCGCCGATCCACAACGACGGATGGGGCTGGCGCACCCCGCGCGGCTCGTTGATCGCCTCGCGTATGTGGTAATACTCCCCCTCAAAAGTCGGCGTCGGCTCTGTCCACATCTTATAGATGATCTGCGTCGCCTCGCGAAACGCCCGCATCCGGTCAGGGGTTTCGGGAAAGCCATAACCATAAGCCAGCCACTCATGCTCATACCAGCCCGCGCCAATGCCGCAATAGAGACGGCCGTGGCTCAGCACATCCACCGTTGAAGCCATCTTCGCCAGTAGGGCCGGGTTGCGATAGCCCACACAGCTCACCATCTGCCCCACATTGACCCGCTTTGTGTCGCGGGCTAAGGCAGCGGTGATCGTCCACGCCTCAAACACCGCCTCTTGCTCAACGCGCGGGAAGGTGTGGAAATGGTCATAGACCCAGACTGAGTCATAAATCGGCAGCGCATCGGCCGCCAACGCCACCTGGGTCATCGCCTCATACTTCTCAACCGGTTCGGCAATCTCAATTAAGTCCAGCCGCCACCCCTGCGGCACAAATGTACCAAAGCGTATGGTCATGGTTAGCCTCCAAATAGCAGTAGTATAGCGTATAATGGGGAAGAGACTAAGAGACTGGGGGACTAAGAGATTGAGAGATTGGCACTTCCTAATCTCCTCTCTCTCAATCTCCTAATCTCTAATCCCCACTCTCTTCCCTAACCCAACTATACGCATACCCCTCATCCTCCAACGCCAACGCATGGCGCGTCAGGCGCAACGGCCGAAAGGTATCCACCATCACCGCCAGCTCATCGGTGCGTTGCTTGCCAATCGAGCCTTCATAGGTTCCGGGATGGGGGCCGTGCGGGATGCCGTTGGGGTGGACGGTGAAGGAGGCGCGTTCAATCCCCTTGCGCGACATGAAATCCCCTTCCACATAATAAAGCACTTCGTCGGAATCCACGTTGGAGTGGTTATAGGGCGCGGGGATGGAGAGGGGATGGTAGTCGAAGAGGCGCGGGACAAAGGAGCAAAGCACGAAGCCCGGCCCGTCGAAGGTTTGATGGACGGGCGGCGGCTGGTGGACGCGGCCGGTAATCGGCTCAAAGTCCTCGATGTTAAAAGCAAAGGGCCAGAGATGGCCGTCCCAACCGACGACATCCAGCGGATGGTGGCCATAGACAAAGCGGGTGATGTGGTCGCGAGCCTTGACGCGCACTTCAAATTCCCCCAACTCATCGTGGGTGACGAGCTGGTCGGGCGGCCGTATATCGCGCTCGCAATAGGGCGAATTTTCCAAAAACTGCCCATAGTTGTTGATGTAACGCTTCGGCGGGGCGACATGCCCAAACGCCTCCACCACCAACATCCGCTGCTCCACCCCCTCATCCGGCAGCAGCCGCCAGATCACGCCCGTCGGAATCACCAGATAGTCGCCGGGGCGATAGCGCAGCGTGCCATATTGCGTTTCCAGTTCCCCCGTCCCGTCGTGGATAAAGAGGATGTCGTCGCCGTGGGCGAATTTGTACCAGTAATCCATCGCCTCCGTCGGCCGCGCCACATACAACACGACATCATTATTGCCCATCAGGGGGACACGGCCGCTAATCGCATCCCCACCAGGCGGAAGTGGGGCCGCCCGCAAATGGCGCGGCCGTAATGCCCCCCCTTCCTCATACGGAATCTCCACCCGCTCAACCACTTCGAGCTGGCGCACGGCCGTCGGCGGCCGCACATGATAGAGAATAGATTGAATCCCGGCAAAACCATGAATGCCCATCACCTCTTCATGGTACAGGCAGCCATCTGGTTGCCGGAATTGTGTGTGCCGCTTGTGAGGGATTTCGCCTAACTTGTAATAGTAGGTCATTGCAACCTCTCTTTAACCACGGATTGTTACGGATTTTACGGATAAACACGGATTTTTATTTTGGTTTTGCGGATTGTTCCTGTTTGCGATCATTGGTGAGCATAAGGCGTTTGAATTGCGGTTCCGTGCCAATCCGTCTTATCCGTTCAAAATCCGTGGTTAACTATAAATTGCCACGTAATGCTTGTTCGCGTTCAATCGCCTCAAACAACGCCTTAAAGTTGCCCTTGCCGAAGCCGCGCGAGCCATGACGCTCGATGATCTCAAAGAACAACGTCGGCCGATCCTCCACCGGCTTGCTGAAAATTTGCAGCAAATATCCCTCCTCGTCGCGATCAACGAGGATGCCCAACTCCGCCAGCTTATCCACCGGCTCGTTGATCTTCCCCACGCGCTCCTCCAGTTCATCATAGTAAGCGGTTGGCACACGCAGGAACTCAATGCCATTGTCACGCAGTTGCGTCACCGTCGCCACAATATCGCCCGTTGAACAGGCCAGATGTTGCACGCCGGGGCCATAGTAGTAATCGAAGTACTCCTGAATCTGCGACTTCTTCTTCCCCTCGGCCGGTTCGTTAATCGGAAACTTAACCTTGCCCGTCCCATCCTGCATCACCTTCGACATTAGCGCCGAATATTCGGTGGAGATGTCTTCGTCGTCGAAGTGGATCAGCTGGCTGAAGCCCATCGTCTCGGCGAAAAACTGCACCCAGCGGTTCATCGCCCCTAGCTCGACATTGCCGACCATATGGTCAATCGCCGCCAGCCCAACCCCTTTGTGGCGGATACGGCCGTTACCATCGGCCGCGCTCGCGCCATCATACCCATTGCGCCCCGCGTACCCCGGAGCAAAGGGGCCACGATAATCGCCGCGATCCACAAACTTGATGATCGTGTCGCCGTAGCAGCGGATGGCCGAAAAGCGATAGACGCCATGCTCGTCCTCAAGCTGCGTCGGTGGGATGGCCCCCGTCGCCCCCCGTTGGGTCGTTTCGCGATAAGCAGCGGCCGCATCCGGGACACCCAAGGCGATCACCCCCACCCCATCCCCATGCAAATGGGCATGGCGGGCGATGGGATGATCGGGGCCGAGCGCGGCCGTCAGCACCAGCCGAATTTTGCCCTGTTCTAGTACATAGGACGCCGTTTCGCGGTTCTTCGTCTCCAGCCCACTATAGGCAACCGGCGTAAAGCCAAAGCCTGTGCGGTAAAAGTGCGCCGCCTGCTTGGCATTGCCCACATAAAACTCAACATGGTCTACGGCCTTAATCGGTAAAAAATCTTCGCTCATGATTACACGCTCCTTCAAAAATGGTTACGCAGATGACGCAGATAAAACGCAGATCACGCGGACTCTTTCATTGTCCATTGCTTCATTGCTTCATTGTTCATTGCTTCATTGTTCATTGCCAACAGCCGCCCCAACCGCCTAACACCCTCTTCGATGTCTGATAGGCAGCAGTTGGAGAAGTTCAGCCGCATACTGTTAGCAGCGCGGCAACCGGCGACAGCAAACGCCTGGCCGGGGATGAACGCTACCTGCTCTTCTTCAACGGCAATGGACAACAGTTCAGTGGTATCAACATCCTCCGGCAACGTCACCCAGACAAACATCCCCGCCGACGGCCGTGTCCAATTCGCCTCAGGCGGAAAGTAACGCTCCAACGCCGCCAACATCGCCCCACGGCGACGGCCGTATTCACAGCGCAACCGCTCTAAATGCGCCGGGAAGCAGCCGCTGTCCAGATAAGCCGCCACTGCCCGTTGGGTCAATGCCGACGACTCCAAATCCCCGGCCTCCTTAATCACCGTAATCTGGGGGATTAACGCCTCAGGTACAACCACCCAGCCCAGGCGCAATGCTGGAGCCAGCAGCTTGGAGAAAGAACCGACGTAAAACACCCATTCCTCGTCGAGAGCGCGGAGTGGTGGCTGCGGCCGTTGCCCATAATACAGAAACCCATAAGGATCATCCTCGATGATCGGCACGCCATAGGTCGCGGCCAACGCGACCAGTCGCTGCCGCTTCTCCCGGCTCATGCTCACCCCCAATGGATTATGGGCGTCGGGGATGGTGTAGATATAGGCGGGACGGCCGCCCGCTGCCAGATGAACTTCGATCTCATCCACCTCCATCCCCGTATCCAGGTTGGTCGAAATGGGGTGGATGTGCGGCCGCAACGGGGCCACCGCCTGCTGGATGCCGGTATAGACCACTTCCTCCAAGACCACGCTCCCGCCGGGGTCAAGGAAAAAGCGGGTCAGCACATCCAACGCCTGCTGGGCGCCAGTGGTGATAAACACCTGCTCCTCCCGACAAGCGACGCCGCGTTCGGCCATTAGCTCCACAATATGGGCTTTTAGCGGTTGGAATGGGGGGCCATACTGCAAGGCGTTGGGGTCGGCCGCCAGCACGCTTGTCAAGGCATGGCCATATTCGGCCGCTGGAAACAGTTCCGGCGCGGGCAGCCCTCCTGCAAAGGACAAGATGTTCGGCCGCGCCACCACCGCCAACATCTGCCGCAACACCGATCGCTGCATCGTCTGCGTCCATTCTGCACAGGGGATTGGGGGTGGTTGGATCATCGTTGTTCTCATTCAATGAGACTGTGAGACTAAGAGATTGAGAGACTGGGAGACTAGGACATTGATGCTTCCAGTCTCTCAATCTCCCAATCTCCCAGTCTCCTCCAAAGCCAACACCGTCGTCGCCTTGATCTCGCTCAGCACCAGGCTGGTGCGAATCTTGTCCATGCCGCGCACGGGCGTCAGGGTGTTGACGATAAACTCCTCCAGATGCTTGCGATTGCGCACCACTACTTTCAGCAGGTAATCAGATTCGCCGGTGATGTGGTGGCACTCCAGGACTTCGCTCATCTTTTGCACTTCACATTTGAAATTGGCAACCGCATCCGGCGCGTGGCGTTGCAACGTCACCTGCACAAAGCAGAGCATGTCATACCCCACCGCTTCCGGGTCGAGCAGAGTTACATACCGTTTCACCACGCCTGCTTCTTCCAGCCGTCGCAGCCGTTTGTGCAAGCCTGGGGGGGACAAATCGACACGCCGCGCCAGCTCCACATTGCTGAGCCGCGCGTCTTCTTGCAAATATTTCAATAAAAGCCGGTCGGTTTCGTCGAGTTGTATCTTCATAGGTCAAAGTGTGGTTTATAAACCGATTATAATAATCTCGGTTAAGTTAATCAACTCAATCATCAAAAATAGTAAATTATTATAACTTCTATTTGTGAAATCGAGAACAAATAACAACAACGACACACCCGTAGCAACAATCCTCCGGATTGTCAGGGATTTCAGAACAATTCGGAGGATTGTCGCTACGGTTGAACAACATGAATCGGCCACAGTCCTTGTTTACTCTGCAAATACGCCTCGCGCTTCTGAGCATAGCCCTGGTCGAGGGTGGATAGTGGGCTAAGTCGGCCGTCAATGAGGACATCGGGATCAATCGTGCGCAGCTTAGTCCCTATGCGAAAGGTCGGGTTGGCCTCATCTATTGCAAAATGCGTATCGGTTGTGATTAGTCTCAAAAGTTTGTGCAACTCCGCATCGGCCGCCGCCTGCATCTTCTCCCACACCACCTGGTCTGTCAGCCAGATGTCGTCATCGTCGAGGATCCCCCGCTCAATTGCCAGGCGGAGCGCCTGGGCCGTCAATTCATAGAGTGCCACCTCACGCAGATTGGCCCAACTGGCTTCATCGGCCGCCATATAGGTATCCGCCAACCACCGCCCTATCGCTTGATCATCCACTACCATGCGCCCTTCATGGACGATCAGATGGCATAGCGCTTCCTCCACTTCGGCGGCCTTTGCCAAACCAAGCAAAACAGTGTCACGCAAAAAGTAGTCCACCCGGTCTGCGCACAGGCGCGGGGCCGGTTGTTCCAGCAGTGGAAAGCGCTCCTCATCCAGAAAATCGCGCCACTCATAACCATAGTGCGCCAGCAACGCCGGTAAATCAGTCTGCTCCACATAGGCGGCCTTCACCCGGTCGTGGTAGCTCTGCCCCTCATGGTCAGCAAAGAGATAGTCAATCACATGGCTGAACGCCGTGTGGCTGACATCATGCAACAGCGCGGCAATCTGTTCCGCCAAGGAACCACCCAGCCGCCGCACCAGGAGCATCGCACCCAGCGAATGTTCAAAGCGGGTCAACGGCGCCGTCACCCCGATCAGGCCGGTGATGCCGTGTTGCAACACCCCCTTCAGGCGTTGCACGGCCGCCGACTCCACCAGCGACAACAATACCGGTTCTTCAATCGTTGCCGGACCGTAAATGGGATCATAATAGTTCACGATATTTTCCTTCCTCTGTGTGCCAAGTTCTGCTAAAGTGTCTCTGGTTAAGAAACCGGGTTTCTAGGAAGAAACCCGGTTTCTAAGCTACTCTCTAGTTTTATGAATATTTAGCACAATTGTAAGCGTAGCTGGTATTATTGGTGCTATTGTGAACAAACGCGGCCCCTGGTTAGTTGCAGCGATTCTGGCTATCGCGACGCTCGTCGTTGTGGCGTTGGTGGTTGCCAGTTGCCGGGGGACGGCCGCTAACGGCGGAGAACCCACACCCTTCCCCTCTCCAGGCGCGTCTTTAACGGTGACGCCTCCCACCACGGCCGTCGTCGAAGTTACCATCAGCGAACTAACTGCCAATCCCGGTTTGTATGATGGCGCCATCTTGCGCGTCAGCGGCCGTTACCAACGCCAACCCCTCCTTGTCTGCGACGCCGACCCCCATCCCTCCCCCGCCACCTGGGGGCTGGCTGAAGAAGGCCTGACCGCCCTCGCCAGCGGCATGGACCAACAGTTGCGCTCCTTGTTGCCTGAAGAAATAGCGATGACCGTCGAAGGGCGCTGGCGGCGCTGGCAGGGGCTGGTCGGCTGTGGCAAGAGTGCACAGGCACGAGATTTTTACTATCTGGAAGTCGGCCGCGTCCTCTCCCCCAGCCCGCTAGTCATGGTGACGCTGACCCCAGGAGCAGGCGCGACCGATATAGCGGCCGTTCCGCCCATCACCCCCACCCTTGCACTCACGCCAACCTTGCCTGCCACCGATGAGCTCACGCCCACCCTCGAACTATCCCCGACGGAAACGATTGAAGTACCGCAGTTTCCTACCCAGGAAATCGCCACACCCGATCCTGACCTGTTTCCCACTGAGGTAATTACTCCCACTGCTTTACCGACCCCGACATCCTCTGGGGGAACGGCCGTCATCACCGGCACGCTCCCATCCGGCACGCCCGCCGGTACTCCAGGGACGCCAACGCCGACCATCACCGGCACGCCACCCACCGCCACGCCAACCGTCACCGGCACACCGCCCACAGCCACACCGACGACCCAATCTCAGGCGACACCTACGCTCGACCCCGGCAATACCGTTGAGCAGCTCGATCTCATTAGTGATACTTCCTATTGGACAGGCGTTGAACGGCTAGAAGCGAATGAGACCCATAGCTGGCTTGTTGAACCAGGCTATACCGGGAACTTTGTTGTGCAAGCTTTTGCGCCCGCACCGGCCAACCTTGTACTCTCGGTCGTCAAAGATGGTCAAATTACCGTGAACCGGCAAAACTCGGCCGCCGCTGGTCAGATCGAGACATTGTCCATACCGGTGGCATCAGACGAGGAGAGGTATGAAGTGCTGGTTGAGAGTGCAGATGGTTCCGCAACAGACTACTTTATACTCCTTCACGATACAAACGCTGACAACGGAGACATCCAACGAGTTGCCCACGGTCTGCTCACGCCGGGTAGCCAGCAAAACAATATCAGCCTACCTGCAGATACAGACCATGTCTGGTACTTTATTGGCAATGCAGGGGATGATCTCTCCGTCACTGTCTCGCCTGGCAGCGATGATGATACCTACGTCGCCTTAATTGGAGTAGGCACGGACGAAGACCCAGGTGACATTGAGGACGGGGACTACGGTGAAGAGGATACGATTGATTACACGCTGTCATCTTCCGCGCTATATGTGATCGTGGTTGGAGATTACGATTTTGATGGAGCGAGTTACAGCATTGTGATCACGCTTCAGTGACCGGAGTTACGCCATCCGTCGTTGCCTTGCGCCCCAGCCCACGGCCGCCGCCAACAGCAAAATAAAGCCAATCGAAAGCGTACTTACAGCGGCTATCCCTCCGGCGGCAAAGACCGCGCCGGTGCTCAGGCTACCCACGCCGGAAGCGACCGAAGCCAGCGTATCGGCCGCGCCCTGCACCCGGCTGCGCTCCGCCGGTTGCATGTCGCTGGTCAGCAACGAGGAACCGGCCACAAAGCAAAAGTTCCAGCCCAACCCCAGTAAAAACAAGGCAAAGGCGAGGCTCGTTATCTCGCTCGATAGCGGGGCGAGAATACCGGAGATCGCCAGCAATGTGGCTCCGGCGATAATCACCGGCACGCGGCCGCTGCGATCCACCAGCCAGCCGGTCACGCTCGACAGGCCAAACATCCCCAAGGTATGGGACATGATCACCAACGAGATCGCCTCGGTTGTGTGGTCGTGGTGGGACATGTGTAGCGGCGTGATCACCATCAACATCGTCATCACCAACTGGCCGAGGGCGATGGAAGCCACGCCAAGCTGCACCACCGGACGGGCGAATATCTCTCGCAGAGGGGAGGCCGATCCCGCAACCGGCTCCTGGTAATCAAGATCGGGCATTATCCGGCACAGTTGCAGCGGATCGGGGCGCATAAAGAGGAAGGTCAGCAAGAGGGCGACGGCCGAGAGCAACGCCCCCAGCACATATGGCCCGGCATTGAGCGGCAGGTTAACCGCTTGCGCCAACGCAGTGGCCGGCACGACCAGCAACGGCCCGCCAATCGCCCCAATCGTGCCGGAAAAGACGATCAGGCCGATGATCTTCGCCTGGCGATTCAGGGGGAAAATCTCCGCTGCGGCAAAACGCCCCAAATCAGACACGCCCCGTGCCGCGCCGAGGAGAAACACCCCCGCCGCAAAGCCAATAAATGATCCCTGAAGGATTGAGAAGGCGCTCAACAACGAGCCGAGGATACCGATGAAAAAGCCAATCGTCAGCCCTACTCGCCGCCCTACCTTGCCCATCAGCCAGCCAATGGGAAAGGCAACGGCCGCGCGGCCGACCAGTTGCGCCGTCGCCGGAACCCCGGCCAAGCTGTCACGGCCGCTGAGGTCGGCGGCAATGATTGACATCAAGGTAAAGGCGGCGATCTGGCTGGCGGTGAACAGACTGGAGGAGGCGAACACCGTCGCTGTGATCCGCGTGCGGATAGAATTGGTAGCAGTTGTTGTAAGTGTAGCCATTGCCCGTATTCTCGCCCGCTTTTCCATTTACGCAACTCAGAAGAATGCTCACGCAAAGACGCAAAGGTCGCCAAGTGTTTATACTTTGCGTCTTTGCGTGCTTTGCGTGAGATCCCTTCTTTCTTATTCCTCTCATAGAATGTTGTGCTATGCTTGGCGCATGAATGACCCTCTCAAGCTTGTCGTGGTCGCCAATGACCCGCTGACCCGTGCCGGGTTGGCCTCCTTGCTCGCCAACCAGGCCGATTGTGAAGTGATCGGCCAATTTGATAACACCATCTTCGACACGGCCGTCCTCGACACCGCCGACTCAGACAACGATCTGGAAACGGCCGACGCCTTCATCTGGGATACGGGCTGGGATCCCACGGCCGATCTGCCTGATGAACTCTTCGTAGATCGTCCGGTGGTGGCATTGGTGACGGATGAGGAACAGGCGGCCGACGTGTGGGCGGCCGGGGTGCGGGCGTTGCTGCCGCGTTATATGGAAGTGGAACAGCTTTACTGGGCGACTCGCGCGGCCGTTGCCGGGTTGGTTGTGCTGGCCCCCGGCCTCAATCCTTTACGTTCGGTGGGGGAAACGGCCGATGAGGTGTTGCTCGACGACCTGACTCCCCGCGAGAAAGAGGTATTGCAACTGGTAGCCGAAGGGCTGACCAACAAAGCCATCGCCCACCAACTTTCGATCAGCGAGCATACCGTCAAATTCCACGTCAACGCCATTATGAGCAAACTCAACGCCCAAAGCCGCACCGAAGCCGTCGTCCGCGCCACGCGGTTGGGGTTGATTTTGTTGTGATTAGAGGTTGGAGATTGGAGGATTGGAGATTAGAGATTGAGAGATTTGAAGACTAAGAGACTGAGAGACTGTCCCCCTCACTCTTCACTCTCCACTCTCCCGCCCTACCTATTCTTCCAGGTACACCCCTCACCTTTTCACGGATGTAACACCTCCATAGACAGCTTACAATTAACCGCAGATGTAACGGATCAGACGGATCAGCGCGGATTCAAAAAAAGAAAATCCGCGTCATCTGCGTTTTATCTGCGTCATCTGCGTAACCATATGAGCGATGAACAATGGGGCAATGAACAATGAGACAATGAACAATGGAAGAATCCGCGTCATCTGTGTTTCATTTGCGTCATCCGCGTAACTATCTTTAGGAGAAAAAGAAATGGCTAATTCAATCTTCGATCTATCCCAGGGGCTGGCCGATGCAGTTGCTGCCGCCACGCCCTCCGTTGTCCGCGTTGAGGGACGACGGCGTTATGGCGCGACCGGCATTGTCTGGTCGGCCGATGGCCTGATCCTCACCGCCAACCATGTCGTCCGCCACGACGACAACATCAATGTTGGGCTGGACAATGGCGAGACGGCCCAGGCCACGCTGGTCGGCCGCGACCCCTCAACCGACCTCGCGCTATTGCAAGTATCGGCCGCCGACCTGACCACGCTGGCCCACGCCGACGAGGCGGGGATGCGCGTCGGCCACTTTGTACTCGCATTGGGGCGGCCCGGCCGCACCGTCCAGGCCACGTTGGGCATCGTCAGCGCCTTTTCTGGTGAATGGCGCACCGGCATGGGCGGCCACATTGACCATTATCTGCAAACGGATGTGGTGATGTATCCCGGCTTTTCCGGCGGGCCGCTGATTGGGGCAAACGGCCGTTTGCTCGGCCTGAACACTTCCGCCCTCGGCCAGGGGGTCAGTCTGGCGATTCCCACTGTCACGCTCAACCGCGTTGCCGATGCGTTGCGCTCGCACGGCCGCGTCCGGCGCGGCTATCTCGGCGTCAGCACCCAGCGCGTGCGCTTGCCGGAAGCAGCGGCCGAAGCATTAGGCCAAAAGCGCGGCCTGTTGATCGTCTCCGTCGAGGCCGACAGCCCGGCGGCCGAAGGGGGGCTGACCCTCGGCGACACCATCATCGGCATCGGGGGCCATGCCATTCGCAACCACGACGACTTATTAGGTGCGCTCAGCGGGGACGTGGTCGGCCAGAAAGAAACCGTCCGCATCGTGCGCGGCGGCGAAGTGCAGGAGTTGCAGGTGAAGATTGGGGAGCGGGCGTAAATAGGAGACTGGGAGACTGGGAGACTGGGAGACTGGGAGACTGGGAGACTGGGAGACTGGGAGATGATAAATTCAACTCTCGCACTTGTCGAGACCCATTCCCTCAATCTCCTAGTCTCCTAATCTCTTAGTCTCTTTTCTTTATTCCACCGGCCGCAACGTCATAAAGCGGCCGCCACCATCTACCAGGGAGACCCGCGCTCGATAGGAACGGCCGTTGTCGAGCTTAATATCCCCTTCCGAATGGTAGCCATTATTAGCGGAGTCGGTCACCAACTGTACCAACTCCGTATCGTGGATTAAATCCATGATCGGGCGGCCCATCGCCTCTTCTTCCGACGTATTCAGTGCGTTGCGGGCGGCCGCGTTCAACACCGACAGCCGGAAGTCCTCATCAACGACAATGACCGGGTTCTCGATTTGCTCCACCACCGTCCCCAACAAATTGCGCTCGTGCACCAACGTGTTGTACATATTGGCGTTATTGATCGCAATCGTCGCATAGCCGCCCAACGCCGAGAGGGCGCGGGTGTCGTTGCTATCAAACGACGTCTCTTTAATGTGGTTGGTGACGCCGAGGACGCCAATCGGTTTGTTCTGCAAAATGAGCGGGACATAAATCAGCGACTTAACCAGCAAGGCGGTGTGGGTGCGCTTCCACTGGGAATCGGTGCCGATGGCAATCGCCCGCTTACTCTGCAACACCTTACCGGCCAAACTATCTGTCACGCGCTTGCGCATGGACTGCGCCTTAGAATCGAGGTTCTTTGAGGCGCGAATGTACAGTTCCCCCCGCTCCTCGTCGAGCAGCATCAGCGACCCCTCTTCCGCGCCAACCACGTAAACGGCAGCTTCCACCACGCGATGCAACACCTCTTCCAAATCCAACGAAGAAGAGACCGACTTGCCCACGCCATAAAGCACGTTTAGCTCCTGGGCGCGGCGCTGCAACTGGCTGTTGCTCTCCATCAGTTGCTCCACCAACTGATCGCGCTCTTTCTGCAAGCGGCTCTCGCGCAACGCCTTGTCAATGGACTCGCTCAATTCGTCGGCGTCAATCGGCTTGATCACATAATCGCGAATGCCCAGGCGGAAGGCACGCACGGCCGTGTCCTCCGATCCCTCGCCCGTGACCAAAATGGCGGGGATGTCAATGTTGCGCTCGCGAAGCTTTTGCAATAGTTCAGTACCGGTAAGCCCAGGCATCTGCTGGTCGGTGATCATCAAGTCTGGCTCTTTAGCAATCGCCATCTCCAGCCCCATCAGGCCGTCGGTGGCGGTCAGCACTTCAAAGCCTTTGGGCTTGAGAATGTACTCGACCATAAACTCGCGTACATCGGGTGAATCGTCAATAACCAATACTCGTTCGTACATAAGGCTGCATCCTTCGCTCGAAGCGTTGGGCCGAACTATCGGCCGAAACATCGCCTCGCTGTCGCTTAGTTTACTACTCGCATCCCATCCGAGCAAGCAAAGATTATCCTAACTATACTTGCCGTTACCCCCTGGATGCGATAGGATGAATGACCTATTGCACTCTCTATGAGAACAATTTTGTACGCTCCCAGCGGCCGACGCGCCAACTCCTTCTACAGGCTCCCCCTCTTGCTGTTGCTTCTCATTACGGCCGCTGCCTGTAGTGGCCTGGGCGGTGATCCGGCCGAACCGGCAACGGAAGCAAGCGAAGGCGTGACGCCGCCCCCTGGCAGCGAAACGCCAACCTCGACCGTGACGGAGGAACCACCCGGCCTTGTCACCCGCCTGATGGAACGGCTGCGGCCAGATACCACGCTGCCCCCATCCAGCCAGCCGGTAAGCAACCTCGACGATCCGATCACGCTCGATCTGGTCATCCCAGGGGGACTGCCCAATCTTGACCCGCAAACGGCCGCCAGCGACGCCCAATTTGACTTTGTGGAAAACCTCTTCGGCGGGCTGACCAACTATAATCTCTCTACCAACATGATTGAGCCGGAACTGGCTGAACGCTGGGAAGTGGCCGACAACGGCCGCACCTGGACTTTCTATCTGCGTGACGACGTTTACTGGCTCAGACCAGATACCGGCGCCACCGGTACGGGTATACCCAGAGCAGTCCAGCCTGTGCGTCCGGTGGTGGCCGATGATGTCGTCTTCGCCATCCAGCGCGTCTGCAACCGCGACGTGGAAACGGGCTACGCCTTCATTCTCTTCATCATCGAAGGTTGCCAGGCGGTGCATACCACGACGGGGGCGACGCCGACAGCGGCCGATCTGGCGCGGATCGGCGTTCGCGCCGTTGACGCCACCACCCTCGAAATCAGACTGACCAAGCCGGCCGGTTACTTGCTGACGATGACCAGCATGTGGCTCTTCTCCCCCGTCCCACGCGATATGGTGCTGGAATTGGGCAATGAGTGGACCAACAACTTAGGCACAATGGGCAGCGGCTGGCAGACCCCCGATAATTTGCTGACCAGTGGCCCCTTCTTTCTGGCCGAAGCGTACGCTGATGATGCCGAGAACCCGCGTGTTGTCCTGCTGAGTAACCCCCTTTGGCCGCTGGATCGCGGAGGGAATGCCGACGTTGTCAATATCCGCTTCCTCAACGATACGCAGGAGGCCTTCACCCTCTGGCAAGGGCGCGAACTGGATGTGGTCGCGCTCCCAGTGGCCGAGCGCGACGCCTTTCTGCAACGCTCGCCGGACCGCGCCAAGATCGTCACCGACCAGACCCTCTTTTACTTGGGGTTTAATTTTGACAGCCAGGTCTTCCGCGAGCCGGAACTGCGCCAGGCGTTTAGCGCGGCGATTGACCGCCAGCAACTGGTCGAGGACATCTATGGCGGCGAGGCGTTGCCAATGCGCCACCTGACGCCGCCGGGGGTGTTTGGGGCGGTGGCGGCCGAGGAAGTGGGTGTTGGCTATAGCCCCGACTATGCCCGCCAACGACTGAGCGACAGCACAGCGCGAAACTGTAGCCTCGTCCCCCCCTTCACCTTCCTGGTCAGCTCGATTGATCTTTCGCTGCGCCAGGCGGAGTATTTGCGCGACATGTGGGGGGATGAACTCAACTGCCCGGAGGACGTGATCAACATCGAACAGGCCCCCTTTGGCGCGTTACTAGCCAACACCCGCGCCGACGCCACCAGCGGCCGCCCCGATATGTGGGAGTTGGCCTGGGCGCCCTACTTTCCCGACGCCCACAACCTGCTCACCGACCTGCTCCATTGCCAGGACGGCGACAACCGCCAGCGGCGCGAATGCTCCGAGGTAGACACGCTGATGCGCCGTGCCGGTTCAACCACCGACCCGGCCGAACGTCAGGCCGCCTATCGCCAGATCGAAAACCTCTTCTTTGGCGAAGGGGGCATTTTCCCGCTGATCCCCCTCTATGTCCGCAGCCAGACCTTTGCCGCCCAGGGTTGGCTGCAATACAATCCTGCCCTCTTCGGCGGGGAACAGTATGACACCTATGTGGTGGACAGCGTGCTAAAGGAGTTGGAACGCGGCCGTTAGCATCATCAGAAACCGGGTTTTTCCAAAAAACCCGGTTTCTATCTACCACCTAATATGGAACACCTACACCAAGCAGCACAAGCTTTTGACATTGCCCTAAACCAGCTTCAACTAGAACAGTTCCAGCGCTATCAAACCCTGCTGCTCGACTGGAACACGCGCGTCAACCTGACGGCCGTACGCGACCCTGGCGAAATCACCATCCGCCACTTCCTCGATTCGCTGACCTGTGCCACAGTGACCGGCGACCTGAACGGCCGCACGCTGATTGACGTCGGTACGGGGGCCGGTTTCCCCGGCCTGCCGCTGAAAATCCTCTACCCCACCCTACAACTGACGCTGCTCGACAGTGTGGGCAAAAAAACGCGCTTTCTGCAAGCGGTGGTAGACGCGCTTAACCTCTCCGGCGTGATTGTCCTCAACGACCGCGCCGAAGCCATCGGGCAACTGCCTGCCCACCGTGAACGCTATGATTGGGCTGTGGCCCGCAGTGTAGCCGAGTTGCGTGTGCTGGTGGAAATGTTGCTGCCGATGTGCCGCGTCGGCGGCCACGCGCTGGCACAAAAGGGGGCGAACGCCGCGGCCGAAATCGAAGCCGCCCGCTATGCCATCACTCGCCTCGGCGGGACAACGCCGCAGCTCTCCACCGTCCGCCTACCGGATGTTGAAGAACCTCACCACCTCATCCTCATCCCCAAAATCAGCGCAACCGACGGCCGCTACCCTCGCCGCCCAGGGATTCCAGCGAAACGGCCGTTGTCGTAAACATCCGTACAGCGAATTTCCCAATTCGCTGGGTTATAGTTGGGTTGTGGTTTTCTGGTCTACTTCTTATCCAAGTCTTTTTTAACGCAAAGGCGCAGAGAGCAAGAGACACAGAGAAAAGCCCTTATTTAGCCCTCTGCGCCTCTGTTCCTCTGCGTCTCTGCGTTATTTAAGAAATACAGTTAGCGAAATTTCTGATTGGGAAAGCTACGTTACGGATTATCCTGCGCCACCCGGCCGTTTGCCACCGTCATCAACGTTGCCCTTTCCAAGAAAGAGGGAGTGAAAATCCCTGTCTCCGTCGCCGTCAGCAACGCCTGTGCCGGGCCTTGCTGCTCCATCAGGGCTAACACATAATCGAGCAACTTCGCCCGCCGCCCCATGTCCAGTTCGGCGATCACCTCATCCAACAGCAACAACGGCATCTCCTCCGTCTCCGCCCGCATCCAGTTGATCTCCGCCAGCTTCAACGCCAAAATCGCCGAACGCTGTTGCCCCCGCGAGCCGAACAGACCCAGATCACGGCCGTTGATCAACATCGTCCAATCGTCGCGGTGTGGCCCGACGCTGGTGCTGCCCCGCGCCATATCACTCGGCTGTGCTTCCTGCAACGCGGCCAACAGTCGCTCGATCACCGCCGACTTCTTCGCCCGATTTTCCTGCAACCACTCCCCCTCGGCCATCAACACTTGCGGGTCTTCGCGGCCGTTTCCCGCCTGGCTGCGTGGCAAGTAACCCAAGCGTACCGACTCGCGGCCGCCGATCAGGTCTTCATAATAGATACGCTGCGTCTCCCGCCCCATCTCATAAACAAAGGCGGCGCGGCGACTGAGGATCAACCCACCATGCGCCGCCAGCTTTTCGGTGAGGATGTTCAGGAAATCCGTCGCGCTCCGCGGCCGTCGCCCCTCCGCCATCTGCCGCAAGAGGGCGTTGCGCTGCTCAAGCACTTTGTTATATTGGGACAATGCGCGGCAATAGGCCGGGTCAATCTGGCACAGCGTGACGTTCATATAGCGACGACGGCCGCTGGGCGTCCCCGTCACCAACTGCACATCTTCGGGAACAAAGAGGACGACGCGCAAATTACCCAGCAAGTCCATCAACCGCACTTTGCGCCGGTTGACCAACACCTCGCGGCGGAAGCTCTGCCCATTGCGATAGTCGCTCCGCGCCTCCTGGATCAGACGCATTTCCAGGCGGCGTGTTTCCGCCGGACGGACAACATCAGCCTGTAAGCGGCCGACAACCACCGGTTCCGGGGCTTCGGCCGCTTCCCAATTGACCAACTGCGGGTCCTGGGTGGTGTGGGGCGAGCGGGTGGTAGCCAGATAGTAGAGGGCTTCGAGCAAGTTGGTCTTGCCCTGGGCGTTGTCGCCATGGAACAACGTCACCCCCGGCATAAGATCAAGCTCCAGCCGCGTGTAATTGCGGAAATTGGTCAATGACAAATGGGAGACATGCATACTTCTTCTACATTTCTAAGTGTATAGTTTCCCTTCTTTTATAGCAATAACAGACCCTTTTAGGCACATGCATCAAAATTGTAGCGCGTGTTGCCAACCCGCAAGCTCCGGGTTGGCAACACGGGCTACATGTTGGTTTATCCACAAAACGGACGCGCACCTCCATTTTGGGCGTGCGCCGGTTTGGGAAGGTGTGTGGCTCATTTGACTATACCGCGTATAGACACTTAAAATGAAGGAGTCACTACAGTCACTATCTTTGCAGTTCTTGTGAAAGCCGAAGAGAGGACGCAGATAATCGCTGACGAAACGCAGATTGACACAGATTTTTAGAAAAAAACGGCGCAAATCTGCATGGTATCAGCGAAAATCAGCGTTCGCTCTGAAAGTGCAACCATAGTGTACAGTGAAGCTAGCTTAAGGACTTGGATATGCTCGAAATCAACGAAGGCGATCTACTCTGGGAGCCAACGGCCGAAACCATCGAAAACGCTAACCTGACCCACTACATGCGCTGGTTGGCGGAGAAGTGTGGTCTGCACTTCGCCAATTATCGCGAGTTGTGGCAGTGGTCGGTTAGTGACCTCGGCCGCTTCTGGCACTCTATCTGGGACTACTTTGAGGTTCAAGCGTCGCAACCAGCCAGCGAAGCCCTGGCCGACCCGAGGATGCCCGGCGCAAAGTGGTTCCCTGGGGCCAGACTGAACTATGCCGAAAATCTGCTGGCACGGATGAGGAGCGACACGCCGGCCATCTACTACAAAGCGGAAGATCGGCCGCTGCTGACCATCACCTATCAGGACATCTATAATCGCGTCGGTGAACTGGCGCAAGTCCTCCGCGCCCTCGGCGTCGAGCGCGGTGACCGGGTGGTCGGCTATCTGCCCAATATCCCCGAAGCGATCATCGGCTTGTTGGCGACGGCCAGTTTGGGCGCGATCTGGTCAAGCTGTTCGCCCGATTTCGGCGGCCGTAGCGTCCTCGACCGCTTCAGCCAGATTGAGCCAAAGGTGTTGCTGGCGGCCAGCGGCTACCAATATAACGGCCAATACTACGACCGTCTGCCCATCGTGGAAACGCTGCAAGCCAATCTGCCGACACTGAAAAAGACGATCCTCATCCCCCACACCGGCAACGGCGCGGCCGAATCGTCGTTACCCAACACCGTCATGTGGGCGGAGACACTCAGCAACACCGACCCCGATGTGCCGCTGACCTTCGAGCAAGTGCCATTCGACCATCCACTGTGGATTCTCTACTCCTCCGGCACCACGGGCCTGCCCAAGCCCATTGTTCACGGACACGGCGCCATCCTGCTCGAACATTTGAAGGAGTTGGCGCTGCACATGGATTTGAAGCCGGAAGACCGCTTCTTCTGGTACACCAGCACCGGCTGGATGATGTGGAACTATCTGGTGGATGGCCTGCTCTGTGGCTGTCCCATCATCCTCTATAACGGCAGCCCTGGCTACCCCGACCTCTATGCGCTGTGGCAACTGGCCGAAGAAGCGGAGGTAACATACTTTGGCACATCGGCCGCTTTCCTCCATGCCTGTCTGAAAGAGGGCATCAAGCCATCTGAACACTACGATCTAAGCCGCATTCGCGCCCTCGGCTCCACCGGCTCCCCCCTCTCTCCCGCCGGTTTCCAATGGGTCTATGAAAACGTTAACTCCCATCTGGCATTGGAATCCTTCAGCGGCGGCACCGACCTCTGCACCGGTTTTGTCGGCGGCATTCGCCTCCAGCCGATTTACGCCGGAGAGATTCAAGGCCCGTCGTTGGGAGCGAAAGTACAGGCATTTAATACCAATGGCGAAGCGGTGGTTGGGGAAGTAGGGGAGATGGTTATCACCGCCCCCATGCCCTCCATGCCGGTTCGCTTCTGGAACGACCCGGACAACGAACGCTATCAGGCCAGCTACTTCGACATCTTCCCCGGCATCTGGCGACATGGGGATTGGATCAAGTTCAACGAGCGCGGCGGCTGTGTGATCTACGGCCGTTCCGACTCCACCATCAACCGGCGCGGCATCCGCATGGGGACGAGCGAGATTTACCGCGTCGTCGAATCCCTCCCCGAAATCAGTGACAGCTTAATTATTGACTTGGAAGCACTCGGCCGCGACTCCTACATGCCCCTCTTTGTCGTCCTCCGCGATGGAGGAACAGTGACCGACGAGCTAAAGCGGCGCATCAAACAACGGCTACGCGAAGAATTGTCCCCCCACCATGTCCCTGACGACATCTTTGCCATCGAGGAAATCCCCTACACGCTCAGCGGCAAGAAGCTGGAAATTCCCATTCGCCGCATTTTGCTCGGTCAGGATGTTGAAAAAGCGGCCAACCCCGGCGCAATGCGTAACCCAGCGGCCGTTGACTACTTCCTCAAACTCCGCGACAAGCTACAGTGAGGGCAAAAATAGAAGACCTCTGCGTAGTATGGTTGACGATCAGGATGCAATTTTAACGCAGAGGCACAGAGAGGCAGAGACGCAGAGATAGAATAAACCTCTGCGCCTCTGTTCCTCTGCGTCTCTGCGTTAAAAATTAGGGTAGCCCCTAATCCAACAATTGCTCGCGCCACGCCAGGATCGCTTTCGTATGCTCTGGGTAATGGCTATAGGTATCCAACCGCAAACGCCGCCGGAAGCGAGTCTCGGTCGTGAAATACTCCTCTGGAACAGTGTCAAGGTAGGTGAGCAGCCGTTGGTGGGTTTCGGCCGCCTGCCGCAACACCTCAGACAGCGGCAGATCGCGCTTTAGCTCCGTCATCTGCGCGTTGAATGCATCAATCCCGCCATAGGTATCGGAGTAACGCGGCGGCCGTTTGCCCTGGAGAATGCCCGGCAAATGCTTCAACGCCTCCTCTTCCCACCACGCGACATGGGCGATAATGTCCTTCACCGACCAATCGGCCGTCACCCCTGGCTGCACCAATTGGGACTCCGACAATCCGGCATAGGAGGCTTGAAAGGCCGTCCATGCCTTCTCCAATTTATTTAGAAGCTGTTGTCTGTTCATCCTCGTGACTCTCCGTGCTCAGTTGTGCCAAAAGGGTGTTTAATTGCGGACCGATTCGCCGTAGCTCCGCCCGGTGCGCGGCCGAAAGCTGTTCTAAAATCGCCTCTCCCTCGCTGGTCAGCGACACGTATACTTGACGACGATCGGCTGCATCCTGTTCGCGACTGACCAACCCCTGCGCCGCCAGCCGGTCAACCAGACCCACCGCACTATGGTGGCGTATTTGCAGCCGTTCCGCCAACTCCCCCACCGTCACCGAATCTCGCTCAGGGAAGCCGCGGAGCGTCAGCAAAGCCTGATGTTGCTGCGGTGTGATCCCTGCCGCGCGGGCTGCCTGTTCGCTAAAGCGCAAAAACTGCCGCAATGCATAGCGAAAAGTCGCCAGCATCTCATACTCTTGCTTATTGATCGGCCGTGTCATCTGCCAATTGTACCGTCTACGCCTCAATTTGCCCGATTGATTCAACAAACTAAACAAACCAACTCGACCTTGCATTATATATCGTATTACGATATAAATACACGCCGTAAAATATTGGCTAGAGGTAAGTATGGTCGATCGTTCAAGTTTAGAATTCCGGGCAACGCCCGATGTACAACCAACCAGAACCTATCGCATCTTTCTGGTGTCGCTCCTGGCGGCCGTCATCGGCGTGATTGCTGGTCTGGTCGCCTATGTGCTATTTTCGTTCATTGGCCTATTGTGGAATCTCATCTTTTTTCAGCGAATCGCAACCGAAATCGTTGACCTGGAAACCAACACCCTGGGTCTGTGGATACTCGTCGTACCGGCGATTGGCGGCCTGATCATCAGCCTGATGGCCCGCTATGGCACGCCCAAAATTAAAGGGCACGGCATTCCCGAAGCGATGGAAGCGGTGCTGGAAAATCGCAGCCGCGTCAGCCCGCGCGTGGCGATTTTTAAGCCCATCTCCGCTGCCATCGCCATTGGAACCGGCGGGCCGTTTGGCGCGGAAGGGCCGATCATCCAGACCGGTGGCGCACTCGGCTCGCTGCTCGGTCAGATCATCCAGACAACGGCCGTCGAGCGCAAAGTGCTGCTGGCGTGCGGCGCGGCGGCCGGGATGGCGGCAACATTTAATACACCCATTGCGGCCGTCATTCTCGCCATCGAGCTGCTACTCTTTGAGTTTAAGTCGCGCTCCTTTATCCCGCTGGTCATTGCCGCTACCGTCGCCACCACGGTGCGTATGCCCTTGCTCGGCGAAGGGCCATTGTTCCAGGTGTTTGTCCCCGATTTTGGCATCCCCCGCGCACTTCCCTTCTATATCTTGCTCGGCCTGATTTGTGGCGCGGCCGCTATCCTCTTCACACGTGCTCTCTACTGGGTCGAAGACCTCTACGAACGATTGCCGGTCAACGAATTTTGGCTGCCGGTCATCGGCGGGTTGGGGCTGGGGCTGATCGGTTACTTTGTCCCTCGTGTCCTCGGCGTCGGCTATGACCTTGTGGAGGACATTCTCAACAATCAGCTTACTTTATCGGTATTAGTTGTGGTTATGATTTTCAAAGCGCTCGCCTTGCTCGTTTCGCTTGGCTCCGGCACCTCTGGGGGTTTGCTGGCCCCACTGTTTATGGCCAGCGCGGCGATGGGGAGCGTGTTTGCCATCCTGATCAATAGCGCAATGCCCGATCTCAATCTGGCTCCGGGCGCATTTGCGCTGGCCGCCATGGCCGCCGTCTTCGGCGCGGCATCACGCTCCACCTTTGCCTTCATCATCTTCGCTTTTGAAATCACCCAAGACTACCACGCTATTTTGCCGCTGATGCTCGTCTGTGTCATTGCCGATGGCGTGGCACTGGTCTTCATGCGCAACACGATCATGACCGAGAAGCTGGCCCGCCGTGGCCTGCGCGTTCCCCAAGAGTATGAAGCCGACGTGCTAGAACAAGTGACGATCCGCGAAGTGATGGACAGCGCACCGATGACCCTCCCCAGTAACCTGCGGGTGAACACATTGGCCGATTACATTGCCGAGCGACGGCCGGAATATACGCGCCACCAGGCATTTCCGATTATGGATGAATCCGAACGGTTGGTCGGCTTGATCACCAGAGGCGACTTGTTGCAGGCGTTGGGCGCAGACCCGGAAGGCGAAGTCACTGTCCTGCGGGCGGGAAGCACAACGCTGCAGGTGACTTATCCAGATGAGAGGCTCAGCGACGCCCTCACCAGGATGTTGCGCCACGACATCGGCCGTTTGCCCGTCGTCCACCCCGCTGATCCCGGCCAATTGCTAGGCTATTTAAGCCGTTCCGGCATCCTGCGTGCCCGCTTACGGCGATTGGACGAGGAGCATGTGCGCGAACATGGCTGGTTCGGCCGTCGCCGCACAGCATTACATAATTTGCATTAGATCGTCTGAATTACAGGGAGTTGCGGAGTTCGCGCTTATTTAGCCCCAGGATAATTCGAGCAGAGGCTAATGAACTTGTTGCAATCGTTCGGCGAGCCACAGATTAGCTAGAGTTTCAGGTAAAATCCCCCGCCTTTGTGCCTGCTCCTCGATCTGCTGAAACAAGTCAGGATCAAGGGTAATACATCTTCTACGTCTGGCTCGTACCTCAATCTCAACCTCATGTGTTTGCTCCCAATAATCAGCCAGACTATGAGTATCCCAGAACTCTGCAATTTCCTCCAGGCTATTTGCCCCGGAAATAGACGTTAAATGTTCTTGTACATTATTTTCCATAAAGCGGAAGTGGGGTTGATTAAAAAAAATCTCTTCGACTTCTTCTTGTGATAAGTTATGTTTCTCCTCTATCTTTTTTACGATCTCAGGCAACCAGATGAAGTCGTTTACATACATGCTAACATAATAGATGTTTATCGCTCGACAATCAAGTGTTATATTGTCACTCGACGCAGTAGTTGGGCATTGATCGCCACGATGATCGTACTCAGCGACATGAGCAGTGCGCCGATGGCCGGGGAAAGCACAATCCCAATTGGTGCCAACACCCCGGCCGCCAACGGCAAAGCGACAATGTTGTACCCCGCTGCCCACCACAGATTTTGAATCATCTTGCGATAGCTGGCACGGCTCAGTTCAACCGTCCGCGCCACGTCCAGCGGGTTGCTCTGCACAAGGATAATTCCCGCCGACTCCACCGCCACATCCGTGCCACTGCCAATGGCAATGCCGATGTCGGCGCGTGACAGCGCGGGGGCGTCGTTCACCCCGTCGCCAACCATCACCACCCGCTTACCCTGTCTCTGCAACTCTGACACCTTCTGGTCTTTGTGTTCGGGTAAGACTTCGGCAAAAACATGGTCTATCCCCAACTCGGCCGCCACCGCCGTTGCCACCGCCCGACTATCGCCGGTCAACATTGCCACCTCAATACCCATCTCATGCAGTCGCTGCACGGCCGTCTTGCTCTCTGGCCGGATGACGTCGGCCAGCGCAAAGACGGCCGCCATCCGCTCGCCATGGATTAGATAAATCACCGACTGCCCCTTTTCCCCGGCGGCCGTTGCAAACCGTTCAATCTCTGGCGGCCGTTCCACCCCCAACATCTCCAACAAGCGCGGCCCGCCAACGGAAACCCGCTGTCCCTCAACTTCTGCCTGCACGCCACGCCCCTTTAACGCTTCAAAATGATGGACAGCAGGTAGGTCAAGCTTACGTTCGGCCGCTTCCTTGCGAATCGCCTGGGCGATAAAATGCTCCGAGTCCCCCTCGACGGCCGCCGCCAGCGCTAATGCCTCATCCTCGCTCCACTCGCCAACGGCCGTCATGCCCACCAGCCCTTGCTCTCCCCTGGTCAGCGTCCCCGTTTTGTCAAAGATGACCACATCCGCCTCACGAATCCCCTCCATCGCCAGCCGGTCGCGCACCAAAATACCATTTTGCGCGGAGAGGGCAGTCGTAATCGCCACAACCAACGGGATCGCCAGCCCCAAGGCATGGGGGCAAGCAATGACCAGGACGGTGACAACGCGCTGGACGACCTCCAAGTTAAAGCCGGCGGCAATCGTCCAGACCAGGAGGGTCAGCACCGCCACCGCCAACGCAATGTAAAACAACCAACCTGCCGCGCGGTCGGCCAGCAGTTGCGTGCGCGACTTGCTCTGCTGGGCGTCGCGCACCAGGCGCATAATCCCGGCCAGGGTCGTCGCTTCGCCAACGGCCGTCACCCGCACGCGCAAACTGCCATCGCCGCTATTAATCGTCCCGGCCACTACCTGGCTACCCGCTTCCTTTTTCACGGGCCGCGACTCGCCAGTGATCATAGATTCGTCCAGGTCGGTACGGCCGTCCACCACTTCCCCATCGGCTGGAACGCTGGCCCCCGGCCGCACCAGGACCAGATCGCCTTCTTGTAATTGGCTTACCGGGACTGGCTCCGTTTGCCCCGCGTCGTTAAGTCGTTCGGCCGTGTCTGGCAGCAGCTTCGCCAGTTCATCCAACGCCCCCGACGCCTGGCGCACGCTCCTCATCTCCAGCCAATGGCCGAGCAGCATGATGGTGATCAGCGTCACCAACTCCCAAAAGAAGTCCGCGCCTAATGGGAAAAAGAGCGTCGCCACGCTATAGACAAAGGCCACGGTGATGCCCAATGAAATCAGCGTCATCATCCCCGGCTGGCGGTTGCGAATCTCCGGCACGGCCATTTGCAAGAAGGGGATGCCGCCATAGACAAAGACGATCACCGAGAGCAGCGGCCCGATCCATTCGCTGCCGGGAAAAGCGGGCATGGTGAAGCCCAACAACTCCTGAATATGCTCAGAATAAAGCACAACCGGAATGGTCAGCAACAAACTGACCCAAAAACGACGGCGGAACAGTTCTTCATGACCGGTGTGGTCAGTGTGGTCGCCGTGGCCGGCGTGGTCGCCGTGGCCGGCGTGGTCGCCATGGCCGGCGTGGTCGCCATGGCTGGCGTGGTCATGATGGTCGTGTTCCCCATGAGTTTCCCTATGCTCGTGATGCTCATCTACGGGACGGCCGTGAACGGCGCGATTTTCAACGCTTTCTTCAGCGGCCGTGTGCGTATCATGGCCGTGATGCCCATGGTGAGCATCGTCGTGATGACCAGCCACCAAGCCTCTATCCCCATCTCCAGCATGATGGTGTTCCTGTTCTTCGTGGTGCATATGATGGGTGTGCTTGTCGCTTTCCATTGCAATTCCCTTGTGCCTCTAGCACCTAGTTGGCAGCGCGTTCTCGTAATGTCTGCTCCCACTGAATAGCCTGGTTCGCTTCCAGACTCGAACCACAACCTCTGCTTTCGCTTATTTTATCTCAAATTGATGGAACTTCAGGGCGGCAAAGTGGAACGGGCTTTTATCATGATGTTGGCAACCGGCAGAGTAAATGAGCAGAAACAGAAAATCCACGACCTTTCACAAATAGATATTGTTTTCGTGCAGATTTGTGAAAATTCGTGGATTCACAGAAGCTACAGGCAGATATTACACCATGGCCATCGGCAGCGCCTGAAGCATCTGGCTGCAAGCTTGCTCACACTCCCGGCACGCCTCAGCACAAACGCGGCAATGCTCATGCATATCGGCATGGCTGGCGCAAATCTCGCCGCAGACCTGGCAGGCAGTGGCACAGGCTTGTAACTGGGTTCTGAGAACATTCCAGTCAGGCATTGATTGCCGCGAAAGCAAGCGGCCGGTTGCCTCACAAACATCAGCACAATCAAGGTTCAGGCGAATACATTGAATTAAATGCTCTACATGTGGCTCCGCTAAACAGGCATCGGCACAACTTGTACACGTCTGGGCACAATCGAAACAAGCCTCGATACAATCTACGAGCGCGGCCATATCAAGCTGGTTCTGAACGGGATGGGTTCTAAGCATATCTTGTACGTGATGCATGATTTTACTCCTTATGATAGTAGCAGTATTTCGGCCGGTTCTCCGGCCTTAACAACATCTCCTAAACACCTACTACCCAATATAGGAGGATGTCCATCTCGTGTATACTGCTAGATGGCCTAATAAGGGATATAAAGAGGGATATATCTTCTAAAAGGAGCATGAAGTGCTTGTAGAACTTTTTCAAAACCTGCACCCCATTTTCCAGGCGGTTCTAGCCACTTGTTTCACCTGGGGCTTGACTGCGCTTGGCGCGGCCGTTGTCTTTGTCACCCGGACGATCAGCCGCAAATTACTAGACTCAATGCTCGGTTTTGCCGCCGGGGTAATGATTGCCGCCAGCTATTGGTCTTTGCTGGCTCCGGCCATTGAATTAGCGGAAAGAGGGCGATTTGCCGTCTGGATTCCCCCGGCCGTCGGTTTTTTGGCCGGTGGCGCGTTCCTGGTCGCGGCCGACAAGCTAATCCCTCATCTACATCTCAATGGCCCGGGCATAAAAGCGGAGGGAATAAAGACAACCTGGCGACGCCAGGTCCTTCTCGTCCTGGCCATCACCTTGCACAACATTCCCGAAGGATTGGCCGTCGGTGTGGCTTTTGGTGCGGTGGCCGCCAGATTACCAGAGGCAACGCTCGCATCGGCCGTTGCCCTTACCATCGGTATTGGTATCCAAAACTTCCCCGAAGGAGTGGCCGTCGCCATGCCCCTTCGTGCTGATGGAATGTCGCGGTCGCGCAGCTTTTGGTATGGGCAGTCGTCGGCACTGGTGGAGCCGGTAGCGGCCGTCATTGGCGCCGCTATCGTGGTGGTTGCGCTACCTATTTTGCCCTACGCGCTCAGCTTTGCCGCCGGGGCAATGATCTTTGTCGTCATTGAGGAGCTAATACCCGAATCCCATAGTGGCGGCCACACCGACCTGGCAACCGCCAGCGCGATGATCGGATTTGTAGTAATGATGGTGTTAGATGTAGCTCTCGGATGAAAGAGCTATATTCGGGGCAAAATCGGCCATAAACTCTGGTAGAATCCGCCGCGGCCGTCCCGTCTGCAAATCAATCCAGGCCCACAACACATGGGCACGAGCCAGCAGTTTTCCATCGGCTACGCGCTTAATTGTATTATGGCGCACGGCCGTCACCCGCTTCACACCGGATATATAAGTCGAAATCTCCAACTCATCCCCCATCACCGCCGGTTCCAGATACTCAATGCGGTAACGCCGGGCGACAATACTGAAGCCGTGCTCAATCATCCGGCCCATCGGCCAACCATGAGCGGCCGCTACCTGCGTATTACACTCCTCAATATAGGCCAGATAGCTGGCGTTGTTCAGATGCCCGACCGGATCAACATCCCGCCACTCCACCGGGCGACGCAAATAGAAGGTTCCTGGAGGTGGGTGAGGAGCCTGGGGAAATGGTTCGCGGCGACTCACCTGCTCGCTTTCCTCGTCCGCATCAGGGATAAATGCGGCTGCCATCTCGGCCGGAACCCTTGTCGGCCGCAACGTCTCTCGCTCCAAAAACACCCAATCCGTTGTGGCCGTTGCCACAATTTCATCACTACTGGCTACGCGAAGTTCATAGGCACGCCGCGAACGGACACGGCGGAAATCCTCCACCCAGGTCCTGACAATCACCGTGTCGCCATAGCGCAACGGCCGCAAATAGGTAATGTCCGTCTCCCGCACCAACCATAATCGCCCCATCTGCTGGTAGCGTTCAAAGTCATAGCCAACAGCGGCCGAAGCATCGAACGCCGCCTCCTGCATATAACGCAGATAGTTGGCATGATTCACATGACCATACGCATCACATTCATAATGGCGGATGCGAAACGGCCGTTCGTGATAAATAGGATTCAGCTTCATATTTGACAAAAGGTTGTTACGCGGATCATGCGGGTTTTTATTTTGAAATGTAATCGAGGGTATGTTAATATCACTTCCATGGCAATGCAATTTGAGGTTCCTGTTCTGGAAAAGCCAACCACGAATAAGCGGCTCATCACTGGCGAAGAGTTGGCCGCTATGAGTGGGATGGAATCTGTGGAGCTTGTCAGGGGGGAGATCGTTTATCAGATGCCAACTAGTCACTTACACGGCCGAATTGAAGCGTTAATTGCTGTTTTAATTGGCATTTATCTGCGAGCGAATCCAATTGGTTCGCTCTTAACCGGCGAAGCTGGTGTCTATACTCGTAGAAATCCCGACACCGTGCGTGGCGTGGATGTCGCAGTCATATCTAATGAACGACTTCAACAGATTTCTTCCACTTCGTATTTAGACATTGCACCTGAACTGATTGTGGAGGTTATGTCTCCCAAAGATACCTGGAGTGAAGTCAACGAAAAGTTAGTTGAATACTTCGAGATCGGCGTCCAACTTGTCTGGGTCATAGACCCGCGCCGCAAACTTGCTCATGTTTATCGTTCGCCAGAGAATGTTGCCATACTACGCATCGGCGATGCACTAACCGGCGAAGACATCCTCCCTGGTCTGGAAATCCCCCTCTCCGAAATCTTCCCCGAAAAATAATAAAACATTATCAAGCTACAATATATAAAACGCAGAGGAGCAGAGACTCAGAGGTCTCACCTAATTATCTCTGCGTCTCTGCACCTCTGTACCTCTGTGTTAAATTTCTAGCATCATCCATTTACGCTGAATGGCAACGCCTCACCCTTTAACCCGGCGATCAAATTCTCGGCCGCCATCCGCGCCATCTTCCCTCTGGTGGGAACGCTCGCGCTGGCGATGTGGGGGGCGATGATGATATTGTCGAGCGTTAACAGCGGGTCATCGGCCGCAATCGGCTCCGGCTCCGTCACATCCAACGCCGCATAGCCAATGGTCCCATTGCTCAGGGCTTCATACAACGCCCAGTGGTCAACAACTGGCCCTCTGGCGGTATTGATCAAGACGGCCGTTTTCTTCATTAACCTCAAACGCTCGGCATTGATCAGGTGGTGCGTTTCCTCCGTCAACGGCACATGTAAGGAAACAAAGTCCGACTCCCGCAGCAGCGTCTGCAAATCAACCGCTTGCGCCCCATACTGGTCATCGTTGGCACTACGATCATAGTACAGCACGCGCATATCAAAACCCTGCGCCCGCCTCGCCACTGCACGGCCGATGCGCCCATAGCCGATCAGCCCCAACGTCGCCCCATGGACGTCCGGCCCCAAGAGCAAGGTCGGCCCCCAGGTCTGCCACTTTCCGGCGCGGGTGAAGTTGTCCCCCTCGACGACCCGCCGCGCGGCGGCCATCAGCAGGGTAAAAGCGAAGTCGGCCGTTGTCTCCGTCAGCACCCCTGGCGTATTTCCGACCTTGATCCCGCGCTCCGTCGCCGCCGGAATGTCAATGTTGTCATACCCCACCGCATAGTTGCTGATCACCTTCAACTGCGCTCCGGCAGCGTCCATCACCTCCGCATCCATCTGATCGGTCAGCAGCGAGAGAATCCCATCCATACCTTGCACGCGCTCCAAAATCACTTCGCGCGGGGGTGGTAGTTCCTCTTCCCAAATATCGGCGTCGCAATACTCCGTCACCAATCGTAAACCCTCATCCAAAATCCGCCGACAAACAAATACTCGTTGCTTTTTCATCAAAGCAATAGACTCCTTTCTTATAAGGCATTCGACACGAATTTCACGAATGACACGAATTAGACCTATTATTATTCGTGACATTCGTAAAATTCGTGTCGGAAAATTTATGAACTACCTAAGACCTGTTGTAATACAAACTGGAAAACTTCTTCCAGTGTCCAGTATTGCACGGTCGCCACAGTCACTTCCCATGCAGCGGCCGTAAGCTGCTGGCGCACCGTCGCTTCGGCCGCCTCAATCTGCTGCTGCAAGACGGGGATGAGCTGGTGTTCGATCCGTTGTTGCCAGCGGCGGCCGATTGCCAGACACATCGCAGCCGGCTCCCATTGCTCCTGCGCTGCCCGGACCAGGGCGGCGACAAAAAACGCATCCACCAGGTCCGGCACAATACGGTCGCTATCAGCAGAGGGGGCCAGATGGACCGCCCGGCTGTGTTGCCAGTTTTCATGATACACGTCCAGACTGTCGCCGCTATATTGAGCAGCGCGAACCCTGTCATTTTGTGCCAGGCAAACCAGCGCCAGGCAAGACAGGGCTTCGGCGCGGCCGCGCTGGTTCCCCGACTCACTGTGCAAGAGCAACGCTTCTTGCAGGCAGGTTTCGGCCGCGACCACATCCCCCATATAAAGCGCGACCACTCCTTGAGGAATGAGCCAATCCGACAGCCCTTGCCGGTTGCCGATTGCCCGCGACACCGCCAGGCTTTCGCCGATCAATTCATTCGCTTCCGCCAGACGGCCGTCTTGCAACGCCAATCGCCCCAGATTGCCCAACGGATAGGCGATGCTGTCCACATTGCCGATTTGCCGGTAAAGCGCCAGGCTTTGCCGGTAGCGCTCGGCCGCTTCCCCGTAACGGCCGTTCTCCCGCAGCCGGTCGCCAACCAGATAGTGCAGATAAGCGGCCGTGGACGGCCGCTGCCGGTCGCTATCCTGCTCCCAAACGGCTTGCGCCTCGGCAAAGGTCGCCAGGGAGTGGTCCAAATCAGGGATCGCCTGCCCAACAACCAGCAACGCCGACACCAACAACTCCCCATCCCCCAGGCGACGTGCCATCGCCACTGCCTCCAGCAGATAAGGGGTCGCTTCTGCATACCGTCCCTGGAGGGCGATGCAGGTGGTCAGGCCTAATAATGCCCGGCAACGCACCGGGCTATCGGCTGTTTCCGCCGTTTCCAGCGCAAGCGCCAACCACTGTTCCGCCTCTCGCCAAAAGCCGCGCCGGAACCAAAACCACCACAGCTTGCTGGCCAGGCACAACGCCAAATCGCCATGCTCAGCTTGTGTGGCGAAAGTCAGCGCCGCCCGGAAATTATCCTGCTCTTCGGCCAGTCGCTGGAACCAGGGGATCGCCTCCGCGCCATATAGTTGTGGCTCGGCCGTTTCCGCCAGCGCCAGATACGCTTGCAAATGCTGTTGTTGGGTAGCTGTTTCTTCACCACGCTCGTGCAATTTCTCCGTCGCATAGTGGCGGGTCAATTCGTGCAGCGTGTAGCGGCCGTTTCCGGCGGCCGTCACCAGCGACTTATTGACCAACGCCAGCAGGTGCAGCAAGTCGGCCTCGCCCACCGCTTCCGCCTCAGTCGCTGCAAAGCCGCCGCGAAAGACCGACAGCTTCGTCAATAGTCCTTGCTCATCCGCCGATAACAGTTCCCAGGTCTGGTCAAACAGATGGCGCAAACTGCGGTGGCGTTGGGGGACATTACGCAAGCTTGTGGAAAGAAAATCAAACGTCTGCTGCATCCGCGCCAGAATTTGCTCGGCCGACAGCAGCGTCATCCAGCCCGCCGCCAGCTCAATCGCCAGCGGCATCCCGCCCACATAGTGGCAAATTTGGGCGACGGCCGCCTCTTGCCCATCCAACGAAAAACCGGGCTGTACCCGCCGCGCACTTTGCACAAAGAGAGCAACCCCAGGATCACGTTCGGCAAAGCCCTGCACCGGCAACAACCACTCCTCCAGCAGATTCAGCCGTTCTCGCGACGTCACCAACCATTTGGCATTTGGCAGCTCTGTCAACCACGATCCCAATAGCGCGGCCGCTTCCAGCAACTGCTCAAAGTTGTCCAGTACCAACAGCAAATGCTTTTCTCGCAGGATATTGACCAATTGCCGCGCCGGGTCTTCCGCGCCGGTCAATGGCACACCCAAAGGGGCGGCTATCGCCTGGGGAAGTTGAGCAGGGTCGGTGACGGCCGCCAGCGAGACAAACACCGCGCCGTCAGCAAAACGGTGTTGTTCGGTGGTTGCGGCGGCCAGCGCCAGCCGTGTTTTGCCCATGCCCCCCGTCCCCACCAGGGTCAGCAGGCGACAGACGGGATCAGCCAGCCGCGTGGCGATTTGTGCCAGCTCTTGCTCGCGGCCGACAAACGGCGTTGCGGGGCTAGGAAGCACAGCGAACGGCCGAGCAGGCGGGAGCGACTGGGTAGCGCTCCGAATAACATTTTCTGAGGGCGGGGCCGGGACTTCATAGTCCGCTTGCAACCCGCGAGCAAAGCGAATAAAGGATTCTAGCTCCTCCGGTGGCACATGCAGACAAGTGGCTAAGACGGCCGCTAAATCACGCGAGGGGCGGCGTTCGCCAGTCTCAAATTTGCGGATCGTCGTTAAGGAACAGGCGGCACAATCGGCCAACTGAGTCTGGGTCAAGTCCAGATGGCGGCGTCGCCGCCTCAGCCACTGTCCAAAGCGAGATTCGCCATCCCCGGCTTCCAGGCTGTCCATACCCTTACCCATGCCCATAGCGCAAAATTGTAACAATTTTTGTACCACTTAGCGATCTTATGCAGGCTTCCCGAATCTGCTTTAATGAGTATAGGACATACACAGTGAAGAATTTTTCGACACGAATGACACGAATTTCGCTATCTAATTTCGTGAAATTCGTGTTATTCGTGTCAGAAATGCGTAAGTCCTAACGCAACAGAAAGTAGACTCTTGGAGGTACAGAATGAACGAAACAACTATGAATGCTCACTTGTCAGTGCCGCGCATCGGGCATGTCCATCTGCGCGTGGCCGATCTAGACCGCGCCATACAGTTTTACCGTGATGTCCTGGGCTTTAACGTCACCGGCTATGGCCCGGCAATGGGCTTGCCCATCGCTTTTCTCGCCGCCGGAGATTATCATCACCACATCGGCCTGAACACCTTTCATAGCCTGGGTGGGACGCTCCCACCACAAGGCCACACCGGCCTACATCACGTGGCGATCCTCTATCCGCATCGCGCTGCGCTGGGCGCGGCCGTGCAGCGATTGGCCGACCACCATTGGCCGATTGACTCGGCCGAAGACCACGGCGCGACGGTTTCTATCTACCTGCGCGACCCGGACGGAAACGGCCTGGAACTGTACTATGATCGGCCGCCTGAATTTTGGGTGGATGAAAACGGCCGTCCGGTGGTCAAAGCCGAGCAATTTGATTGGCACGACCTGATCATTTAGCCAAGAGACCTTTACAGCTCTTTACGAGGGTAAATAAACAATGAACAGCTACCTTTTCCTTAAATATATCCACGAACTGGCCGCTTTTTGGTTTATCGCCGGAATTATCGGCCGCCAGTTGTCGCGCTATCTGGCAGGCCACAGCAAAGAGGTTGGACAGTTTGCCACCCTGACCCAAGCAGCAGGGCGGTTTGAGTCGCTGATGGTCATACCGGGCAATTTGCTGGTGATCATCTTCGGTGTTCTGCTGGCCTGGCGCGGTGGCTGGCCGATCTTCGGCTTCTTGCAAGGAGCAGATACCAACTGGCTCCTTTTGACGAACCTCATCTTACTGGCTGGCCTGCTGCTCGTGCCGGTGGTCTACGTCCCGCGTGGCAAGGTGTTCGACCAGGCCATGCAAGAGGCGCTGGCGACGGGAAAGATGACCACACAGTTAACGGCCGTCCTCAACGACCCCGTCGTCAAATGGGCGCATCGCGGTGAATATGCCGGTCTACTGCTCATCCTCGCCCTGATGGTCCTGAAGCCTTTTTAGTAGGGACAGGTCTTGTGCCTGTCCAGAAATGGGCAACCACAAGGGCTGCCGGGAACGCCGTTTTTGACAAAGCCCCGTCCTATAGAGATAATGAACGTGCGTCACCTCTTCTGCGTGACGCACGTTTTATTATCTATCCATCACACATCAACACACAACCACAAGGGAGCATGAAAGAATCAATCGGATTTATTGGACTGGGAATTATGGGCGGCTCAATGGCCCGCAACTTGCTGAAGGCGGGCTTTGACCTGACCGTTTGGAACCGAACGCCGAACCGCATGACCCCGCTGGCGGAAGCGGGCGCGGCCGTTGCCGGCAGCCCGGCCGATGTCGCCGCCCAAAGCGACATCATCATCATCTGCGTCAGCGACACGCCGGACGTGGAAGAAGTCATCCTCGGCGAGCAAGGCGTCATCCAGGCTGCCCACGCCAGTAGTCTGGTAATTGATTGCAGCACAATCAGCCCGGAAGCAACGCGCGAACTGGCCGCCCGATTGCAAGAGAAAGGCATCCATTTCCTTGATGCGCCAGTCAGTGGCGGCAGCGAGGGGGCAGCCAAAGGGACGCTGAGCATCATGGTCGGTGGCGACGCAGCCCAGTTCGAGCGAGCCAAAGGGGTCTTTCAGGCGATGGGCAAAACGATCACCCATGTCGGCGAAGTCGGCGCCGGACAAACGGTGAAGCTGGTCAACCAGATTTTGGTCGTCGGTAACATGCTTGCCGTCAGTGAGGCACTGCTCTTTGCCCAGGCGGGCGGGCTTGATCTACAAAAGACACTGGAGGCGGTTGTCGGTGGTGCGGCCGGAAGCTGGATGCTCAGCAATCGCGGGCCACAGTTGATCGAGCGCGATTTTCGGCCGGGCTTCACCATCAACTTGCAGCAGAAGGATTTGCGATTGGTGTTGGAAGCGGCCGATCAAATGGGCATCCCCCTCCCTGGCACAGCACTCATCTTCCAACTCTATCGCGCCCTGCAACAACGCGGCCTCGGCGAAGAAGGCAACCACGCTCTGGCCCAGGCCCTGGAATACCTCGCC
Organism: uncultured Ardenticatenaceae bacterium; assembly: GCA_964410625.1. Lineage (GTDB taxonomy): Bacteria > Chloroflexota > Anaerolineae > Promineifilales > Promineifilaceae > CAYPHY01. The sequence goes on along the minus strand of CAYPHY010000008.1, from coordinate 20,741 downwards.
GGTCTGGAAATTGGTTATAATAGTAAGTGAACGAGATCGCACTTCAAAGTATCATAGATGCGATTCGGTTTGATCGAATTCGCATCACCGATCACGCGAGAAAACCTTAAAATGCAACTATTTGATCAATGCCCAGTGTGTGGTGGAGAACTGGTTGAAAAAGAGGTGGATAAACTATTACGAGGAGGCAATCATTCGGCCGTTATTTCTGTCATGGCTGAAGTCTGCCTCCATTGCGGCGAACGATTCTATTCTAAAGAAACAATCCAACGATTCGAAAAAATTCGGACCAAACTTTCTCAGCAAGATACGGCCGAGTTTGAACCTCTAGGCCAGTTCTTACAGGTTCCTGCTTAAGGACAGGCGAATAAAGCTGATTATCAAGCAGTAATTGATCGTCTGAACCAGTTCTTACAACTCTACCGAAACTTGCTGAGTGTGCGTTTGGCGCATCGCGTTACAGGAGTCCTTGTAGTTCAGCAGGGCTTTTTATTGCCCCCGTTGCGATGAGCTGGCGGGCTTCGTCCACCTTGCCCCATATATCCCAGAGCAGGACGCCACGCACACGGCCGTCCTTGAGATAATAGACCACCCCCTTGCGATATGGCTCCTGCCAGTCGGCGACCGTATCGAGCCGGGCGTCCAGTTCCCCCACCGCCTCATAGCCGAGATCAAACAGATCGGAGTAGTACATCGGCGTGTAGTCGTAAGCTTCGCTCGCTCCGGCCATGTTCCGTCCGGCCAGCTTGCCCATCGAGACGGCCGCGTCCTCATGCTCCACCCGGCGACGAACGCCCAGAAGAGCATCAGGATAATTTGCCACATCCCCGGCGGCAAAGACATCGGCATGGCTGGTTTGGAAGTGGCTGTTGACGACAATGCCGTTCTCCACCGCCAGACCGGCGGCCGTCGCCAGATCAACATTCGGCAACACGCCAATCCCGGCCACCACCCCATGAGCAGGCAGCACGCGGCCGCTGCCAGTAACAACCGTCAACTCCGTTTTCTCCCCGCCGACGTTGATTACGCTCTCCCCGGCCAGCACTTCAACACCTTTCTCGCGATAATAATCAGTGACAAAGGCGGCCAGATCGGACGGGAAAAGACGCACATTGAGTGTATCTTCAGGGAAGATCAAGGTCACTTGCTTCCCCTGCATCGCCAACGCCGCCGCCAGTTCGGAGCCAATAAAACCGCCACCGATCACCACAAAGCGTTGCTGTTCATCAGCCAGATGGCGTAACCGCTTGTAGGTATCCAATGTGCGGAAGTAGATGATGTTGTTCCCCCCAAAGGGCAGACGGCGCGGTGTGCCGCCAGTAGCCAGCAGCAATTTACCATAGGTGAAACGGCCGTCATAAACATCCACCGCTTGCTTACGTTCCAGATCAATCTGTTCCACACGGCGATGCTCATAAAACTCAACGCCGGAGGGCAGCTCGTGACAAATATCCTCCAGCTGCTTCTTGCCCGTCCATAACTTCTTCGACAGCGGCGGCCGATCATACGGCGTGGAGGACTCCATTGAAATGATCCCGATGCGCCCCTTGTCGTCCAATTCGCGAATGCCTTGAGCAGCGGCCGAGGCAGACATCCCCCCGCCGATAATCAGATAGGGATAGTGAATCATCTTATTCTCCTTGTGTGGGATTGTGGATTTATGGGTTTGTGATAATAAACCTCTGAGGTCTTGATGCAAAGCGAAGCTTTGTCGACCTCAGAGGTTTTCAGTTTCGTCGGCTTGCTCTATCTCTTCCTCAAAGGCAAAGCGAAAGCCTTCGGGTGGTATCGGCCGATCCATATGGACGCGAAAGACACAACGGCCGTGACCTTCCTGGAAGCGTTGCTCGCGTGTCACCTGATAGCCAAGCAAACGGCTTAACGTCGAGATGGTGACGCTACACAACGCCGGGCGGCGGGTGGCAACGTTCAGATAGGGACAATTGCGCTCAACCAACCGCAGCCCATCCCCGAGCTGCTCCACGTCCAGTTCCACGTCCATGTGCGGATCATCCTCCAGATAGAACCCTTTTAGCAGCCCCAGCCGCTCCTCCAGCGACTTATTCGCCAGTTGTGCTGTCCATTGGCGCACGTTCTCGTCGGTCAGGGCGGCCAACACCTGCTGCAATGCCTGCGGACCAAGCGTGGCGGCCAATTGATCGATCAGGCCAACGGCCAATTCATCATACGCCTTGGGAAAGAGCTGGTCGCCCAATGTGCTGAGTGCATAGTAGGTTGTTGGGCGACCAGCCCGCCGTCCCTCTCGCCGTCCTTGATGGCTGACCACCAGTTGGCTCGCCTCCAATAGCCGTAGCTGTTGGCGTACCGCCTCGTAGGAAACATCCAGGTGTCCGGCGAGCGCCGCATTGGTCGTCTCGCCTTGTTGCTTGATGAACGTCAGAATTTGCTGCTGGATGTCCGAAATGTTCGCAACGTTGGTGGTGCTAGTTGTGGTGGTCTTGGTAGTAGTAGCCATAAAGGTAAGTATAGGACAGATGGGACGGCCGATCTACCTGGCGAATACGCTGCTGAGGCGAGCCAAAGCCAACGCGCCCAAGAAGAGGCCAAAGTCGCGCAGCGCCACGTCAAAGTAGCCGGGCAGAATCAGCAGGTTAAGGATAATGCCTAAGAGCCAGGCGGCGACGACGTAGGCGCCAATGCGTGGCCTCAGAAAGACCAGAATACCGGCGATGATCTCCACCACGCCAACCAGAGGCATAAACACATTCGCCGGGATGATGTTGGCGAACAAGGGCGCCAAATATTGCGTCCAGTCCACCATCAGGTTGAGAAACTTATCTAAGCCAAACAGAATCGGGGCGACCGTAAAACCGATGTGCAAAATCTGGTACGCCTGATAGGCCGGGTCCTGCCGTTCTTGAATGTGGGCAAGGGTTGTGGGGGTGGTCTGTGTGGTAGTCATGCGAAGCTCCTATTGATAGTAGTAGCGTGCCGGAGCTTGCAGCAGGAAATTGCTCAGACAAATTCGCTCCGGCACATATGAAAGGAAAGGAAGTTGCTTACAGTATAAGCCGTTTAGCTAATTTGTCAATTATTAACTTGTATAATTTGTTTAATTGGTTGGACTATTCAATAAGTGCCAGCAAGAAACGATATGTCCCAGGCGTAGCCTGATCCAAAGCCAGACCGCCCAGAACGCCTAAGTCGTCAAACACCAGCTCAACGGCCGTCCCATCCAGGTTCGCGCGGTGGATCGTCCCCGTGCCAAAATCGGTCCAATACAGCATCTGCGTTGCCAGATCAAGAGCGACATGATTCGGCCGCACCAACCCATCGGCCGCTGTCAGCAAAATCTCCACCCCGCTCCCGTCCAGATTGGCGCGGCCGATCTCCTTCGTTTCCCAATCCGCCCAATAGAGCTTTCCAGCAATAACATCTAAAACAAGGCTGGTCGGCGATTCCAGGCCAGCATCAATCACAGGCTCCAGGTTCAATCCATCTAAACCACTACGCATGATCATGTCCGTTTCCACATCTGCCCAATACATCTTTCCGCCCACCAAATCGAGGCTTAACCCCTGTGGATCAAATACGCGCGGCCAGATAATTGGCTCGACACGGCCGCCATCACGGTCGGCCCTCCATGTGCTTCTTGTGGTTAGGTCCATCCAAATCAGCTTGTTGTCCCCCTCATCCAACACTAAACCGCGACTGGAACCAGCTGGGCCAGGAATCAGGACGGATGGCGATCCCCCTTCAAGCTGTGCGGTCCACACTTGACCCACTCCATCCCCCGTCCAGTACAACTGTCCGAACCGCCCGGCGACCGTATGCACCACCAGATGACGCGGTAATACGTCGCCCGTGTGGACTAAATCCACCACCTCGCTACCACTCAATCTGGCGCGTTGAATCTTACGCGCTGACCAATCAGCCCAATACAGGTAGCCCGCATCTCTATCAACAACAACGCCATGCGGCGCTTGCAACCCACTGACCACTGTCTCAGCGTCACTACCATCCAGATTGGCGCGGCGGATAAAGCCGGAACTACCCGATTCAGCCCAATACATCTTTCGCTCATCCAAATCGAGGGCGATCCCTTGCGGCCGATTATCCCCAACGGCCAGTACTATTTCCGCTGCTGAACCGTCCAGATTACTTCTTCCAATCCTATAACCATTGTGCGAGTTGCCGCCCGTCCAATACAGCTTTTCGGCGACCGAATCTACCGCCAGTCCAATCACCGGAATAGGTATTGGCAATGATTTCACCTCCGTGCCATCCAGGTTGGAATAGGATACATCCCCAGTTCTCGCGCTCCAGTAGAGCTTCATTCTTAAAGCATCCAAAGCCATCCCTTCCGGCTGAAAATGACCGCCGGCGATGACGATCGTTTCATCACTGCCATCTAGCTTTGCACGCCGGATGTCCATTGGCCCTGCACTGCTCCAGTAAACGAAGCCGGAGGCAGGATCAACCGCCAGACTGGTCATATACCCCCCGCCGACTATTGGGACGGCGTCGCTGCCGTCAAGATTTGCACGCATAACATCCCTGAAGCTATCCACCCCCGAAGCAATCCAATATATCTGTTGCTGCGCCATATCCGTGTCCACACCGGTTGGCAGCGTTTCATGTCTGTCAACCTCTTCCTCGTCCCATATCAATTCAACCATGCTACCATCCAGGTTGGCCCGCCAGACACGGCCGTTTTCGCGATCCGTCCAATAAATTTTCTGGGCTGGCGCGGCCGCTTGCCCACTCACCGACAGCAGGAGCAACAGCCCCCCCAACACGACAATTCCCAACAGGGTTGACAAACGGAGAAACTTTTTCATTTTTTTGCCTCTTTCGTGTTCCGGCTACAAAATTGCGAATATTATGGAAGCAAAATCAGTATACCATATCAGCGACCGCCCCGATATAGCCATTTTCGAGCCGCGGCCGAACCCACCCCATAACCCCCACGACCTGCCCGATCCGGTGGTTTGGGCTATCGGCCGTCGCCTACTCCACAACTATCTCTTCCCCCGCGACTGCCCGCGTGTCACCTTCTATGCCACGCCGGACAGCGACGCGGCCGACGTTGAACGCTTCTTCGGCCAGACGACCGCTCGCTCTATCGTTGCTATTGATTCAGGTTGGCTGGACAGGGTCAGGAACGGCAGTCTCTACTGCTACGAACTCCCCGCCGACACCTTCACCCTGATTGACGAAGGGGCCGATTACTATATCTCCCGCGAAGCGGTCACGCCCCTTTCCATGCGCGTGATAGACGACCTGCTTGGCGAACTGGCTTCTCGCGACGTGGAACTACGCATCACCCCCTCCCTCTGGCCCCTACGCGATGCGGTACTAAACTCCACCCTCCAATTCTCCTTCATCCGTATGCGAAATGCAGCAGCTTAACGCAGAGTCGCAGAGAAACAGAGACGCAGAGACTTCTCATCATCTCTGCGCCTTTGCCCCTCTGCGCCTTTGCGTTAAAAATTGGTTCTTATAAGGCGATACCGCTATGATAGACATTATGAGCAAGCCCGCTTTGTCCTTTGATGAGTTTCCCCCGCCAACGGCCGACGAATGGCGTGAGGCCGTTGTCCAATCGCTGCGCGGGAAAGCGTTTGAATCGCTGATCACCAACCCCGCGGAAGGGATTGACCTGCCGCCCATGTTGCGCCGCGAGGACACGGCCGATCTCAACCACCAACATACCCTCCCCGGCCAACCACCCTACGTACGTGGCACTCGCGCCGCCGGTTATCTGACTCAACCCTGGCTGATCGCCCAGGAGCTTGCCGCGCCGACCCCACAGGCTTTAAACGAAGCCCTACGCCACGCACTGGCACAAGGGCAAACGGCCGTCACCATCCGCCTCGACACCCCTACCCGCCTCGGCCGCGAACCCGACCAGTCCCAACCCGGCGAAGTCGGCCGCGACGGTCTTTCACTGGCAACGGCCGACGACTTCGCCGCCGCCCTGCAAAATACACCAATAACCAATACACCAATATTCCTTTATCCCAGCACAAACCCTCTTCCCCTTTTTGCCCTACTCATCGCCGCCACCCAAAAGGAAGGAGGACAAACGGCCGATCTGCAAGGTTGCCTGGCGGCCGATCCGCTTGCCGTCCTTGCCGCAGAAGGGACGCTACCCGTTTCGCTCGAACAAACCTATGATGAAATGGCACAGGTGACCAAATGGGCGGCCGATCATACCCCTCAACTGGCAACATTGACCGTGAGCAGTACCGGCTACCACGAGCGTGGCGGGGGCGCTGTTGAGGAATTGGCCTTCAGTATAGCAACCGGCGTGACCTATCTGCGGGCGATGGGGGAGAGAGGAGTAGCGGTAGCGACGGCCGCCCGCCACCTGCGCTTCCAATTTGCCATCGGCAGCCACTTTTTCAGCGAAATCGCCAAGCTCCGCGCGGCGCGGCTGCTCTGGGCGCAGATCGTCGCCGCCTTTGGCGGGGATCCAGAAGCACAAAAGATGCGGATTGACGGCCGCACCGCCCAACGTAACAAGGCGACATCCGACCCTTATGTCAACATCTTGCGCGGGACAAGTGAAGCATTGGCGGCCGTGTTGGGCGGCGTAGATACGCTCCACCTCGCCCCTTTCGACGAACCGATCCACCCACCCGACGACTTCTCGCGACGCATCGCCCGCAATACACAAATCATCCTGCAAGCGGAAAGCCATCTGACACGGCTGATTGATCCGGCCGGAGGGGCGTATGCGGTAGAGTACCTGACTGACCAACTCGGCCGCCGCGCCTGGGAACTGTTCCAGGAAGTAGAGCGTAGGGGTGGAATGGCGGCCGCCTTGCAAGACGGTTTCCCACAAGCGCGAATCAGGCAACTGGCCGAAGCGCGGGAAGCGAAAATCGAAAGCGGCGAGATGGTGCTGGTCGGCGTCAATCGTTATGTCAATGAAGAGGAAGCGCCGTTAGCGGCCGTTTCACTCGACTACGACCAAATCTATCAAGAGAGAGTCGCCCAACTTGCCGCCTATCGTGCAAAGCATGATACGGCCGCGCGGCAGGATACACTGGACAAACTACGACGGGCTGAGCCGGGAGAAGTTGTTGCAGCGGCTGTTGAAGCAGCGGCCGTTGGCGCAACGCTCAATGAGCTAACGTTGCTCCTTTCTAACAAGAGTACATAGTGAGTGTGCTGCCTTACGCAATATCTTGACGGATGTGCGTCAAAAGTGCGGGTTGGCTACTCGTTTATGACAACCTGCTTTAGCAGGTTTCCTATATCAGCAGGCGGTATCAACCGCCGACCACCAACCACCTACCACCAACCACTAACCCCTATAACTATGACACCAACCAACCCCGACTTTACCCAACTCAGCTATAAGTCTGACTGGCCCAAGCAAAGCGACCAACAATGGCGTGGGCAGATTGAACGCGAGACCGGACAAACTGCGGCAGATCTCCTCTGGCACACGCTCGAACAAATTGATCTTCGGCCGCTATACACCGCCGACGATACCGCCGATCTCTCCCATCTCGATTTTGTCGCCGGGCTGCCCCCCTTCTTGCGTGGGCCTTATCCGGCGATGTATGCCGCGCGGCCGTGGACCGTGCGCCAGTATGCCGGGTTTTCGACGGCCGAAGCGTCCAACGCCTTCTACCGCCGCAACCTCGCCGCCGGGCAACGCGGCCTCTCCGTCGCCTTCGACCTCGCCACCCATCGCGGCTACGACTCCGACCATCCCCGCGTCGTCGGCGACGTGGGCAAGGCGGGGGTGGCGATCAGCTCCCTGCTCGACATGAAAATCCTCTTCGACGCCATCCCGCTCGATCAAATGTCCGTTTCGATGACGATGAACGGCGCGGTGCTGCCGATCATGGCCTTCTACATCGTCACCGCCGAAGAGCAGGGCGTCCCCCACCACAAACTGACCGGCACCATCCAAAACGACATCCTCAAAGAGTACATGGTGCGCAACACCTACATCTACCCGCCCGAAGCCTCGATGCGCATCGTCGGCGACATCTTCGCCTATACCGCCCGCGAGATGCCCCACTTCAACAGCATCAGCGTCTCCGGCTACCACATGCAAGAGGCGGGAGCAACGGCCGACATCGAACTGGGCTATACGCTCGCCGATGGCCTGGAATATGTGCGTACCGGCCTGGCTGCCGGGCTGGCGATTGACGACTTCGCCCCGCGCATCTCCTTCTTTTGGGGTATCGGCATGAACTTTTTCATGGAGATCGCCAAGCTACGGGCGGCACGTCTGTTGTGGGCGAAGTTACTGCGGCCGTTCAACCCCCAGGACCTGCGCTCCCTCGCCCTGCGTACCCACTGCCAGACCAGCGGTTGGAGCCTGACCGAGCAAGACCCCTACAACAATGTCATCCGCACCTGCATTGAGGCGATGGCCGCCGTTTTCGGCGGAACGCAATCGCTGCACACCAACGCCCTCGACGAAGCGATTGCCCTGCCCACCGACTTCTCCGCCCGCATTGCCCGCAACACGCAGCTATTTTTGCAACATGAAACGGGCATCACCGACCTGGTAGACCCCTTCGGTGGCTCCTACCTCGTCGAAACCCTGACCTATGAACTGGCACAACGGGCGTGGGACCACATCCAGGAAGTGGAGTCGCTGGGCGGGATGGCGAAGGCGTTGGAAACGGGGCTACCACAAACGCGGATTCAAGAAGCGGCCGCCCGTCGCCAGGCGCATATTGATTCGCGCCAGGAAACGATTGTCGGCGTCAACCAGTACCGGCCGGAGCAGGAGTCGCCGCTGGAGATATTGGAAGTGGACAACACGGCCGTCCGTCAGGCGCAAATCGCCCGACTGGAGCAACTTCGCGCCGAACGGGACGAAGCGGCCGTACAAGCAGCCCTCGACGCGCTCAAGCAAAGGGCCGCTTCCGGCGAAGGCAACCTGCTCGAACAGGCCGTCGTCGCCGCCCGCGCCCGTGCCTCGCTCGGCGAAATCTCGGCCGCCCTGGAAGCGGTCTGGGGCCGCCACCGCGCCACCACCCGCGCCCTGACCGGCGTCTATCGCGGGGAGTATGGCGAACGGGAGGAGATTGAGACCGTCCGGCGTATGGCTGATGAGTTTGCGGAAGTGGAAGGGCGACGGCCGCGCATCCTCGTCGCCAAAATCGGCCAGGACGGCCACGACCGGGGGGCAAAAGTGGTCGCCAGCGCCTATGCCGACTTCGGCTTCGACGTAGACATCGGCCCCCTCTTCCAGACCCCGGCTGAAGTGGCGCGGCAAGCGATGGAAAACGACGTCCATGTGGTCGGCGTCAGCACCCTCGCCGGCGGCCACAAGACGCTCATCCCGCAACTGGTCGAAGAACTGGCGAATGTCGGCCGTGATGACATCATGGTGGTCGTCGGCGGTGTCATCCCCGCGCAAGATTATGCGTTTCTCTACCAACATGGAACGGCCGCTATCTTCGGCCCCGGAACCGTCCTTCCCCTCGCGGCGCAAAAGATACTACTTGAACTGAGAAAACGTCTGGGGTATGGACTTACCGAACGTTGATATGGTACGGGTATGGTAAGGGCGGGTTTGAAACCCGCCCGTACATTTATTATTCCGGTACGGGCGGGTTTGAATCCCGCCCCTACGGATACCCCTTCAACAAGGCCAACGCCGCCGCCACTTCTCGCCCTTTGGCCTCAATGAGCGCGATCAACTCCTCCGGCGTGCGGCCGTCCTCCTCCACCTTGCTATTAGGATTCACTGCCTTCAAATCATAGACGGCCGCTTCAATCGCTTCCCCCTTGTTCCGTATCTGCCGGGCCTCTTTGGATAGCTCATTGGCGGCCGTTTGCAACGCTTTATACTCGTCCGAGCGCGTCTGATTGTCGCGGCGCAGTTGGGCGATCTGCTTTCGTTTCGCCTGCGCCTGGCTATCAAGCTGGTCCGCCTGGTCATAAAGCGGCCGTGCTTCCGCCCGCGCTTGCGCCTTGCGGCCGTCCATATCCACCATCCAGCTATACTCGCTCTCATCCCGGCCGGGATAAAGCTTCAGAAAGTGATCAAAATGCGCCCTGGTCAGCGGCGAGCGTTTGCGGATGTTGAGATGGGAGAGGTCGTAGTACCAGATGGTGCGAGTGGGTTGCCCTTTGGTGAAGATGACGATGTTGGTCTTCACCCCCGCCCCGGCCTGAGTGAAGACGCCGCCAGGGAGACTGATGATTGCCTCAATCCGGCAATCGGCCAGCAGTTTGCGCTTGGTCTTGACGAAGGCGTCTTCGTTGGTGCGGAAGAGGACGCCTTCGTCGAGGACGATGGCGCACGTCCCGCCCTCCTTCAGTTGGCTGATGCAATATTGCAGAAAGAGCACTTGCGTCGCGCTGGTCTCGTAGTCGAAGTTCTTTTGCGCGTTTTTGCCCTCTTTGCCGCCGAAGGGGGGATTGGTGAAGATGTAATCGAATTTTTCCGGCGCGGTGGTGAAGAGGCCGTTGTAGCTGGCCTGTCCGGTCAGCCGGTTGCCATGCCAGAGGTTCGGCCGATCAATCCCATGCAGCACCAGATTGGCGAGGGCAATGGGGAAGATGGTGTTGTCCTTTTCGCTGCCATAGAAGGTGTGCTCTTTCAGTTGCTGCCGTTCGGCCGGGGTCTTGGCCTGCGGTTCGAGGTAGTTATAGGCCTGGGCCAGGAAGCCGCCGGTGCCGCAAGCGGGGTCGTAGATGGTCTTGCCCAACTCCGGTTGCACCGCTTCAATCATCGCCCGGATCACTTCGCGGGGGGTGAAGAATTGGCCGCCGTCGTTGCGCTTTTCCCCCATCTTCAGTAGCAACCCTTCATAGACCTGGGAGAGGGGGAAGATGTGGGTCTTGTCTATGCGGTCGTCGCGGATGTCGTGAACTTTGTCAATCACTTCCCACATGTTGAACTCGGTGTCCACCCGCGTCTGGCGCACGTTGGCCATCACACGGCCGATCACCCGTTGCCGCTGCGTCGCCCCTGGCATCTGGTTTGGGTCGCCCAGGCGGCGCAGGTAGGGGAATAGCTCGTTGTGCAGGAAGGGAAAGAGGCGTCCCATTTCCCCTTGCTGGATTTCGACCCGCTTGCTCCCGCCGGGCGCGGCCCAATCTTGCCAGCGGTAAGGGGCCTGCAGCGAGGGGGTGAAGGAGAGGCCCATCATCGCCGCCTTGCGTGCCTCTTCCTGCTCCCGTTCGTCGAGGATACGTAGGAAGAGCAGCCAGGAGAGTTCCGGCACATACTCCATCGCCCCGGCCATGTTCGAGCGACGCATGATGTCGCAGATGGTCTTGATCGTGCTGTTGACCGATTGTTGGGTGGTGAGACTGTTGTTGCCGTTTTTGCTGATTTTTGCCATATCGTTGCTGCTGTAGCTGTAGTAGCTGTAGTAGTAGAATGAATTCTACAGCTAGAATGCTAAACATGTTAAAACATGTTACAAAATCCGTTGGTTCGCCATGCACTCCCCTTCTTCAACATGTTTTCAACATGTTTCCCGTCCTAGCAGTAGAATTCATTCTACCGCTACTAAAAAGGTGAAGAATTTCCATCAAAGGCGGTATAAATAGCGCCCGCCTCACGTAGCACCTTTGCATCCCTCACAAATGCTGGATCGACTTCCGGTGGTCCATCGTCAAATTCGTCATAACGCTCTAACCAGGCAATCGTGCTCTGTTGGTGGTGGTGTTCCTTCTGACGGCGAACGTACTCTTCGGCAATCGGCCGCTGCCTCTCCCCAACCGTTAACACCCCATAACCACGCTGCCAGGCAAACAACTCCTGAAGGCCCATCCGATCTAAGCCCACATCATGATTCAGAAAATGAGAACTTGCCCCTTTCAGCGACTTGACGACATCCGCAACTGCATAACGTGGTGGAATTGAAACTACTAAATGCACATGATCTGTCCATCCATTCAGTGCGTAAACGTTCGTTCTAAACTCCTGTGCTTTGCTAACCAGGTAAGGAAACAACTGTTTTTCAACGGCCGGTTGTATATACGGCTTGCGCTCTTTAGTCGCCCAAACGAGATGATAGTAGGTACGCCAGAAGGGCATAGGATAACCTCCATAAATATTGCGCTATAGAATGCCAAACATGTTGAAACATGTTAAGAAATCAGACGGCTTCAACTGCAACATGTTTCAACATGTTTCCTGTCCTAGTGGTAGAATTCATTCTACCGCGCTGTAGAATGAATTCTACAGCTATAGAATGCCAAACATGTTGAAACATGTTAAGAAATCAGACGGCTTCAACTG
>CAYPHY010000008.1:0-8439 GCA_964410625.1 uncultured Ardenticatenaceae bacterium | reverse complement strand
CAACATGTTTCAACATGTTTCCCGTCCTAGCGGTAGAATTCATTCTACCGGAAAGAGTCGGAAACAATCGCCCTATAGTTCCCCGTTAAATGCCTGCTGTAAATATGAGCTGGGCAAACACCTGATTTCCTTAATTTGTTCTTCCAACGCCTTCAATAAGGTAGAGATTCTTGAATTCTTTTCCTCTAATTCAGTAGCAATTCGTCTCTGCTCATTAATATTAGGGACGGGTATCTCAAGACGGCGAAGGATTCCTAGATTCAAATTTGCCTGAGCCGCCTGTGGTGCAATAGATTTCAAATGTTCCCGAACGAAGAGCAGAGCGTAATACAAATATTCTACTTCGCTCCTTTCTACAATCGGTGTGATGCCTACAAGACTATCAGGCATACAACTATCAAAGTCTAATATACCAACAGCACCAATAGTAGCAGCGATTGTGATAACAAGAGTGCCTTTAGGGAACATGCGACTCACACCTAACCCCATTTCATTTAGTGTAGTATCGAACTCAGTAATATATTTGCCAGATGATTCAACTCGACCTGTCTGAATCCAAGGAATTGAACCACCAAAGTATTTCGGATCATTTCGAGGTCTTGGTGTGAATTTACCTCGTTCCAAGATCGCAATATCCTGTAAGGGTAGTTTTGGCCACGCTTGCGCCTCCCGGCCGTCAAACACCTGCCGCAGATAAGCGGCCGACAACCCCCGCGCCGCCTCCAACTGTGCCTCGGCCGCTTGCCGTGCCTGTTCAACGGCCGCCAGCTTCTCCTCCAACACCCCCACAATCCGCCGCTGCTCCTCAATCGGCGGTAATGGCATTTCAAGGTCAAGTAACGTTTGGGGTTTAACAGCACTCTGACCAATCCATCTATTACAAATCTTCTCAAAGAGTTTTGCTTGCCATTGCCTCATCAGCCACGATGTTAAGAACCCCGGATCGAGTAGATCACGTCGTACTCGCAACCTTGTAAAATGATTACTATAAACAACAGGCTCATCAAGTGGCTTGAATAAAGCACTTTTGCCAACTAACTCAACGCTGTTTGTGTTGTTAAACACAACGTCTCCATCAGATAAACAGTATTTTGATAGTTGTTCTTGCGTAGTTGGCACGCGAATATAATCATCCCAAGTAATATTTCCACGAGTGTCAACATTGTTCATTCGTAACTGAACGACACCGTTTGGATCTCGCTCCCCAGAGGCAAAACCACTTTGCGCGTTTTCAATTACGTCTCGCAGAAGAACCATTCGCCATCCAGCAGGTAGGTTGTCTTGTTTCGTCATACCGCAAAAATCCTCGCTTTGGCCTGGGTGAAGGCGGCCGTGTCATAGCGTTCCAGGGCGGCAAGTCCTCCGGCACGAACAATCTCCGGCATATTCCATAGCTCTATATTCTCCAGCGCCCGCGTCCCGCTGGCGGCAAACAGCTCCAGGACGGCGCGGATGGTCGCCGCCGCGTCGTCGGGCATTCCCGCCAGCCAGCTTTCGGCGGCCGTGGCAAACGCCTGCGCTCGTTCGGCACGGGTCAGCGGCCGTTGGCGGTAGCCCGCCTGCGCCAGTACATCATACAAATCATAGGCATACATCTTCTTCAGCTCTTGCAAGACATGGGGCGAATATCCCCCTTCGATCAGCGCGTGCAACAATTGGCCGCGCTGGGGCGGGGCCACCCACAACGAACGAAATGCCTCCAGCGTCGGCGCTTCCGCCCGCAGCCGTTCGGCAATCGCTGTCTCATATTCGGCGGTGGGAATCACATGGTCGCGGCCGTCGCGCTGGCCGACAATCCCGCCCACACCATCATCAATCGTCACCAACCCCAACCCCTCGACGCGCACAATCCGCCGTCGCTCCGCCGGTTCGCGAATCTCCACTCCGCCCGGCGTCTCCGGCCCCTCCCCCGGCCCGTCGCCCGGCGTCTCAAACGTCTCCCCAAACAGCCGGGTGGCATTGGTATAGTCGAACACACGGAAAAAGAGCTTGGCCTCATGCAAGCGCGTCCCCCGCCCCACCATCTGGTAAAAGGCAATCGGAGAATTGAGATAGACCATAAAGACGATGTTCTGTACCGCCGGTACGTCCACCCCCGCATCCAACAGCCGCACGGTGGTGGCGATGAAGTGAGAATTGCCATTGCCGCGCAGGTCGGGCAAGTATTGATGCCCGGCGCTGGCGGCCGTACATTTGAAGGCGAAGTAATCCACCGGCCATTGGCCGTTCTCCCGGCACCACGCCGCATAAATGTTGTTCAACGACGTCGCCACCGAATCACAATGATGATCCTCGACGCAAAAAACAATCGTCTTTTGGTGTGGGTTGCCCTGACCAACCAGCAGCAGCCGCTCAAACAGATGTTGCGCCATCACGTGCGTCCGTTCCGGCAATTGCAACTGGTGTTCAAACGCCTTCCTGGTCACATCCGCCTTAAATTCCAGCTCCTCGGCGGTCAGCGCCGCCCCGCTTTTGGCGTCAATCAGCTCCAGCCGTTGCAGTTCTTCGGCCGTCAGCCCGCGCTGATCCACATCAATCTCAAAGCGGGCCACTTCCGCCACCGCCAGATACCCATCCTCGTTGGCCTGGGTCAGCGTATACTCATAGACGGGTTCGCCAAAGTATTGGATGTTGTCGGCCGTCAGCGCCAAATCCGCCCTTGCCTCCGCGCTGTCTTCCGTCACCTTCAGCGTGCGCGGCGTCGCCGTCAGCCCTATCTGCACCGCTTCGCTGTTGCGCTCCAACACCTCCGACCACTTGCCCCACGCCGAACGATGGCACTCGTCAATGATGATGTGGCTGAAATAATTTGGCTCATAATTGCGGATGAGGAAGTTGGCGTCCTCATCCTGCTTCCCCGCATCCAACGTCTGGTAGGTGGCAAACAAAATTCGCGCGTTCTTCGCCGCCTGCCTGCCCGATACCGCCTGGGCGTCGTCGCCAAAGAGATTGTGAAACGCCCCATGCGCCTGATCGCGCAACTCCGTGCGGTCACAAACAAACAACACCTTCCGCACCTGCCCGGCGTCGGCCAGCCGTTTGATCAACTGCACCGCCAGAAAGGTCTTGCCCGCCCCCGTCGCCAGGGAGAGCAACGCCCGCTTCTTCCCCTGCGCCAACGCCACCAACACGGCGCGAATGGCCGCATCCTGATAATAGCGCGGCTGGTAGCCGCCCAAGTCATAATGGGTCAACAACGCTTTGGCCGCCGGATCATCCAGCTTAAAGCCCTGTACCGCCTCATATTGCGCCAACAGCGTATCATGCGCGGGGAAGCTGCTCATCGGCCGCGCCCGACCGGTGACTTTGCCCACGCGGTCATAGCGCACATACTGGTGGCCATTCGACGAAAAAACAAAAGGGACGTTAAACCGTTCGGCATACCGCTTCCCCTGCTCCAATCCCATGTCAGGCGGCAAGCTCGCTTTCTTTGCCTCAATCACGGCCACGGGCAGGGGCGCATCATCGGGCGACGGCCGCACACAAAGCAGGTAATCGGCGCGTCCCGGCCCGTGGTCCCACTCCCCTTGATACTTGAAGATGTAGCCCGGCGTCTGTTCCAGACGCATCGTACCGCGGCTGATGCTCCACCCCTTCTGTCGCAAGACAGGATCGATCAGCTCAAACCTCGTTTCTTCTTCATTTAGCAAAGGAATTGAAGACATCATTATATCGGTACGGTTGCTCGCCCGTTGGCACAACTTGATTGCCAAGCCTTTCCCAATTCTACGCCTTTTTACCCAACCATACAACCTGTGCATACGCCTACTGGTGGTTGTCCCAGGTTACTGGGTTAAAACCAGCCAGCTAGTTAGAGCTTGAGGACGACATCTGCTATAATGCGGCACTTAAATTCAATTGGAGGACATCGTGACTGAGACCATTATCTCTGCGTCTCTGCCCCTCTGAGCCTCTGCGTTAAGAAGTACCCCCTGATCGAATTGTCAGATAGAATCCAAACGAGAGCGCCAATGACCGAACAGCCCGATTTCACCCAACTAGCCCGCCGCTTTGACGCCCCTACTGTCCAGGCCATCGCGCTGGTGGGCAGCCATGCGCGGGGGCAGGCCGGGCCATTGAGCGATATTGACCTACTGCGCTTCCTCGCCCAAGATGCCGAACCTCCTCCCGATAGCGGCAGCCACCTGATTGACGGCCGCCTCGTCGTCGTCAGCGATGTACCAATGCAGGATGTAGAAGCGTGGTTTACATACCCGGAAAAAGCCCTCACCCATATCCCCGGCTTGCGCCAGGCACAGCCGTTGCTTGACCGCACAGGAAGCTTTGCCAGACTCCAACAACGGGCCAACGACTTTGTTTGGGACGAAGCGATGCAAGCGAAGGCCAACGCCTGGGCCAGCGAGCAGATGGTGGGTTGGATTGAAGAAGCCCACAAAGGGCTGGAAGGATTGCGCCGCGACCATATCGGCCGTATGCTCAATGCCCGCTTTGGCCTCTCCTGGGGTCTCTCCCGCGTGATGCAGGTGCAGCGCGGCGTCTTTCTAACCGGCGACAATGACTTTTTTAACGCCGTTGAGGAGGCGGTCGGCCGCGATACACCCTGGGCGCAACTACACCGGCTCGTGTTTTCAGTCGCCAACATCGGGGACAGACCACCCACTTTGCGCGAACAAGTCACCGCCGGGCTGGGCCTTTATATCGCCACGGCCGACCTGTTACGCGACATTCTACGTCCTACGGATGCCCCGCTGGTCAAACAGACCATCGCCGACATCATTCACATACTGGAGGATTCCTTTTAATGACTTTCCAACAGACCAGGGGTTTTATCCCTTTCAGCAAAATTGATATCTGGTTGCGCGGCTTTCGCTCCATTTGGCTGGCCACCACACGGCCGAACGGCCGCCCCCACGCTGTCCCCGTCTGGTATCTGTGGGATGGGGAACACATTTACTTCGCCGCTGAGGGTAAGAGCCAGAAAGGGCGCAATCTGGCCCACCAAGCGGCCGTTGTCGTCCATGCCGGAGACGGGGATGATACGATTATTTTGGAGGGAACGGCCGAAATCGTCACCGACCGCGAAGAATGGTCAACCATCAACATCGCCTATGGCGAAAAGTATGTAGATCCACATACAGGAACCAAAGCCACCATCCGCGACAGCAACAACCTCTACCGCGTCACCGTCCAGCGTATTATGTGTTGGGAGTACGGCATCGTCAGCACGCGCACGGATTGGCAACGTCAACTGTAACATTCTTTCCGGTAATGATATAATGATCTTAGTAGGTGGTGCTAATTAAGATGACAACACTGGAAATGGTTCGGAACTTGTTACCGGAAATGACACCCGCTGAGAAAGCGCAAGTCTTGCAGTGGATTGCACGCGATCTGGGCAACGCTTTTCCGGGTATCGAAAGTACACCAGGCGTTTCAGGTGGGGAACCGTGTATCGTTCGCACACGAATACCTGTTTGGTTGCTCGTACAAGCCAGACAGTTAGGCACTAGCGAAGCTGATATTTTGCGCAGCTTTCCTACATTGACGGCCGAAGATTTAGGCAATGCCTGGGCGTATTATCGCGCTCATCAAGATGAAATTAACCAACAAATTATTGATCACGAATCTGCCTGATAAGTGGAATGGCTCGTTTCTATGCTGATGAAAATTTTCCCTTGCCAGTCGTCCTTGCTCTACGCCAGCTTGGGCATGATGTTCTGACGATTCAGGAAGACGGGAAAGCAAACCAGCGATTATCAGATGAATCTGTATTATCGGCTGCTTGTGATCTGGATCGCGCTGTCTTGACGACAAACCAAAAGCATTTTATTCGCTTACACAAATCTTCAACACATACAGGCATCATCGTTTGTACATTCGATCCTAACTTCGATAGTCTGGCAAATCGTATACACACTGCTACAGCAAGCTATGAAAGCTTAACAGGAGACCTTATACGAGTGGCACGGGGCCAGCAGTGATGGCAAGCAAACGGCCGCTAACCACCAACGACTATGTATCCGGCATCCTCGCCGGAGAGCGAACGGTGCTGGCGCGGGCGATCACGCTTGTTGAGAGCAACGCCCCCCAACATTTGCAACAAGCCCAGGAACTGCTGCAACAATTGCTGCCCCACACTGGCAACGCCATCCGCGTCGGCATCACCGGCGTGCCGGGCGCGGGCAAAAGCACCTTCATCGAAGCCCTCGGCCGCTACCTCATCCAACAAAGCCACAAAGTCGCCGTCCTCGCCGTTGATCCCACGAGCAGCCTGACGCGGGGCAGCATACTTGGCGACAAGACACGGATGGAGGAGCTGGCACGAGAGGCGAATGCTTTCATCCGGCCGTCGCCCACCGGTGGCGCGCTCGGTGGCGTGGCGCGAAAGACGCGGGAAACGATGCTCGTCTGTGAAGCAGGCGGGTTTGACGCCATCCTTGTTGAGACCGTCGGCACAGGGCAAAGTGAAGTCGCCGTCCGTTCGATGGTCGACTTCTTCCTGCTCTTGCTCATCCCCGGCGCGGGTGACGAACTACAGGGGATTAAGAAGGGCATCGTCGAGATGGCCGATGCGGTGGTGATCAACAAAGCGGATGGGGAAAATAAAGCACAAGCTGAAGCCGCCCGTGCCGACTACAACCGCGCCCTGCATTACCTACCCCCCATCACCGAAGGCTGGCGCGTGCGTGCCTATACCGCTTCCGCGCTGACGGGCGAAGGGGTTGAACACATCTGGAAGGTGATTGAGTCCTTTCGCGAAAAGACGGCCGCTTCCGGCGCATTCGACCGCCGCCGCCGCGAACAAGCTCGTGAATGGCTCCACACCCTGATCGAAGAACAACTCCGCGCCCGATTCTATAACCAACCGGCAATCCGCGAGCAACTCCCCCAACTAGAGCAAGCGGTAATGGAGGGGAAAATACCGGCGACGGCCGCTGCACAGCAACTGTTTCAGGATATGTTCAAAGATTAATCGGCTTGCCCCCTTCCTCCTTTCCCTCTACAATCCCTCCTATGTCCGAAGAGTCGATCATCCTCAACCGCCGCTATAAGCTACTCGACCGCGTTGGCAGCGGGGGTATGTCTATTGTCTATCGCGCCCAAGACCTCTCTCTCGGCCGTCTCGTCGCCGTTAAGATGCTCCATGAAAGCCTCACCGATGACGAAAACTTCCTGCGCCGCTTCCAGCGCGAAGCCCACGCCGCCGCCAACCTCTCCCACCCGAACATCGTCACCGTCCACGACATCGGACAAGATGGCTACCACCACTACATCGTCATGGAGTTCGTCGAGGGCCAGACCCTCAAGCAAATCATTCGCCAACAAAACGAAACGGCCGGCCGCCCTATGCCCCTCGGCCGCGCCCTCGACCTGACCATCCAAATCGCCGAAGGTATCGGCTACGCCCACCGCGCCAACCTCGTCCACTGTGACGTCAAATCACAAAATATCCTGGTCACCCCCGACGACCGCGTGAAGGTCGCCGACTTCGGCATTGCCCAGGCGATGAGCGAGGCTACCCAGCACACGCTCGACAACCAGATTTGGGGGACTCCCCACTACTTCTCCCCCGAACAAGCCGCCGGGCAGTCCGCTACGCCTGCCTCCGATGTCTATGCCATCGGCGTAGTCTTCTTCGAGCTGCTGACCGGCCAGCTACCCTTCCAGGCCGACACCCACACCGCGCTGGCGATCAAACATATGTATGAGGCCCCACCACGGCCGACGCAATTTAACCCGCTTATCCCCTATCCTCTCGAACAGATTGTGCTGAAAGTACTTTCCAAAGAACCGGCCAACCGTTATCGCACGGCCGATCAGTTTGCCCGCATCCTGACTACCTTCCGCCAGCGCAGCCTGGAGTCTACCGGCCCCATCCCTGCCCCTGAAACGCTACCCGACACAGAACTCGACCGGCCGCTATTCGAACAAACCACCCAAATCTACGGCCGCCCCGACCATCCACGCGGCGCGGCCGTCTACGATGACAACGCTTATAGCGACGCCCCTTATGGAGACACCTCCTATAGGGATAACGTCCCCCCCACCCCAATTTCCATCAGTGAAGCGGAAACTCGCATCTACCAGCGCGACCCACGCGACCTACACGATCCACAACCCACTCAACAAACCCAACAAACCACACTTCGCCGACGACAAGAGGCTGCATCGGTCTATCGGCCGCCGGTTGCTACTTACGGCGAACCCGAACTCGTCCAAGTCGGCCCCCCACCCTCCGCCCAACCCGAACGCGACTGGGTTGCTATCAGCCTCGGCATCCTCGCCCTCATCGCCCTCCTCGGTCTCATCCCCCTCTGGCTCTTCGTCTACCTGGCCTACACGCAGTAGCAATGAACAATAACAGCTGAAGCAATGAACAATGACAAATGAAACAATGAACAATGGTGGTAATCAATTCCATCTTGTCTCATTGTTCATTGTCTCATTGTTCATTGTCTCATTGTTCATTGTCTCATT
>CAYPHY010000007.1:19508-182546 GCA_964410625.1 uncultured Ardenticatenaceae bacterium | reverse complement strand
CGACCCAACGAATTCTCCAAAAAATCCCTTTGTTCATTGCCTCATTGCCTCATTGCCTCATTGTCTCATTGTTCATTGTCTCATTGTTCATTGTCTCATTGTTCATTGTTCATTGTTCATTGTCTCATTGTTCATTGTTCATTGTTTCATTGTTCATTGTCTCATTGTTCATTCCTATGATATTCCAGCAACGTCTCCACCGATACATTCCCCCCACACAAAATCAACACCAGATGGTCATCGACCGAAAACTGCGCCTGAATTTGACGGGCAGCGGCTAGTGTGCAGGACGCGGCCAACTCCGTCAACACCTTCGCCCGTTCCAGCAGGAAGGCTTGCTCGCGAATCGCCTCCTCATCGGTCACGACGAGATGTTGTGTCACCTGTTGTTGCACCACCGCCAGCGCATCGGCCGCCACATGTGGCGCTCCCAGCGTCTTTGCCAGTGAACTCACCGGTACTTCCACAACCTTCCCCGCTTCTAGTGCCTGGGCCATCGCCTCTGCCCCTTTGGTCTCCACCGTCCAAATACGGGTATCTGGTTTGAGGGATTTGACGGCCGTGATCACCCCCGTCATCATCCCGCCACCACCAACGCTGAGGATCAGACCGGTGATCTCCGGCACATCTTCCACAATCTCCAACCCCATCGTCCCATTTCCGGCAAAGACCAGCGGATCGTCGAAGGGGTGCATATAAGCCAGTCCTTGATCGCGATACTGTTCGACCTGGGCAATGGCGGCCGAAATATCCGGCACAAGCTCAACTTCCGCCCCATAGGATTTAGTGGCGGCGATATAACCGGAAGGGGTGTATGCGGGCATGACAATTCGCGTTTTGACTCCCAGCACCTGTCCGGCGTAGGCGACGCCCTGAGCGAAGTTACCGCCACTGAACGCTACAACCCCGCGCTCCCGTTCTTCCACGCTAAAGGAAAGCATCTTATTGAAGGCCGCTCGTGGTTTGAACGAGCCGGTTTTTTGAAACAGTTCCAGCTTCAGATAGACGTTGGTATTCAGTTCACGACTGAGCGTTTCGCTCTTGACCAATGGTGTTCGCTTGACATAAGCTGAAATATGAGTGCGTGCTGTTTGAATATCGGCAATGTGAATCATACTATCCTCGGTGAAGCGACGGCCGCTTTAGTTGCAGCCGTATACGCTCCGATACTACGCCGATTCGCGCCGAGAAGCCAGCATATAACGTTTTATGGAGAGGATAGGAGAAGGATAAGTGGGGTAAAGCCTAAAAGGGCCTGTGTTCAAAAAGATGGGCTGAAGTAGTTCGCAACTGTGCAGTTATGAAGGGGGCGAGTAGCCAGCGGCTGCTTGCTTACCGCTGGCTGCTCTTCGCCTCTTACCCTGTGAAGCCTTTATAAGCTATGGAAAGAGTTGAAATCCATTCCAATCCATTTCACCATTTCACCCATTCCATAGCGTCCCGCTGGTCAAAGCTAAATAGTGACTGGCGGCCGAAAGACAGCAAAATTATCATACGACTGGTGGTGACGACGGCGGTGCTGGGTCGTATGTGTATCCCCACCCAGAGGTTGGCATGCATCGGCCGCCAGTCTTTCTAGCTCGTTGCAAAAACTCTCGTCACCTGCGAGAAACACGCCGTCGGCTATGACTTCTAAAGCCAGTGGATTGGCCTGTCGAACCATGCGTCGGAACTGTTCAGCGCCATAGACCACCGGTCGGACTGCTCCCGAAGGATCCATTGTCGTCACCCGATCATAACCCATATAAGGGGAGGGCGGCCGTTCGCGCAAGATCACGCAAAAGTCCGCATCACTATATTGCTGATGAGCATTGTTCGCTAGTGGGCCAAAGAGAATAACAGCCAACGGCCGTAGCTCTTGCTCCAACCGTTCAATAAAACGGCCTACTTCTGGCACATATCCATAACAATGCTGAGCAGACGACAAAGAAGCCCAGGATGCGCGTCGCATTGATTATTTCCTTTTGGTACTACGAAGGATATGCGTCATTTTAACCGATTAATAGTGAATTGTCCACATATTTCTCCAACGATTTTGGAAGCAAAATTGTACCGTCTTCTTGTTGATTATTCTCTATAATCGCGATCATGATGCGCGGGAGGGCCAGACCACTGGCATTGAGGGTGTGTACAAATTGCGGCCGTCCGCCCTCAGCCGGACGATACTTCACATTGGCTCGCCTGGCCTGGAACGCTTCGCAGTTGCTGGCCGAGCTGACTTCCAACCACTCCTGGCAACCGGCGGCCCACACTTCCAGATCGAACTTCTTTGTTGCGGCGAAGCCCAGGTCGCCCGTCACCATTTCTACCTTGCGGTAAGGCAGCTCCAAAGCTTCACAGATATCAGCGGCATCTTGTACCAACTCTTCCAAATGTTGATAGCTGGTTTCTGGTGTGGCAAAGCGGTACATCTCCACCTTGTCAAACTGATGGCCGCGCTTGATCCCGCGCACATCCCGCCCGGCGCTCATCTTTTCACGCCGGAAGCAGGGGGTATAGGCAACATACTTGATCGGCAGGTCTGCCTCATCCAATATCTCATCGCGATGCAGATTGGTCAGGGCGATTTCGGCCGTGCCTAACCACATAAAATCCTCCTCCGCATCGCGATAAATGTTGTCGGCAAACTTCGGCAACTGTGCCGCTCCGACGAACATCTCCGAACGCACCATGAAGGGCGGATAGACCTCTGTATAGCCGTGACGCTCAATGTGGAAGTCGAGCATGAACTGGATCAATGCTCGTTGCAGCCGCGCCCCTTGCCCTTTCAGCACATAGAAGCGGCTGCCGCTGAGCTTCACGCCACGCTCAAAGTCAATGATTCCCAGTTCTGGCCCAAGCTCCCAATGGGGCTTTGGCATAAAGTCAAATTCAGGCAGCAGCGCTCCTTGAGGTGGGTAGTTGATGTTGTGGCTGTCGTCGGGACCATCGGGGACGCTTGGGTGGGGGATGTTGGGGACCCAAAGCATCGACCGCTGTTGTTCCGCCTCCACTTGTCGCAACGCTTCATCTAATGCCGCAATTTGGTCACCAAGCCTACCCGTCTCGTCTCGCGCTTCATCCACATTGTGTTGCATGGCATTGAGTTGGGTGCGAATGGCATCAACCGGCTGGCCGACATCCTGCCCTGCTTCAGCGCGTTGCAAGTCTGCTTCCAGCTTTTTGAGCGTGCCCATCCAACGGCCGATCTGCTTCGAGC
Organism: uncultured Ardenticatenaceae bacterium; assembly: GCA_964410625.1. Taxonomy (GTDB): domain Bacteria; phylum Chloroflexota; class Anaerolineae; order Promineifilales; family Promineifilaceae; genus CAYPHY01. The sequence continues at coordinate 179,347 of CAYPHY010000007.1, read as the reverse complement.
TATCATTCCGCTGACGACGTAACGCCTCCACTTCTTGCAGGATTTCACGACGGCGGCCATCGGCCGCCAGAATTTCATCAATCGGTGCGCTGTCATTCAGCCGCGCGATCTGTTCCTTGACCCATTCCGGCCGTTCACGAATAAGGTTTATGTCAATCATCGTTCACCTCACTGTAGTGCGATTTGGTAAATCGCAATACACCGTTGCGTGATTTAGCAAATCGCGCCGCGTTACGCGCTTTGCCAAATCGCGCTGCCAAATATAAAAGCCCCCACGTCCATACCAGGACGAGGGGGCTTCGTGGTGCCACCTGGTTTCGCTAACTGTAGGCAGCCATAACTTCAAACTACCACAGTTAGCCTCTTCGGCGCGATAACGGGCGAACCCGGCTTCCCTTAATCAACGTTTGCGGGAAGCAACTCAGGAGGGGATTTCAGTCAGGGGCGAAATTGGCTCGCAGCGGCCGCCAACTCTCTGTATTCGCGAACCCGCTTACTTGTCTCCATCACCGTTGTTGTCGTTTTGGTTGTAACTCAGGTTCATTATAGCCAGGTAGCCCTGGCAAGTCAATCGGCTTGGAAGCGTGGGCCTGTGTATCCTCCTTGCCAACGGCCGTATTTTTGCGATAATTACACAGTACGAATATCACCTCTGGAGATAGTGATTGATGACGGACTGAGTTTCCCTATTCCTGGCACGAGTTAAAAACACTTGTGCGTGCTGGCAATGTTTAGCCAATTGTTTGCCTGGAGCACGGCCGCTTGCTGTGTCGGCCCTTAGCGGGCAAGGCAACCCAGATTAGGAAACTCATGTTAACGGTTCATCAACTATCGAAATCTTATAACCTCGACCCCATTCTACAAAATATCTCCTTTACGGTTAATGCCGGTGAGCGAGTTGGGCTGGTTGGCCCTAATGGCAGCGGCAAGACGACGCTGCTACGTATTTTGGCCGGGCAAGAACCGCCTGATGCCGGGCATGTGGCGTTTACCCCAGCGGATTTGCGCGTAGGCTATCTGTCGCAGGGCTTTGAGATCAATCCTACATTGACGCTGAACCAGGTCTTACACCAGGCAGTGGGTGACCCAGAGCTACTGGAAGCGGAATTGGCACAGTTGGGCGTGGCGTTGGCGGCCGAGCCACAACGAGATGACCTACAAACTGCTTACGATCAGGTGCTGGAGCGATTGACACGGCTGGACACCGCTCGTGTTGAGTCTGTTCTCGCCAATTTAGGCTTAGCGGAGGTGCCGCCTGAGCAGGAGGTCGGCCGGTTGAGCGGCGGACAAAAAACACGGCTGGCACTGGCGCTTGTCTTACTAGGCGATCCACAATTGCTTTTGCTGGACGAACCGACGAACCATCTGGATATTGAGATGCTCGAATGGCTGGAGGCGTGGCTGGCTGATTTCCCCGGTGGTGTGTTGCTGGTTTCCCACGACCGGACGTTTCTCGACCATACAGCCAATCGAATTCTCGATCTCGATCCCGGCAAACAAACGATCCGCGAGTACGTAGGCAATTACAGCGACTATGTGGAACAGGTGACGGGGGAACGGGAGCGACAGTGGCAAGCATGGCGCGATCAGGCGTATGAAATCCGGCGAATGCGCCAGGACATCAACCGCACGATGGAGCAGGCGCGGCATGTGGAACGTACCACGAAGCCCAATCAGCCCGGTGTGCGACGCATTGCCAAGAAGGTGGCGCGAAAGGCGAAGTCGCGCGAGAAAAAGCTGGACCGCTACCTGGAGTCGGATGAGCGTGTGGAAAAGCCGGGGCGCTCGTGGCAGATGAAGCTGGCGTTTGATGAAGATACCCATATCGGCCGTGATGTCCTAACGCTAGAAAATCTAAGCGTGGGCTACCCTGGTCATCGGCCGTTGTTGCAGGGTGTCAACGGGACGGTGCAGGCGGGGCAGCGAGTGGCGCTAACAGGCCCCAACGGGGCAGGCAAGACAACACTGCTGCGGACGATTGCCGGTCAGTTGCCGCCGTTAGCGGGGCAGGTGCGCCTGGGTGGCAGCGTGCGCCTGGGATATATGTCACAAGAGCAGGAGCTGCTGGACAGTGCTTCGACAGCGTTGGCGGCCGTGCAGGAAGTGGCGTTGATGAACGAAACCGAGGCGCGGTCGTTCTTGCACTTCTTTTTGTTTGAGGGGGATGATGCGTTGCGGCCGATTGGCAAGCTGAGCTTTGGGGAACGAGCGCGGCTCTCATTGGCGCGGTTGGTGGCGGCGGGTTGTACTTTTTTGCTCCTCGATGAGCCGATCAATCATCTTGATATTCCCTCGCGGGAGCGCTTTGAACAGGCATTGGCCGCCTATGAGGGGACGGTAATGGCCGTGATCCATGACCGCTACTTCATTGACCGTTTTGCGACCGACTTATGGCTCGTTGAGGAAGGCACACTTAAATTGACATAAGCATTGACCACAAAGACGCTAATAGACAGAGTTTTCAGATAAACCTCCTGTATTAGCGTCTTTGTGATTTGGCTTTCTACTTAAAGCCCGCCAAGCTGACGGGCTTCATTGATCCAGTCGGCGGGATCGGCCGCTTGCCAATCACGCAGACCGGTGATCTCGCGCAGCCGCTCCGGTGTTTGTTCGATCAGGTCGCTAAACGTCTTAATCCCCGCCTCGCGTAGCCGTCGAGCGTAGGTGGGGCCAATTCCGTTGATCGCTTCCAGGTTGTCGGCCGCGCTGGAACTGTCGGTTGCCACACTCACACCACGCGAGGGAAGTGTCGCCTTTGCCGCGGCCAGTTCTGCCTCCAACTCGCGAATACGTCGCCGTGCCTCGCCCAGCCGTTCGAGGACATCGAGTGCGCCATCTTCGGCCGAGGTACTCTTTTGCCAATACCAGACAAGCAGGGCAAACAGCCCACCGATCAACAAGCCAATTAGAAAGTTAGAGGAACCTTGACGTTTCACGTTTCACCTGCCAGTTTTATGCATGTTTGCAATCAATGAGTGCGATTTGTCCGAAATTCGGTAACAAACAAAATAGAATGCCCTGTTTCCTTGTATTTGCATTGTAGTGGCTACTGCCCCTGAACGCAAACCCTTAACAGAAAGCACCTCTTCTGCCTTAGTCTCTCAGTGCAGTGTTTCAAAAGTTATTTGCTCATTCGTCATTCCGAGCGGAGCGAGGAATCCCTGGCGACTGCGTTGGCCAGTGAGTTGCTGGGGATTCCTCGCTCCGAAGACTCCTCTCGGAATGACAGTTGTGTTACTTTTGAAACACTGTACTCAGTCCCCAATGTCACACTCTCCCAATCTCTAATCTCCAATCTCCTTCTCCTCTCCCATCTCCACCAACAGCCGATTAATCGCTTCTCTTGCGGCCGGGAGATGTTGCATCAGGTCCCAATTACCCTGGATGTCGGCCGCTTGTTGCACACCGAGCAGCAGCAAAAAAGGGTCGGTCTGGGTCGGTTGTCCGGCTGCCCTGGTCGCCTGCCAGTGGGGGCGAAGGGCTTCTGCCCATTGCGGATACTGTTGGCGCAAGGCAGGCCAAATGTGATTAAAGTCCGGCGCGGCCGCTTCCGGACTGATTTTGTCACGATAGACACCAACCACCAGCGCCTCCAGGGCGTCCCATTGTTTGACAAAGGCGTTGAACGGCCGATTCTGTGACCATTGACCGAGGAAGCGGGAGAACGGGTTCGACTTTCGACTCATTGCCACCTATTATAGCGAAGATAGCAGCAGCGGATAGTGGGAGCGTGTATAATTTCGCAATTGTGCCACAAACGGTTGACGGCCGTTTACTCTTCTGTTAGACTGCCTATCATTGTGAACGAACACAACGCTACCATCAACTACGGGCATCTGGGCCACCATCATCACGCAATCGCGCGATGACGTTTTGCCCTGGGTTGAGGTAGCAAGCTATATAGCTTTTTATTTAGTCAATGTGACACCCTCCTCTGAGACCAGGGGAGGGTGTTTTTGTTTGGAGATTGGAGATTGAGAGAGTGGGAGGTTGGGCTATTAGTGTATTAGTTTATTGGTGTATTCGTGCATTGATAGTAGTCAGTATGATAGTAACCAATATACCAGTACACCAATAGACCAATAGACCAATAACAAGTGAAATATGGAACGAACAGACATACGATTAGCCCTGCCAAGCAAGGGGATTTTGCAGGAGGGGGCGTTAGATTTTTTGGAGGCGTGTGGGTTGAGGGTGTTTCGGCCGAATCCACGCCAATATGAGGCGACGATTCCCGGTCTAAAGGGGATGACGGTGATGTTTCAACGGCCGGGAGACATTGTGGTCAGCGTGCAGCAGGGGAGCGTTGATTTTGGCATCACCGGCTATGACGTATTGGCGGAGAAGGGACAGGCGAACAGCGGGCCGCTGGCAAACGGAAATGGTGAGGTATTAACCCTGCATGATGAGTTGGGATTTGGCCCCTGTACGCTTAATCTGGCTGTGCCGGAAGACACCCCGGCGCGAACGATTGGAGAATTGGCTGCTTGGGCGAAAAAGTTAGGAAAAGATGGTCGTGAACTGCGTATAGCCACTAAGTTTCCCCGGTTAACCAGCCACTTCCTGGACAGTCATGGTGTCGCCCCTTACCGGTTGATTGGTGTGGAGGGGACATTGGAAATTGCCCCGGCTATTGGCTATGCCGACCTGATTGCTGATCTGGTGTCGTCGGGGGTGACGTTACGCGATAACCACTTGCGGCCGTTAGACGATGGCCTGATTTTGCGCTCTCAGGCTGTGCTGATCGCCAATCGCCATGCGTTACAGACGAGGCCGGAGGTGTTGGCGATTGCCCGCCACTTGTTGGAATACATTGAGGCACATCAACGGGCGGCCGGTTCCTTTTTGGTCACGGCTAATGTGCGTGGCGAATCACCGCAAGCCATTGCCGAGCGAATGTTTACGCAGACCAGTATTGGTGGCTTGCAAGGGCCGACGATTTCGCAGGTGGTGACACCGGAGCAGGTGGATAAGCGAGCAGAGGGGCAGAGGAGCGGAGGAGCAGGGGAGCAGCCTGGGTGGTATGCGGTTAATGTGGTCGTGCGTAAGACGCAATTGTTCGATGCGATTGGCGAGCTACGGGCAATTGGCGGCAGTGGGGTCATCGTCGCTCCCTGCGCCTATATCTTCGAGGAAGAACCGGCGCGGTATCGGGCGATGTTGAGGGCGATAGGAGAGATTGGAGACTAGGAGACTGGGAGATTGGTTATTGGTGTAATGGTGTATTGGTGTAATGGTCTAGCGGTCAATGTATAGATAACAAATATACCAATTTACCAATACATCGCCTACTGCCTACTATCAACAACAGAGGAACATGATGCTCAACATCTACACAGTTGCCGAAGCGCAACGGACGATTTTGCGGAGACGGCCGACACTTACACCAGAGATTCCGGCGGCCGTCCTAGAACGAACCAAGCAGATTTTTGGTGAACCGCTGGCTCCGGCGGCGGCCGTCGCGCGTGTCTTGGAGGACGTGCAGCAGCGGGGAGATGCCGCGTTGCGGGAATGGACGAAGCGTATTGATGGCGTGGATTTGGAGGATTTAGCAGTGGAGACTGAAAATCTGGCAGCGGCCGTCAGCAAGCTTCCAAAAGAGTTAGTGGCAGCAATATCGCTGGCAACGGAACGGATTCGCGCTTTTCACCAATGCCAGCCGCTGAATTCGTGGACAACGACGGAGTTAGGCGGCCGTCTGGGGCAGCAGGTGACGCCGCTGCGACGGGTTGGGGCCTATGTGCCAGGAGGGACAGCCCCCTTGCCTTCATCGTTGTTGATGTCGGTGATTCCGGCGCAGGTGGCAGGGGTGAAGGAAATAGTTGTTGTGACGCCACCGGGACGGCCGAACGGCCGTGTGTCTGACGTTGTTTTAGCCGCCGCCCATATCGCTGGCGTCGAGAGGATTTACCGGCTGGGTGGGGCACAGGCAATTGCCGCGCTGGCTTTTGGCACGGAGAGTATCCCGCGTGTGGACAAGATCGTTGGGCCGGGAAGTCTGTTTACGACGTTGGCCAAGCAGCAGGTCTTTGGAGTGGTTGGGATTGATGGCCTTTATGGGCCGACAGAGACGGTAGTGATCGCCGACGAAACGGCCAATCCAGCGTGGGTCGCTGCCGATTTGCTGGCACAGGCGGAGCATGACGTGCTGGCAACGGCGATTTTGCTGACGCCTTCACGGCCGTTGGCCGAAGCGGTACAGATCGAAATCGGGCGGCAGGCGGAGCAACTAAGCCGTGCTGAAGTGATCGCCGTATCATTGGCCGGACAGGGAGGAATCGTGCTAACCAGCGACCTGGCAGAAGCGGCCGCGTTGGCAAACGACTTTGCGCCGGAACATCTTTGCCTGGCAACGGCCGCGCCGCAGGAGCTGGTTCCCTTGCTCGACCGTGCTGGTGGATTGTTCATCGGCGAACGCTCTTTCGAGGTGTTGGGTGATTATGTGGCTGGCCCAAGCCATGTGATGCCAACAAGTGGCACGGCGCGTTTCGCCTCACCACTGTCCGTGCTCGACTTTGTGCGGATTACAAGCATCATTGAGCTAGATGAGGCGACGGCCGCCACCTTGAGCCGGCCAGCAGCGGTGATTGCCCACGCCGAAGGGCTGACCGGACATGCGGCGGCGGCGGAGAGGAGATTGGAGATTGGAGAATGGAGATTAGGAGGTTAGGAGATTAGTTATTGGTGTATTGGTATGTTAGTCTATTGGTTAGGTGGACATGACCAATACACCAATACACCAATATACTGCTTGCTGTCTACTGCTAACTGAGGATAAATACGATGATAGATTACCAACAACTGCTCCGCCCGGAGATAGCGGGGATGGAGGCTTATACGCCGATTGTGCCGTTTGAGGTGTTGTCGGCGCGGTTGGGGCGGTCGCCGGAGGAGATTGTCAAGCTGGACGCCAATGAAAACCCTTATGGCCCTTCGCCAAGGGCGTTGGCAGCGCTGGCCGACGGCCGTTTTTACCACATCTATCCCGACCCGGAAGCGACCTTCTTGCGACAGGCTATTGCCGACTACACGGGGATTCCGGCCCGGCGCTTGCTGGCGGGAATGGGGGCGGATGAGTTAATTGATCTCGTGTTAAGGGCCGTGATTACACCAGGGGATTGTGTGGTGAATTGCCCGCCGTCGTTTGGGATGTATCCGTTCTCCACAGCCGTCAATGCTGGTCAGGTACTGACCGTTCCACGCGGCGATGATTTCACTCTGGATGTTGAAGCGATTGAAGCGGCCGTTGCCCGCTCCCCTCGTGCCAAACTCCTTTTTGTCTGTTCACCCAATAATCCCGATGGTAGTGTGGTGGGTGATGAGACGCTACGGCGTTTGTTAGATTTGCCGCTACTGGTGGTTTTGGATGAAGCGTATGTGGATTATGCCGAAGTAGATGGTACTCATAGCCGGATGGATTGGGTGTTGGCGTATGAAAATCTGGTTGTCCTGCGGACGTTCAGCAAACTGGCAGGGCTGGCGGGATTGCGTATTGGTTATGGGGCGTTCCCCGGTTGGCTTTTGCCCCATCTATGGAAAATTAAGCAGCCCTATAATGTGAATGTGGCGGCGTCGTTGGCGGCCGTGGCCTCATTACAGGATCGCGAATGGTTGCAGGACAAGGTACAGCGCATTGTCGCCGAACGCCAGCGGATGATAGAAGCGTTGGCTTCATTTTCATTTCTGCGGCCATATCCCAGCCAGGCTAACTTTGTTCTCTTCCAGATCTTGGGGCGACCGGCAAAAGCTCTTAAACTTGCCCTGGAAGCGGAAGGTGTCCTGGTTCGTTATTTCGACAAGCCAGGGCTGCAAAATTGTATTCGCATCAGCGTTGGTCGGCCGCAAGATACCGACCAGCTGGTTGAAGCGTTAGCTCGAATCGCTGTGGAAGTAATAGATGATTAAGTGTATTGGTGTACTGGTGTATTCGTGTATTGAGTATAGTACACTAACATACCAATAGACCAATACACCAACAACTCAAAACAACCATGAACATCATCCGCACGGCGACTATCCATCGCCAGACGAAAGAGACGGATATTCAGATTACGCTGGGGCTAGACGGCCGTGGCGAATGTACCGTTCAAACCGGCATTGGTTTTCTCGATCATATGCTCACCGCCTTTGCCGGACACGGTCTGTTTGATTTGCAGGTGCGGGCGACCGGCGACCTGCACATCGACAACCATCACACGATTGAGGATACGGCGATTGTTCTCGGCCAGGCATTGAACGAGGCACTAGGCGACCGGCGAGGAATCCAGCGCATGGGCCATGCTTATGTGCCAATGGATGAGGCGTTGGCCTTCGTCGCGGTAGACATCAGCGGCCGTCCCTATACCGTCTTCCGGGCCGAATGGCGAACCGCACAGATTGGTGAGTTTCCGACGGATTTGGTAGAGCATTTTTTTGAAACGTTGGCCGTCCACGGCCGCCTGACCCTCCATGCGCGGGCTGAATACGGCCGCAACGATCACCATCAGGCGGAAGCATTATTTAAGGCACTGGCACGCGCCTTGCGGCAAGCGGTTGATCTGGACGGCCGACGGGTGGGCGTCCCTTCGACGAAAGGGGTGCTATAAATAGAAACTGAATTTCTTGAAGAACCTCGGTTTTTACATGGAGTTCCACAGATGACAACAGTTAGTGAACCGAAGATTGACTATCGTACCGAAAAGCCTTATATGGGGATAAGAACGCAAACACCGATGAAAGGTATGTTCCAAGTAGTCGACAAACTTCGTAAGGAGTTGTTTGCCTGGTTGCAGCAACGGAATATAGAAGCGATTGGGCCATCCTTCCTCCGCTATCACGTGATTGATATGGCGGGAGAAATGGACATTGAATTCGGGGTCCCGGTGGCGGCCGTGCATCCGGGAGATGGCCGCGTAGCTCCAGAAGTGCTTCCGGCGGGTCGTTATGCCAGTGTTGTCTACGTTGGGCATGGATTGACCGGCAATAAAGCGTTAATTGAGTGGGCGAAGGCCAACGGGATCGCTTGGGACAGATGGGAAGATGAGCGAGGGGATGCGTTCCGTTCACGCTGTGAAACTTATCTTACCGACCACAGAGAGGAGCATCGAAAATCAAAGTGGGAGGTCGAGGTAGCGATCAAGTTGGCGGATGATAAATGACAAATAATCTGATCACAATGGTGGACTATGGGGCCAGCAACTTGCGATCGGCGCAGAAGGCATTGGAGCATGTTGGGGCGAATGTGGTGGTAACGGCCGATCCGAAATTCGTGCTGCAAGCCACAAAGCTGGTCTTGCCCGGCGTGGGTGCGTTTGGGGCAGGGATAGCAGCTTTGCGCCGTTATGGGTTGGATGAGGCGGTTCGGGAAGCGGCCGCGCAGGATGTCCCGCTGCTCGGTATTTGCCTGGGGATGCAGTTTCTGTTTGAGTGGAGTGAGGAAATGGGGCATCACCAAGGATTGGGCCTTATCCAGGGGCGGGTCGTTCGTTTTCCGGCAACGGTTGAGGTAAACAATTACCTTGAATCCTTGAAGGTTCCCCACGTCGGCTGGAATGAGATTTGTTCCCTGGGGTCCCATCCCTTGTTGCAAGGGATCGGCGATAGGCCGTATGGCTACTTTGTTCATTCTTACTATTGCCTACCGGCGGCCGATGAGGTGGTCATTGCGCGAACGGACTACGGCTTGCCCTTTGCCAGCATCGTTGGCCAGGGGAATATCTTCGGTATCCAATTCCACCCAGAGAAAAGCCAAAAGGTTGGGATGCAAATTCTGCGCAATTTTGTTAGCCTTTGAGTGAGCAACGGAGTAACTATTGAATATGGCTGATGTACTGACGATATATCCGGCGATTGATTTACGGGCGGGGCGCGTGGTGCGCTTGCGTGAAGGGGACCCGGCACAACAAACGATTTATAGTGATGATCCGCTAGAAGTGGCGCGGCGGTGGGTGGCGGCTGGAGCCACCTGGCTGCATGTGGTCAATCTGGATGGGGCATTGGAAGAGGGGGGCGAAGAAAATTGGCGCGTGCTGCCAGACCTGGTCGCGACCGGAGCACAGGTGCAATTTGGCGGCGGCTTGCGAACGTTGAAGGACATTGCTCGCGCCTTGCATCGCGGCGTAGCGCGGGTGATCTTGGGAACGGCCGCTGTCGAAGAGCCTGATCTCGTGGCCGATGCGGTAGATCGCTTTGGCGCGGAGCGGATTGTCGTCAGTCTGGACGCCCGCGACGGCCGTGTTCGTAGCCGCGGCTGGCAAAGTGAGACGGAAGTGTCGCCGGAAGAGTTGGGCTGGCAGATGAATGCGGTAGGTGTGACGAGGGTGTTATTCACCGACATCAGCCGCGATGGATTGCAGACCGGCGTAAACGCCAGCGCGACGGCAAAGCTGGCCGACGAGACGGGATTGGCGGTGATCGCCTCCGGTGGCGTGCGTTCGCTGGATGACATTACCCAGTTGCGCCGCTATGTGCCAATGGGTGTTGAGGGTATGGTGATCGGCCGTGCGTTGTATGATGGGACAATTGAACTCAGTGAGGCATTGAGGGTAGCGGGTGGTGGATGATAGGGTGACAAGGTGAAGGGGTGACAAGGTGATTCGTCCCATTAACCGTTAACCATTGACCATTAACCATTTTTCGGGGTGACAAATGTTGGCGAAGCGAATTATTCCTTGCCTGGATGTAAAGAACGGCCGCGTGGTGAAGGGGATCAACTTTCTCAATTTGCGTGATGCTGGTGATCCGGTGGAGCAGGCGCGTTTTTATGATACGGAAGGGGCTGACGAACTGGTCTTTCTCGATATTTCGGCGACCCATGAGGCGCGGCAGACGGTGATGGCGATGGCGCGGGCAGTGGCCGATCAGGTCTTTATCCCCTTTACGGTTGGTGGCGGGATTCGCACCGTAGATGATATGCGGGCGATATTGCGTTCGGGGACGGATAAAATCAGCATCAATTCGGCCGCTGTCCGTGATCCAGGATTGATCACAGCCGGAGCCGAAGAGTTTGGCAGCCAGGCCATCGTCGTCGCCATCGACGCCCGCCGCACCAATCCCAATCTCAATCCTAATCCCACTGACTCCAATTCACACCTAACGGACCTAAACTCCCATCCTTCATCCTTCAACCCTCATCCTTCATCCCTAAAATGGGAGGTGACTATCAGCGGCGGCCGCATCCCCACCGGATTGGATGCGATAGAGTGGGCACAGGAAGCGGCCGCGCGGGGTGCAGGCGAGATTTTGCTGACCAGCATGGACGGCGACGGAACGCAGGCTGGGTATGACATTGAGTTGACCCGCGCGGTGGCCGAGGCGGTGGACATTCCGGTGATTGCGTCAGGTGGCGCAGGAACGGTAGAACACTTTGCCGAGGTCCTGACCGAGGGAGGGGCCGATGCAGCGTTGGCCGCGTCGCTGTTTCATTACCGTCAGTTGACTGTGCGTGGGGTAAAGGCTTATCTGGCAGCACAGGGGGTGCGGGTGCGGTATGATGATAAAGTTGCCTGAGTTGAAGTACGATGAACGGGGGTTAATCACGGCCGTTGTTCAGGACGTGCAAACCCTGCAAGTGCTGATGGTTGCCTGGATGAATGAGGAAGCGTTACGACTGACATTGGAGACCGGAGAAAGCCACTTTTGGAGCCGCAGTCGTCGCCAACTGTGGCATAAGGGGGCGACGTCGGGCTATGTGCAGCGTGTGCACCAGATTCGCTATGATTGTGATGGCGACACTTTGCTCTTGCTGGTGGAACCGGCGGGGCCAGCTTGCCACACGGGAGAGCGTAGTTGTTTTTATAGGCAACTGGGGGGAAGCGGCGGGGGAGCGGAGGAGCAGGGGAGCAGAGGGGATCGGGGTGTTTTTGAGGGTTTTACATGAGCAGGAACAACAAAGGAAAATCTGCGTCATCAGCGTTTTAATCCGCGTTATCTGCGTAACTATGTAACTATTTCCTTAGGCGACAAAAATCATGGATGTCATTGATGAACTAGAAACAGTGTTGCGGGGGCGGAAGGAACGGCCGACGGCCGACTCCTATACGGCGCAGTTGTTAGCAGCGGGGGAGGACGAGATTGTGAAGAAGATAGGTGAGGAGGCGGTTGAGGTCATCCTGGCGGCGAAGGGGCAGGGAGATGGACGAGTGATTGAAGAGGCAGCCGATCTCATTTACCATCTGCTGGTCCTACTCGTTTCGCGCGATCTCAGTTGGGAGGACATCCGCAACGAACTGGGACGCCGTCGAGTCACAAACGAGTGAGTCCAGAAGAAGAAAAAGTGGATTTGACTTTCATGGTACTAATTGGCTATTATCTGTAGGCATCGTGCGGAGAATCTTGTAGTGTACAGAAGGAGCCTCTTGTCACGTGATTTTTCTAATTATTCTTGGCGCTTTATCGCTCATTTCGTTTATTCTTGTCATTGCTGCCTCTATGCTCTCCTCCCGTCTTTCGCAAATGGAAAGACAGTTTGAATATTATGATCAGCCGGAAACAGCCTGGCCGATGACCACGCGAACGAAGGGCAGCGAAATTTATGGGCCACCAGAACCAAGAGCCGCAGAATATGGCCCGGTGGAATCGGGTTCGGCCGATTCATTTGCCTAGACTAAAGCGCTATTTCCCACAACTTCTCCCTGGCCTGGCGCTGGGGCTATATGTTAGTCGCGTTCTCGGTGAAGCGATAGGGCTTCCGGGATGGGTAGCGGCCGTTCTCCTCTCACTCTTATGCGTCGGCGTTGCTGTTTGGGGCTTGCGGCAAATGCCCTGGCGGCGAACATGGCCGGCGCTGCTCCTATTGGTCTATGTGCTCTCCCCGGAAGTCAACCCCTCTTTGGCGCTGACGGTGGGGGGAATGACGCTATTGCTTTGGCTCCAGGGCAGCTTAAGCGTTCGACAGCGATTGCGTGTGCTGAACGGCCGTCGTTGGTCAATCATCGTCGGGTTGTTGCTGGCGGCCGCCTTTGCTTTGCTCTACTGGCGCACACTGGCCCCCGGCCTCTTGCCTGCTGATAGCGGCGAATTACAAGTGGTTGCCGCGACATTAGGCGTTGCCCATCCCCCTGGTTTTCCCCTCTATACCCTGCTGGCGCATGGATTTGTGCGCCTGTTACCCGGCGTTTCCCCTGCTTACAGTGTGAATTTATTTTCGGCGGTAATAGCCGCGCTGACACTGTTTCTTGTTTTTCGCGCAGCACAGAGGGTGGCCGGAAATTGGTTGGCGGGTGTTGGGGCGGCCTTTGCCTTGGGCAGTTCGACCACCTTTTGGGCGCAAGCGACAACAGCCAACATCCGCAGCCTGACGGCGCTATTTACGATTGCCGTGATCTATTTGCTGATCTGTTACCGGCAAGCCCTGTCAGAAGCGGAGGCAGCACGTGCAAATCGCTACTTAATTGCGGGGACGGCTGTCCTCAGCCTCGGCCTGACCCATCATGCTTCGTTGGTATTTATGGCCGTTGTCTTTGCGCTATTTGTGCTGGTGGTTGATCCGGCGTTGATACGTAACATGCGCCGTTGGCCGCCGCTTATTTTGGCCGCTCTGGTTGGGCTGATACCACTGCTCTATTTACCGCTGCGAGCCGGGTCGGGAGTGCGAGGGGCAACGGCCGATTTGGCGACCTTCTCCGGTTTCCTTGACCATGTTTTGGCAACGGGTTTCCGGGGGGATTTCTTTTACTTTGTTCAACCGACCATTCTCTGGGAACGTCTGCAGGTGATGGGCAATGTGATGACCTTCCAGTTTGACGGCTGGTTGTTGCTCGGCATGGTTGTCGGTGGTCTGTTGTTGATCTGGAGAGATCGGCCGCTGGCGTTTTTGCTGGTAGGTAGTTTTCTTATCCATACGTTGATCACGGCTACCTATCGCGCTCCGCAAACGGTGGAGTACATGATCCCGGCTTATGTGGCGGCCGTCTTGTGTTTGGGGTTCGTATTTCGTAACGCGATTTTCCCAAATCGCGTTACGGTTCAGGAGAATCGCGTTACGGGTCTGCGACAGATTATGATTGCATTACTGTTGGTCGCGGCCGTCAAGCAAGGAACAGACCGTTTCGCCAGCTATGACTATTTGCACCATGATCAGACGGCGCGAGTGTTCGCAGAGGCATTGCTGAATGATGCACCGCCAGACAGCGTGATCCTCGCCCATTGGCATTGGGCGACGCCGTTGTGGTATTTGCAAGAAGTGGATGGGCAACGGCCGGATGTGGAGAGCCGCTATGTGTTTCCAGAGGGGGAATCCTATCCTGATACCTGGGCGCAGCGGGTTGAGGAAGCGTATGCCAGCGGCCGTCCGGTGATCGCTACCTATTATGATGAGAGCGGCCGTTTTGCCGGGTTACCTGTACCACAGCCGATTGCAGAAGCCTTTCTCTTCCCCACGCAGCCAACCGTTACCTTACCGGCCGATTTCACAACACTCGGCCTTCGTTTGGGTGAAACAGTGCAGGTCTTGGGCTGGCGATTAGAGACACCGGAAGTGGAGATTGGGGCGGAAGGGGTGCTAACGCTGGCCTGGCGGCCGATTGGCACAGCAGTAGACGACCTGACCCTCTTTGCTCATCTGGTTGGGGCTGATGGCGTTCTTTATGGGCAGCAGGACCAAAGTGTGGCTGGTGTGGGTGGTGTAGCTATTGGGGACGAGGCGCTCCGTTTCACGCGCTTTCATCTGGCAGCGCGACCAGGGGCGATGCCCGGCGAGTATGGGCTACTGATTGGCGCGTATACGGCCGAACCGCTGCTGAATGATGCCGGTGAGTCGCGGACAGCCATTGGAACGCTTCAGGTTAAAGCGTTGTCCTTTCCACCAGTGACGGCCTTCCCGCTTTACCGCACGATGATCGATGACGAAAACCGCCATCTGGTTGGCTATGACTGGGATGGCACACTGCCTTACCGGTCACGCCTCTATTTGCATTGGCAAATGCCGGAAGGGTATGTAACGGAGGTTCGGGATGAGAGCCAGTTGGCGGCCGAAGGGCTGCTACTCCCTCCCTATCGTGGCGTGTGGGGCGTGCCGCGCCAGCAGTGGGAATTAAACTGGGGTATTAGCTCACTATGGACAATAGAGCCTACCACCCACTATGTTCCTTTCGCCGGTGGCCTGGTATGGACAGGAGAAGATTTGCCGGGGACGCTGATTGAAACGGGGGATCGGCTGGTGCTCGACCAATATTGGCACAGCACACGGCTGTTAACTCGCGATTTCGTCGTCTCTGTCCGGCTGATGGGGCTGGAGCCTGATGGCTTCCACTGGGCCTGGGATGACCTAAACGACAGCATCCCGGCGTTGGGGGCGATCCCCACGTTGAAATGGATTGCGGGTTCGGCCGTGCGCTCTCCGCATTTTGTCACGGTGGATGAAGCGGCCGTGCCAGGGCAGACGATCACCGGCGCACTGACGATGTATGATGCGTTTACAGGGCGGCCGTTGGCGATTTTAGATGAGCGGATTACGGCCGAGTACGCCTGGGTTCCGCTGGGACAGCGTGCACTAACTCGTTAGAATAGGTGGTCGCTGTTTATCATATCAGGCGACTGACTCCCTAATTCGGCGCAGGCCCCATTCGCTCTCCCTTTCTTACTCGCTCTCGAACTTGCTCCACATAGGGGCCAAATTCGAGAGGGTAGAGCGAGGTGAGGAATTGCAGGGTGTTGGCAGCGTAGCCATCAAACTCCAATTCGCAGTCGTCAAATGTGGAGTTTGTTAGCCCGGTTCGCTGACCGCCGAAAACCAGCTTGCAAGAGATGAACGAACAGTTCACAAACCGGTTTCCCCCTAGCCTGATGACCTGGTTATTGAACGTTTTGCCCTCTATTGTTTTCACGGGACTCCCCATCGTGTGCTAAGTGCCATCTCTTAGACACACGGTAGTAACTGTTCTGGCCAAAGGCTCCTAATTTTGGCCGTAAAAGGTGGGCCCGGCAGGATTCGAACCTGCAACCAATCGGTTATGAGCCGACCGCTCTGCCCTTGAGCTACAGGCCCAGCAGAAAGGATGAAGGCTGAGGGATGAAGGATGAATTTCAACCTTCATCCCTCAGCCTTCATCCTTTTAGAAGCGGCCGACGGGATTCGAACCCGTGAAAATAGCTTGGAAGGCTATTGTGTTACCACTACACCACGGCCGCAAATGTGTTAATCAATGCAATTCGATTGCCCATTGATTATACCTCACCTGCGGCGTGTGGCAACGCCTATTTCCTCGGGGATGGCGTAAAAAACACCTTCCCCGATTCTGGCATGTTGGCATATATTGTAATCGCGGCCAATATTTAGCCGCTCTTCTCAATTACGCCTTCAGGGGTGACAAAGAGCGGAATGAGTGACTTGCGGCTATTGTCCCACAGTCCGCGATCGGTGACCTTTAGGCCTGGCCCCACGCCCAGCGAAAAAATGGCGAATGGTAAGATGGGCTGCTTGACGTCTAGCCCAAGCTGCCCGATGGCGCGGCGAAATTCGGCCGCTAAAACAGCCATCTCTTCCAAATCAGCCAGCGCCATCAATCCGCCCACCGGTAGGGGAATATGGGCCAAGACCTTTCCATCATGTACAGCCGCCATTCCACCCTGAGAATCAATAACCCGCTGCGCTGCCAATGCCATGTCCTCCGCATTGCGGCCGAGAACAATCAAATTATGGGAGTCGTGGGCCACTGTACTGGCTAGTGCGCCCTGGCGGAGGGTATAGCCCTGAATTAGACCCAACGAGGGAGGTTCCAGCCCGCCGTAACGGTTGAAGACGGCGATCATCGTATAGCCATCCCATCGCAATGTGCCGTTTTGCCGGGACAAATCGGCCTCAATCCGGCGTGGGAAAGGAAGCTCTGGCGGTTTGGGCATTTCCAGAATATTGATGCGGGTTGAGTTGGTCGCGGCGGGTGGGTGCAGTGTAAAGGTGGCGGCCGTTACCGGCGGCGTGCATACCGTGTGCAACGCCTTTTCTGGCGCGTTGGGTTTGGGCAGTGGATCGGTAAGGACGCCCTTTCGGGCGACGACGCGGCCGTCATGCAGCACGGTGTCCGCCCTGAAATCCCCCAAAGGCCCGTCAAGCAGCACGAGATCGGCGCGGTAGCCAGGGGCGATGGCTCCCAGTAGGGCGGCGTCTTGAAGCCCGCTCTCAGCCAGACGACGAGCGTTGTTGAGCGTGGCAAAGCGGACCGCATCCACCGGATCAACACCCCGTCGCACTATATCGCGCAAGAAACCGGCGATGCCACCGCTTTTGATCAGTTCATCCGGCCAGATGTCGTCGGTGCAAGCCCCAATGGTGTCCCGGTAGCGCAGCGTGCGCATCCAGGCAAAGAGTAGATCGGGCAGGACAGGAAAGTAGAAGATGTGTGGCTTGAACAAAACGCGCATCCCCCGGTCGATCTTGATCTGGGCTTCGGGGCCTAAATTTTCATGTTCGGCCGTCAGTCCCAACGCCATCAGATAAGTATCCAGCGAGGCAAAATCATCCTGGCGCATTGTCCGCACCATACGCCGCGCGAAGGCGGACAGAGGTGCATGGAAGCCAACCTTAGAACTGACCAGGCCGATGAGCAAGGCAGCCATGGAAAGCGGCGAGAGCTTGCCGAGCGCACGGCCGATTTGTTCAAAAAGGATGAAGTGGGCGTCGCGTGGCACATTGCGCCGCCAACCTGCTTTGATGATCTCGGCCATGATCGGTTCGCCAGCGATAATCTCCTCATCGCTCATCAATTCGCCTAATTTCGCAGCGCCTTGATCGATCATGGCGTGGATCTCATCGGCGCGAATATCGGCGCCAGCGCGTTCGGCCGCCCGCCGCGAAGGCACACAGGTTGGCGCGTCGTAAAGAATACGCAAGGGCAAGTCACGGCTGTTGTCTTGCATCAGTTGAAAGCCCTCAACCCCCATCACGTTGACGATCTCGTGGGGATCGGTGAGGATAGTGCCTGTACCGTGTGGGACAACGGCCGCGGCATAGGCTGGCGGCAAAACCATAGAGCTTTCGATATGCAGGTGAGGGTCAATGAAGGCTGGGATGGCAATCTTGCCTTCTGCTTCCAACACCGAACGCGCTTTCAGTCCAGAGGCGTAAACGCGCACGATAAAGCCATGCTTGATTCCAATGTCGCCGGGCAACAGCTCGCCGCTGAAGACGTTCAGTGTGCGGGCACCCCGGATGACCAGGTCTAATTCCTGATCGCCACGCGCGGCCGCCAGCAGCTCATCATAATGGGTCAGACGCTCTTCTAATAGGTTCATCCTTATAGTCCTCCTGTGAGAATAGTTACGCGGATGACGCTGATGAAACGCGGATACCGCGGATTTTCAACTATGCTTGTGCGTCATCACGCACGTTGACTTATGTAGATGTTCAGGATAGGCGGCCGTATTGCTTCCGCTTTTACGGTTGTACGACGCGAAAGCTTAGCCCTTCTCCCTGGCGGTAATATTCGTCCAGCAGAAAGAGGGGCATGGTTGTGTTTTCTGAACGGTATACGACACCATGCAAATGCAGCAGTGGTGTACCGGGATCAACGCTTAAATCGGTGGTGAGGGGCGGAGAGGCGGCAATAGCGTCGAATTGGACCTGCCCGTACTCCGGCCGATGGTGGGAAAATTGAGCGACAAAGTTGATCAGGGGTTGCCTCAAGTCCTGTTCTCTATCGAACGGTTTGAGGATAGCCTCAGGCAGGTTGTAAATACCAACCATCACCGGCAGGCCATCTGCCAGGAAGCGATAACGCAAATGAAGCACCCCCTGGTCCACATGATCCACATCCAGGTGTAAATCCCTCGCCTCTTGCGCGGAGGCTGGCCGTCGCTCAACGAGCAGCAACTCCAGGGTAGCCTCCCGTCCACTGGCCTGTATTTGGTTGATGATTTGCCATTCGTTGTGGGGTTGCAAATGGAACTCTGCGACATTGGGCGTGGCGAAAGTGCCGTCCCCCTGACGGCGAGAAACCAGCTTTTGCGCCTCCAACATTGCCAGCGCATGGCGCACGGTGGCGCGACTCACTTCAAACTCTTCGGCCAGTTGCGTTTCACTGGGGATACGCTGCCCGTGCGTGTACCCCCCTTCCAGCACTCGTTGCCGAAGAAGTTCATATACCTGCTGCGCGACGGGTGGGGAGCGATGAACCACCGCATACTCCTTTGTAATACGGGTTGTTTACCCGTGCAGTCCGGCGCGGGTAGACAACCCGCGTTACAGTGTTGCCTCACACAATATCTACAGTCGATAATCGTCTGACAACTGCACTTCAATTTTTAGCCCTCTATGGAGGGCTATGGGATCTACGGATCTACATCTTTTAAGGCCTGGTGTTGGGGGCTGCGTTCCCCCACTACACCACGGCCAAAAGGTCGGGGCGGCCAGATTTGAACTGGCGGCCTCTCGGTCCCAAACCGAGCGCTCTGCCAAGCTGAGCTACGCCCCGAAACAGCGCAACTAGTAGTATACTGGGGCTGGGGGCGAACGTCAAACGTTCTTTGTTAGAATTTCTAGGACTTACGCATTTTTGACACGAATGACACGAATAACACGAATTATGCCTTCTATTTTCGTGAAATTCGTGTCATTCGTGTCGGAAAAACTACGAACTGCGTAAGTCCTAAACTGTATAAGCGCTTATTTCATTCGACCTCGACAACCACCATCGCCATATCGTCAAATTGCGCGGCCGATCCCTGGAAAGCAGCCAATCGCTCGAAGGCGGCGGCGCAAAAGTCGTTTGGCGGTAAGGAAGTCAGGTCTTCCAGCAAGGATTGTAGTCGGTGGCGATCAAATAATTCCCCTTGTGGGTTCGTTGCGTCGGTCAGCCCATCGGTATAGAGTACCAACCGGTCGCCAGGAGCCAGGGAGAGCCACTCTTCGGTGAGATGGAAGTCCTCGTCGTCAAACAGGCCCAACGCCATGCCCCGGCCGCCAAGCAGTTCGGCGCGGCCGTCGCGTAGCAGGAAAGGGCAATCATGACCGGCGCGAGCATAACAAAGTCGTCGCTCTTTCCGGTCAATGATCCCATAAAAAACGGTGACAAACATCCCCTGTTCGCCCAGTTCGACCAACAGGTGGTTGAGATTGACCAGGGCTTCATAGGGAGAATGGACGCGACGGGCTTCGGCGCGGAGCAGGCTGCGCGAGAGGGTCATATAGAGCGCGGCCGCCATCCCTTTGTCGGAGACGTCGGCGATGACGATACCCAGATAGTCGTCATTCAGTTCGATGACATCATAAAAATCGCCGCCGACCTGCCGCGCAGGGGCGTTTTGGGCGGCAAAGCGATAGCCACGGACGCGCGGAAAAGTGCGCGGCAACATACTTTGCTGCAACTGGCGAGCCAGTTCCAGTTCGCGCTCCAGCCGTTCCTTTTGCGCCAGACCGATCTGTGCCGCTTCCAACTCTTCGATTTTGGCTTGCAACTGGCGGATCAACCCGGCACGCTGGATGGCCACGGCCGCTTGCGCCGCCAGTGTTTCCAGCAACGCCGCCTCGCCGGGCTTAAAGCGTGCCTTGCGCGTTGATTGGACGATCATCAGCCCCACCTGTCGCTCCTGGGTTAGCAACGGGATCGCTAATCCGGCACGTGGTGAAGGGGTATCGAGCTTGGGGATGATCCCCGGCGGCCGTCCGGCAAACAGTTGTGCCTCGCGTGTTTGGGTATAGGCGGGAAGTTCATCGGCGGTTAATTGGCGCTCCAGTACCTCGCGGTCCCAGCCCAGGGCGGCGAGGATTTCCACCGGCCCGCTGGAGCGATGGTAATAGAGCATGACGAGATCGGCATCACATAGCTCACCAGCACGGCGACTCACACGGTCGGCCAGTTGGTGTAAGTCGGTGGAGGTGATCAGGGCGCGGCCGATGTCTTCAAAGGTCACCAATTCCCGTGTGCGTTGTTGCAAGACGCGGTTGGCCGCTTCCAGTTCGGCCAGCTTGCGCTCCAGCGTGGCGTTGCTCTCCGCCAGGGAGTGTTCGCTGGCGATCAGCAGATTGAAGGTGCGCCGGAACTGATCGGCCTCAAAATGGAGGACATCGCTCAGCGCCAGTTGGCCGCGCTGCGCCAGATACCAGATGTAGGCTTCCATGGGTAGGCGGCTGGGCAGGTCGAGTAATTGGAGATTAGAGATTGGAGACTGGAGATTGGGTGGACGGGTGTGGAGGATATCGAAGACGGCGACGTCGCGTAGGCGGCCGCTGTCGTGGCAAATAGTGCAACCCTGAGACTCAAAATAACTGCCACCCTCGCCAGCCATGACCGGCTCATTGCTAATCAGTTCCGGCAGATCGAGCGCCTTAAATTTTTGTGCGAGGGCATTGAGCTGTTCTAGCTGTCTTTGACTTACCTGGGCCGGTTGGCGGCAATGGGGGCAAAGCGCGGGCAGGCGTTGGATGGTCATCACCCAGGAAAGTACCTCTAATTGTTCCAGCTCTGCGCCGAGGTCGAGCAGGTGTTGGATGACACCGCAGCCATGATAAACGGTGTCAAGCTGGGTGACGATGCGTAGCTTGGGATGTTGTTTGGCGGCCGTCAGTACCGCCGCCAGGTTTTCGCTATCCAGCCGGTCAAGGACGAGCAAGCCCAGGCGGCGGTTGATAGACTGTTCGATCAATTCGGCCGCCGTTGTCGAGGCAGAGGCAGAGACGGTAGACATGCGTTCGCGCAACCCGCGCGGCACGCGCCATTGGCTGCGCGTGGAGGGGCGACCAACGGCCGATTCGCTCCCGTCTTCAATGACGACTGAGCGCATGGTTGGGTGAGCATCCAGCATCTCGGTGACGAGGGCGCGAAAGATGGTGCTACGGCCGCTGGGCAAAAACGTCTTCTCATTTGCCCCAGGGCGTGGATCAGGCCCGGCGACGATGATCAGGCCACTTTCTTTCTTGACCAATTGCTTAACCAGGGTATCAACCTCTGGCAGGTGGAAAAAATCTCTCAACCGCAGCATAGCGTGAGCGTACCTGAAAAATGGTTAATTGTGAATGGTGAATTGTTAATTATTCAGGACTTGCGCGTTTTGACACGAATTGCACGAACAACAAGAATTTGCCCTCTATTTTCGTGAAATTCGTGTCATTCGTGTCGAAATAATGTTGTCAATGCGCAAGTCATCATTTAGGGTAGGTGGCGCGGCCGGGGGTAGGGTGGGAATGGCGGCTGATTGAGATGAGTGGGATTGTCGGGGCGGAATAGCTCGGCGTCAATGGCGCCGAAGCCGGGGGTGATGAAAAAGTAGTTGCCGAGGCTGTATTCAGTGACGGGAGCGATCAGGCGTTGGGCTTGGTTGGCAATGCCACCAAAGCCACTACCCAGATACCAGATCGCCGCCCCTTTGACTTCAGGATAGGCGGCATAGAGCCAGGAAGCCCATTCGATATGCTCCATCGCCGTCGCCACGTCGGGGACGCTGTTGTATTCCCAACCCCACTCGGTGATCAAGATCGTCGGCCGCGGAATGCCGTGCCGGTCACAGACATCGAACAGGTCCTGGAAACGGCCGACGAGATAGGGGTATTGGCGGCCGATGGATTCATTGACCAGGCTATATTCATGGATGGAGATGGCGATCTGGTCGGGATGTTGCCCAGCGAGGCGCAGAAACTCGAGCATCGCCGGAGATTCCCAATCGTGGCGCTCCGGCACGCCCGTTGACCAACTGAGGGCTGCGTAGCGATAGCCATCCTCCAGTGCCAGTTGGGCGGTTTTCAGCGAGAACTTCGCCAGCCACTCCGACCAGATACGCCCCGGCTCGTTGATCGTCTCGATCCAGACATAGTCGGGGTCTAGTTCGGGGGGCAGCCCGTCGCGGTTGCGCTGCCAGCTAATAACGGCCGCTTCTTCCGGTGCCAACTCAAAGTTGGGCGTTTCATAAAATGGGTCTGTGCGGCGAAAAACGAGCGTGTGCGGGATGTTTCGACCGGCGGCCTCATTGGCTTTCATCAACTGCTGCGCTTCGTAGATCGGCCCGGCGGCATCAGTGCTTTTGAGGAAGAACGGCACGCCGGCATTGTTCAACGCCCGCATCCAATCTCCCAATCCATTAGCATTACCGCCGACGCTGACGTGGAAGCCGATCTTGTTAAAGGCCAGGGCTTTGCCTTGCGCGGCGGCCGTTGCTGCCGCCGCGCTGAAATCAACCGGCGGCGCGCCAGAGACGCGGACGGGTGGCGGCAAAGGGGGTGGCAGCGTGACCGGTGCAGGTGCGCCAGTGACAATTGGCAAATGGATGGTGTAGTTGGACATTGTAATACCTACTTCGTTCGCTACTTCTGAAGCGGTAAAGGCGGTTGCCCGGCTCAGGACAACGATGAGGGCGATAAGGCCTAACAGCGCCCATTGTATTCTAATTCGTCTCAAACTACACCTATATTAACCACGGATGGAAACGGATCGGACAGATTGACACGGATTTTTCCTCTAATAATCCGTGTTGATCCGTTCCATCCGTAATAATCCGTGGTTTCTAAGAGAGAAACCACGAAAACTTGCTCTCGGTTTACCGTTCCGGCTGGAAGAGTGACATGTCAATGCCTCCGAAGCCGGGGTCAATGGCGAAGTAGTTGCGTTGGCTATAGTCGGTCAGGGGTTGGATGAGTTCGGCCGTTTTATCCTCAATCGTCCCCGGTGTATCGCCTAAGTACCAGATCGCCGCCCCCTTCACCTGTGGATAGGCGGCATAGAGCCAGGAAGCCCAGGCAATATCTCGCAATGCCTGTTCCGGTTCTGGCACGCTGTCATAAGTCCAGCCCCACTCGGTGATCAGCACCGTCGGCCGAGGGATACTGTGCCGGTCGCAAACGTCGAAGAGGAATTGGAAGCGGCCGACTAGATAAGGATAGATATTGCCGATGTCCTCAACCTGATAGCTATACTCGTGCAAGGCAATCGCCAGCCGGTCGGGGTGTTGCGCCGCCAGGCGTAGGAAGCGCAGCATGGCGGTCGTTTCCCAATGCTCTGGTTCCGGCTCGCCCGACGACCAGCCAAAAGCCGCCCACCGAAAACCATCCCTCAGGGTTAGCTGTGCTGTTTCATAGGCAAAGTCGGCCAACCATTCGTGGCGGTTCTTGTCCACTTCGTTGATCGTTTCCACCCAAATGTATTGTGGGTCAAGCTCCGGCGGGAAGATCGCCTTGTGTTGTTCCCAATGGTAGCGGGCGGCATCGGCCGGGGCGACGTTGTAGTTTGGCACATTGTCTACACCAGAAACACGGCGATAGACGAGCGTATGGGGCACACCGCTTTGGCGCATCAGCTCTTGGGCAATGTACAGTGGCTCGGCGTTGTCGGTGCTTTTCAGGTAAAAGGGGATACCGGCCGCATCGAGCGCAGTCATCATATCTACCAGACCATGCCAACGGCCGCGATCCCCGGCGTGGAAACCGATTTTGTTATAGGCCAGTTCCAGCCCCTGTGCCTGCAAGGAGATTTCCACATCGGCAAAGTTAATGGGCGAATCATCGTTAAAGGCGACGGGTGGCGGCAGGGGTGGGGGAATGGGTAGGGGCGGATTTTGCAGAAAGGGCAGGTAGATGGTGGCCTGGGAGGTAGAAGGTGGGGTGGAGCTAGGGGTTGGGGTGATTAGGGTAGTAGCCGTTTGATTAGTTTGTTGTGTGGTGGTGGCGGCCGTTGCCTGGCTACCCAAACCTAAGAGCAGCACGCTGACCATCACCCCGCACAGGCCAAATAGCGCATTGCGCGTCTTGATAAGAGACATATGTACTTCTTACTCCACATTACACTATACCTGACTTTTGTCCGCTAAACGCAAATTGAACGTGAAAAGTTCGATCAAAAGTGAGTGTATGTAATATGATGTATAATTCCTTGCTGTAAAGATACCATGAGCGAGATGATCAGAAAGCAAGTGTATATTCATAGGCGTCATCAGGCGATGCTTGAACGGCTGGCAAAGCTGCGACAAGTAAGCGAAGCGGAAGTAGTGCGCCAGGCCATTGAGCGCGAAGCGGCAAGTACACTGCCGTCACAATTTTTGCCTGATCACATGGCCTGGAAAAGAGCGCATCAATTGATGCTAAAATTGCACGCTCAAGGCCCGATGGAGAATCAGTCACGTGATTGGATCCGTGCGGATCTATATGAGGAGTGATTGGGCCGTATGGGATGGGGTGGTTTTAGAAGGGGTTCGTTTTGTGAACCCCTTCAGGGCCAAATTTGAGCCAGAAATCTGGTTCTAAAAGTTATCCTTCTAGTAGCAAACTCTCGGGGTCTTCAATTAGTTCTTTCACACGCACGAGAAATTGCACTGCCTCACGGCCGTCCACAATCCGATGGTCATAGGTCAGCGCAACGTACATGATCGGCCGAATGACCACTTCACCATTGCGGGCAATCGGCCGTTCGACGATGTTGTGTAGGCCAAGAATGCCGACCTGGGGGGGATTCAAAATCGGCGTGCTGAGCATCGAGCCAAAGACGCCGCCGTTGGTGATCGTAAATGTGCCGCCACGCAGATCCTCGAGGGAGAGCGTGCCTTCGGTGGCTTTTGTTGCCAGTGTTTTCACCTCTTGCTCGATTTGGGCGAATGATTTCTTGTCCGCGTCGCGAATGACCGGCACAACCAGCCCCTCTTCCGCGCCAACAGCCATGCCGATGTCGTAGTACTGCTTGAGAAGCATTTCATCCCCCTCAATCTCGGCATTGAGGCGTGGAAAAGCTTTCAGCGCACCGATTGACGCCTTGATGAAAAAGGAGCTAAAGCCCAGCTTGACCCCATGCCGGGCGACAAACGCTTCCTGACGACGCTTGCGGATGTCCATCACCGCGCTCATGTCAATCTCGTTGAAGGTGGTGAGCATAGCGGCCGTCTGTTGCGCCTCTACCAGTCGTTGGGCAATCGTCCGCCGCCGCCGTGACATGCGGATGCGCTCTTCCGGCCTACCGGAAGGAGATTGGAGATCGGAGATTGGAAACTGAGAGACTTGTAGAGTGGGAGATTGGCTACTTGCCACCTGCTCCTTGCCACTTGCTCCACTGCCCCTCTGCTCCTCCGCTCCCCTGCGTCCTTCAACATGGCTGGCAACATCCTGCTTGGTGACACGGCCGCCGGGCCCAGAACCAGAAACTTGGGCAAGGTCTATCCCTTCCGCTTCGGCAAGACGACGGGCGACAGGGGTAACGGTGCGGGAATCGGCCGCTTCAGTGGCCGTTGGAGCAGCCGCCTCTGGTTGGCTCTCCTCAGCCCCTTCCGCTTTCGCTTCCGGCTCGGCCGCATCTCTCTTAGCCGGTTCTTCTCTCCCCTGCTCCTCTGCTCCTCCGCCCCTCTGCGCCCCTGCTCCATTCCCTCCCTGCTCATCAATCAACCCCAACACATCACCCACCTTGACATCCGCGCCAGTCTGTTGGGTGATCGAGCGGAGGACGCCAGCGGCCGTTGCGCCGACCTCCACATCCACCTTGTCGGTTTCCAATTCGACGACCACATCGCCAACCTGGACGGGGTCGCCTTCTTGCTTCAGCCATTCACCAACGGTGGCTTCGATGACGGATTCACCAAGTTGTGGGACAAGAATTTCTTTAGCCATATAGCCATAATACCTTTTGCTATAGCCTGGTTTGCCAAACCAGGCTGCGGGTTAGCAACCCGCGCCACATATATTTATTCGTCAAATTCGTAGGCTCGCTCGATTAGCCGCGCCTGGTTGCGAGCGTGGACGGCGCTGGAGCCTTCGGCCGGACTGGCGCGGCGTGGGCGGCCGATCAGCCGCAAGGGATAACGGCCGTCAATCAACTTCCGCAGCCGCGGTTGCACAAACTCCCACGCCCCGGCATTTTCCGGCTCTTCTTGAAGCCAGACGACTTCGCGGATGTTGGCGTAGCGGCCGATTATTTCATCTAATTCGACAATAGGCAGCCGGTAAAGCTGCTCCACCCGCACGATGGCCAGCCGTTCATTCCCTTCCCGTCG
The DNA here is from genome assembly GCA_964410625.1 of uncultured Ardenticatenaceae bacterium. Classification (GTDB taxonomy): domain Bacteria; phylum Chloroflexota; class Anaerolineae; order Promineifilales; family Promineifilaceae; genus CAYPHY01. Next base: position 152,479 of record CAYPHY010000007.1, on the reverse strand, counting down.
CTTATCGCTGATCAGGTCCACATAGACTTTGCCACTGCATAAGATCAGTCGCTCTACCGCATCGGGATTTGCTCCCGCCACAGGATCATCAATAACCGGCTGCCATTGGCCCTCAGCCAGATCGTGCAGCGACGAATAGACGCGGGGATTGCGTAGCAGGCTTTTAGGTGTCATCACAATTAACGGCAATGGGTCTGTTTCCAGCAGCGCGGCCTGGCGACGCAAGAGGTGGAAGTATTGCGCGGCCGTTGTCGGGTTGGCAACGCGGATATTGGTTTCGGCCGCCAGTTGCAAAAAGCGCTCCAGACGACCGGTGGAGTGGTCCGGCCCCTGCCCTTCATAGCCGTGCGGCAACAGTAGCACCAGCGATGGCGTTTGCTCCCACTTGGCGCGGCCAGAGACCAGGAACTCATCAATGATCGGCTGTGCGCCGTTGATGAAGTCGCCGTATTGCGCCTCCCAAATAACGAGGCGATTGGGAGCCTGGATGTTGTAGCCATACTCAAAGCCGACGGCCGCGTTTTCCGACAGCGGGCTGTTGCGTACCTCAAAGGCCACTTTTGCCTGGGGGATGCTTTGCAAGGGGATGTACACCGCGTCCGTTTCTTCGTCGCGCAGGACAGCATGGCGGTGGCTGAATGTGCCGCGCTCGACATCCTCGCCCGTTAAGCGGATAGGCACACCATCGGCGAGAATGGAACCGAGGGCCAGGCTTTCGGCCGTCGCCCAATCCACTGTGGCCGCCTGTGGATCTTCAAAAATCCCTTCTCGCCGTTTCATCGCCCGACGCATTTTACTGCCGGGATCGAAGCCGTCGGGTAAGGCCAACAGGGCGTCGTTGAGCGCGATCAGTTGCTCGGCGGGAACGGCCGTTTGCACACTGCGGGCTGCGCCAGCGGGCGGCGGCTCTAATTGTGGCTCCAAGGTAGGCGGCAAGCCGGGGGGAAGCGATTGGTAAACCTCGTTTAGGTGGTCAAAGTGGCTTTGTAGGCGGTCCTCCGCCTCTTCCTTGCTGATTTTCCCCTGGTCAACGAGCCTATTGGCCCACAGGCGGCGCACCGTAGGATGCTCATCAATCACGCGGTACATACCCGGCTGGGTGAAACGGGGTTCGTCCCCTTCGTTATGGCCGTAGCGCCGGTAGCCGACCAGATCGATCACAAAGTCGCTCTGGAAGGTTTGCCGATAAGCAAGCGCCACGTGGGCGGCTTCCAGACAGGCCAATGGATCGTCGGCATTCACGTGGATAACCGGGTTCTTGAACCCCTTCGCCAGATCGCTGGCATAGAGGGTGCTACGTCCTTCCCACTGTGAAGTGGTGAAACCGATCTGGTTGTTGGCGATAATGTGGATCGTCCCGCCAATGCGATAGCCGCGCAAACGCTGTAGATTGAGCGTTTCGGCCACAATGCCTTGCGCGGGAAAGGAGGCGTCGCCATGGATAAGGACGGGAAGCACAACTTGATGGTCGAATTGCGGCCGTCCCGGTTGGCTGGTGTCCGTCCCGGCCGCGCGCGCCATTCCAGCCACAACAGGATTGACATGTTCCAGGTGGCTGGGGTTGGGGGCCATTGAAACCACCGGATCGCGCGTCTCTTCGTCGTCACCATCAAGGACGTACTCGGCGCCCGCATGGTATTTTACGTCACCCGTCCAGCCCAGGTATTCGCGCACAACCGCGCCACTGCCGGGGCTATCGCGAAACTCCGCCAGGATTTGCTCATAGGGCTTGTGGAGGACATGGGCGAGGACGTTTAGACGGCCGCGATGTGCCATACCGAGCAAGATGGTAAAGATATCGTTGACGGCCGCGCCCCCGACCATAACATCCAGCATTGGAACCATCATGTCCAGCCCTTCAATGGAGAAGCGTGTCTTGCCGGGGAAGACTCGATGGAGGAACAGTTCAAAGGCTTCAACCCGGTTAAGCCGCTCTAACAAGGCCAGATCATCCACAGGTAGTTTTGGGGGGCGGAAGCGGCGGCTTTCGGCCGCGTGGCGCAACCACTCTCGCTCCTCCGGTATGCGGATGTGTTCATAGTCATAACCGGTGGTCGTACAGTAGATGGAGCGCAGCTCAGCGATGGCTTCGTAAGCATTGGCCTTGCCTTCGGCCGCCGGGCCGCCAATCAGCGAGGCGGGAAGATCGCGCAAATCTTCCTCGGTCAGATTATAGGCTTCCAGCTCCAGCGCGGGATCGCCCGGTGGGTTCGAGAGGCCCAAGGGATCGATTTTAGCCGCCAGGTGGCCGTATTCGCGGATGGCGTTGGCAAGGTTGACCACACCCATAATTTTGCCAACGGCAGGTTGTTGGATAGTTGTGGTTGGGGCGGCCGTGCTTATTGCGCCATTGGTAGATGGGCCTTGACCATCCACGGGGGGTTGCCAATGTTCAAAATAGGAGCGCGTCGCCTCATCAACCGAAGCAGGATCGCGCCGATAACGTTCATACAATTCAACGATATAACCGGCATTAACGCCATGAAATTCTTGCCAGAAGGTCATAGTCTAATGTTAGCAGGTTTAGGGTTGGTTGGCACGGTTGAATTAGCTTAGTAAGGTGTAGTGGTATATTGGTGTATTGGTATATTAGTCTATAGACCAATACACCAATACACATACTGATTACTCTTTGAGCAGAAAACTGGCTGCGACGGCAAAGAGAGGCAGCACGGCCGTCCATTGCAGGGCGGTAGAGAGGCTAACGAGGTCAGCGATGAAGCCGAGGGCGTAGCTGCCGAGCGAGCCGGAAAAGAACATGAAACCGAGTGCCAGGCCCGATGCCATAGCCCGGCGACCGGGAAAGAGGGATTGGGCGCGGAGGATGAGGATGCTATGTGACATGCCGATGAAAAAACCAGCGGCCGTCAGCAGCAAAAAGCGGCCGATCCCCTCCACCGGAATATAGAAGTAAAGCGGTAAGATGGCGGCCAGCATACTTAGAGCAACGACACGACGGCCGCCAATGCGGTCCGCCATAGTTCCGCCAACCACCCCACCGATGGCTGAACCAAGCATCAACAGTCCGGTCAATATCCCCACCTGCGCCTCCGGCAAGCCCATCTCCGTGAATAGCTTGGGGACGAAGTTGATCGTTGTCAGGCTAACTGTCCCGGCGACGATGATGATCAGGCTGAGGCTGAGAGCATTGAGCAGGGAAGCGGTTTGGCGCGGCCGTTGACCGGCGGATGATGGTTGTGGCTGAGCGGCCGTTGTGCGGGCTTCCTCCACTTCCCGTTGTCGCTGGAGATCATCGTCGAGCCATTGCCAACTACTGGCGAACGCGCTGAGGGCAATGACCGGCAACACCAGGAAACCGGGGCGGCCCATCATTTGTAACACGACACCGGCGATAATCGGCCCAACAAAGTTGCCCAGTTGGCCGGACATGAAAAAGATGGAAGTCGCCTGTGTGCGCTGGGTCTGGCTACATTGACTGGCGACCAATGTTCCAGAGGGGTGGAACGCGCCGGAGCCGATACCGGCAACGGTGATGGCAACCAGCGCGATCCAATCACCAGCAATCGAGGCCAGGGAGAACCAGAAGATCATCCAGCCAATGCCGCCGATGACAACGCGCCGTGGGCCAATCCGGTCAGCCAACAGACCGAACAGCGGCTGCGAGAGGGCGTTGCCGATATTGTAAAGCAGCAAGGCTAACCCAACCTGGGCATTGGTCAGGCCGAGACTGATTGCCAGGACGGCCACCAGCAGCGAACGGCCGCTGTTCATAATGTCGGCAAAGAAATGGGAAATCGTCACCGCGTGGTAATCACGCTGGCGCAGGAAGTTGGCTTCGGTAACAGTCATTGGGTAGGTTGCTCCAGAATGCGACCGCCTGTCTGCGGTCAAACTGCATATTATAGCAATTGTTGCTGGAAGGAGAAACAAAAAAGCGACGCTCCCGATCAAGGAACGCCGCCATCAACAATGCACCTTTGCAAAACGCAATAGCTCTATGAAGTACCCATACCAACCCAAAAATGATGGGGGAGGACATTTTTAGCAGGCTGCACTTTGACCGCGCCGATCTCTAGTTCTTTATCGGCCAGCATTTGCTTATTCACCAGACATAGTTCGGGGGCACGGCCGTATTTGTCGCGATAATACTCAACAGCACGCTGCACCTTTTCTTCCAACGAACGCTTTGCGTCCGCATCTAACCAGAGCATTCCTACATTCATGTTACCTCCTTAGGGTAGTGGATGATGGGTAGTAAATAGTTATTGGTGGATTGGTGTATTCATCTATATACCGCTACACCAATCTTCTCGCTGCCAACTGACGACTGCCCACTGCTTACTGAAATCAGTCCATTCCAAAAATTAAATCGTCGTCTTCAGGTTTAGGGGCTGGTGATTGTTTTTTTGTGGTGTTGGATGGGTTGGGTGGATTGGGTGAAACACGAACCACATCCACATCCTTATCCACATCCACATCTTCGGACTTATCCCGGCCTTGACGCTCATTTTGCCTGTTCATTGCGGCCTTTGTCGTTCGTTCGCGCTGTTTGGCTGGTGGTGGTGTGCTTTCTTCCGGCGGGGATTCTTCCAACGACACTTCACCGTTTTCAAGCGAAAAAGATTGCTTATCCGCCGTCTTCTCTTGCGGCATCCGCACGCGCGTCCCGAATGGTTGGGCAAGCAGGCGCGGCCGATGCTGACCATACATTTCAGTAAGACTCATATGCAGGTCATAATCGCCGATATATGCCGCTTGAAAGTAGGTGCGCTCGTCGCCGAGAACGGCCACAAATTCCCCTAGCCCCTGTAAGGCATCCGCCTGGCTGCCACGAAAGCCACATGCTTGATACGCTTCATTTGGCGATTCCACCCGTCCTACCAAACGCAAGGAGAGGTTAGCCTTCATGGCGGTGTCTAATTCGGCCGCCCCCGGACGACTGGTAGCCAACACCAGATGGATACCGGCATCCGCTCCTCGTTGCAGCAGGCGCAAAACGATGTCGGCAACAGCCGAGCCTCCCCGTTCCAGCAGCGTCACGGCATGGTCAATCAAGACGATAATGCGTGGCAACGCCACTCGTTGCTCCTGCCGGTAAGTCAACTCATCGGCTAAAAATTGCAAGACAGATGCACTTTCCGCCAACCCCTCGACCACATCCGTGACCAAATGGGGCAAATAGTTGAGTGGTTGCAGCAATCGCTCCTGTTGTTGGCCGTGACGGATGGCTTCGCCCTCGCTGCTTGGATTGGTCTGCGGGGACTTGAGCGCATCAAGGACAACCAGCTGTAATTCTGATTGGCGATTGCAGAGGGCAAGGGCGGCCGCCATCGTGCGTAGCAATGACGTTTTCCCAGCCAGCGAACTCCCGGCAATCAGCACATTGGTCACTGTCTCCGCGTCAAATTGCACCAACACCGGACGGCCGTCATCCACCAAACCAATCGGAATCGTCGCCGGTGGTAGATCAGGACAGGCTTCGAGCAATGGCAAGAGGGGAACGGGCGGCTCATAGGGACGGCCGATGCGCAGTTGTAACTTGCCATCCTCCCGCACCAATGATACATCGGTTACGCCAAGCGCGTTCTTCAAATCCCCTTGCAAATTGCGTAGACGTTCCAGTCCGGCTGATAGTTGTGCCTGTAGATCGAAGCTTATCACTTGAGATTGCACCGTCCCGCCAGCAATCCGCGCATCCAGATGGTGTTCGCTGAACACCCGTTGGATCTGATGCGATTGTACCGCTATTTGATGGCGGAGCTTTTGCTCCTGGTAGGACTGTCTCTTGCTGGACATGGCAGGACGAATACTTATCTGTTAGTTTACTGTTGATTTATTGATTTATTATAGCATTATTTTGGATTTAGAACAAAAGTTCTGGTGAAAATATCAAAAAAAGGACGGTGATTAAACCGCCCTTCATATACCAGTAGACCAATAATTGAATTAAGGTGATTGCCTGACGACCATGACAACCTTACCCTGCACCTGAACGTCTTCAGGTTCGACGTAAATTGGTCCCATTGTGGGATTCGCCGGTTGCAGGCGGATACGACTACCTTCATGGTGGAAATGCTTCAGTGTGGTTGTACCATCGCGCAGCCACACGGCGACCATGTCCCCATTGTTGGCTGTTTGCTGCTTGTGCATTACCACAATGTCCCCATCCTGCACCATAGCATCAATCATCGAGTCCCCATTGACGCGCAGTGCATAGAGATCATCCAGCCGATTCGGTAGCATAGAAGCACTGACTTCGATAAAATCATCGTAGAAATTGGCACCCACATCGCTACCCACTTCCACAGGCTGGCTGGCAACAATGTCACCAGCAATAGGGATGCTGACCAGACGGCTCAGGGTATCGTTGATCGCATTGGCTGTCGCAGCAACGGCATTACGGACACCATTGACGGCCGCCTGCGTGAGGCGTAAACCACGCGATACTTCTGCCTCGCGTTCCAGTAGCCCCCTTTCCTCCAGGCGGGTCAGGTTATAGTTAACGACCGATGTGGAACTAATGCCCACCGCCTCACCGATTTCGCGGATCGTTGGCGGCCGAGTATGTTCGCTTATATAGTTGGCGATAAACTCCAACATACTTTGTTGTCGTTTGGAGAGCGGTTTTTCACTCATGAGTAATTGCCTCCCGCATGGTTGGATTCATGCGATACGCCTGCATCAGTGCGCCGGGAAGACAAGTTATGAAGAGTTGACGGCTGAGGCAAGCCTGTGTATCCAACAAATAAATAGATAGAGCGAGCGACAGAAATCGCTCATTTGTTCGCATTATAGCCGAACAACTGTTCTGTGTCAAGAGAAAATAGTGGAGAGTGGGAAGTGGGGAGTGAATAGTATGAGATTAGGAGATTTACGAGACTGGGAGATTGAGAGAGAGTAATGGCCTACTCTCCTAGTCTCTCAATCTCCTAGTCTCTTCTTTTGGGAGATTGTATGGAATTTGAACGATTTTCTTTTCCTTCGCGGCGGTCGAATGTGATTGCTCATAATGGGCTGGTGGCGACGAGCCAGCCGTTGGCGGCGCAGGCGGGGTTGTCGGTGTTGCAGGCGGGGGGCAATGCGTTGGACGCGGCAATTGCCACAGTGGCGACCTTGTGTGTGGTGGAACCGTGCTCCACGGGGATTGGCGGCGATGCCTTTGCTTTGATCTGGTGGGCGAAGGAGAAAAAGCTTTATGGGTTAAATGCCAGCGGCCCGGCTCCGCAGGGGTTAACGGCCGATTGGCTCCGCACTCAAGGCCACAGGCACTTCCCCGCGCGAGGTGGATTACCGGTGACGATTCCCGGCAGCTTACGCGGTTGGGAGTTGGCTTTGGAACGGTTTGGGACGATGGATTTAGGCGAGATACTGGCGCGGCCGATTGCCTATGCGCGGGATGGCTACCCAGTCAGCCAGCGCATCGCCCGTGCCTGGGAGCGGTCAACCGAACTGCTCGGCCTCTTGCCCGATTCGCGGCGGGTGTGGTTGCCCGGCGGCCGTGCCCCACTTGCGGGACAGTTGTTTCGCAATCCCGAATTCGCAACGACATTGCAGACGATTGCCGAGCACGGCGTGGGCGCGTTTTATGCAGGGGATATTGCTCACCAGATCGCCACGGCGGTACAGGCGGATGGCGGCTTTTTGTCGGAGGAGGATTTGGCGAATTATCGTGCCGAATGGGTCGAACCGATTGCCGTTGATTTTCATGATGGCTATACCTTCCACGAGATACCGCCGAATGGACAGGGGTTAACGGCGTTGTTGGCGTTGGGGATCGCGCGGGGGTATGATTTGCCCAAGTTGGGTTATGGCACGGCCGATTACTACCACACGCTGATTGAAGCGACGCGATTGGCCTTTGCCGATGCCGAAGCGTACATTTGTGACCCGCGCTATGTAGATGTGCCGGTCGAAACGATGTTGAGCGAGTCATACTTACAACAAAGACGGGCGTTGATCCAGCGCAAACGCGCCTGTGTACCGGCGGCAGGACGGCCGAACCGCGAAGGAGACACCGTTTACCTGACGGTCGCCGACCGCGACGGCAATATGGTCAGTTGGATACAAAGCCTCTACATGGGCTTTGGCAGTGGGATCACCGCCGGCACAACCGGCGTGCAGTTGCAAAACCGCGGGGCGAACTTCAGCCTGCGACCCGGACATCCGAATGAGGTCGCGCCAGGGAAACGGCCGTACCACACCATCATCCCCGGCTTCATCACCAAGGATGGGGACGCCTGGGCCAGCTTTGGTGTGATGGGGGGCTTCATGCAGCCGCAAGGGCATTTGCAGGTGGGGGTGAACTTGACCACCTTTGGTATGGACCCGCAAACGGCGTTGGATGCCCCACGCTTTAACTGGCTGGCAGAGGCGCGGACGGCGTTGGAAGAAGCGGCCGGAGAGAAGGTGCGCCGCGGGTTGAGAAAGCGCGGCCATGACATTCTGCCCGCCGATATGCCAATGCACTACGGCGGCGGACAGGTGATTGTGCGTGATGCGGCCGGGGTGTTGATTGGCGGCAGTGAACCACGTAATGATGGCGCGGCCGTTGGCTGGTGAGGGTGGGATAGGGGTTCTCTTGCAACCGAAGGGAAGTTGACTTTAGATGTCAAAAGCGTATTTAAATCCAGACGATTTATTTCCAAGCCAGCAGTATGGCTTTTCGCAGATTGTCACGGCTGAGCGCGGCCGTCTCGTCTTTATCTCCGGGCAGGTGGCCTGGAATGAAAATGAAGAGTTTATTGGCGATGACCTGGGAACGCAAACCAGGGAAGCGTTGCGCAATGTTGAACGGGCGATGATAGCGGCCGGAGGGACATTAGATGATGTTGTTTCGCTGCGTATCTACATTCGCAACGATCAAATAGCAGAAGATCGCCTGGTTAGCGAAGCACTCAAGGAGTTCTTTGCTGAAGATCGTCTGCCAACGGCAACATTTATCGGTGTCCCTTCGTTGGCAAATGAAGGGTTTTTGGTTGAAATAGAGCCGATAGCGGTCATTGAGCAGCAGTGACATAAGCTTTTTTTCGACACGAATTTCACGAATGACACGAATATTGCTCGCTTCTTTTCGTGAAATTCGTGTTATTCGTGTCGAAAAATTACGAACTGCATAAATCCTGAATTAGAGTGCTACCCAACACTGCTTCTCGGCCGCCTCATACAGCGCAGCCATAATCACACTTCGGCGGGCGGCCTCGGCCGCGCTGACCAGCGATACGGAAGCGTTGTCGGTGACGGCATCGAGGAACAGTTCAAAGGCATGGGGCCAGGCGGGGGGCAGATCACTCCAGGGCGTTTTGCCATCGGCTCCCTCCACATGGCTGCTTTTGAAGTAGAGATCGTTGCCGCTGATATAGGCGTGGCCTTCCGTGCCACTGATTAGCAAGCTAACGGGATTGGCAACATCCACCCAACCGGCAACCAGCGTGCCAATCGCGCCATTGGCGAAGTGGAGCATCCCTTCCCCATACTCATCACAACCGGGGAAGCGGCCGACAGCCACACCGGTAACGGCCGTCACCTGCGTTACGTCGCCCATCTCTCCCATCAGCCAGAGAATTAAGTCCAGCGAGTGCGTCCCCATATCCCCAAACGCCCCCACACCGGCGGCCGCTGGATCAGCCATCCAACGCCACTCCTGGTCAAACCAGCCCAGTTGCAGCCCGTTGTGGCAGTTGCTATGGCGAATACGATTGATGCGGCCGAGATGGCCGAGGCGAATTTGTTCACGCAGAAAAAGATGGGCGGGATTGCCCCGCATGAAGTAGCCGGTCTGGAAGAGAATACCGGCTTGTTCGATGGCTTCAGCCATCGCCAGCGCATCGGTCGCCCCCAGCCCTAGCGGCTTTTCAACAAATAGATGCTTCTTAGCGGCGGCCGCCGGTAAAACGAGTTCTTGATGCAAATTCGTTTCCGAGCAGATGATCGCGGCGGCAATTGCCGGATCATTCCAAACTGTGGCTGGATCATCCACGACGGTCGCGTTAAGTTCGGCCGCGTTCTTTTCCGCGCGTGCCGAATCATGGTCCCAGACGTAACGGACATCAACGGTCGGCCGCTGCTGCAAACGGCGAACAAAATCGGGCGTATGAATATGGGCACAGCCCACAAGCGCAATAGTTGTCATAATCGTTATACCTCTTCGGGAAGGATGAAGGTTGAGGGTTGAAGGATGAAATCACCTTTCAACCCTCAACCTTCATCCCTCATCCTTCAGCCCTTTTCATCAAGTCTAATCTCACGGCCGCTTTCCTGGCTCCGATAAACCGCGTCAAGAATGCTCATCACCTGGAGCGATTGTTCGGCCGGAACAGGGGAGGGAGCGCCGTCGAGAACGGCCTGGGCAAACTCAATACACTCCTGGGTATGGGCTGGATTAATGTCTTTGGTCAATTGTAGCGAGCGGTTGTAGAGTTGGCCGGTGGCGTAATTGCTTTCGTATAGTTGACAAGAAGGCCAATGACTGCCCCCTTTGCGGCCGTAGAGCCACATCTGCATATCTTCCCCTTCCGTATTGTGGTGTAACATCCAGCTGACTTCCAGCATCAGCGTCGCGCCATTTTCAAAGCGAACAAAGGCGGCGGCGAACTCCTCCACATCAAACTCTGTGGGGATGGTTCCAGGCCACCAGGTACTGAACGCTCCTTCCTGATGCGCCAACTCGCTGCGGGCGATGCCGGTGACGCTGATCGGCCGTGGATTGCCCATAAACCACAGGGTCAGGTCGAGGATATGGACGCCAATGTCAATGCACGCCCCACCGCCACTATGCTGCTTGAGGATGAAGCCAGGGCGCAAAGGGGCATTAGCGCGGCGCAACATCCAGCTCCGTGCGTGGTAGATCTCTCCCAACGCGCCGCGGTCAATCTCCGCCTTCATCGCTTTCGATTTGCCGGTAAAGCGAAAGTGCTGCGCGGTCATCAGCATTTTACCCGACCGGTCTCGCGCAGCGATCATTTCGCGGATGAGGTCGGGGGTAGGGGCCAACGGCTTTTCGCAGAGGACATGCTTACCGGCGTCGAGGGCGGCTATCGCCAGCGGCGCATGGTAATTATTGGGCGTACAAATATCAATAATATCAATGTCAGGATCATTAATCAGGCTGGCCGGGTCTGTTGTAAGCCAGCTTATATCATACCTGTCGCCCCAACTTTCTAAGGCGCCTGCATGAATATCACAGCCTGCGACCAACTCTGTATGTTCCGTGGCTCTCCATCCGGGGACATGAGCGTGGGCAATCCCGCCAACTCCGATCATGCCAACTTTTAATGTTTTAGGCATTTTAATGCTTCTCCAAGTCAAGAATGATATACAGGTAAAGCGGCCTATTATACAGAAAGGTTGGGAAGCAAAAACAATTTTGACAAATGTAAAACGGCCGTTCATCCGTATTCCTTCATAAGACCCTTGGCCGTCGAGTAAGGAATTGGTGGCGCCAGCAGGCGGCCGAAGTAAGTCCAATCGCCAATCAAATTCATATCCCGGCAATGCCCGGCGGGTTCACCGAACCTGCCGTTGGCTTTGCCACCCCTTGCCTCTTTCCGGCGAGGGATTGTCTAACTAAACGAAGGAGACAAGAGTTATGCGTACACCTATTCGTCGGCTGCTGCTCCTCGCGGCCCCGCTGATCCCGTTGTTGTGGTTGGCTGCCTTTTTGATTAGCCAACGACCAGCGGCCGCATCCAGCCACCGCGAGGCTCCCTTGATTTCCAAAGATGCCTTTGCCGACAACACCGATACCTATGTGTTCATCTCTCCGGAGAACCCCGATAACCTGGTGCTGATCGCCAGCTACATCCCCTTTGAAGCGCCCGAAGGCGGCCCCAATTACTTTGAATGGGATGACAACGTGCTGTATCAAATTCACGTGGATAACGATGGCGACGCAGTGCCCGATTATACCTACACATTGCAAAGCGAGACGGAAGTGCAAACGAATAGCACATTCCTATATAACACCGGCCCGATCACCTCGTTGAATGACGACAATTGGAATCGTCGTCAGTACATCAGCGTGACGGAAACGGCCGAAGGTGGTGGCTCAATCACATTATTAGATAGCGAATTGACGGCCCCGGCCAACATCGGGCCAAAATCAACTCCTGACTATGCCGATTTAGAAGCGGCCGCCATTTATGAGGTCTCCCAGGGTGGTGATGAGATAAAAATCTTTGCCGGACAAACGGATGATGCCTTCTGGGTTGATTTGCAAGTCTTTGATTTACTGACGCTGCGCGGACAGCCAGATCCAATTGGTTACGATTCGCCACGCAACCTGGCGCTTGACTCGCTGAGTGGCTTTAATGTCCATAGTCTGGTCATCGAAGTGCCGATTTCGCGCCTGACGCAAGGGGAGGAACCGGTATTGGGCGTCTGGGCGACTGCCAGCCGGCCGAGTATGCGCGTGTTGGAGGGACTGCCCGGCCTTGGTGGTCAGACCCACTCCGGCGAACCGGTGCAGGTGTCCCGTTTGGGAATGCCGTTGGTCAATGAGGTAGTGTTGCCGTTGTCGCTGAAGGATGCATTCAATGCGCTCCCGGCTGAAGCCGACTTGACCATCTATACCGATGCGACCTTCGGCCCAATCTTGCAAGGGGCGGTTGAAGACCCGGAGGTTGGCAAATTGCTTTGTGGACTGTATGGCGTGCCGTTGCCCGGCGACAACGATGATGATTGCTCGACCGAGTTCACCGCAGGGACGCCACGCTCCGGTCGTGGGGACATCTTCGACATCTTCCTGACCGGTATGGTGTTGGAAAACCCCTTCGCGATCCAGACGGCCGGTGGCCCGGTAACGCTCTCCGCAGGCTTTAATGTCAACCGGCCAGATGGCGCGGTGCCGGCGGAGATGATTCGCATCAACACGGCGATCAAAGGGGACACCTGTAAGCCGGAACCGAGCCGCCTCGGTGTGTTGGGTGGTGATGCCTGTGGTTTCCCCAACGGCCGTCGTCTGATTGATGATGTGATTGACATTGAACTACTGGCTGTGGCGGGCGTTGCCTATGGCGTGCTGGATGGACGGGACACCGGCTTCGTCTTCAATCCAGACCTGATTGGTGTGTTGGATGATGGGCTGGATGGCAATGACCGGCCGTTCCGCGATACCTTCCCTTATCTGGCGATGGCGCAGTCTGGCGAAGATCATGCCCACAGCAACATCTGGAGCTGGTACTACCCCTTTATCCCGGCAACGACCAACACCGAAGCGGCGACTGTCGGCATTGAGGCGGTTGCGGCAGCGACCAGCGAGGCGGTTAGCGCGAACCCGTGGGGAACGGCCGCAGTAGCCGGAATGGCTTTGTCGGTCTTGCCAGTCGCGATTGTTGCCCGCGGCCGTCGCAGGGACGAGTAAATACAACTAAAGTTTAATGATGATCGCTTCAGCGCAGCCACCCGTTGAGGCTGGTCTGAGAGAGCAGTAGGTAGTGGAGTAGACAGTAAGCAGTAGGCAGGAAGCAGTGAGTGGTTGTCGTCAAGAGACTGCCCACTGTCTACTGCCAACTGTTTACTGAATAAGATGGGAGTTATCATGTCCTTTGCCATACGCCGTTCGGCCGAACGCCGTTTGTTGATTCTCTTCGCGGTCGCTTTGCTGGTCTTTGTGGCGGCCGTTGTCCGGCAAATCGTTGGTCAAGCTCCATCGGCCGCCATTTCATCCCCTTCGCCGGTAGAGGACAGCATAGAGGCGACTATCGCCCGCTTGCAAGCCTATTTGCAGGCGAACCCGGAGGGGACGGCCGCCTATGCCGAGCTTGGCTTAGCCTACTTGCAACGGGTACGCGAGACAGGGGATGCAGCTTACTACGGGCTGGCGGAACAGGCGTTTGCCGAGGCGTTGGCGCGTGAGCCGCAGCAATTAAATGCGTTGATTGGGCAAGGAGCATTGGCCCTGGCGCAACACCGTTTCCAGCAGGCGCTGGAATGGGGCGAACAGGCGCGGGCGGTCAATCCCTTTCGCGCCGAGGTACTTGGCATCATGACCGACGCCCTGGTTGAACTGGGGCGCTATGATGAGGCGGTGGAAACGGCGCAGGCGATGGTTGACTTGCGCCCCGATCTCGCCTCCTATAGCCGTGTGGCTTATCTGCGCGAATTGCATGGCGACATGGCCGGGGCGATTGCGGCCATGCAAGCGGCCGTAGACGCGGGGCAACCCGGTGCGGAGGGGACATCCTGGGCAGAGGTGGAATTGGGTCATCTCTTTTTCAACAGCGGGGATTTGGAACGAGCAGAAGAGAGTTACCGGCAAGCCTTGCGTTTGCGACCAGAATACCCCTATGCGCTGGGCGGTCTGGCGCGTGTGCAGGCAGCACGCGGCCATTATGAAGCTGCGATTGAGCAGTATCAACTGCTCACGACGCGCTTACCGTTGCCGGAGTTTGCCATCCGATTGGGCGAGTTGCATGAGGCGGCCGGACAAACACAATTAGCCCAGGAACGGTATGAACTGGTGCGCCTCATCCAACAATTGAACGCCGGAGCGGGGATGGATGTTGACCTGGAACTGGCCTTGTTTGAAGCCGATCACGGTGCAAACCCGGCTGCGGCCGTGCAAATGGCGCGAGAAGCGTTTGACCGGCGGCCGTCGGTGGTGGCGGCCGATGTGCTCGCCTGGGCATTGTATCGCAATGGGGAATATGAAGCGGCCTGGGAATATAGCCAGCAAGCCTTACGGTTAGGCACGCGCGATGCCAACTTCCATTACCATGCGGGCATGATCGCTTACGCTTTGGGCGATGAGCTGGCAGCACGTCACCATTTGTCCGAGGCGCTGGCGATCAATCCATATTTTTCCACCTTCCATGCGCCGCGAGTGCATGAATTGTTGGAACAGTTAGCCAAATAGTAAGAGCCTCGCCTGTAAAAGGGCGAGGCTCTTTGCTAGACGGCCGAAGCCGTCACGACAAACGTACAGTGACGATTACGGAATCTCGGTCGAATCGTACAGCGCACCATCGTCAACGGCCGTGCGATTCACACTCTTCGGCACGCCAACCAGCACTTCACCGGTGCAGGTGCCGCCAAAGCCATCGTCGGCGGTGAAGCCGATGTGGTAGACGCGGCCGTTGCCACTGCCCACACGCTCAGCGCGTACTTCGGCCGTGCTGGTCCCAACACCTTGTCCATCAGGAGCAGTATTGCCGCTACCTGGAGCATCCACTGCTTCATCCTGGAAGATGCTGTCAATGGTGATGGTGATCGGATCGCCTTCAGCGTCGGTCACCCCCACAACCTCAATGTCGTTGAACTTATGGTTCGCGGGCCAGAGGGTTGGTTTGCTGGCGACCGCACCGGAGCAATCAGGGGCCTGATTCAGTTCACAGGTATACACCTGGACATCATCAACATACCACCCTTCCAGACCATTGCAGCCGTCCATACCCATATCATAACGCACGCTGACGGTGTCACCCGGCACAACGCCTGCCGCACCCAGATCAACCTGCGATTGGCCCCAGCTACCACCTAATTCACCACCATCCGAGCCGGTGAAGGCGGGTTGACCGGCCAGCGGGTTGGTATTTCCGGCCCCGGCCGATTGCAGGTTGGCATTGTAGGAATTGAACGTGAAGGCGGCTGGCGGTATCACGTTGTATGCCCCACCATTGACGCTCATCTTTACATTGCCACCATCCCAACCAGCTTCTGTCGCCACGTAATGATCGAACGCCAAACGCGGAGGTGCGGTGCTAGAAGCGGGAATCGTGATGTCCGTGCTGGCCATGCGCATCACGCCGGAGAAGTCACCGGCTCCGCCACTGCAACTACCAGCGATGGGATCGGTTCCAAAGGCGGCTGATCCGGATCGGCCGCCGGGCAGACTGCTATCCAACTCCCAGTTGAAGCCAGGCCAACCGGAGAAGACACCCTGATTGGTCAATGTCCAATCACCCAGACCAGACTCAAAGTCATCATGATAGACGCTGGTGGCACGCTCATTCGGCGCAGCGCACAGGGCCGGGGCGTTTGGCTCAAGCAAAGGCTCGAAACCGCATTGGTCGGCCGGGTCAACTCGCAGTTCAACCGCCTCGATCATGGCACTGACCTGATCGCAATCGGCCGCGGTGATCACTTCACCAGATGGGCCAACGGGCGCACCAGTGCTGAGTCCTTGCAGATTCTGTCCGATCAAGTCGGTGCAGGCGGCTTCCAACGCATCCGCATGTTCTGCAAAGTTGGTGGTCGGCGTCTGGTAAGCCTCTTGTGCACGCCAGTAGATGTGGGCTGCTTTTACCAGGCCAATGGCATTAATTGTCTGGCCGTTGTAGGTTCCGCCATCAACCAGGAGCGCGTAGCCATGGTTCGGAACGCCGGAGTTGGTATGAACGCCACCGCCATCCGAAGGATCGCATTGATACTCGTTATCGGTCACCTTACCTGGATCGGCGCGGCAGGTGGGATCCCACATGTCACGGATGGCTCCGCCAAAAGCTGTGGAGTCTTCGCCCATCAACCAGCGATAGGAGGCTTCGGGCGGGTTGGCGTTTCCGGCAAGCTTCATGGTCACATTAACGCCGTTGTTCAATTCACCTTTTATCAGATTGCCCGTTGCCAGTGATACACTCAACGATGGGATGGTAATGGTTGGATCAACGCCACTCATGGTGATAACACCAGCAACGTTGTTAGCCACGATCACACCGACAGCACCGGCATCCTGGGCATTTTTCACCTTCTCAGTAAAGGGGCAGACTCCCCGGTCGACCAGGGCGATATTGCCACTAATTGCTCCTGCATTAACGAGAGGAGTACAGGCATCGCTGGTGCTACCTCCGGCCGGGGTTGTATCCCCATCGTCAGCGAGGACAACATCGCCCGTAAGCCCGGCTGGAGTTAGCGGTGGGCCAAACTGTGCCGCACCCGCCGGATACGTACCGTCAATGCTCGCCGGACTATTGACAACCAGAATCGGCGGACCAATGGTAAAGGTCGAACATGAGTTAACAGTACGCACTGGAGCCGGTGAGTCGGTTTGGGCGCCGTTGAGCATATCAACTGTCTCGCCCCAAATGTCGGAGTAGGACTCATTTAACGCGCCGGACTGCCATTGGTAGATCAGGTCGCTGGTATACTGCGTATAGGCATGGCCCCATTCATGGGCAACCACGTCGTCGGAAGTCACACCGTTGCAGTAGTTGGTGGTGACGCCGTTCCAACTTGCGTTCGGACAGCTGATCGGTGCATTGTTTATGGAACGCATTTGCGCGCCAGCGCCATCATAGGAGTCTCGGCCGAAAGCATTGTCAAAGAAGCGGTAGGCATCGCCGCTGAAGTTGACGATGTTCTGTTGGTCAGCATTAAGCCCCCCAGGGAAGGGGTCCCCTTCTTGCCAAACCTGGTTCCCGACATTACCCTCATAGAGACGGCGGAACAAAGCATCATGGACAGCGGAGACACGATTGATCACCCTGCCTGAGTGGGCGTCCACATAAACGAAGTCGCGTACCGTCGTGCCATTCGTTACCTGCACTTCATAGGCAAGATAGTTCGGGCCGCTGACACCCTGAATGAGACCATCTCGGTAGACATACAGGGTGTTCGATGTAACGTCCAAGCTGGCAGCATCTACACTCGCACCGTCTATGGACTGTTCTTCCACGACAGTGGCCACTGCTATCTCGACCGCTGCGTCTTCGCTCAACGATGGCGTTGTGTTCACTTTGATGTTGGGAACAAAGACGCCGTTTGCGGCCGTTAACTCATTCTCCGCGTTGACATGGACGCGCAAGATCGCGGCAAAGACCGGGACGCCCTGATACACTTGCTGGTAGCTCAGGTGTTGCATCCCTATCCCATCCGTTTCAGCGCCAAGCGAAACCAGTTCTGCGGCCGCATCAGTAATGCCGAAGATGCTGCCATACTGCTGGAAGAACGCTTCCGTCTCCCCCTGGGCAGAATCGGTTTGCGTCAGCGCTAGACCGGCATCCCCAGTAATGCGCAGAAAACCAACCACGCCTGTGGCGCGGTTTTCACGAACGCTGATCCGGCCGCCGGTAAGATCAACCAGGCGTTGCAGTCCACTGCTATCCGGTTGAATTTTGGCGGCTGCAGCCGTTCTTCCGCTCGTGGCCCTACTGGCCTCTGACGACTCTGCTCCCGATACGGCGGATGCATAAATCATGACCAAGATCGTGACGACAATGACAAGCATCACTCTACGGTTGGGACCGTTACGTGCTGTGTGCTTCATGGAATTTGACCTCCTTGTCAATAGGCAGGCAAAACTATTTCCCTCGTTCAAGGGGTTTTTGTATTCAATTGATTTAGTTAAACAACCAGTTGTGTCCGCTCCCCGGACAAATTAAAAGTTGCGTTCTTTGCTCAGTAGGTTACCTCCTTTTGAGGGGAGACTGCGGACTTTTCAATAGGGGGAGGAAAAGTCAACAACAGCCAATACCTACACGGCCGACACCTATGTTGGAAGCTACCTGAATGCGGGTCGTGCGAGGTGCGCTGGGTTTTGACCCGCATTTGGAGAACCTCTTTATAACATAGTCGAACCATTTTACCTACTGAAAATGCCCCATTTTCGTTCGTATGTAATAGTACGTTGGAACTATGGAAATGCGCGTATGAGGATATATTTATTGATGTGCCCGATATGTTTTACTTAGTGATAGTAGTAAACAGACAATTTGAGCTATCATATTAAGGGAACAATGATGGCTTAACCGATTGCCAGTGTTATGGATGTCTTATTTCGAAATGTCGATTGTATCCGGCTGACGGTAACTGATCTTGAAGCTGGAATGAACTTTTACTGTGACCAGCTAGGACATAAGTTAGTCTGGCGAACCGACGATGAAGGAAACATCGTTGGCAATCTAGGCCAGAGTGTCACAGATAAGGAACACGATAATGCCTGAACCAAGAATGTTAGTCCTATTCTCAGCAGCCGCCCTGGCTCTCTTACTGATCCCTGGGCCGGTGGTATTCTATGTGATTACCTGCAGCATTTCACAGGGACGGCAGGCGGGGGTCGTCTCGGCATTAGCAGCGGGGATCGGTAACTATGTCCATGTGCTGGCAGCAACGGCCGGATTGTCGGCCATCTTGCTCTCCTCGGCCGTCGCCTTTAGCATTGTCAAATACGCCGGAGCCGCTTATCTGATCTATCTTGGCCTGCACACGCTATTGGCCCGACCGAAGGCGGAAACGATAGCGGCCGTAACCCCCGCCAGCAACCGCCAGATTTTCCTGCAAGGGGTTGTGGTTAGCATTCTCAATCCCAAAACGGCCTTATTTTTCCTCGCCTTCCTACCCCAATTTGTCGACCCGACCATTGGTTCACCAGCAACCCAAGTTTTGATTCTCGGCACGATCTTGGTGCTAATGGGTGTTTGCACAGACAG
Organism: uncultured Ardenticatenaceae bacterium; assembly: GCA_964410625.1. Lineage (GTDB taxonomy): Bacteria > Chloroflexota > Anaerolineae > Promineifilales > Promineifilaceae > CAYPHY01. The sequence goes on along the minus strand of CAYPHY010000007.1, from coordinate 133,160 downwards.
TCTCTACGCGCTTATCTCCGGCAGCGCAAGGGGATTGCTGCGTAACAACCGGACCTTCCTGCGCGGCCAGCGTTATGTGGCGGGGAGTGTTTATATTGCCTTGGGCTTGTCGGCCGCCTTCAGCGGCAATGGACAGAACCGCTAGGCACGAGCCTGTCAACGAACTGTTACTCAAGAAAGTTATGAAACGTATCGGTCGGCTGCAACGCCGCTTTTCTGTGCGCCTATTGGCCGGTTTTGTTGTCCTTATCCTGCTGACAACGCTCAGCGCGGGCGTTCCGGCATACTGGGTGACACGCGCCCAACTGGAGCAACAGGCATGGGAGATCACCAGGAATGCCCGGCAAGCGACCGTTTCCTTGCTGGCGGCCGAACAACAACGCCTCTCCGATCTCTCGCTGGTGCTGGCCGAACGGCCGACGCTCAACCGACTCTTGCGCGAACAAGCCTTTAACGAACTCCCTGATTATCTACAGGCTTTTCAGGATCAATCCAATCTCGACATTCTCTACTTTTGTATTGACAACCGTTTGGTTGTTGGCGAAAGCCCAACGGCCGACTGTCCACAGACCCCTTCAACCGGCTTTGCCTTCGCCGATGGACGGCCGGTCTTACTAAGCACTCGCTCCGTTTTTGAAGATACCTCTACATCCCTCTCCTATCTGCTGACCATTGGACTGTGGCTGGATGAGGCGTTTTTGCGCCAACTCGCTTCCAGCACAGGCGTCGAGCAAAGCATCCTGCTCCCTGATGGACAACGCTTAACCAGTAGTTTCTCATCCGGACCAACTTCAGGGACAAACGAGCTGACCCCGGCCAACACCCCTGCCATTCAGCCGGGAGGGCGGGTGTTTGAGTTGGCAGGACGACGTTACTACACATTAACGTCACCAATCACCGATGAACAAGGGCAACTGGTGCTGTTGTCGGAAGTAGCGCTGGAGGTAGGTGATCTTTTAGCGGCCGAACGACGAGCACTTGCCATTCTAACCTGGAGTACCGGTCTGGTTGCTTTGCTGGGGACCTTATTGGGTCTTTGGTATGTCCGGCAAGTGATTGCCCCGCTCCGCAAGCTGACGGCCGTAGCCGAACAAATCAGCGAGGGTGATCTGGTTGCCTCCATTCCAAACTTTGAGAACCCGGTAGAGGTTGGCACGCTGGCAACGGCGTTACAACGGAGCCAGGCCAGTATGCTGCGGGCGATTGAGGAGCGTTCCCAAGCGCGAGATTGGCTGGACACGCTGATCCAATCCGTTGTCGAGGGGGTGGTGACATTCGACGCCGAAGGGCGAATCACCTTTCTCAGCCAGGGGGCTGAATTGTTGTCCGGTTGGCGACGCGAGGAAGCACTCGGCCGCCATGTCAATGATGTTTTTCCAGTCACTCGCGAGTCAGAGATCTCATTCCTGGAAGCATTACCACCACCAGGCGAAAAACGACAGATTAGCGTCCATACCCAGACCGGTAAGAGCGTTACACTGGCCGTTACCGGTGCGCGTCTGGTCCCGCCAGGCGAAGAAACGGTGCAGACGGCGCTAGTCCTGCGCGATGTCACCCAGGATGAAGCGTTACGCCACTTGCGTTCCTACTTCCTGTCTAGCATCTCCCATGAGTTTCGCACGCCGCTTAGCACTCTAAATGCCTCGATAGAGCTGTTGCTGGAGGAGGTGGACACGCTCTCGGCCGCCGAAATCCGTGAACTCCTAAAACCGACCCATCTCAGCTTGCGCGGCCTGCAAAACCTAATTGACAACTTGCTGGAAAGCAGCAGCATTGAGGCCGGTCGTTTTGTCTTACACCAGCGACTGGTCGATCTCAATCAAGTTATCTACGACGCCCTGGCGGTTGTCCAGCCACTTTTCGACCGTCGCCGCCAGCAGGTGATGATCGAAGAACCGGCGTACACGCCAGAATTAACGGCCGATCCCGCACGACTAACCCAGGTTCTGGTAAATCTACTGACCAACGCCGGCAAGTATAGCCCCATTGGCGAAGTGATAGATTTGCGAGTGAGCCGCTCGGCCGACATGTTGCGTGTTTCCATTGCTGATCGCGGGCCGGGCATTCCGCCAGATGAGCGAACCAACGTCTTTCGCCGCTTCATTCGCCTGACTGCCACCGATGGAGAGCAGTATGGCGTCGGATTGGGTCTGTTTGTCGTGCGAACGACGATTGAGGCACATGGTGGCCGCGTCGGTGTAGACGGCCGTGCAGGGGGCGGCTCCGTCTTCTGGTTTGAATTGCCGCTGGCGCAACCAGAAAGGAACAACACACTCGCTCGCGCTATTTGATCCACATATGCAGGACTTCCGCAGTTATGAGTTCTTGCAATGAATTAGCGCAATCTGGTTTGTGAATACTTTGACAAGCTCAGCGCAGCTTTCGCGAAAAGAAGATAAAAATTCGCGCTAATTCGCGTAAATTCGATGCAAATGCCTAAGTCCTACATATAATAACGTGATGGAAAACAAAGATGGTTTACCGATTATCTCGTTTGCAGACCAAGAGGCATGGGAGAAATGGCTTGTGGAGCAGCATACCCAATCAAAGGGCCTATGGCTGAAGATCGCTAAAAAAGGGACGGGTATTTCTACCGCACAATATCCGGAAGCGTTAGAGAGCGCACTCTGTTACGGTTGGATTGACGGCCAAAAAGCCTCGTTTGACGAAACCTATTGGCTGCAAAAGTTCACACCACGACGGCCGAAAAGCGGATGGTCAAAAATTAATCGCCAGAAAGCTGAAGACCTGATCGCTAACGGCCGAATGCAACCCGCGGGACTGCAACAGGTAGAGTTGGCAAAGGCCGACGGCCGTTGGGACGCCGCTTACGATTCGCAAAGCACCAGCACCGTTCCTGATGATCTCCAACAAGCGTTAGACACCAATCCGGCGGCGAAAGCCTTTTTTGCAACCTTGAATAGCGCCAACCGTTACGCCATTCTCTATCGAATCCAGACCGCCAAAAAGCCAGAAACCAGGGCATTGCGGATTGAGAAGTTTGTTGAGATGTTGTCTAAAGAAGAGAAATTGTATCCCTAGATGGTTGTCCCATGAAACTTCTCCTGGTTGAAGATGATCTTTCGCTTTCCGATGTGCTGGCGTTTACTCTACGCCGAGCCGGGTTTGATGTTGTGACCGCTTATGATGGTTTGGCCGGCGTTCGTACCTGGGAGCAGGAGTCGCCTGACCTGGTCGTGCTTGACCTGAACCTGCCTAAGCTGGACGGCCTCTCCGTCTGTCGCCGTATTCGCAGCCAGAGCGAAACGCCGATCATCATGCTCACGGTGCGCGATGCGGACGAAGAAGTGGTTAGAGGGCTGGAAACGGGCGCGGATGATTACATCATCAAGCCCTTCAGTCCGAACCAGTTGGTGGCGCGAGTGCGTGCGGTCTTACGTCGGGCGGGCATGGCGTCCACGCCAGGGGTGCTTACAGCGGCCGATCTCTCCCTCGACCGCTCCCGCAATGAAGCCAGCCGCCCGAATCAACCCCCCATCCGCCTGACACCTCTCGAAACCCGCCTCCTGGAATCGCTGATGCTCAATGCCGGACAGGTATTATCGGCCGATATGTTGATCAACGTTGTTTGGGGAGCGGATGGGGGCGACCGCGCCATGCTCAAACAACTGGTCTACCGCCTCCGCACCAAGATTGAACCCGATCCCTCCCAGCCCACCCTCATCGAAACCGTCCCCGGCATAGGCTACGCCCTCCGCGAATAAAACAGTGGCGAGTGATAAGTGATGAGTGATGAGTGGGGAGTGGCGAAATGTTTATGGTCGCTTAGTCTCCTAATCTCCCAATCTCTCAATCTCTAATCTCCAATCTCTACTCTCCACTAACCACTCCCCACTCGCTCTGTTACCACTTTGTTACCCCTCTATAACCATGCCTGTTACGGCCGCCTGCTATCTTATTTAGCAGGTGACCGAATATGGCAGATTATTTGAGCATTCACTTAAACAACATTCCCGTTGATGAGAGCTTAGTCAACCAGATACCGTCTGGCCTGGCGCTCTACTATCTGGCATTGCCTCTGGCTCGTGAAAACGGTTCGGTTAGCGTGGCCATGGCCCGACCCGATAACCGTGCGGCGCTTGCCGCATTGGGCGGTTTGCTGGGCGGTCACATCGTACCAGTGCGCGGCTCGGCCGAAGAAATTCGCGCCGCTATCCTCCACCACCATGCCCTCGAACAAGCACCGGAACCGCGCATTTTGGCCTGGAGTGAAACGGCCGAATTGCAATCGGCCGTTTCGTTTATGGCGGATCTATACGGTGTGGCCTTAGGGATCCCCGTTGTTAGCCTCGACGCGACACAGGTTGATAGCGAAACAATGCTCACTATCGCTCGTGAGGGGGGGTATGCATTGACTATTTTGACACCGCCAACCAACATTACCCTCCCAGTGCTGTTGCGTCGTTCGACAACACCAATGTTATTGGTGCGCGGCGACCACTGCCGCATCCAGCGACTGTTATTCGCCTCGAGAGGATACGCCTCCGACAACCAGGTCTTGGAATGGATGATGCCCATTTGGAAAAAGGGGCAATCTGTTACCTGGCTTCCTTTGCTCAAATCGTCACTGCCTGGACTGGCTGGTGCGCTGTCAATCAATGGGCCAATACGGCAGCAGATAGAGCAACGCTTACAACGATTGGAGCAACACGACATTCCCGTACAACTTCGCTTGCGCCAAGGGCCGCTGGCAGACCAGGTAGCGGCCGAAGTGCTTCAAGAGGCGTATGATCTGCTCATTATCGCGGCCGAAGGCCAGGGGGATTTTGTCGCCGAGGTGTTGCAACGAATTGATGCTTGCGGCGCCCATTCCAACCGGCCGATCTTTATTCTGAAACCACCTTTTCCCATAAAACCAGAACAAAGCCTCATTCAAGATCAAGAAGAAGGGAGATTAATGAACCATGCGAACGAAATTAACTATGCACTACCAAGGTAACTCACTACGCATACTTGGTGTGTTATTGATGCTATTGCTCTTGTTAGCGATGGCGGCCTGTGGTGGGGGTACCCCCTCTGCCGCCGAAGAACCGGCCGCTACTGAACCAACGAGTGCACCAGCCGTCGAGCCTGTTGAGGAAGCGGCCGCAGAGCCTGCGGCGAGCGAAGAAGAGGTAACGATTACCCTCTCCGGCGCGTTTGCCCTATTCCCCATGGCCAGCCTTTGGGCTGACGAATATAGCCAATTGCATCCTAATGTCCGCTTTGATGTCCAGGGCGGTGGTGCTGGTAAAGGGATGACCGACATGCTCGCCGGAGCGGCCGATATTGCCATGCTCTCCCGCGAGGCGCGGCCGGAAGAGTTAGAGCAAGGCTCCTACCTGGTCCCGGTGACCATTGACGCGGTGATTGGCACAATGAACGCCAACAACCCCCACCTGGAAGCGATCCAGGCTACGGGGATCACACCGGAAAGTGGCAACGCGATGTGGATTTCCGGCGAAATGACAACCTGGGGGCAACTGCTAGGTAACGATATTACCGACCGGATCAATGTCTATACCCGTTCTGATGCTGCCGGTGCGGCCGAGATGTGGGCGATTTATCTCGGCGGCGAGCTGCAGGAAGACCTGATCGGAACGGCCGTGAATGGCGATCCCGGTCTGGCCGAAGCGGTACGCCAGGACCCGCTGGCCGTTGGCTTCAACAACATCGGCTTCGCCTATGATACGACGACACTGGAGCCACTGGATGGATTGGCGATCATTCCCCTCGATTTGAATGGTGACGGCCAGATTTCCGAAGATGAGGACTTCTATGACACGCGAGATGAATTGACGGCCGCGATTGCCGCCCAAATCTACCCCTTTCCCCCGGCTCGCGTGCTCTACTTTGTCACCAAAGGGGAACCGTCACCGGCGATTGCTGACTTTTACCGTTGGGTACTAACTGAAGGACAGGCCTATGTAGGCGATGCCGGATACGTTCAGTTGAACGAAAGCCAACTAGAAGAGGCTCTGGCATTAGTGCCATAACGGTGCTCCACGAGCATAAGCACGAAGCGCACAAAGGACCATAAAAAATGGCCTTTGTGTTCTTCGTGTGTTCGTGGACTTAATTGATAGGGAGAGTGAGACATGGAAGTTACAAATGAACACGTCGTCCTGCGACCCCGAGCAGCACAGGAACGTCAATCATGGCGTATTTCCAATTGGCGACAGCTTAAGGAAAACATCGCTCGAAATTTCATGCGATTAGGAACATGGGTCACATGTTCCTTGATTCTTCTCGTAGCTGGAGCATTGCTCTACCGTTCCTGGCCTCTCTTGCAGACGTATTCACTCAGCGAGCTGCTTCTCGGCCGCGACTGGCATCCGGCGCGTTCCCTCTTTGGCTTTGCGCCCTTCATCGCCGGTAGTGTAGCGGTGACGCTGGTGGCGATGTTACTGGCTGTTGTTCCGGCAATCCTGACCGGCATCTATCTCGCTGAATACACCACCTCGCGCCGCCGTTCGATGCTGAAGCCAGTGCTAGACCTGCTGGTGGGCATTCCCTCTGTCGTCTATGGCCTATGGGGGATTCTGTTCGTTGTGCCACTGATCCGCGATCATGTGGGGCCGCTGTCCGACGGAACATTGGGACAGATTTTCCCCTTCTTCAGTCGCACCAACCCTAGTGGTTATGGCGTTCTGGCCGCAGGCTTTGTCCTGGCCGTGATGGTCTTTCCGCTGATCGTCGCCGTCACAGAGGAAGTGATGCGCAGCATCCCTCGCGAAATGCGCGAGGCTGCGCTTTGCCTGGGGGCTACACGCTGGGAAGCGACGAAAGTGATTGTGCGTCGTGCTGGTCTCTCCGGCATATTAGCGGCCGTTGTCCTCGGCTTTTCCCGCGCCTTTGGTGAAACGTTGGCTGTTGTCATGGTCGTGGGGAATACGGTGCAAATCCCGCGCGGCTTATTTGATGCTGCTTATCCCATCCCGGCCTTAATCGCCAACAACTACGGCGAGATGATGTCGGTCCCACTCTATGAGTCGGCGCTGATGGGGGCGTCGTTGCTGCTGCTGGTTATCGTCCTCTGCTTCAACATCATCGCCCGCTTGGTGATTGTGCGGGTTAGCAACAAGGAGGTAGCATGAACGTCAAACTAAATCGCCGTCGCCGGTTGGAAGAACGCTTCTTTAGGGGGCTGATGCGCTTGTCAGTGGCAACAGCGGCCATTGTGCTTGGCCTCATCCTCTTCGTCATTTTCCGACGCGGTATTGAGGCGCTGAGTTGGGAATTTTTGACTACACCGCCCCAAGGCGCGTTTTACTTGGGCAAGGGGGGTGGCATCCTCAATGCTATTCTCGGTTCTCTCTATCTGGCGATAGGCGCGACCCTGGTAGCGCTCTTCTTTGCCGTGCCGCTTGTTCTGTACCTGCACGGTTATGTGGGAAAGGGGCGCGGAGCCAACCTCATTCGGCTGGCGCTAGACATCATGTGGGGCATTCCAAGCATCGTCTACGGTGCGTTTGGCTTTGCGCTGATGCTCTTCTTCGGCTTGCGGGCCTCTCTGCTGGCCGGGATCATCGCTCTGGCCTTGGTGATCATCCCCATCATGGCCCGGACGTTTGATGAGGTTGTCCGCCTTGCGCCGCGTCAACTGTGGGGCATCACATTTTCGTTAGGCGCCACACGCCTGGAGTTTCTAGGCGTTTTGCTTCGCCAAACGCTCCCCGGCTTACTGACTGCCATCTTGCTGGCGTTCGGCCGAGGCATTGGTGATGCTGCTTCTGTGCTTTTCACCGCCGGTTTCACCGACGCCATGCCCGATGGCCTCCTGCGGCCGGTCGCCTCATTACCACTGGCGATTTTCTTCATGCTTGGCACACCTTTTCCGGTTGTGCAAGCCCGCGCCTATGCAACCGCCCTGGTGCTGACGGTGATCATTCTCACCATCAGTCTACTTGGCAATCTGATTATGGGCCGCCTCGGCCGAAACGTCATACGGTAAGGATGAGGGATAAAGGATGAAGGCAGAAGGATGAAGGATGACATTTATTCACCTAAAAAGCCTTTTCATCCTTCATACCTCATCCTTCATCCTGCTTTTTCGGAGGTAACATGCATTCACTATCTATTCGCAAACTCAACGTATGGTATGGGCAGAAACATGCCCTGAAAGACATCACTGTGGAAATTCCGCTGCGGCAGATCACGGCGATCATTGGCCCATCGGGATGTGGGAAATCTACCCTACTAAAAAGCTTAAATCGCCTGTTAGATTTAGATGAATCGGTGGAGATCACCGGCGGCGTCTTTCTCGATGGCGAAAATATCTATGATCCTGGCGTAGATGTGACCGAAGTGCGGACACGCATTGGCTTGCTGGCGCAAAAACCATTTCCGCTACCCATGTCGATCTATGACAACATTGCTTACGGCCCCCGTATCCACGGCTACGCTAACGGCACGCTTGACACGGTGGTACAGGAGCATCTGGAGATGGTTGGCCTATGGAGCGAAGTCCAGGATCGGCTGAAGGCACCGGCCACTGGGCTATCCGTTGGGCAGCAACAGCGACTATGCCTGGCCCGCTCGCTGGCCGTGGTGCCGGAAATCTTGCTTTGTGACGAATCAACTTCTTCGCTCGACCCCATTTCCGCGCGTGGAATTGAGGAACTACTCCATGAATTAAGAGGACGCTATACCCTGGTCATGGTGACCCATGATATTGAGCAGGCGAAGCGCATGGCGGATCATGTCGTCTTCATGTGGTTAGGCGAGTTGGTCGAGCAAGGCCCGGCGGCCGACTTCTTCAACAACCCCAAACAAGAACTGAGCAAAGCGTACCTGGAACGCCGTATTGGATAATGATGGACGTATTGGCAGCCGGAAATCCTCCAACACGTATCGGTTCTATATTGGAGCCACCCATCACGAATGAATGGGTGGCTTATACCCATTACTGGAGCCACTTGTTGGATAGCCCCCCTTGTCTCTTGTCCACAGACGATACCAAAATACTGGGCGAGGACGAGCGGGGTATGGAAGAAAACGGCCGCCTGGAACTACTCTTATACCAGGAACCGGAACGACTGTGGTGGCAACGGTGGTTGAGAGGCAGAACGGCCGAACGCATCGCCAACCGCGCTCAATGTTCTGTTCTCGTTGCCCGGCGGCCGCATTGGCCGCTGCGTCGAATTTTGTTGATCCTCCGCGGCCACGAATCCGATGAGGCCGCTATTCAATGGGTGGGACGGTTGGCCGTTTCTACTCAGGCGCAGTTGTTTGTTCTGCCCATTGTCCCTGCTGCCCCGAATTTATACCGTCATGGAAATATCCCTCTGCCTCCAGAAATATTGCTCGCTCCCAACACTTATTCCGGGCAGCAACTCCATCGCCTGCTGGCTTTAAGTGAGCAGTGGGGTCTTCGCACTTTGCTCCTACTCCGAGCTACCCCACCGGCCGAACGTATCCGTTGGGCTATTCTGCAAAGCCGCTGCAACCTGGTCATCATCAGTAAAGAACCGGGAGACTGGTTCCATCGTTGGTTCTTTGGCACATTAACCGGGTTGCTGTTGCGTGGGCTAGAGCGTCCCGTTTTGCTTGCCCACGAATGCGGTTCACGCCTCCAACTTCACGCTTAACACCCTAATTTCATAAAATTCAGGCTAGTTCTGCTAACTTTTGCCGATTTTCTTCGTAGAATCTATAGGGATATTCGAAGGAACACTTTACCACCCAGGTGAAGGCACGAAGGATTAGGAAAACTTTGTGCCTTCGACGCTTTGTGGTTAGTTAAATGGTGCAAGAGCATGGTATGAACCGGAATCAAAATCGAAAACGACTCTATTGGATACTCGGCGGCGCGGCCGTCTTGTTATTGGTTGCCGTTGTCTATTGGCTCAACTGGTCGCAGTCACCAGAGACAACGGTACAGGGCAGCTCCGTCACCTCACAGGAAACGGTAACAGCCTTTATTGGCAACCTCTCCGCCAGCGCGACGGCCAGCGGCCGCGTGCAGCCACGCCGCACATCAACCCTCTCTGTCGCCACCCCTGGGCGAGTGGAAACGGTCTATGTCCGCGTGGGGGATGTGGTGCAGGCGGGCGACCCCCTGGTGCAGTTGGCGACGGCCGATTTGGAATTGAATGTGGCAGCGGCCGAACAGAGCCTGCGTTTACAAGAAGCAAATCTGGCTGATTTGCTGGCCGAACCATCAGCAGCCGAGTTAGCGGCGGCCGAAGCAGACGTTGCCGCTGCCCAGACAAATCTGGATGCGCTGACCAACGGGGCAACGGCCGAGGAGATCGCTGCCGCCGAAGCCAATCTCCGCGCGGCGCAGGCGTCGCTAAGTGCAGCATCGGCGGAGTTGAATAGCACCCGCTCCTCGGTCAGCGAGTCGCAGCTACAGTCGGCCCAGGCGGCCGTGGCGGCGGCTGAAATCAATCTACGGAATGCCCAGGAAGCGAATGAAGAGCTAACCAACGCCGCCACTGATCAGGTGTTGCGCCAGGCGGAGCAACAGTTGGCGGCGGCTAGAGCGCAATTGGAGGCTTTGCAGGCAGGACCGGACGAAGCCCAACTCTCGGCCGCCCAAAGCAGCGTCACATCCGCCGCCGCGCAAGTGGAAAGTCGCCAGGCGGAGTTGGATCAACTGTTGCAGGGGGCGACGGCCGCGCAACTGGCGAATGCCGAAGCACAACTGGCACAAGCCGAAGCTGCTTTGTCTGCGCTGTTAGACGGTCCAACCGCAGAAGCAATTGCTGCCGCCGAGGCAGAGGTGGAACAGGCGCGTCTGTCACTGGCCGATGCCCAGGAAGCGTTGGATAAGGCGACGGTGGTTGCCCCGTTTGCCGGACGGGTGACGGCCGTTTTTGTCGTCGAGGGGGAGATCGCCAGCGGCCCGGTAATCGAGTTGATCGACGATAGTGCGCTGTCGGTGGCGCTCCAGGTGGACGAAGCGGATGTAGGTGCGCTGTCCATCGGCCAACCGGCGACAATCACCCTCTCCACCTGGCCGGATGAGGAGATAGAGGGGGAAATTACGATAATCGCTCCCGGCGCACAGGCGGCCCCAGGAAGCAGTCTGGTGACCTACGAGGTGCGTGTCGGCCTCGGCGAGACGGATTTGCCGGTGCGGGCAGGGATGACGGCCGAAGCAGGACTGGTAACGGCCGAGCGTGAGGATGTCTTGCTGGTTCCCAACCGTGCCATTCGCGTCAATCGTCAAAATGGCACCTACAGCGTCCTCCTGGTGACGGGTGAAACCACTCAAGAAGTGCCGGTCACAATCGGCCTGCGCGACGACGAGAACACCCAAATTACCAGCGGCCTAAACGCCGGTGATCAACTGCTGCTCAATAGCGGCGTAGAAGTGAATACCTTTCTCGATGAACAACAGTGAGTAATGAACAATGAACAATGAGACAATGAACAATGTTGTTTGTTCATTGTTTCATTGTTCATTGTTTCATTGTTCTTTCTCCAAGTGTATGATGGAAAAACGAAGTCGAAATCGTTGGTTATGGATTATTGGTGGGGGTATTGTCCTGTTGCTGGTTGTCTTTCTCATCTGGCGACAAATGGGACTGTCCCGGCAAAATGCGGCCGTCGTCCAATCGGGCGATATTGTCACGGCCTTCATTGGCGATTTGGAATCTGGCGCGACAGCAACGGGACAAGTTTTAGCCCGTCGCGACGCGGCCCTGGCGTTGGAGCGTTCCGGCGTGGTCGAGGCCATCTTTGTCGAAGTGGGTGACACAGTGCGAGCGGGCGATGCTTTGCTCCAGTTGGAGACGGCCGCCTTGCAACGCGCTGTGACAGCAGCCGAGCAAGTGGTGGTCGCCCAGCAAGCCAATCTCGATACCTTACAATCGCCACCTGGCGCGGCCGAGATCGCTGCTGCCGAAGCGACGGTTGCCAGCGCCCAGGCGAATCTGGACCTGTTGCTCAATGGGCCGGACGAGACGCAACGGGTGGCGGCCGAGGCGGATTTGCGGAGTGCCACTGCTGAAATTACCACTGCCTCGGCGCGGTTAGACGCGGCGCAGGGTAATGCGTCGCCAGAAGCGATTCGCGCGGCCGAGCTTGAATTGCAACTAGCGCAAGAGGCGGCAACCCGGGCGGCCGAACAACATAGTACCATCCTGGTAACTGAGCCAAATCAATTTCTGTCGGAAGAACGGCTGGCTGAACTGGAACAAAGCGCTCGTGCGCAGGCAGTGCAGGCCAATGCGGATTTGGCGGCGGCCCAAGAGGCTTATGATGACCTGATCAATGGCGATCCCAATGCCGTTGGAGCAGCGCAGGGGAATCTGAGTGCGGCCGTGGCGCGGCGTGACGCAGCCCAGGCTCGTTTAGACGCGCTTCTTGCTGGCCCAACTGAGGCGGATGTAGCCACGGCACGAGCGACATTGGCCCAGGCCCAGGCAAATCTGGACCAACTGCAACGTGGCCCGTCGTCGGCGCAACTGGCAGCGGCCGAGGTACAGCTTGAACAGGCGCGGTTTAACCTCCAGCGTGCCCGCCAGGACCTGGAGCGGGCGACGCTGTATGCGCCTTTTGACGGGATCGTTACGGCCGTTCACGTGAGCGAAGGCGAGACAGCCAGTGGGGTGGTGATCGACACGGTAGACACCACCAGTTTGGAGGTGGTGCTGAGAGTGGATGAGGTGGACATCGCCATGTTGGAGCCAGGACAACCGGCGACGATCACGCTGGAGGGACGGCCGGATGAGTCATTGGAAGGTGTGGTGACGGCCATTGCTCCCCGCGCCGTCGCCGACGATAGTACCGTAGCGACGTTTGAAGTCTATCTCAGCTTTGCACAACCGGAGGGGTTGCCGCTATTGGTGGGGATGACGACCGATGCCGAACTGCAAACGAGCCTGAGCGAAAATATTCTGCTCGTCCCCAATGCGGCGATCAACGTCGATCGCTCTGTTGGAACCTACAGCGTTAATCTCGTCCGCACCGATGCAAGCGGAAACCGCAACTTTGAAGAAGTGCCAGTAACCATCGGCCTGCGTGATAATAACTACACCCAAATTCTCAGTGGTCTGGAAGAAGGGGACCAGGTGTTTGTCGGCACATTGCCCACGACGCCTACCTTTGGCCCCGGCGGTGACTTTGGCCCTGATGGTGGTGGGCCGGGTGGCGGACCGTTTGGGGGATAGGAGGAATCGCTAAACGGTAATCGGTCATCGGTGATCAGTAATCGGTGAGTCTGCTCACCGATGATCGATCACTGATGACCGTTTACCGCTTACTGTTGCCTGAGGATAGAGAAATGATCACAATGCAAAACATCACCAAGTCTTACCAGATGGGTACACAGGAGGTGCACGCCTTGCGCGGGGTAGACTTGACGATCAGCGAGGGGGAATTTGTCGCCATCATGGGGCCATCGGGATCGGGCAAAAGCACGCTGATGAATATCATCGGCTGCCTGGATGCGCCTACCGCTGGGACCTATACGCTGGATGGCATTGATGTCAGCCATATGAGCGATGATGAGCAGGCACGAGTGCGGAACCGGCGCGTGGGCTTTGTTTTCCAGCAGTTTAATCTGCTGGCTCGTACTTCGGCACTGAAGCAGGTGGCATTGCCGTTGTTGTATGCTGGCGTCGGCCACCGTGAGCGCGAAGAACGGGCGCGAGCCGCGCTGGAAGCGGTGGGGCTGGGCGACCGGATCGACCACAAGCCCGATGAGCTTTCCGGCGGCCAACAGCAGCGAGTAGCCATTGCCCGCGCTCTGGTGACCGAACCGGCGATCATCCTCGCCGATGAACCCACCGGCAACCTCGATACCCAGGTAGGCAAGGAGATCATGGACATCTTCAAGCGGTTGCATCAGGAGAAGGGGATTACGTTGGTCATCATCACCCACGACCCAGAAGTAGCCGCCCAGGCCGAACGGACGATCTGGATTCGGGATGGGTTAGTGGTTAGTGGCTAGTGACTAGTGGTTAGTGGTGAGCAACCTTGTTTGCTCATTGTTCATTGTCTAATTGTTCATTGTCTCGTTGAGGAAATTTTATGAACTTAAGTGAAAGTTTTCTAACCGCGCTGGATAGTTTGATGGCTAACAAGCTGCGGTCGTTATTGACGATGTTGGGTGTGATTATTGGGGTAGCGGCCGTCATTGCCCTGCTCTCCATTGGCAATGGCGTCAGCGCGTCCATCACCGATGAAATTCAATCCTTCGGTACGAACCTGATTACCATCACCACCGATAACCAAAATAGCGAAGGGCAACCGGCACTTAGTTTAGAAGATGCCGAAGCATTGGATGATCCCTTGAACGCGCCGTCGTTGGCGGCCGTATCCGTCGCGGTTCAGGGGAACCAGGAAGTTGTCTATGGCGGCCGTTCCAGCCGCACAAGCGTTATCGGCGTGACAACCAACTACTTCGTGGTCAATAATCTGACCGAGTTCCAGCTTGGCGATACATTAACCCAAGAAGATGTGGACAATCGGGCGCGGGTGGCTGTCCTGGGTAATCGGATCGCCCGCGACCTTTTTGAAGATGGATTTCCCATCGGGCAGTCGGTACGCATCAATGGCGTCAGCTATGAGGTCGTAGGCGTGTTGGTCGAGTCTGGTAGCCAGTTTAGTAATAGCGACAGCGATGTCTACATACCACTTTCCACCGCCCACAGCCGCCTCTATTCACAGCGTACGCGCCACGGTGAACGGGCGGTCTCCGTTATCACCGTCCAGGCGGTCAGCGAAGCAGAGACAAGCGCGGCCGTCGAGCAAGTGACGGAAACATTACGCCGGCGGCATGGCATTGTCTATGCCGACGATGATGACTTTAACATCTTCAGCCAGACCGACTTGTTGCAGACCTTCAGCACCGTCACCGCCACCCTGACGGCCTTCCTGGGGGCCATTGCCGGTATCTCATTGTTGGTTGGCGGCATTGGGATTATGAACATCATGTTGGTCAGCGTCACCGAGCGCACGCGCGAGATCGGCATTCGCAAGGCCATTGGCGCACTCAAGCGCGACATCTTAAGCCAATTCTTATTAGAATCGGTGTTGTTGAGCCTGTTAGGGGGCTTTCTGGGCATTGTCCTGGGCTGGTCTATCTCCGTTTTGGTCGGCCGTCTGATTGACCTGGCGACGGTGGTAGATTTGGGAACGGTCGCCCTGGCAACAGGCTTTGCTATCGGCGTCGGCCTTATTTTTGGCATCTACCCCGCCTGGCGTGCAGCGGGTTTGCGGCCGATTGAAGCATTGCGCTATGAATGAAGGTGTATTGGTATATTGGTGTATTCGTATAGTAGACCAATACACCCATACACCCATACACCAATATACTTACAATACGGTACTTTATCCTTATAGATCAGAGTCCTCTATTTATGGTCAACTTCCACGAACTATGTTAATCTAGGCGATTGGTGTAACTAGTGCAACATTGCTGAAGAGGAGAACAATGTGAGTTGGACGGTTCTGGTTGTTGACGACGAATCGCTGACCCGTGACTTGCTGCGGATGATGCTGGAACGGGCTGATTTTCGCGTCATGGAAGCAGAAGATGGGGTGGACGCTCTACAGAAAATCCGTGAGCAACCCCCTGATGCTGTTATCCTGGATGTGATGATGCCCAACATGGACGGCTTTGTCGTTTGCCAGACCCTACGCCAGGATGCAGCCACGGCCGATCTCCCCGTCCTCATGCTTAGTGCCAAGACCCAACCGGAGGCCGTCGAAGAAGGAATGCGTGCCGGAGCGACCCGCTATCTCCCCAAGCCGATCAGCTATAAAGATTTGATCCGCCATGTGCGGGAGGTGTTAGAGGGGGATTTGGAGATTGGGGATTAGAGATTGCGGAATGCGGATTGGGGAATGTGGATTGGAGATTAGGGAGGCCGAACTCTAACCTCTAATCTCCACTCTCTAATCTCTTCCTTGATCGGTCAGGTAGGATTTGGCCGCCTGTAGTTGTTGGGCGAGGGCGGTGGGGGCGGTGCCACCGGTGACAGCGCGGCTGGCGAGGGAGCGTTGAATGTCTAGCACGTCGGCCGCATCTTTCCCAAAATGTTGGCTAATCGATTGCAGATCAGCGGCCGATAACGCCGTCAATGCCACCCCCCGTTCCTCGGCCAGACGCACGGCTTGCCCCACCAGATGGTGTGCTTCGCGAAACGGTACGTTGCGTCTTGCCAGATAGTCGGCTAGATCGGTCGCCAATAATCCCGGCTCCAATTGCGCAGCCATGCGCTCCGGCCGCAACTGCAAGCTGTTGATCAGTCCCGTCATCACCGGTAGGGCGGTTTCCAATGTATCGGCCGCATCAAACAACGGCTCCTTGTCCTCTTGCAAATCTTTGTCATAGGTAGACGGCAACCCTTTGAGTGTGACCAACAGGCCGGTTAGATGGCCGATGAGGCGGCCGCTTTTGCCCCGCGTCACTTCCAGTGTGTCCGGGTTCTTCTTTTGCGGCATGATGCTCGAACCGGTGCTGTAAGCGTCGTCGAGGACGACAAAGCCAAATTCCGCGCTGCTAAAGATGCTCAACTGCTCCGAAAGGCGGCTGAGATGAACGCCAATCAGCGCCGCTGTATAGAGAAAATCGGCGGCAAAGTCACGGTCAGAGACAGCATCAATCGAATTGGGGATGGCGGCCGAAAAGCCCAACGCGCTCGCCAACGCCTCCCGATCTACCGGAAAGGCTGACCCGGCGAAAGCCCCGGCCCCGAGTGGGGAGACGGCCGCCCGTTCCCGGACCTGTCGCAATCGTTGCCGGTCACGGGCAAGCGGCCAAAAATGGGCCAGCAGCCAATGCCCCCAGGTGGTCGGTTGGGCATGTTGCAGGTGGGTATAGCCGGGCATTGGCAGGTGCAGGTTCGCTTCGGCATGGTTGACCATCCCCTGTTGCAGCGCGGCTATAAAGTTGTCCAGCCGGTCACAGGCACGCATCACCCACAACCGGAAATCGGTGGCGATCTGGTCGTTGCGGCTGCGGCCTGTGTGCAGCTTGCCCCCCAACGGGCCGATGATCTCCGTCAATCGCCGTTCGACGGCCGAATGAATATCCTCATCCCCCGCTTCCACGACAAATTCGCCGCTGGAAAACTCGGCCCGTACCTGTTCCAGGCCGCTGATGATCGTCTCCGCTTCGGCGGCCGATAACACCCCTGCGCCAACCAACGCTCGCGCCCAGGCGATGCTGCCACTGATGTCCTCGTCATAAAGCCGGATGTCAAAATCAATGCTGGCCTGATAGCGGAAAACCAATAAGTTCGTCTCCCCGCTAAACCGGCCGCCCCATAATTTGCTCATAACTATTTTTAGCAACGAATTGCGCGAATTTTCACGAATTTAATTTCATTTCGCGGAAATTCGTGTAATTCGTTGCAACAAATTTTATTACGTTCGATAGTCGGCATTGATGCGGACATACTCTTGGGTCAGGTCGCTCGTCCACATGGTTGCTGTGCCACTGCCCGCGCCTAGATCAAGGTGCACCTGGAAGCTGGGTTGGGCAAAGACGGCCGCCGCTTCTGCTTCCTGGTAGCTCGTGGGCTTGCCGTTGCCAAGCAGTTGTAGCTCATTTGGTTGGTGGACACCAATCCACAACTGCGCCTGGGCCGGATTAAACGGTACGCCTGCCCGTCCGGCCGCTGCCAAAATGCGCCCCCAATTCGCATCCCCCCCGGCAAAGGCGGTTTTGACAAGCGGAGAAGTGGCAATCGTGTTAGCAACCTGGCGAGCGGCCGCATCATCAAGTGCGCCGCTGATTTGCACGGTGACCACTTTCGTCACCCCCTCACCATCACTGACGACCATCAACGCCAGCTCGCGACAAAGGGCGTTGAGTGCTTCGCCGAACAGCGCGAGATCAGTCTGTCCCGTCACCGCCACACCACTGACCCCGTTTGCCAACAGCAAAACGGTGTCATTGGTGCTGGTGTCGCCATCAATCGAAATGGCGTTAAAGCTGCCATCTACGGCCGTTTGCAACAATCCCTGCATATTGGCCGGAGCAACGGCCGCGTCGGTGGTCAGTACACCCAGCAAAGTCGCCATGTTAGGATGGATCATCCCCGCGCCTTTGGCAATGCCGCCAATCGTGATTGCGCCCCCGGACAATAACACTTCCACCGCCAGATGCTTCGGCCGCGTGTCGGTGGTCATGATCGCTTCTGCTGCCTGACGGCCGTAAGTAGGTGAAAGGCTTTCGACCGCTTGCAAGATACCAGCTTGCATACGCTCCATCGGCAACTGGACACCGATCACGCCGGTTGAGAGCGTCAGCACTTGTTCCGCGCGGCAGCCAACGGCCGAGGCGACCAGTTGTTGCGTTTGCCGTGCGTTCAGCAGACCGGTTTGACCCGTGCAGGCGTTGGCGTTCCCGGCATTGGCAAGGACGGCGCGGATGGCGTGGTTGTTCGCAGCCAATGTTTCACGGCCGAGGACGACCGGCGCGGCCGCTACCAAATTGCGCGTAAACACTCCGGCGGCCGCGCAATCATGCTCAGAGACAATCAGCGCCAGATCGAGGCGGTCGGGATACTTGATGCCAGCAGCGGCCGTCCCCGCCACAAACCCCGCCGGACTGGTTACACTGCCCGCTGTTTGAAACTTATGGTTCAAAGGATGCTCCTGTATCGAACCCCATGTATCTCACTCTAAACGATACAAAATCGCACTAATTTCACCGAAAGCATCCCTCTCTTCATTGTTCGGATCGTTCGGATCCCAAAGTTTAAGGTATTCCGGTACAGCGTCTACTGGCAACATAAAGGCTAATGTTTGTGCCAGCGCCCCAAAGCCTGGTTGAAGATTATCGTTACAGCCAACATTACCCGCTATGTCATACATCTCAACGATATCTGCCCTGCCGGTATGATCAAATTGTCTACCTTGAGTATCGAATAGTGAGTAACCAAAATCAAAACTGCAATAAATATCGACGCTCTCAAGGCCATCATTGAAGAAATCTACTGTAGCGACAATGAATTTTGCTCCAGCTGGTGCCTCAACTTGTCCATCACGACGAAGTTGAATGGTTGAGGTTTCAATCCAGTCAGTTAATACATAAACTTGGTTTCCGTCTCGACCCTCTTGACCGACAGTTAGCGTTCCGGATACAGGTACGGCGGCAGCAACGGTAGGTTGCTCAATGGATGGAGTATCTACAACTGCTGGCTCTGGTGGCTCTAGCCGTGTCACTTCTACGGTTACCGGTACTTCAACCGTCACAAGAATCTCAGAAGTAACGGGCACTTCTACGGTTGCTGGGACGTCAACAGTTACCACAACTGTGATGATCTGTGGTTCAGGGGTTGAGCATCCAATCAAGCCAGCAACTGATAATATTGCTATTATTACTAATCTTTGTAAAGCTAATCTTGCACTCACGTGTACCCCCAAGAAAAATAAGCAGAACAGATTTATCCTTGCATTGATGCTAGCAGCCATCTATGCGGCCGCGTGGCGACGTGGAAGTCGCTAGTACATTAACTACCGGTCAGCAAAAAGGAACACCTTTATAGTCCTAGTGCTTTATTCTTAGCTGCCTCGAATTGTTGGTCACTAAGATACCCGTTACGATGGGATTCTGTTAATCGCTCAAGTAATTCGACTAATTGAACCCCTGTCGGATTGTTGGAAGTTTCTAATAACTCTAGCTTCATCAAGGCACTTTGGAATAGTTGTGCTACATCTCCATCTATTTTTTTTGTTCGGAATAGCCCATCTAAATACTTAAGTCGATCATTGATGGAGACAGTCTGAGAAGATGAAACCTCAGTGCCTTTGACAAGTATGCCCACTGGTGAGAATAAATCATTCTCTAGTGGCCTCCACCCATCAGAAGTGAATGAGGCAGCTACCTCCAAGAATTCACGCTGGCTCGCGCGGCTATATCCACTCTCCCATACACGGTGTTTTTTCCCTTGATAGAGGGTGTCCAAGATACTTGAAGCACGCAGCACCAATACCTGCACTTGATCTTGCAAAACAAGACCAGTCCAACTAGGAAGATCCCATATACGTATCAAGGCAATGTCAAAAAAAGTCATTAAAGTTTCATCATGCCTTTTCTAAGTGTTTACTTCCATAGCATCATATTATCAGCCATAAGCCGAAACAACAATCTTAACTATTGGCGGTCGTGTGGCCAGCCAACCGACTGAAGATCAATTTGATAAACTTGGCTAGGTGGTCGAAATCCACAAGCTACCTGCGAATATAAATACCATTGTCCAGCTTCATGGCATCTATCTTCTGCTGATAAGAAAAGCATGTTCGCGCACCTACGCTATGGATTAGACAAAGCTGACCGCCGCTTACTTCCCACTCTCCGCTGAGGCTTGGCCCATCGTCAACATCGGCAATAAAGGTTCCATTCTCCGAAAGGATCAACATACGGCCGTCTGCTGCTTCCCAGCCCCCTATAGGTGAATCAGTTCCACAAACGCCGCAACTATTACGAACGGTTGTAAACGTGGTGAATGGGTCACGTGTGGCAGCGGGGCGTGCGGCTGGTCTGCTACTGTTTCTTGTACCCGTGTTTGACAACACGGAGTAGGCAATAATCAGCAATATAATGGTGACTACTGCGAATACGGCCGCGATTTTCTTGTCTGCTCTTGACATGCGAACCCCCTTATTTACGTGTATAGTAATTATACCTACTTCCTATCCAGTGACATCTGAATCGTATTAGTACGGCCGAAGGAAATTAAGCTTTGTGTCTATAAATGTGCTGGTACTGGTCACAGAACAGAACGCGAATAAAACAAAAACCCTTGATGCTACAACCATTTAGAGCATGACTGGCACATTCTGTCAGGCGGCCGATGGATGGATTACAATGAATTTTCGGCCGCTTGCACTGGTGAAGATGCAAGCGGCTTATATTTAGACGTAGTGCGATGAAAAGATGAGCAGGATTAGCAATTACAGAGAAGAAAAGGTTAAGGATACGAAGGGCCTGCCGATCAATCTCGTTTAAATTGAGAATAATCAATTGCTGAGTACCTTGTCTTCCCACCATCACTCACTTCCATCATCGCCTTCACCTTCATTTGTAGGCCAAAGAGGGTGATAAAGCCTTCGGCGTCTTTCTGATCGTAAACATCTTCCTGGCCGAAGGTGGCGAAATCTTCGCGATAGAGGCTGTGCGGGCTATAGCGGCCAGAGACGATGACATTCCCCTTATAGAGCTTCAGCCGCACCCAACCGCTGACCGATTCCTGCGTCTTATCTACAAAGGCTTGCATCGCCTCGCGCAAGGTGTGGAACCACTTGCCATAGTAGACCAATTCGGCATAACGCACGGCCAGTTGCTCCTTCTGATGCATCGTATCCCGGTCCAGACAGAGGGATTCCAACTCGCGGTGGGCGGTGTAGAGGATCGTCCCGCCAGGGGTCTCATAGACGCCGCGCGACTTCATGCCCACCAGCCGGTTTTCCACCAGATCAATACGGCCGATCCCATGCTTCGCTCCCAATTCATTCAACCGTTCGATGATCGAAGCTGGTGGCAACTGCACATCATTGACCGACACCGGCACACCCTGCTCAAAGGCGATTTCCACCACTTCCGGCTCGTCGGGCGCATCCTCCGGCGAGACACTCCGCAGAAACATCTCTTCCTCCGGCTCGTTGGCCGGGTCTTCGAGGATGCCCCCTTCGTGGGATGTATGCCAGAGGTTGGCGTCACGGCTATAGATCGACTTTTCCGTTTGTGCCACCGGCACATTATGCGCACGGGCATAGGCCAATGCATCTTCGCGGGAGCGAATGTCCCACTCGCGCCAGGGAGCGATGACCTTCAGCGTCGGGTTCAATGCCTTAAAAGTCAGCTCAAAGCGTACCTGGTCGTTGCCCTTGCCGGTGCAGCCGTGGGCGACGGCGTCGGCCCCTTCCGCTTCGGCAACGGCAACCAGCCACTTGGCAATCAACGGCCGTGCCACCGACGTCCCCAATAAATATTGGCGTTCATAGATCGCCCCGGCACGCATCATCGGGAACAAGAAATCTTTAGCAAACTCGTGGCGTAAATCTTCGATAATGACTTTGCTTGCGCCGCTGGCCAAACCCTTTTCGCGTAGCCCTTCTAATTCATGGTCGCCCTGGCCGACATCGGCACAAAAACAGATCACTTCGCAGCCATAGTTTTCGCGTAGCCAGGGGACAATAACGGACGTGTCCAGGCCGCCAGAGTAGGCGAGGACAACTTTTTGTACAGATGGTCGTGACATAGATGTTTCTCCTCCAAAATGAGATTGAGAGATTGGAAATTGAGCAGGTTGCGATTGAGTGATTGATTGTGGGATAGGCTGTGGAAGGTAGGATGGTGAATGGCCGTCGGCCGTCATCACCGGTAATGGGATCGTCACTGATTGGGCGAGTGGGTCTAAGAGAGGGAGGACGACGGCCGTTTCATCACACGCCTCCTTCAATGGGCACATGGTACAGTCGCGCCACACCTTTTCCGGGAAGCGATCTTTGCTGGTGATTTGGAATCCGGCGCGTTGGAAGAAGCCAACAGCGCGGGTCAGAGCAAAGAGGGTTGGCACGCCGCGCCGCCGCGCCTCGACGATCAGCGCCTTGAGGATCGTTCGCCCCCAGCCCGAGCCCTTGACCTTATCATGGACAGCCAGCGAACGCACTTCCGCCAATGCGGGTGTATAGTGGAGCAAGGAGACACAAGCGACAAGTTCCCCGATTTCATCCACGCCAACCAGCCAATCGGGCAGGGTGTTATGGATAGAAGCGGCCGTGCGCGGCAGCAAATCACCTCGCCGGGCATGGTCATTGACCAGGGCGAGGATACCGGGGACATCAGAGGGTCGTGCAGGGCGGATATTCATGCCAGCCTTTGCCGCATTCTCAAGTGAAGAAAAGCCACCCGTGATAGGGTGGCTTAGAATGCTTTATGGCTGAGGGACGTGGATTCGAACCACGACTGACCGGGTCAGAGCCGGTTGTTCTGCCATTAAACTATCCCTCAGTATACGTGAATTTTAGCACTATCGGCCGATCTCGGCAAACCAAACAACATCTCCTTACCCCCATGTTTCCTCATCTCATTGCCTTAGGAAACGACCCAGACTATACTTTCCTTATCTGGCCTCGCCGATTTGTAAGCTCTGTTAAATCCGAGTAAAGGAGTTGGTCGCCAATGACGATGTCTTTTGACGTAGTTCTACTTAAAAAAGCAAACAATGGCTATACGGCTCGCCCTGTTTTATGGCCGGATTCAGCCGTTGAAGGGGCAACTGAACAGGAAGCGTTACAGCGTGTGCGTGCATTGATCTATGAGCTGCTCGGTCGAACACAACTGGTCCGGGTGGACGTAGAAGTACCAGAACAGATGGACAGTCATCCGTGGCTTGCTAAGTCAGGTATTTTTGCTGATGATCCAACGTGGGATGATTTCTTACATGAAATGGCTAGTTATCGCCAACAGCTGGATGATAGAGAGAAATGAGTTTATATGTTCTTGATACCGATCATGTAACGCTTCATCAGTACAACCAGTCCTCCGTAACAAGTAGAATTCAAATATACACTCCAGAAGAATTAGCCGTCACCATAGTTACTGTAGAAGAACAAATGCGTGGACGGCTTGCATTAATAGGGCGCCAGCAAATTGACTTGACCATCGCTTATGATCAGCTTCGTGCTACTGCCGAGTACTTTTGTGACTTGAATGTCTTGCCATTCGACAATTTAGCGCAACAACACTTTCAACGACTTCGCTCACAGAAAATCCGCATTGGAACACTGGACTTACGTATTGCATCCATTGTGTTAAGTCATGATGCGATTCTTATTACTCGAAATCACCGTGACTTTAGTCAGGTACCAGATATCAAATTGGATGATTGGAGTGTAAGTTAAAGTGAGTTCTTTAAGAAGTTCTTTATGCCAATGGTAAACCATCGGTCGTTTGCTTATAATCATAAGAAAGCGTTGTCCCATTTGCGGCTGTTTCCCAAGCCGCACAATTAACCACGAGAACATCCCATGAGCCTGAACGGAGACAAAAGCTACGAACAACATCTGGCTGAGTTTGAGGCGCGGATTGAGCGCGGCGAAAAGATCGAACCTGGCGACTGGATGCCCCCCGACTATCGCAAACAACTGATCCGCATGATCTCCCAACACGCGCACAGCGAGTTGGTCGGCATGTTGCCCGAAGGGGCATGGATCACCCGCGCTCCCTCGCTGCGGCGCAAGATGGTGCTGCTGGCGAAGGTGCAGGACGAGGCCGGACACGGACAATACCTCTACCACGCGGCCGAAACCCTCGGCGCAACCCGTGAAGAGATGACCCAGGCAATGCTCGACGGCCGTGCCAAATACGCCAGCGTCTTCAACTACCCCACGCTCACCTGGGCCGACGTCGGCGTGATCGGCTGGCTGGTAGATGGGGCGGCGATCCTAAACCAGACCATGCTCGCCCACTGCTCCTATGGCCCCTATTCGCGGGCGATGGTGCGGATTTGCGCCGAAGAGGGATTCCACAAGAAGCAGGGACAGGAGATGGTGATTCGCTATTCTCAGGGAACGGCCGCGCAGCGCAAAATGGTGCAAGACGCCATCAACCGCTGGTGGTGGCCGACCTTGATGATGTTTGGACCCCACGATAGCGTTTCCACCAATACGCCACAACTGGTTCGCTGGGGGATCAAGACCAAGACCAATGACGAACTACGCCAGGAATTTATTGATGAACTCGTCCCCGCGCTGCAAGCCCTGGGTTTAAGTGTGCCTGATCCGCAGATGCATTACGATGAAGCCAGCGGCCATTGGGTTGGCAGTGATATTGATTGGGATGAATTTTGGCGTGTGGTCAAAGGGGACGGCCCGATGAACCGTATTCGCCTGGATGCCCGCCGCGCCGCTCACGAAGATGGCCGTTGGGTGCGCGAGGCGGCCGCGGCGTTTGCCGAGAAACAGTTATCAGTAATCGGTAATCCGTAATCATATCAATAACCGATTTTTCCGCTTACCGCTTACCGATTACTTTCTTTACCAATGTCTTCCCACCCCAACCACGACAGCCTATGGCCTCGCTATGAGGTCTTTAAGCAAGATCGTCCCGGACGGCCGCATCAGAACGTTGGCTCTGTCCATGCCCCTGATCCAGAGTTGGCCCTGCAAAACGCGCGAGATGTCTTTGCCCGGCGGCCGAGCAGTCATAGTTTGTGGGTTGTTCCGGCGGAGGCGATAGTGGAGATGGGGGGCAGGGGAGCGGAGGAGCAGGGGAGAAAGGAGATTAGGAGATTGGAGATTAGAGACTCCTCAATCCCCAATCCGGGATCAAACCGCTTTGCTCTCTTTGCCAAGCAGTCGCAGCGACAGGGGATGACCTATGTGGAGTATGTGGGCGAAGCGGAGGCGGCTTCGACGGCCGAAGCCTTACAGCAAGCAGCGGTGGCCTATCCTGATGTAACGGCCATTCTCTGGTGGGCATGTCCTGTGGAAGCGATTGTTCGCAGCCGCGACGAGGATGCCGACAGCCTCTTCAACCCGGCCAACGACAAACGTTTTCGGATGCCAAATGAGTACCGTACTGTTTTTAAGATGCAGAAAATTAAGCGTAGCGGCGAGTAAATATGGGCAAGGCGAAAGATAGAAAGCGCGTGGATGCTGAGACCACACAAGCATTAAGCGGCCGTCTCCTGGCCCTCGCTGATGATGAACTCATTCTCGCCCATCGCAACTCAGAATGGGCGGGGCATGGGCCGATCTTGGAGGAAGATATCGCTTTCTCCAATATCGCGTTGGATGAGATGGGACACGCGGCCGTCTGGTACGGCTTACTCTCCGAACTGACCGGCGACGATCCTGATCAACTGGTCTTCTTTCGTTACGCCTCAGAATACCGCAATGCGCAGATGGTGGAGCTGCCAAAAGGGGATTGGGCATTTACCCTGCTGCGCCAATATTTATTTGATGCCTATGAGCAAGTATTGCTGTCCCATTTGATGGACAGTCACTACCGGCCGTTTGCCGAAGCCGCTGCCAAAATTCGGCCGGAAGAACGCTACCACCTACGCCACACCCACGCCTGGGTACAGCGGTTGGGGCTGGGCACCGAAGAGAGCAACGGCCGAATGCAAAAAGCCCTCGACCAGCTCTGGCCTTATGCCCGTCAACTATTCGTCCCCCCTGCCAGCAATACCTTATTAGTGGAGCGTGGTTATTTTCCCGATCTAACACTGTTGCAGCGCGAATGGGAAGCGGCCGTAACTCCTGTGCTAGCGGATAGTGGTTTACAATTGCCCGAAGGCCAACTGCCACAACGCGACATCCCCCGCGCCGAGCATACAGAGTATTTGATGGACTTGCTTAACGAGATGCAGGCAGTGGCGCGGATGGAGCCAGCGGCCGAGTGGTAACAAAGCGATTGGTAGGTTGGTCTATTGGTATATTGGTGTATAAGATACCAACCGCGGATTTCAAGGGATCAAACGGATAGACACGGCCAAAGAAAAAATCCGTGTAAATTCGTAAAATCCGTAACCATCTGTGGTAAAAAAGATGATTACTTCAGAGCAAATTTGGCAGGCACTAGAGGGGGTCAAAGACCCGGAGATTCCCGTTGTCTCGGTGGTGGAGATGGGGATTGTACGGGATGTAGTTGTTACGCAAACAGGCGTTGAAGTGACGATGACGCCGACCTTCTCCGGCTGCCCTGCGTTGGATGTGATGCGCCGTAACATCGAGGCACGAGTGCGGGAAATTGGCGTTGAGCAAGTCGAGGTCAAGACCGTGCTATCGCCACCCTGGAGTACGGAATGGATCACGCCGGAAGCACGCGAAAAACTAAGACAATTTGGATTAGCCCCCCCACCGCGCTATGGCGCAAGTGGTAATGTGGCGACGGTCGCCTTTTTTGACGCGGCCGTCTGCCCCCGCTGCGGCTCCACCCACACCACGCTCAAAAACAGCTTCGGCCCCACCCTCTGCCGCATGATCTGGTACTGCCACGATTGCCAGGATGCGTTTGAGCAGTTTAAGCCTCTTTAAGAAGAGACTGGGAGACCAGGAGACTGAGAGATTACAGTCTCCCAGTCTCCTAATCACCTAGTCTCCTAATCACCTAGTCTCCTAATCTCTTAGTCTCCTCTATCGCCGCACGGCCGATCAACTCCAACGCCGAATCGCCCGACGGCGGTTGCATCGAACCGGCGCGGACATCGCGGAAGTGGCGCTCCAGGGGGAGGGCGCGGGTGATGCTGGAGCCACCAGCGATTTGCAAAGCCAGATCAGTCACATGGTTGGCGGTGTTGTTGACAACCAGCTTCGCCGCCGCAATGCGCGGCATCAGCGACGAGCGAGCCGCCTCATCCCCATGCCACAAGTCAGCTACCTCAAAGAGCAATGCGCGGGCTGCCTGTAGCTCCATATCTATTTCCCCGATCTGGCGTTGAATCTTCGGCAAGGTGGCAATTGGCTTGCCCAACGCCGTCGGCACGCGCTCCAGCGCAAACTGGATCACGCAATTACGCGCTGCAACGGCCGCACCCAAATAAACGGCCGAGAGGATCATCGGAAACCACACATTCGGCACCCCCTTCGCATCCCCTGTTTCAATCAGATGCTCACGAGGTACGACCACATCGTGAAAAACCACATCATGGCTATCACTGGCCCGCAAGCTGAGCGAATCCCCCCAGGTTTCGATCCACTCGATGCCGGGTGTATCCTGCTTTACCAGGACAACCCCCTGTTCGCCGTCCACATTGGCTCGAACCAGCATATGGGTCAGGTGACGGCCGCCGGTAGACCAGGTTTTGTGACCGTTGACGATCCAGCTTTGCCCGTCGGCCGACGGAACGGCCGTCGTTGCCGGAAGGCCGCCGCGTGAGGGACTGCCTAGCTGCGGTTCGCTGGCAACGTAGTTAAAGAGACCGCCCTCGGCCGCCTCGCGGCACAGCCATTGGTAAGCATCTGGCTGCCAGGAGCGCACCTCGCGCTGGTGACCGAAAATTTGATGCTGCATGGCGGCAACCAACGCGGTTGAAGCGCTCCCATGGGCCAGTTCGAGTTGTGCCGCCACACAATCACCAAGCGTACACTCCCATCCCCCAAATTCGCGTGGGACGGTCATTTTTAGGAAGCCAGATTCTTGTAACAGTTGAATATCGGCCGCTGGGAGCCGCCCTTCTTTGTCCGCCTGGTCTGCACGCGTTGCCAGCTCCTGCGCCAATCCACATGCTAAATTGACCAGTTCATCTCTACTCTTACTCATTTGTTTGGATTGTTTCCTCGCCGTTGGTGAATAGTGTTCAGAAACCAGGTTTCTAATAGGCTAATCAGAGCCGCCGGTGTATAGCCGAGGCACTTAACTGATTGTAGTCATAACCAATGCGACCATCAAGCTTGCGGCTTAAG
Source organism: uncultured Ardenticatenaceae bacterium (assembly GCA_964410625.1). GTDB lineage: Bacteria > Chloroflexota > Anaerolineae > Promineifilales > Promineifilaceae > CAYPHY01. The sequence goes on along the minus strand of CAYPHY010000007.1, from coordinate 104,840 downwards.
CTCTCATAACTGGGTAGTTTTGCGATAAGGCGTTGTAGTGAGAAATTAGCGGCCCGAATCGGATGGCTGGCATGGAAATGAACGTTGAGGGTGAGCACACGAAGCAGACGCGGCAGAACCAGGTATAACAGAATCAGCAACGTGATGGCGAAGGGGAGCAGCGTTAATGCATCTTCAAACTGCAACACCAGTGAGCCAAAGAAATAGCCGATTAACAACAGCAGACCGCTTTTAATCAACTCGGCCGCTGCCAACGCCGGTAGCCAACGTCGCCAGGAAACCCGCCCCAGACCAGTAGCAATGAGCGCGGGGATGATCAGGCTGCTGGTCAGCTTGGTGACCAAAATAACCCTCGGTGCCTGTCGCCGGATAGTGGACTGAAATTGGTCCAGGCGTTGTGGCGTAATCCCCAGACGACGGCCGTAGCGGGAAAACCAGACAGGATTTCCCAATCGTCCTAATGAAAACCAGAACAAATCACCCGTCAAGTTTCCGGCGACAATCGCTAAAAAGAGAAAAAAAGGGTTGAGCAATCCTAAAGAGGCGGTCGTTGCCCCCAGCAACGTCACAATTGGCCCTTCAAACACAGTCGCCAGCGCGATAAGTGGATAGCTCCAATGGCCTAAAACAGGCAACTGTCCTACCTGTAGATGGCGCAGAAACTGTTGCAATAACTGCTCAAGCTCTAATAACATGACCCATCTTTCCCTTCAACCCTACTACCCAGACCCGTAGCTGTCCAAGCCTGTGGCTGTCCAAGCCTGTGGCTGTCCACTACCTGTTCTTCTAACACAATACGGTAAGTATCGCAATTCAGTTGCAACCGCAGGCTCTGAACTTGACATAAATCTATAAGTTTTCGGTATGCCTATCAGGCCAAACCAAAAATTTAGACCTGAGAACTTTTCAAAGCGCTGTTTACCAACTACTATACCTCCAGAAGCCTGATACAATCATCACTATGATTGCAGTTTCTGTAAAAGCCGAAGAGAGGACGCAGATTAACACAGATTCTTAGCAATAAATCAGCGCAAATCTGCGTAGTATCAGCGCAAATCAGCGTTCACTCTGAAAATGCAACCATCGTGAACAATCATAGCAGAGACAGTAGAGGAAATTCATGAGTAAATGGACAAAACGCAAGCGTTTAGAAGCGACCATTGCCGGGGAAGCGGCCGACCGGCCACCCGTTGCGCTCTGGCGACATTGGCCGGGCGATGATCAAGACGCAGCTGCCCTGGCCGCCGCCCAACTGAAGTGGCAACGGGATTATGATTGGGACTTTCTCAAAACCTCACCGGCCAGCAGCTACTCAGTTGCCGATTGGGGACTGGTAGACCGTTGGGAAGGCCACATCGAAGGGACGCGTAGCTATGTGGAATATCCAATCAAGCGGCCGTCCGACTGGGAGACGCTAAGCCTACTCGACCCCAACCAGGGGATGCTTGGCAGGCAGCTAGAAGCGCTGCGCCTGACCGGTGAAGGCTTACGCGGGGAAGTGCCGTTTGTCGCCACCGTCTTTTCGGTGTTGGGACAGGCTCGCCATCTCGCCGGAGGGGAGACCATATTGTCCCACATGCGTAGCCACCCGGAATCATTTCTACAAGGGCTGGAGACCATTGCGGAAAACACCGTGCGTTTCCTGGATGCAGCGCGGGACAGCGGCATGGATGGCATCTACTATGCTGTCTCTCATGCCCGTTACCCGGTAATGAGCCAGGAGGAATTTTCGACCTTTGCCCGCCCTTACGATTTGCGGATTTTGGAAAGCGTCAGCGATTTATGGCTGAACGTCGTCCATCTCCATGGGACCGACATCGCCTTTGAGTGGACGGCCGACTATCCCGCCCAACTATTTAACTGGCACGACCGGGACACGGCCGTCACCTTGGCCGACGGCTTGCGCCAGATTCGTGGCGCGGCCAGCGGCGGCGTGTCGCAATGGAGCATCCACCAGGAAGGACCGGAACAAACATTGGCTGAAGCGCGAGAGGCGCTAGAGCAGACGGGCGGCCGTCGCCTGGTGCTGGGGACCGGCTGCGTGATTATGACGACAACACCGTTGCGGAATATCCGCGCTCTGCGAGAAAGCGTTTCTAATTGACAATAGGCAATTGATAATTGTCAATTGTCAATTCTTGGCGTACTTGCTCATCGGTTTCTTGTTGCAATACCGCAGTGATGGCTTGCTCGGCCGCCTCCCCTCCAATCTGGCGCAACGCCCAGGCAGCGTGGCCGCGAATGAGCGGTTCGGGGTCATTGTGCAGCAGGTCGGAGAGGGGAGGCACGGCCGCCGGATCGCCCCAGTTACCAGCAGCGACACAGACATTACGTAATAACCCGCGTCGCTTGATCCGCTTGATCGGGCTGTTCGCAAAGCGTTGTTGGAACCCGACCTCATCCAACCGTAATAACTCGACAAGCGGTGGCGCGGTCGCGTTCCACTCTGGCGGCCGAAAGGCAGGCTCGGCCGTCCCAGGGGCAAAGCGATTGAAGGGGCAAACGACCTGACAAATGTCACAACCATAAATCCAGTTGCCCATCAACGGCCGTAGCTCACGTGGAATCCACCCCTTTAGCTCAATCGTCAGGTAGGAGATGCAACGCCGCGCATCAAGGACATAGGGTTGGGGAAAGGCGGCCGTTGGACAATCCTCCAGGCAGTTGGTGCAACGGCCGCAGGAAGGCATCGGCCGTGGTGTGTCATAGGCCAGCGGCAACGTTGTCAGCAACTCTCCCAGAAACATCCAGGAACCTCGCTGTGGGTGGATCAGCATTGTGTTCTTCCCTGTGAATCCCAGGCCCGCCGTTTCCGCGTGGTCGCGCTCCAAAATCGCGCCGGTGTCCACATAGACCTTGCTCGCTACCTGCTCCTCAGCCGCGGCTTCGCGTAGCCAATCGGCCAATGCTTGCAGTCGTGGCGTGAGGATGTTGTGATAGTCTGCGCCCCAGGCATAGTTAGAGATTCGGCCGCGACCGGGGTCATTGGCAATCTCTTCCGGTGGCGAAAGCCAGGAGTAGTCCAGTCCAACACAGACCAATGATTGCACCCCAGGCAAAATGACGTTCAAGTCCTCCCGGCGGGCGATGCGATCCGGCCGCGCCATATACCCCATTGCCCCATGCATCTCGGCCGCGATCCACGCCCGGTAAGCGTCCAACCGCCGTCCAGGGGCCGCCGGAATAACGCCCACCATGCTAAATCCCAGCGCCAACGCCTGCGCCTTCAATTCATTCGTCAATCGCACTACGTCCATTTCGCTACTACTCTATCATCTTACCGTCTCGTCACCCATTCACCTTGCCAGAATACTGTGCCTTTTACGCTTTGCTGATATAATCCGGCACTTATCAATTACAGTAGACAGTAGACAGTAAGCAGTGGATAGACCAATATATATGCCGCTTACTGCCCGCTGCTATCTGCTTACTCTTTACACAGGAGGCAGGGAACAGATGTCAGATTCTACTTTTAATATTAGCAAACAATCGATGAAGCGCGTCGAACTGGTGACGGTATCTGGACGTGTAGACAGCAGCAACGCGGCCGAGTTTGACAACTATCTACAACAGACAGTTGCCGACGGCCACCACAATGTTGTCTTGGAACTCAGCGGCATCAACTATATGAGCAGTGCCGGGCTACGGGCCATTGTCGCCTTGTTGCGCGAGGCAAAGAAGCATCGTGGTGATGTACGCATTGCTAAGCCCTCAGACCGCATGAAAGAAGTGCTGCAACTCGCCGGTCTCGATTCGCTGTTCGAAGTGTATGATGATGAAACGGCCGCTGTGGGCAGTTTCTAAGCGCGATCTCGGCAATAAAACGATACGAATTTTCGCCAAGCTCTGACCGCTTCAAAAATTCGGTTGCTTGTTGCCACCACCGATTATGGTTAAGCAACGCGCTCTGACCATTCCGGGGCGCTACGATGAAGTTAAGCGCCTTTGCGAGTTTGTCTCTGCAGGGGCGGCCGAAGCCGGGCTGGAGGACGACGCCATCTTCCAGATCGAGTTATGTTGCGACGAGGCTGCAACGAATATCATCGAACATGCCTATGGCGGGGAGGATGTGGGGGACATCCTCTGTACCTATGAAGTGAGTGACACGACCTTTACAGTGACACTCCATGATCATGGACGGCCGTTCGATCCCCAACAAGTGAAGCCCCCTCCGGTGTTCGACTCTACAGCTTCCCAAACGCCTGGCGAGGTGAGTGATCAATTGCAGGTTGGCGGCTTGGGACTACACTTCATACGCAACCTGATGGATGAGGTATACTTTACATTTGACCCGGATGGGGGCAACACGCTCATCATGGTCAAAAATCGCAATCAGGAGAAAGCGTCATGAATGTGTGGCAGGAATCACTCCCCTCCGAAACAGTATTGGTTGGTGTGCGCGGCCGATTGGATCAAAGCCTGAATCCCACACTTGAACAAACTCTGAATGATTTACTCGATTCAGGACGCACCCACTTTATTGTTGACCTAACGGAGGCAACTTATATTAACAGTGGCGGTCTGCGCTGCCTGGTCAGCGTATGGCGGCGTGCCAGAGAAAACAATGGTTCATTACGTCTCTGTGGCCTAAACCCACGGTTGCAAGAAATCTTTTCCATGGTTGGCTTTGATAAGGTATTCGAGATTTACGATTCCTGTGCCGAAGCACGCCAGACCGTGAACAGTAGACAGTAGGCAGTAAGCAGTGGTCACGCTCCTTTACTACCGCTACTATCTACCTGCTGCCTACTGCCCACTTTCCTTGTTACTTATTTCCATAGACTAACAAGAGATGGATGTGGTCACATGAATGTGGACACCTCTCAGACTGCTATCAACTGGTTGGCCTGGATAGTGGTTCCGCTTATTGTTGCCTCTATCTTGGGCTATATCTTTTATTTGCGCCAGCGTTCGCGCCGCCGCCTGGTTCGCCGGGTGGCTGAACTGGAGGCACTCAGTCTTGCCGGCCGGGCCATCGTTGCTGCCGAATTGGACCTGAATGCCCTATGCGAGCTGATCGCCCAACAAGCAGGCCATGTCATTGACAACACGACCTTTCAAATCGGCCTGTTTGATGGCAGTTTCTATGAAATCCTCTACTGGACTGTCAATGGACAACAGCAACAAACCCCCCAACGCTTCGATCTAAAGAACATTGGGGGCCACCCGTCGGACGGCGGGTTGGTTGGCTGGGTGCGCGATGCCGGACAACCCATTTTAGTACGCGACTTCCAAAAAGAGATGGAACGTCTTCCGGCCACGCCTCGGCCGCGCTCCCAAAAAAACATCCCTGGTGAAGGGTTTCCCCGTTCCGCCCTCTTTGTCCCTTTGGTCAGCGGCGAGCAGACGATTGGCATCATCGGCGTGCAGAGCTTGCAGCCGAACCGCTTTGGGGAACAAGATTTACGGCGGCTGAATATTATCGCCAACCAGGCCGCCGCCGCCATTGCCAACGCACGCCTCTTCGCCCAGGAACGAATGCGTGCCGCCCATCTGGCGCTCGTCGGCAAGATCGCCCGCGAGGTCAATGCCGCGCTCGATCTAGATGAACTGTTTGCACTGGTGGTGCGCCTGACCGAAGAGACCTTTGCCTTCCACCCGGTCAACATTTTCACCCTTGATCCCGGAAAAGAGCAAATGGTAATTCGCGCCAGTAGTGGGCTGAATGGCCTCGTGGGGGACATAGGAGAAGTGGCGAGTGACGAGTGGCGAGTGGCGAGTGAAGAGCAGGAAAGCAACGCTCGTACGCTCAGCACTTCCCAATCTCCAATCTCTAATCTCCACGCTTCCAATGGCTGGATAACGGTTCCAATTGGGGTGGGTATTCCTGGAATAGCGGCCGCCACGCGCACCACCGTCGTTTCCAACAACACGGCCGATGATGAACGCTTTCTCGTTTGTCTCGACGACATGCCCCCCGAATTGGTGCGCGATACCCGCGCCGAAATCGCCATCCCCCTGGTGGTCAATGATGAGCTATTAGGCGTCCTTGATGTCCATAGCTCACAGATTGGCGTCTTTAATGCCACCGAAAAGCCCGTCCTGGAGGCATTGGCGGCCGAAGTAGCGAGCGCGATCTATAAAGCACGGCAATTGGCCTTGCAACAAGCGCAGGCCTGGGTGGCAACTGCCCAACTGCAAGTCGCCGAAGCGATTAGCATGAGTGGCGATCTCGACGAAATGCTCGAAACCATCGCCCGGCTGACCCCCATGCTTTCTGGCGTCTCTTATTGCGGCATCTTCCTCTGGAATGAGGAGCTAGAACTTTACCGTGGCAGCAGCTTCTCCGATGCAACGGGGAATTGCCCACAGGCTTTTAATGGACTGGAACTCACCCTCGGCATGTGGGGGGCTTTAGACGCCGTCCATGTGGGCCAGGAACCAATCACAACCTGGCAACTCCCCAATGTGGTGGCGCGAGCCTGTCGGCCGCTGCTCGACGACCCTCAACATCCCTTGCTGCTTTATCCAATCTTAGGCAGCCAGGAGCAAACTGTCGGGGTGCTGCTCGTTGACGCCTGCTATCCACCACAAAGTGGAAATGGCTTCGAGTTAGGGAGCGAGCGAGGCACAGCCCAGCGGCAGGAAGAGTTACTACGCAACATCGCCCACCAAACGGGGCAAGCCGTGGAGAGCATCTGGCTACGAACCGCGCAGCAAGAGGAGGCGTGGGTCAATACCGCCTTGCTGAAGGTCGCCGAAGCCGTCAACAATCTCGTTGATCTAAACGAAATTCTGGATACCATCGTCCGCCTGGTTCCGATGTTGGTCGGTGTGGACGCAGTGCTCATCTTAGTGTGGGATGAGATGCGCCAGGTCTTTTACCCTGGCCCCACTTATGGCATCAGCCCAATGGGGCGCGGCCTGATTGATACACTCCATATTGATGGTGAGGAGTTCCTGCGCATGACGCCGGAGCTAGAAGACATGGACACGGCCGTCGAGCGAGCGCCAACCCACACCTATTATCCGATTCGTATGTCGGGTTGGTTGCGGACTATTCTCAACAACGCCTCCGTCGCTTTCAACTTCCCGCTGATCGCTCGCGGCCGTCTTGTCGGGGCGATGATTGTCGGCCGCGCCGAGGCCAACGCCATGCGTTTCTCCTCTCGCCGGCTGAACATCTTGAACGGCATTGCCCAACAAGCAGCCACCGCCGTCGTCAACAATCAGCTTTACCGCGAATCGGCCGAACGGCTGCGCTTGCAGCAAGAATTAGACGTTGCCCAAAAGATACAAACCAGCTTCCTTCCCGATAAAGAGCCGAACATCCCCGGCTGTAGCGTCGCCAGCTTTTGGCAAGCCGCCCGGCAGGTCAGCGGTGATTTCTATGACTTTCTGCCGCTTTCCGGCGGCCGTTGGGGGATTGCCATTGCCGATGTAGCCGACAAGGGTGTTCCGGCCGCCTTGTTTATGGCGCTCAGCCGCACGATCTTACGCACAGTGGCCTTCACCCGCAGCGATCCCGCCCAGGTTCTGATGCGTACAAATGAAATTATCGGTAAAGAAGCTCGTTCCGACCTCTTTGTCACCATCTTTTATGGAGTGTGGGAACCCGCTACCGAACGCTTTATCTATGCCAACGCCGGACACAACCCACCGTTGCTGATGCGGCCGAACGGCCGCTTCAATGAGTTGCCCGGACATGGCATCGCCCTCGGCGTTTTGCCGGAAATCGAGATGGACAGCTATGCCGTCCATCTACGACCAGGGGAGACGATCATCCTCTATACCGATGGCGTGACCGAGGCGTTGAACGAAGATTACGATGAGTTTGGGATGCAGCGTTTACGTGTCGCCGCCAGTGGCGCCGCCCGTTTGAACGCGCCAGGCATCGTCGGCCGCATCACCGACAGCATTCGCGACCACGCCGGAGACAGCCCCCAATTTGACGACATTACGCTGATTGTAATGAAACGGCAAAAGAGCGAGTGATGAGTGGAGAGTGGCGAGTGATGAGTGACGAGAAACAAGGGTTTTAATGGCGTAATTGCTTTGACTGACAATACTAACCCCTTTCGACGGGTTTCCTGTGTCAGACGCCGATTTCAATCGGTGTTGGCGCACCCACCGTATGAATTTGCGTTATCTAACGTTTACCTTTTTCCTCCTCCTATCCATAGCGACTATCACCGCTTGCGAACGACCGGGCCCGGCTTCGCCCGTCGCTGTGGCGCAATTGACCGAACCACAAACGCAACCACAACCAATCGCGTCACCCCTACCGGCGCCAACACAAGCTGTTCCCCCGCTGGCAACGGAAATTTCGTCTTCAACGCAACTCGCCATGCCTACGCCAGCCCAGGAGGCGACACCGGTTGACGCAATAGTTGATGCCGCCTTAGCCGATTGTGGGCAACTGCTGCCTGCTATCCCGCCGCCCTCCGCACCAACCCACACCAGCCTTGCGACCGACGAGACGGCACTGGCCCAACTGCAAGAGCTGGTCCCAGCCGCGGCTGAACCCGCCTTGCGCCGCCTGCTCGCCGCGCCAGAGACCGTCGGCCTCGTCGCCTACCAGATGGGCCAGGAAGAGCAGGGCATCTTCTTAAACCCCGACACCCCCATGCCCCTCGCCTCCGTAGTGAAAATCATCCATTTAGTGGCCTATGTGGAAGCGGTAGCCGCGGGTGAGTTGAACCCGCTAGAGCCGGTGACGATAGAGGAATTGGAAAGCTACTATCTGCCGGGAACTGATCTGGGCGCTCACCGACGTGTGTTGCAAGAGTTGGAAGAAAACGGCCGCCTGCTTGCCACCAACCCTCCCTCCGTCTTGCTCGAAGATCTCCCCTGGATGATGATGCGCCACAGTTCCAATGCCGCCACCGATTACCTCCACCAGCGGTTAGGACAGCGGCGAATTGAAGAAACGGCGCAACAACTGGGGCTGACCCGCCAGACCGCCCCTTGCCCCTTTTTAGGGCAATTTTTGCTGATGTCCAATCATACCCGCCCCTCCGGCAATGATTTGGCCTATCTCAACCAACTGCTCGACCCTTTGCTACAGCGCGATTACGGCCGCGAAGTGGTACAATTGACCGCCGCATTCCAAAGTAGCGCCTCGTTTCGCGAGGCGGAAATGGCCTGGCGTGACGGCCGGCGTCGGCCGTCGCTCGATACTCAACGTTTTTTCACCGACTACTTCAATGCACAGGGGACGGCCAGAGAGTATGCGGCGTTGATGCTTCGTCTGGCACAAAACGGTCTCAGCAACCCCGACAGCAGCTTCCACGCCCGCCGCTATCTGGAGTGGGCGATGCGTTTTCCGGTGAATCAGGAGCTTTTCTCCAACCTCGGCTATAAAGGCGGCTCGATGCCCGGCGTTCTGACTGGCGTATACTACGCCTATCGCCCCGGCGAGGTCATACCGGTGGTGGTCGCACTCTTTTACCGCGATCTACCCCATGATACCTACCGCCAATGGCGTGACGACTTTCCCCATGATGAACTCGCCCGCTGGTTGTTGTCTGACCCCCAGGCGCTCCCCTTATTACGGGCCGGGCTGAGTGGTGGATAAACATTTGTGCCGCGATTTGCCAAATCGCGCTACAGTTACCAGGTACTGAGTGAAAGGCGACACATATGCCGCGATTTGCCAAATCGCGTTACAGGTTCGTTAGGCGAATTGTAATATAGAGGGGTTAAATTTCCTGCGGAGGTTATCCGCTTATGCGTAAGATCGGTATTGGTACAGCGATACTCGTCAGCTTATTATTGACCATCCCCCTGGCTGCGCTCCTCTACCTGGGGAGGATGCTCCTCGGCTTGCCTTTCGTCCCCGAAGATTTATATGGCTGGTTTGTTCGCGCTGGCGTGCGGCCGTTTGTCTTGCTCTATGATTGGTTTGTCGGTAGTGGCACGGCCGCTACTCAGAGCAATCATCCAGCCGTTTTCATCCTATCCATTGCACTTTTTTTGATCATCGGCCTGCTTGTTGCTATCCTCTTCCATCTACTGGTTGGGCGCAAAAGCTCTGTGCTCGATTGGGTAGACGGGGTAGCCATTGGTGCACTGTTTGGCGTCCCATTGATCCTTGTCAGCCTTAACCTCGGTTCGTCAATCCTGAACCCGCTGGTACAATCAGCCTGGTTGGCGGTGCTGTTCATCGGCTGGGGTGTCGCCCTTGTCTGGGTCTACCGCCGCTTGGGGCAGATCAAGGAGCAGGAGTTAGCAACGGCCGCTGCCCCTCCCCTTTCGCTCAATGATGAGGCGGAATCGGGCGAGGCGATAACAGTTGACCCGGCTCAATCCGAAACAGGCAAGGCCACCATCGGCCGCCGCCAGTTTCTTTTGCGACTGGGGGCCAGCACGGCGGCGATCACCGCTGTTTCCGCGGTGGCTGCTACCGTCTTTGGCAGCCCGGAACGAACGGCCGCCCAACGGCGCACGCTGCCGGTGGCCGATCCGGACACCGTGGCGTTTTATAACGACACATTTAGACGCTTTTCGATTATCAGCTTGCAGCCCGGTGCGGCCGAGGGCGAAGTCAACGTCCTGGCTTTGGGGGCGGAATATCCCGACCATCACTATGTGACCGTCTGGATTGGCGAACAAAGCCCGATTGTCATTTATGAGAACATCGAGACCGCGCTCAATGCCTACCGCGAGATGGCTGGTGATGCTGCCAGTACGGTAGATATTTTATGGTTGGACAGCTAGAATAAGAGAGAGGTGAATAGTAAGCAGTTGGCGGTAGGCACTCTACCAACAATCTACTGTCAACTGATTTCCAGGAGATGAGGCTATGAACGACACGCACATCAGCGAACCATCAATTGGCGCAGATTTATTGGAGATATTGCGCGATCCCAAGGCGATTCAGGAGGGTGATAAATATGGGGACGATCCGGGACAACTCGACCTGGTTCGTAATGCCTGGCTTGTCTCTCGTGATACCGGCTATAAATACCCCATTCGCGACGGTATTCCGGTGATGTTGATCGAGGAGGGGGCAAGGTGGAAAGACACGGCCGTTGAGCAACTGCCCGTCCCGCCGCCACCGGCCGAACAGACATTGCCGCAAACAGAAGCGGCCGCCACAGCAACCACGCCTGCCACAGAAGAGAAGCCCAACTACGCCCTCATCGCGCTGAGCGCAACCATGGCGCTGGGCATCCTTACGCTGCTGGTGACCATTATCCGTCGCATGGTGGCCCGCCGTCGTCCTTAGCTAATAAACCTCTGAGGTCTCTAAGACCTCAGAGGTTTCTAAAGTAAGCGTAAAGCAAAAAACAATCCGCGTAATCTGCGTTTTATCCGCGTCATCCGCGTAACCATTTTCAAGGGAGTTTGAACAGGATGGAATACCGTCGTTTAGGGAAGTCTGGCTTGCAAGTCAGCGTGCTATCTTTTGGTTCTTGGGTAACGTTTAGCAATCAGATGGATGTAGATGCGGCACTGGCGAGCATGACGGCCGCCTATGATGCCGGAGTCAACTTCTTCGACAATGCCGAAGTTTATGCCCGAGGTAAGTCGGAGCTGGTGATGGGCGAAGCCTTAAAAAAAGCTGGATGGAGCCGCGATAGCTACATCGTCTCTAGCAAGGTGATGTGGGGGGCGGCCGAAGACCCCAAGCCAACCCAGCAAGGATTGAGTCGCAAACATGTCGTCGAGGCGTGCCACCAGGCGATGGAGCGTTTGCAGGTTGACTATCTCGACCTCTACTTTTGCCACCGCCCCGACCCCAATGTACCAATGGAAGAGCTGGTACGCACCATGACGCACCTGATCCAGCAAGGCAAGGTGTTTTATTGGGGGACATCAGAGTGGTCAGCACAACAGTTGATGGAAGCTCACTCCGTTGCTCGGCAGTACGGCCTGATTCCGCCCACAATGGAGCAGCCAGAGTACAATATGTTCCACCGCCATCGCGTGGAAGTGGAGTACGGCCGCCTATACGAGGCGATTGGCCTGGGGACAACGATCTGGTCGCCGCTGGCTTCCGGTTTGTTGACCGGCAAGTATAACAACGGGATTCCCGCCGACGCTCGTTGCAACTTGCCTGGCTATGAGTGGCTGCGCGAACAGTTTGAAAGTGAGGAAGGACAACAACGAATCCAGAAGGTACGAGAATTGACGGCCGTTGCCGGCGAACTTGGCACGACGGTAGCCAAGTTGGCTATTGCCTGGTGTGCCAAGAACCCCAACGTTAGCACGGTCATCACCGGTGCGTCGCGAGTGGAGCAGGTGGTCGAGAATATGAAGGCCATTGACATCATTCCCCAATTGACGGATGATGTCATGGAAACCATCGAAGCTATTCTGGACAACAAACCGGAGCCGATTCCCAATCAATAACATATCTTGGTGGAGCAATGTCTGAACAAATCCTACCGATCACCGGTCTAGTCGTTGGGAAAATCAGTCCGCTGGTCATCGTCTGTGGCGATCCAGCCCGTGCTGGACGCGTGGCCGAACAACTAGACAACGCACGGCCGCTGGCCGACCGGCGCGAATATCGTAGCTATCAAGGAGATTATCGCGGCACGGCCGTCACCGTCTGCTCCCATGGCGTGGGGTCGCCGGGCGCGGCCGTTGCCTTTGAAGAGCTGATTGTGGCCGGAGCGCGGCAGATCATCCGCGTTGGAACCTGTGGGGGAATGCAGCCAAACATGGCTCCGGGCGATCTGGTGGTGGCGACGGCCGCCATCCAAAACACTGGCTATGGGCAAGAAGTCGTGCCCCCTGGCTTTCCAGCAGTGGCCGACCTTCAATTAACCTATAAGCTGGGCCAGACCGCGCAGCGGAACCAACATGCTATCCGCCAGGGCATTGTGCTGACTCGCGACAGCTTCTATGCCGGTCTGCCCACCCTCCACGTACCTGACTACAAACTATTGTCCCAAGCCAATGTATTGGCGGTAGAAATGGAATGTGCCGCCCTCTTTCTGGTCGGCACATTACGCGGGGTGCAAACGGCCGCCATCCTCACCGTTGATGGCAATGTGCTGGAAAAGACTGAATCGGTTGACTCCTACCAGCCAGACCGTACAGTCGTACAGACGGCCGTTGGCACAGCCATTGATCTGGCCCTACAAACGTTGACCGGCAACGAGGAATGAGCAACCGGAGCAAACGATGACGCTGGCGGAACAGCGGCGGGCAATCCGCACACTTCTCAATGAACATCAGGCGGCCGATGCGATGACCGCCTACTATGCCTTCTACCATCCCGACGAACGCACCCAACTGGTGATTACGCCCGAAAATGCGGGGCCAGGCGAGGCGACGGGATTTGTCACGTTCTCGCGAACGGGGATCGATCTCTTTCGGCCGTTCGTCACCCTGCGACTGCCCGGAAATGGACAGAACTATGAGGCAGGCATCGAGTTATTACAACGGGCGTTGCAACCGGGGATGCACGTCATTCTCAGCACACCCAGTGCCTATCTCCCCCTGCTACGCGCCTTCCTTGATATTCAATCCGAGGAAGCATTGCGCTTGTATCAGCTTGATCCCAGCCGCTACGAGCCGGTTATCAATGTCCTGGTATCGCGCTCCACAACCCCCGGCGATCTGCCACGTTACATTATCCGCGCCAATCAGAGCGCGGATGGTGAAATTGTCGCCTCGGCCGCGCTGAACTGGCAATCCCCATCCTTTGCCGAAATATCCGTCTTTACCCGCCCCGACCAGCGCCGCCAGGGTTGGGGACGGAGCGTAGTGGCCGCTCTGGTTGAAGATTTGCTGAAAGACGGCCGCACCCCGCTTTATGTTGTCGCCGATGACAACCTCCCCTCCATCCAACTGGCCGAAAGCGTAGGCTTTGTGGACACGGGCGTGCGTGAAGCCATGCTGCAAGCCTCCCTCCGATTAGACCCTCTCCCATTCACCGGCGGACACTGAATAAAGCGTCCTCGCCTCATCAATGGGTAGGCGGCCGCACCTCTGCCCCCTCAGTGATAAATACTCCCCAACCAGGCGTGAAAGTTGAGTGAAAAGTACGGGTCGGGCGTTGACACTACTCGGCTCTCTATGATAATTTTCTAGTAGTTAAATCGATTTGTATTGGAAATAAAGTGTCATCGTAATGGTAGTATCTTGCAAGCTAAGCACCATTCTCAGCAGTTCGAGGGTGGTGCTTTGTCTGTAATCCTCATAGATGGGATCCACAAAACCCAAATATTGTATTTGTAGCCTAAACGCGGAGGTATCGTAATGTCTAAAGAATCCGGTGTAGTCAAGTGGTTTAGCCGACTGAAGGGGTATGGGTTTATCAACCCGGACGATGGTAGCCAGGAGGTGTTTGTCCACTATTCAGCTATCAATGGCGACGGGTATAAGAACCTGTATGAAGGTGAAGAAGTTGAGTTTGAGCTGATTGATCGCGGCAAAGGGCCACAAGCTCAAAACGTAAAATCAAAGCACTCATAAGCAGATTGCCGCTTCCCGCTGCCCTGTAGACACGCTGTTAAACTCTCGGTTTGACATATCCACCATCCGCGCTCATTGAGAACGCCGTTTGATGGGGTTTTAGCTGACTTCAGCTAAATTGGGAGCTACGTATGGCTGTTTGCCACGGTGAACCGGTTGGCAAACGGCCTACAACTTTTTATTAAAGCACAAGGCCCGCTTCATCAGAAGCGGGCCTTTCACGTCATGCTGAACGGAGTGAAGCATCCCTCGAAGTTACTTTGACGAGCAAATCGGTAGGGATTCCTCGCTCCGCTCGGAATGACAGTTGAATTATTATTGAAACAATGTGCTTACGTGAGAATACTTCGGCAAGCTAATACAAGCTTTCGCAAAAACAACTCTAGAATTCGCGTTAACCTGCATTCATTCGATGCAAATGATAAGTCCTATAACTTGTCGAGAAACGTCTTCGCCAGCTTGCTCTTATGGTCCAGGCGATTTATTAAGAAGTCCAACAGAAACGGGAAACGCAAAAGCCACTTTTGCAATAAATAGGAATAGCGCATACTTTCCCACATCGCATCATGGCATCTGGCTTCATATTTAATCATCCCCTCACGCGAAAAGTCACCTGTCTTGAACGCTTCATCTATAGTTAGTGCGGCGATCTCGGCCGAAAGCAGCGCATTATGAATCCCCCCACCAGTCAGCGGATTGATGAAACCGGCCGCATCCCCAATCAGGATCGCCCCATCATAGACATGCTGTAGGTTCTTTTGCGAACCGAAGTTAAGCTGCCAGATAGCGACATCGCGCACCACGCCACCGCGCTTGAGCCGCTTTTTGATATCAGGTACCTCTAAAAAGTCGCGCAGCATCTTCTTCAAGTTCCGCTTCAGCGCCCGAAAATTGTCGAGCCGCATCCCCAGGCCAATGTTGGCTACATTATCGGCCGTAGGGAAGATCCAACCATATCCCGGCAGAAACTCCTTATAGAGATAAAACTCCACTTCATGGGGATGGATTTCCAAATCTTCGATATAGGCACGCAAAGCCACCGCGCGATGATGGTCATGGTGCTGGTTAGTTTCTGGCCGGATGTTACGCATCACGGCCGACGTCACGCCATCCGCCCCAATTACTACCCGCGCCCGCAACTCCTTCACATCCCCATTCACGCGAGCCTGTACGCCGGTGATGCAGCCCTGTTCAACGATGGGTTCCTTGACATCGGCCACCATGAACTTTGCACCGCATTCCACAGCATGTTGCTGGATGGCCGCGTCAAAATAAAGGCGCGGCGCTACATAGGAACGCTGTCCGGGAACCCCTTCGCGGAAGTCAGCGTGCAGCAAATACCCTTTGGGGGATACCAGCCGCATATGGCGCAGGGGGTAAAACTCCCCTCGCTCCTCGGCCGCTACCAGCTTCTCGCCCATCCCCAGGCGACTCAAAATCTCTGTACAGCCTAAGGAAACCGCATCGCCACAGGTCTTGTCTCGTGGAAAATCGGCTCGATCTAGCAGCAGGACATCGTAACCGCGCTGGGCCAGATCAATGGCGGCCGTCGCCCCGGCTGGCCCCGCTCCGACTACAATCACATCATGCTCGCCTGCAATGTTCATCCTCTCCTGTCTCCCTTATAGATGGTAAGCGGTAATCGGTACTAGGTGGGCGGTTATCAGCTTTCAATATATTAGTGCACTGGAATATTCGTGTATTGGTAATCGTTTGCCGCTCACCGCTCACTGGTTACCACTTACTGTTTTTCAGTGATTATAACCCCGCTTCCCTACGAATGGTTGCGAGGAGGCCCCGGCAGCCATCATCGACCAGCTTAAACACCTCGTCGAAATCGCCGGTGAAATAAGGATCAGGTACGTCGCGTACATCCGTCTCGCTCGCGAACTCAAGCAAACGATGGAGATGGGGAAGATCGCCAAAGCGGCGACGTACATCGGCTAAATTAGAGTGATCCATAACAATGACATAGGTGGAGGGATCATGGATATCGGCCGCGCTGATTTGGCGGGCGCGGCCGTTATAGGGAATCTGATTCCGCGCCAATATCCGCCGTGTCCCGGCGTGTGCCTGTTCCCCAACATGGTAGTTCCCCGTTCCCACCGAATCAACCTTAATTCGCTCCGCCAATCCTGCCTGATCAACCATCTGTTGAAAGACAGCCTCTGCCATTGGTGAGCGACAAATATTTCCTAAACAAACAAACAATACTTGAATCGTCATCAGCAACGCTTAAAACCCACTTTTCTATTCCAAAAATCCGTAAAAATCCGTGTAATCCGTGGTTTCCATCGAACTCAAGTTATTCTATACAAACCAAAAGGACTGAACACGCGGGGTGTGCAGTCCTCGCTTCGCTTGCAAGCCAGCCTATAAGCCGCATTCTGTAGGCATTATCGAGCGGTAAACCACTCGCTAATGCTGGTGATCATCTCTCTGGGATCGCCGTTACCGGCGACCTCTAGCGGCCTACCCGGGCGAATGGCGGAGCGAGCAACCCCGCAGATGGGATATGGCTATGCCATAACTCACCTTTCGCCCTGTTTGGCCTTGCTCCTGGTGGGGTTTGCCTGGCCGGCGACATTACTGCCGCCGCCGGTGGTCTCTTACACCACCGTTTCACCCTCACCTGAATGCTTCGCATCCAGGCAATACACCTCTCTGTTGCACTTGCCGTCGGGTTGCCCCGCCCGGCCGTTAGCCGGCACCGCGCTCTATGGAGTACGGACTTTCCTCAGCCCCGGCGAACCGGAACCGCGATCACCCGGCCAGCTTGCAACCTTGATCTTACTGTGATCGTCGCGCTAAGGCAAGTAAGAGTTGTGTTTGAACCAGCTATCCGCCGCTGCAAAATATCATCAAGGCTTCATGCTCTTTGGCGTACCGCCCCGCGAACGCTTTTGAAACCTTTCACCAGGCAGGGCGTAATGATAGATCAGAACCCCTTTGACAAAGGGGGTGGAATGACATAAAGTATGGGCGAGATAGTTGCTTCGCCTGTATCAAGGAGATAGGCAATGATTGAAGCAATCAGTGGGATTAGTGCGGCTTTTGGGCTGTCCGGTAGTGCGGGACTGAACGCCTATATCCCGCTGCTGATCGTCGCGCTGGCGGCGCGATTCCCCCTAAATTCTCCCCTTTTACAACTGCAATCCCCCTACGATATGTTAGGCAGTTGGTGGGCGATTGGCATTCTCGCCGTTCTGCTGGCCATTGAAGTGGTCGCCGATAAGGTTCCGGCGGTAGACACGATCAATGATGGTATCCAGACCTTCATCCGCCCGGCGGCCGGGGCGATCCTCTTTGCCGGTAGTGCGAATGTGATTACCGACATCCATCCGGTGCTTTCGTTGGTGGCTGGTTTGCTGGTGGCTGGTGGCGTTCATGCGACAAAGGCGGTGGCACGGCCGGTCGTCACCGCCACCACGGTTGGCACAGGCAACTGGCTGGTGAGCATTATTGAGGATGTGATCGCCTTTTTCCTCTCCCTGCTGGCGCTTATTTTGCCGATTCTGGCGGGGTTGCTCTTTGTGGCCTTATTTTTTGGCATTATCTTTTATTTTCGCGGCCGACGGCGACGACGAATGGCTTCTGAATGGTCGGCTAAGTAAAGGAGGTACTATCGCAGGAATTGATAATTGTTTTTTACACAAGGTAACAATTGAAGGTGACTTATCTGTTTGTTTAATTCATTAATAATCCACAGGAGGATTTGACATGATAGATCGTATTATGGGCGTGTTTCGCCTCAGTGTCCCGACGTTTGAAGAGATCGAAGCCGATGAATCGGCAACCGGCCAGGCGGCTTTAGTGGTGGCGATTGTGGCTATTCTAGCCGGTGTTGGCGCGTTTTTGGCCGCGCGAATGGCTGGGCCGGCACTCGCTCAACTCGGAGAACAACTGGGCGGCGATGTACCGATCGCTATGCCGGAACTAAATCCCGTCAGTGCAGGGCTCAATGCCGCCATTGGCGCGTTTTTGGCCTGGCTCATCTGGTCTGCGCTGACCTATTTCATCGGCACGCGCCTCTTTGGCGGACAGGCCACAATGGGCGAAATGCTGCGAGTGATTGGTTTCGCTCAGGCGCCTCGTATCTTAAGTGTCCTCGGCTTTATTCCTTGCATTGGTGCTATTTTGAGTCTGGTTGGATGGGTATGGGCTTTGGTTGCCAGTTTTATTGGCATCCGTCAGGGGCTTGATCTCGATAATGGGAAGACGTTAGTAACGGTTCTTCTCAGTTTCCTGGTGGCGATTATAATCAACCTGTTTGTGTTGGCCCCCATTTTCGCTGCACTGTCGCTTTAGACACGCCATCTATAAGATCGTCTACTAATTGAAACTGCCCCTCTCAAGAGGGGCAGTTTTTTCAGAGATTATGTGGGTAGCTGCTCATGCTGGGCTAATTCGAGAAGCTGTTGCACGGCCGCTTTCCCACACCCCCTTTCTTCCTCAGACAAAGGCAACGCCGCAAACTCCTCTTCATCGAGAACAGCGACAGGTTCATCTGGCGCGATCCAGAGGTCGAGGGCCAGGTCTTCGCAATGCACGGCCGTCTCGCTGATCCTCGCCGGACGGCAGATATTGCAATACCAGCCTTTGAGGCGGCCGTTGTCACGGTCATAGACGGCAAAAAGATTGTACCAACGGTCGTTGTAGAAATATTCGATAAACCGGTCGCCGCGCTTAAAGGTTGCATACCCTAGCTCCATATCATCGCGGTCGAAGAACGCTTCCAGCCGCACATAGGTTGGGTAGCGTTCAAGCACAACGGCCGGATACTCCCACATCTGCTTGCCCTGGTGGTCGAGTTTATAAACAGTAAACATGGTAATGAAGAATGAGACAATTAGACAATGAACAATGAGACAATGAGACAATGAACAATGGAAGACATTGTTCATTGCTTCATTGTTCATTGTTCATTTACTCTCCAAGCTGTGTTGCAAATCATTTATGTGGGCTTTCAGCTCGCGCAGTTGGTCGCGTTGGCTGGCGATGCGGTCGGTCTCGCTGCGGACGAAGCGGCTAAAGGGGGCAACGGTATCTTCGATCCGCTCAGCACTATGGCGCATTTCGCGCTCGAACTGGTCATCCAGGCTGGTGACCAGCTTCTGGCGTAGCTCGGCTAATTTGTCGGCCAGTTCTTGCTTGGCTTTCCGCTTGCGAGCGGGGAGGATGAGCAGTCCCAGGGTCGCGGCCGCTAATCCGGTGACAATCCCCGTCACATCAAAAAAGGCGGCATGGGCGACAACGGCAATCGCCACCCCTAGCCCAACGCCAACGCCCGCCAGCCCCGTATTGACCACTGCCTGTCGCGCTCCCTCCGCCATTTCCGCCGCTTCTCTGTCCTGATCGTAGCTTTCCACCGCTAGGCGAGTGGCGCGGCCGATGGAATCTATCAATCGCTGGCGGTCATAGGCCAACGTCCCTTCGCGTGGCGCGGCATCACCAAGAATGCGCCCCTGGTGGACGTCCCTGCGGGAGTCGAGGTGTTTGGCAACGGCCGTCCACTGTCGCAAATCCTGCTCCACCAGCCAATCTACCAACTCGCCCACCCGCGACTCGATCTGGCGCGGCGTATCGGCGATCACTTCTGTTTCAAAGTCGCGTTCTAGCTGTTTTGAGCGTAGCAGGTCGGGGATGCGAGTCAGGCGCAGCCGGTCGTCAAAGAAGGCGTTGCCGCGCTTTTCCATCGCGTATAGCAGATTATCAATTTCACCCATTCGCGCCCGGAAGTTGCGCTGCATATCATCGTTGTAATAGGTCATCTGGCGATGGATGTCATCGAGCAGCTTGCGGTCCTCATCCAGCGAAGCCAGATCGGCCTCGACATCGGCCAACTGTTGGTTGACGAGGCGACTGCCAACGCCCAGCGGGCTGAGCAGCTTCAGGCGGAAGCGTCCTTCATCATCCAGTGTCTCCTGGATGTATTGTTCCAACGACGCAAAGCGGCTGTCGTCCCACAGTTCGGGGCGGCCGTCCTTCGCTTGCCGCGCTTGCCGGGCGGAGATAGGGAAGACGGCGGCAATGTCGCCGATCAGATTTTGCGCCGAACGGGTGACGAACTCAACCACCTGCGCTACCTCCGCCTCCCCTGCAAGAATATCAATCTTATTGACGACAAGGACGATCTTCTTGCCCCACGCTTTGATCTCGGCCAGGAACCCGCGTTCGCTTTCGGTGAAGGGACGGTCGGCCGAGGTGACAAACAGCACCAGATCACTGCGGGGGATAAATTCGGCCGTCAATGCCTCATGTTCGCGGACAATGGCGTTGGTTCCCGGCGTATCTACGACGCTGATTTTCTTTAGCAACTCAACGGGCGCGGTGTGCAACCAGACGCCATTTTCCCCCGGTTTGCTGGCTACCTCCGCGTCATACTTCAGCAGATAGATGCGGTCGGTGGTCGGCGTTACCCCTTCGGGTTGGAGCGTTTGGCCGAGCAAGGCGTTGATGAAGGCCGACTTGCCGGAGTTAAACTCCCCGGCAACAACGAGCAAAAATAGCTCGTCTAATTGGCGAATGGTGTCGGCCAGCGCCGCGCGTTCGCTGGGTGCGGCCGAGCTTTCGGCCAGCACATCACGTAGACGGCCGAGGGTATCGCGGGTGCGTTTGAGTAAGGCTTCTTGCGCCTGATTTAGAATTGCTTCCATTTAACCTCATCAAGACAACAACGGATTTGGAAATAAGCGGACAGTTTTGTCTCCTGTCCGTCGTTTTCTATATCCGTGGTAGTTTCCTACACATTAAGTCAACTCCATTATACCCTATTTCAACAATTCCCTTAGGCTGGCGATAATTTTCCTGTCGGTTAGGGCAAAGGCATACTTATCCAGATCAGCCAACGTGACCCAGGCGTGGTCAGCAACGCCGATGTGTTGCGGTTCACCACCAACATAAGCGGCGTGATAGGCGTGGAGGGTGATGCGGAAATGGGTATAGGCGTGGTCAATGGTCGTCAAGAATTCGCCCGGCCGTATCTGGATCGCCATCTCCTCTTCGATTTCACGCTGTAGGGCTGCGGGCAGCGTTTCCCCCGCTTCTTGTTTGCCGCCGGGGAACTCCCACAGGCCACCCAGCAAGCCATCCAACGGCCGTTGCGCAATGAGAAAACGGCCGTTCGCGCTTGGCTCTCCCGCTTCCCAAATCACTCCAGCTACCACATCATAATGCGGGGTGCGTTTGCGCGGCGGCCGTACCGGGCGTTCAAGCTGCGTCCCTCGCTGCCGCGCCAGGCAATGGGCGTATAGCGGACAGATCAGACAGCGAGGATTGGCCGGGATGCAAATTTGTTGTCCCAGTTCCATCACTGCCTGGTTGAAGTCGCCCGGCCGTTCGGCGGGAACCAGTTCCTCGGCCAACGCCCATAGCTGGTTGCGCGTCGCCGGGAGCGTGACGTCATCGGGCAGGTCAAACACGCGGCTGAGGACGCGGATTACGTTGCCGTCCAGGATAGGGGCTTGCTGGCCATAGGCGATGGAGGCGATGGCTCCGGCGGTGTAGCGGCCGATGCCGGGGAGCTTGAGCAGCGCCGGAACAGTATCGGGCAAACGGCCGCCATGTTCATTGACGATGATCTGCGCGGCCGCGTGTAAATTTCGTGCGCGACTGTAATAGCCTAACCCTTCCCAAAGCTTTAGCACCTCATCGAGGGAGGCGGCCGCTAACGCCTCGACCGCTGGAAAGCGGGCCATCCAGCGCTCGAAGTAGGGGATGACGGTTGTGATCTGCGTCTGTTGCAGCATAATCTCCGCCACCCAGATGGCATAGGGATCGCGGCTCCTGCGCCAGGGTAGATCGACGTGACCGGCGTCCCACCAGGCGAGCAGGGCGGTGACAAGGTGAGGGGGTGAAGAGGTGACAGGGTGAGGGGGTGACATGGAGTGAGTGCTGCTAACTGCTTACTGAGCCGCTCAGGTGACGCGAATCCCCGTTGGGTCATAGCGTTCATAGAGGCGATCAGCGACGACTTGTTGCAGGCGGGTAACGGCCGTGTGAATCTCGCTAAAGGTGTTGTAGAGGGGAGCTATGCCCAGGCGGATGTTGTCCGGGCGGCGGAAGTCGGGTAGCACGTTCATCTCATTGATCAGAGCTAAGTTAATTCGCATCCCCTCATCGTGGCCGATAGAGATGTGGGAGCCACGCTGCGCCGGATCGCGAGGCGAGTTGAGGCGAAAGCCAAGCGGGGCGAGCAGGGCTTCCCAGAGGTCTATCAGGTAAGCAGTCTGGCGCACGGACTTGGCGCGTACTCGTTCTATTCCCGCTTCCAGGAGTAGTTCGATGCCTGGCTCGGCCGCTGCCAGCGCGAGGATAGCCGGTGTGCCGGTCAAGAACTGTTGGATGCCGGGGGCCGGTTCATACTCCAGCCCAAAGTCAAACTGGTTTTGCTGCCCCATCCAGCCGGAGAGAGGGTTCTCTAGCCGTTCTTGCAAGTCGCGGCGCACATACAGGAAGGCGGGTGTGCCGGGGCCGCCATTGAGATACTTATAGGTGCAGCCAACGGCCAGATCAGCGTTGGCGGCGTTGAGCGCGACGGCAACCGAACCGGCGGCGTGGCTTAAGTCCCATAGCGTCAACGCTCCAACCTGATGCGCCACCTCGTTGACGGCCGCCATATCATAAGTATAGCCACTCTTAAAGACCGTATGCGAAAGCGTCAGCAAGGCCGTATCCTGATCAACGGCCGCTGCCAACCCATCCACTGGGCCATGAATACCATCGGCCGACCTGACCACTTCCAGCCTTGCTCCGGTCAGGCGGCAGATGCTTTGCAAAATATAGAGGTCGGAGGGGAAGTTGAGGTCGTCGGTGATGATTTTGCTGCGGCCGGGTTGTGCCCGGACGGCAGCCAATGCCAGCTTGAAAAGATTGACGGAGGTGGCGTCGGCCATGATCACTTCGCCCGGTTGTGCGCCAAGCAAACGGCCGATTTTATCGCCGACGCGATTGGGGGCTTCGATCCAGCCTTCGTTCCAGCCCCGAATGAGCCGCCGCCCCCACTCATGTTCAATCGTCTGTTGCAGGCGGGAGATGGCGGCAGTGGGGAGACGGCCGAGCGAGTTGCCATCAAGGTAGATCAACCCCGGCTCGTCACTGACAAAGCGTTGGCGAAAGGGGGCGAGTTCGTCTTGTCGGTCTAGTTCTTGAGCATAGTAGATGTCAGTGGGTTGCATAATTCTTTCTGATGATTTTATAGAGGGTGGGAAATTGCTGCGATTTGGCAAATCGCGCTACTGTATTGCACGCAGGGCGGCGCGGACGGGGCTGCCGTCGCCATTGGCTACCTTCAGCGGGAGCGCCACCAATTCATACAGGCCATCGGGGACGCCGGTTAAATCTAGCCCTTCCAGGATGACAATGCCATTGCGGTGTAGGGCGTGGTGGCCGGGGAGGGTTTTGCTATCGGCCGCGTCCATTGTCGGCCCGTCTGTACCATACAAGACAATCCCCAACTGCCCCAAATGATCGGCCAGTTCCGGGCTGGGATAGATAAATTCGGCCGGGAAGAGGCGTGGATCGGCCTCGCTGGCTGCCGAATGGACGAGCAGGCGCGGCGCAAGCGTTAACTCATAAGCGGCAAAATCGGCTGGATAAAGCGACCCATCGCTCTTACTGACGCTGACGACCTGCGCCATCCCCCAATAGGGAGCAAGATCAACCTGTTCGAGGGTACGGCCGTCGGCCGCGAAGTGGGAGGGGGCATCTACATGCGTGCCGGTGTGGGCGCTCATCGTCAGCGTGGTCAGGTTGACGGAATCCCCATTGGCAAGGGCGAGGATAGTCTCCAGGCTATAGGGTGTGTCACCAGGCCAGACGGCCATGTCGGGCTGGAGTGTGCGGCTAATGTCATAAATGCGGTTGGTCATCGTCTATCTATCGTTGGCAATCGGTGTTAGGCATTCAGGTGATCGTGGTTTAGAATAAGGGCTGTGATTGGTTGATTGGTTGGTGTGTTGGTGTATTCGTGTATTGGTGTATTGGTTTATCGGTTTCTGCCTAGCGAGCAGAAATGCCAATACACCAGTACACCACTATACCAATATACTATTAGACCAATACACCACTATACCAATAGATGATTAAACCATGCAACAACGGCCGTTTACCCGTTTTCTACCGATGATCCTCGTCTTGCTTGTTGGCGGTTCTTTCCTGATCGCGCTGGCGCAAGATGAAACCCACTCCTATTATCCGCTGGTGGTCGCGCCGGAGGCGACCGCGACGCCGACGGCTACCGCAACTGAGGCTCCCTTACCAACGCCCTCCGCTACACCACCAGGGCAGATGGTGGAGTTTCGCGGCCTGTGGGTGACGCGCTTTGATTGGACACGCAGCGGCCGCCCGGCCGACCCGGCGAAGATTGATGAGATCGTCGAGAATGCCGCCTTTGCCGGATTTAACGCCATCTTCTTCCAGGTGCGTGGAGCGGCCGACGCCTACTATACCCCCGGCCTGGAACCCTGGGCGCAGCGCGTCAGCGGCGGCACATTGGGCCAACCCCCCTCACCCTTATGGGACCCGCTGGCCTACTTCCTTGAGAAAGCCCATGCACGGGGGATTCAGCTCCATGCCTATCTCAATGTCCATCCCGTGACCGACGATTGCAGCAACCCGCCCCCACAAACGATACCGCGCCACCTCTACTATCTGTTGCAAGACGCACACGGTGCAACGAGCGACAAGCTAAACGGGGTACAATGGACGACGGGCGGCGACCCCCATTGCAGTGTCTACTTGCGGGCCAGCCCTGCCTCCCAATTCTTCGATGAGCATCTATTGGCCGTCGCCGCCGATCTGGTGGCGCGATATGATATAGATGGGTTGCATCTGGATAATGTGCGCTATGGTGGCAGCGTCACTTCTTGTGATCCGGTGAGCGAAGCGGCCTATGGTGCACCTTGCTTTGGCTTCAACGGCCAGACGGAGTATCGCGAGTGGCAACGCCAACAGGTGAATGGCACGGTGCGGAAGCTCTATGAGCAAGTGGTGGTTCCCAGCGGCCGTAAGCTTTGGCTCTCGGCCGCCGTCTGGCCAATCTACATTGATTATTGGGGCTGGGGCGGCAGCCAGGGGTACAGCAACTACTACCAGGACTCGAAGGCATGGGTCAGCGGTGGCTATATAGATAGCATCTCGCCGATGATCTATCCGGCGGTGTTCAATTGTCCTGATAATAGCTTTTGGACACAGGAACGGTGGCAAACGTTGGCGGCCGATTTCCAGGCCAGCAGCGGCGGCCGCTACATCCTCCCTGGTATCGGCACCGCTTATTGTAGCTTTGAGGAAATCAACACGCGCATCGAAATGGCTCGCGCTGTCGGCACGGCGGGACATGCGCTGTTCTCTTATAGTGCGTTGCTGGCAAACAATTACTTTGATGACTTGGCAACTGGGCCTTATGCGACGGCGGCGGTGGTGCCGGAGATTTCCTGGCACGATTAGAGATTGGAGATTGGAGATTAAGAGACTGGGAGACTCGGAGACTTGGTAATCGGTTATCGGTAAACGGTAATCGGTGATCAGTAATCCGATTACCGGCTACTGATTACCGCCTACCGCTCACCGTTCTGTGGAGGATAGCTTGGCGCAAGAAGAACTGTTGCGGGAGAAGGGACAGCTTCAGGAGTACGAGTTTCGTTCGTCGACGCCGGTTGTGGGTGGGCTGCTCGCCCGTTTTCGTGCTGCCTGGAATAGTATTTCAACGCGCTGGTATGTGCGGCCGTTAATCGCCCAACAGACAGAGTTTAACCAGGAGTTGCTCAACTACGTTCTGCCACGGCTGGCAAACTACGATAAACACCTGCGCTATTTTGAAGAAAACCTGCCCCGCTTTGACGATATGGATGCGCGGATCATTGCCCAAGACCAGCAACAGGCAAATACGGTCCACGACATGGGCGAGATTGTGGCCCGGCTGATACAAATTGAGCGGCGGCTGGAGGGGATTGAGGCGAGGTTGGAGAGATTGGGAGAGTAAGAGACTGGGAGATTGAGAGACTGAGAGATTAGAGATTGGAGGTTAGAGGTTGGAGATTGGGGAAGGTAGACGAGATATGGATGCGGGGTTGTTGAGGCTGGCTTATTTCAGTCCGTTGCCACCGGCACGCAGCGGCATTGCCGACTACAGCGCGGAACTGCTACCCCACCTCTCCCAACACGCCAACATAACCCTCTTTACCGATTCTCCTAATCTCTCCACTCCCCACTCCCCACTCTCCACTCGCTATCCAACGGCCGCCTACCCCGCTATGCGCTGGCAATTTGACCTTGTGCTATACCATATGGGTAACAGTGAGCATCATCAGGCGATTTACCAGACGTTGATTCGCTATCCAGGGGTGGTCGTCGTCCATGATGTGTTTATTCACCAATTGGTTGCCCATTCAACTGTGGGGCAGGGCAATTATGCCGCCTATTTGCGTGAGATGGGCTTTGCCGGTGGGATAGAGGGCGTTCGTGAGGCGAACGCCATTCGTGCCGGGTATGGGGAGCATCGTTTGTTTGAAATGCCGCTGACTGAACGGTTGGTACGCACCAGCCTGGGGCTGATTGCCCATAGCCACTATGCGGCCGATCTGCTCAAAAGCCAGCAACCGCGCTGTCCTGTCGAGGTTATTCCTGCTCCTATCGCTATTCAAAACGGCCGTTCACGCCACGGCCGTCCGCGTCGCCACGAGCTGGGCCTGGTGGAAGAGACGGTTATCTTCGCCAGCATGGGGCAGGTGACGCAAAACAAGCAGGCCAACCAACTCTTGCGCGTTTTCCAA
The DNA here is from genome assembly GCA_964410625.1 of uncultured Ardenticatenaceae bacterium. Classification (GTDB taxonomy): domain Bacteria; phylum Chloroflexota; class Anaerolineae; order Promineifilales; family Promineifilaceae; genus CAYPHY01. Next base: position 77,697 of record CAYPHY010000007.1, on the reverse strand, counting down.
CAACTACACCGTGAAAACGAGAATACCTTTCTCCTGTTCATCGGTGAGGTGTTGCCAGAGGTCAATTTAGAAGCAAGCACCCATGAACTGGGGTTAGAGGGGGCTGTTGGCACGATTGGCTACGTGGACTCTTTAACGGAGTTTGTTGATTGGATTCAGACGGCCGATGTGATCGTCAACCTTCGCCATCCGACCGTTGGCGAGACATCGGCGACGGCTTTGCGCGGGTTGGCGGCGGGTCGGCCGCTGGTGGTCTATGATCATGGCTGGTATCACGAGTTGCCGGACACGGTCGCGCTGAAGGTCCCGCCGTTGGATGATGCCGCTTTGCTCGATGCCTTGCGTACATTGGCTGGCTCGGCTGGGCAACGGCAACAGATGGGTGATGCAGCGGCCGACTATGCCCGCAAACAGCACCATCCAGCCAAAGTAGCCCAACATTACGCCACATTTCTACACAACCTGATCGCCCGTTGGCAGCAGCCCTATGCCTGAGTGGTCCTTTCTCATCGTCATTGCCCTGGCCTGCCTCATCCCCGGTTGGTTGCTCGTTGCCCTCTTTGCTCGACCGGCACGGCCGACTCTGCCAATGCTCTTCGCCGCGCTCACCCTCGGCGTCGTCATCATCGGCTGGATCGCCCTCATCCTCGCCGAACTCCACCTCTTCTCCATCGGCCGCCTGACCCTGCTTTGGCTCATCCTCACCGCGCTCTTATTCATCACCCACTGGTCTCGCCGCTCCAATTCACCATTAACCATTTCTCCAGTCTCCCAGTCTCCCAGTCTCTTAGTCTCCAATCTTCCCCGCTGGGCAGAATCCCTCTTCCTCGCCCTCTGGCTCATCGCCGCCCTCTGGCTCTTTTTCCGGCCGCATGAATACATTCTCGGCGGAGCGGATGCCGGTGTGTATGTCAGTCTCGGTGCGTCCATTGCCCAATCAGGGGGGATCATCATTCAAGATGAGACATTGGCGGCGATGGATGCTGCGCTCTATCCTGCTTTTTTACGGCCGTTGCCCCAAAATCCCATCGCCTCTTCCTATTTGTTCCCTGGTTTCTACATCATTGGCGAACCGCCCGGCGAAATCACCCCCCAATTTTATCCGCTGCATCCCGTCTGGCAGGCAATCGCCTATGGGCTGGCAACGGCCGTTCATCAGAGCGTAGAGGCTGGCGTGCGGGCTGAACTACTACTGCCCGGCTTGTGGGCTTTGCTTGGAGCGCTAGCCGTTTATCTGACCGTGCGGGAATTTGCCGGTTGGGAAACGGCCGCCTTAGCGCTGACGGGCTTGACCATCTCCGCCTTGCAAGTCTGGTTTGCTCGCTACCCGACAACAGAGAGCTTTACCCAGTACCTTTTGTGGGCGGGACTGTGGGCATTAGCAATGTGGTTAGGGGGGCGAGGCCCTCGGCCGCTGTGGGCATTGGTCGCCGGTATATCGTTGGGTGAAATTTTTGTCCTTCGCATAGACATGATTGCTATTTTGCCACTGCTGGGATTGCTGCTACTGTGGCTGTTGCTCAGTCGCCAACCGGCAAGGGATTGGTTCATCGTCCCCCTGGTTGCGCTGATCGGCCATTCGCTCCTCCACGCCTTTTGGCAAAGTCGGCCGTATGCCTATGACCTGTTTGGCCTGACTGTCTTATTGCTGCGCAACAATTGGTGGATCCCACTGGGTGGGGTACTCATCGGCCTGGCCTTTCTGTGGGCTGTTTGGCGGACAGGGCCGCGACTGGCGGGCATAGCGGGACAATACCGGCGGCTCTTTTTGGGGCTGCTTCTCCTCGTCACCTTGCTAGTTGCCATCCATGGCTGGTTCATCCGGCCGCTGATGGGCGAAACGGTGTTGCGCCAGGATGGGTATAGCCAGCAACTGATACCGCTGACCGAGCATGAAAATTGGCGGCGACTGGGTTGGTATCTGTCGCCGGTCGGTGTCTGGCTCGGCGTTGCCGGAACTTGTCTGTTGATTTGGAAAGTCAACCGGCGCACGGCCATTATGCTGGCCGTTGGCGCTCTGTTTTCGCTGCTCTATCTCTGGAACCTGCGAGCCAACCCCCACCACATTTACGCCATGCGCCGCTATGTTCCGGCGGTGTTGCCCTTTTTTGTGCTGGCAGCGGCCGTGTTTATCCAACAGGTGGCGATGGTGTGGAGGAGCAGGGGAGCGGAGGCGCAGGGGGGCAGAGGAGCAGAGGGGCAGAGGAGCAGAGGAGAATTAATTGGTAAATGGCGACTGTCTTCTGCCTACTTCTTCAAAGGTGCGGCCGTTCTCCTAGCGCTTATCTGGCTGGCCGGGCTGGCCTGGTCGGCGCGAGGGTTTGTCAGTCAGGTAGACCATGCTGGACTGATCGACCAGGTGGCGGCGATGGATCGTGAATTGGAAGCGGACTCCATCTTGATTTTTAATGATCAGGCAGTAGTGAGTTTGGGCGATATTGTTGGCACGCCGTTGAAGTTCATCTACGGCCATGATGTGTTCACCCTCCGTGATCCGGCCGCGCTGGATGAGCGTCTGTTGGCTCAAACGCTGCAAATTTGGGAAAATAGTGATCGCGCTGTTTATTGGGTTGGCGATCCGGCCTGGTTGGTTGAGCATGGCTTCGGTTTTAGCACCGCCGAACAACTGCTGCAAAGCACCTATTTAGAAAACAGTTATGAACATAAACCGCAGCGCATTGAGCAGCAAGAGTGGCGACTACTCTTAAATAAGTTGACAAATTCACCGTAAACTTAGCAAATACATAGTGTATGGAGTGGGGTGTGTAGTGAGTGTTTCACAGCCTGAACAAGAGACAATTCAGATTGAAGAAATCATGCAGCAGATTCGGCAACAGATTGTCGAGCGACGCGCAACCGTTTCCTCCGACGGCCGCCCCCCCATCGTCGTCAGCGGCAAACGTCTGCCGCCCGAATTTTACGAACATCTCTATCTGGCAAGGCTGGCCGAAGAGGAATTTCGGGTTCCGGTGTTTGTTAGCCGCTCGTCGTTGCCCGTCGTCGGCCGTCTGGTTGATTGGCTGCGCGGTAAATTTCACGAACTCGTTGTCTATTATGTAAACCAAAGCGCAACACAACAGATCGCTGCCACCGGTCACCTCCTACAAGCCCTGAGCATCTTAGGCCAGGAAATGGAAACGGCCGAAGACGATACGCAATCACCAACCACTCCCGAAACGGACTCCCACACGGTTTCCCGCCATGACTGATTTTGCTCACATCCAAACGGCAGCAAATAGCAAGCTACTTGCTACTGTCTACTGCCCACCGCTTACTTCCCTATGACCACCATCACCTTCGTCACCCCCTGGTATGGCCCTGACGCGCCCGGTGGAGCAGAGGCGTTGACCCGCCGGTTGGCACAGCGTTTACAGCAAGCCGGATTGCCGGTCGAAGTGCTGACCAGCTGTACACGTGACTTATACGCCGATTGGGGCAAAAACTACTATCCAGCGGGTACGAGCGAGGTTGAAGGTGTTTGCGTCCGCCGCTTTCCAGTGGAGCGGCGCAACCGGCACGCCTTTGATCAGGTCAACTGGCGGCTGATGCACAACATGCCGGTGACGGCCGCGGAAGAACAAATCTTCATCAACGAAATGCTACGAGTGCCACAGCTATATGAGGCTATTGCGCGGGAAGCGAACGAGCGTCTCTACATCTTTATTCCCTATATGTTTGCTACCACCTACTTTGGGGTGCAGGTCTGCCCCGAACGCTCGATAGTCATCCCTTGCCTCCATGATGAGAGCTATGCCCGGCTGAGCATTTACCGCGACGTTCTGCCCCAGGTTCGCGGGCTGATTTTTCTTAGCCACGCAGAAGAAAGATTGACGCAGCAACTATTCGGTCCGGCATATAACGGGCAACTCCGGGCGGCATTAGGATCGGGTGTAGAGACGGGATTTACCGCTGATGGCGAGCGGTTTCGCCAGCAATATGGCATAGATACCCCATTTGTGCTTTACGCCGGACGGCGCGAGCCGGGGAAGAACACGCCGCTGTTGTTGCAATACTGGGAACGCTACTGCCGGGAAGCGCAACGGCTGCTCAAATTGGTCTTAATTGGCACTGGAGATGTGATGATTCCCGCCGACATGGCCGGACAGGTGGTTGATTTAGGCTTTGTGCCGGTGCAGGACAAGTATGATGCTTATGCGGCCGCGGCCGTTTTTTGTATTCCCTCGCTGCATGAGAGCTTTTCCATTGTGCTGATGGAAAGTTGGCTGGCGGGGACGCCTTCATTGGTGCATGGGCAATGTGCTGTCACCTTAGAGCACAGCCAACGCGCCAACGGCGGGCTATACTTTAATGATTATGATGAATTTGCTGCCGCGCTTACCTACTTGCTAGACCATCCCCAACTAGCGAACACCCTCGGCCGTCAGGGTCGCGACTATGTCCTCCGCCACTACGCCTGGGACGTCGTCGTGCCGCGCTATGAGCAGTTTATTCAGCAAGTGCTTTCTGATTCACTACCTTTGCAGGTTCGGAGTGGACGCTGATTTTCGCGGATAAAACGCAGATAAACGCTGATCTTCTCTAAAAATCAGCGATGATCTGTGTCCTCTCTGAGCGTGCAGTTCTGATTGATAAATGAAGAAAAATCATGAAAACGGCCGTCGTCCCCCCCTAACGGTCAATCTGATGACCGTCACCCTGAAACCAGGGGATGCCATTGGCAACTACCTCCTGACCAGCGGGCGACTGTGGCGTAGCTGGGGGGCGCGGGTGCGCCTCTACGCTGAATATGTAGACCCATCGCTGGCCTTGGCCGCCGAACCAGCCCGTTACTACCGGCCGACGGGCGATGATATTCTCTGGTACCACTATTCGATCTATGACGAAGCCAGCATCGGCCGTGTCTTAGCCAGCAATGATTACAAGATCATGGACTATCACGGCGTCAGCCCACCCCATTTGTTTGAAGGGCAAAATGCCTATCTTGCCGAGCTTTGCCGTCGCGGGATCGAATTGCTGCCGGAGTTGCGCAACGAGTTTGAGGCGAGTGTCGCCCATTCGGCCTATACTCGCGCGGAACTGCAAGCACATGGATTCAACCCCCAACGGCTCTACCAACTGCCGCTATGCGTAGACACCAGTCGCTTTAACGGCCGCCTGGACACCGAACTGGCAGCCAATTTAAGCAAGCTGGAGTACTGCCTGTTCATCGGCCGCCTCGTTCCGCAGAAGGACATATTGGCATTGGTGGACATATTTGCCCATTTGCATCGCGAACGGCCGAATATGGTCTTACTGCTGGTTGGTGCGTCCGATTTGGCGGAAAGCTACCAGCGACAGATACAGGAGCGGATTCGCAAACATGGCCTGGCGCAGCGCGTGCTGTTTGCTGGGCAGGTGAATAACCCGGCCGTTCTGGCCGCGCTGCTACACCACGCCCGTCTGCTGTTGGTTACATCCGAATGGGAATCCTTTTGCGTGCCGTTGGTCGAAGCGATGTACTTCGGCACTCCGGCCGTTGTCCACAACATTCCCCCCTTGCCGGAGGTGTTGGGGGAAGGGGGCCTAATCGTGGATAAGCGACGTGTGGAAGAAACGGCCGCCGCCATCCTCGGCCTCCTCGATGACCGGCAACGGTATCAGGCATTGGCGACGGCCGCGAAAGCGCGTTCGGCCGCGTTTACTGATCAGGCATTGGCGCGGGCGATGTTGGAGATGATATGTGAGCTTTTTGGTATTGGAGATTGAGCGGCTAGTGTGCAAGGTGGGCGGCCGCAACGTGAAGGTCTTTAAGTGGAGTACACTGGAACTGCAACTTGACGAGAGAAAATTGCTGAAAAATCAAGCCGATTACCACTCGCCGCTACTATTCAGGAACACACCGGCTTGAGGTACTGATGAATAGTCGGCTGGCGGCAGGAGAGAGTTTTGAGCTGGAAGCTGGAAAAGTGTCCTATAGGCACAATGGAGCGCTGGCAGAAGGCGTGGCAGGAGGTTGGCGCAGTTGGGGGTGGGGAGGCTGTGCTGGCGGAGCTAGTCGGCCGCTATTCGGAGCCACACCGTGCGTACCACAATCTCGACCATATCCGCGATTGTCTGGCACAGCTTGCGTTGGGCGCGGGGCTGATGGAGCGAACGGCCGAAGTGGAGATCGCCATCTGGTTCCATGATGCGATCTATGATCCGCGACGGACGGACAATGAGGAACAGTCGGCACAGTGGATGGAGCAGGTGTTGGCGGCGGCCGATGTCCCGTCTGAAACGATAATTCGTATAGCCAATATGATTCGACTGACTGACCATCAGCAGGCGATGGGTGAAGAGGCGATCAGTAATGATGCGGCCGTCTTGTGTGACGCCGATTTAGCCATTTTGGGAGCCGAGCCAGAGCGATTCGACCACTATGACCGGCAGATTCGGGAGGAGTATGCCTGGGTTCCGGAGCCGGTTTATCGCCAGAAGCGAGGAGAGGTACTGGCCGGATTTTTGCGACGGCCGCGTATTTATCGGACGCGGCCGTTTTTTGAGCGTTATGAAACCCAGGCTCGGCAAAATTTAGAGCGTGTCTTGTCCAGCAGCTAAAAACGCTTCCCACGATTCCATATCTTTTGGCTCAGTGGTTGAAAGCGAATAATTAGCAACCGCCGCGATCTAAATGTCATGAGCTTGTGTCTTGTTATCTCCACCAGCAAAGCTGCATATTAACAAGCGGTAAGCAATCGGTTGACTGCTTACCGCTTACTGACAACTATTTACTGATTACCAACAACCGCCCTAGATATTCACAAACGGCAGATTGCCAACCGGGAAGTTGGAGCTGAGATAGAATGTGTTCGTCCAGCCTTGGCGGCCGTCGGGTAGAATCACCTTCACCCACGAGCCATCCCCATTGCGGCCGATCATCCGTACTGTTGTACCGTTGGTGATAGTGGTCAGGATGCCATAGGAGACGCCCGGCCCGAAGCGCACATTGAGGAAGGAGGCGGTGACCACGGCCGTCGCATTGGCCGGTGGTTGCCCGCCGGTCCCGCCCCAAATCGGCAGCGAGAGGATGGAGATGTTCGGCCGCAGGTAGGTGCTACTGCTCCAGCCGACCGTGCCATTGGGTAACGCTACCTGTACCCAGGAGCCATCGGCGTTGCGATAGCCTGCCAGCGGGACGACTTGACCGCTGTTGAGCTTGGCGATGATCGTGAAGTTGGTCCCTGGCCCGGTGCGGACGTTGAGGCGATAAGCGGTGACGACGGCCGTTCCTGGATACTGCCCGCCCGTTCCTGAGACCAGGTTCCAATTCAGATGTGCCTCTGCCAGACCCGTATTTTCGTAATATTCGACCCGCACAGGAACAGAACCGGCGGCGAGGTTGATTTCACCACTGAAGTTTTGCACAGCATGGTCGAACCAGGCGTCAATGATCAGCTGGTTGTTGACCCAAACGCGCACGCCATCGTCGGTGCGTGCCGTGAAGCGGTAACGGCCGGGAGCGTTGAAGTGCAGATTGGTCGTCCAACGCACCGAGAACTGATCGGCGTTAACGGATTGCCCAGGTGAGCCGTTGCCCCAGTTGAAGTCCAACACCGGGTCGCTGCGCACCAGAGCGGGTGTGCCGGACAGAGCCGTGTTGTTGAAATATTCGGCATACCAGGCCCCTTCTGGCCCTGGGGCCGGTGGCGGGCTGCTGCCAATCGGCAGACAGGTCAGGCGAATTTCCGCCCGTTCGGTGTTCTCGAAATATTCCGTGACCAGGGAAACCGACCCGGCGAGATCAACATCTACTGTGTAGGTCGCGGCCGCTTGCACGCGCCACTGGTCAATCAGGCGGTTGCCGTTAATGTAGAAACGTACCCCGTCGTCGCTGACGGCCGTGCAGCGATAACGCCCCGGATTGAAATGTACCTGGCGCGTCCAGCGCACGGAAAAGAAGTCGGCCGGGACGTTTGGCCCTGGAGAACCAAAGCCCCAATTGAAGTTGATATGAGCATCGTCGCGCACCAGGACAGGAGAGCCGCTGAGCGAGGTGTTATTGAAGTATTCGCCACGCCAGACGTTGGCAGGCGCAGGAGCGCTCACCAGTCCATACGATAGCTTTGCTGTTGCCACGCCGCCCCCTTCGTAGTATTGTACGACGATGTTGTGGCTACCAGCGTTGAGGGAGACATCGGCCGTCACCGTGTGTACCTGGCTGTCATACCAGGAATCAATCACCGTTGTGCCATTGACGATGACGCGCATCCCGTCGTCAGTGGTGGCGGTGAAGCGATAAGTCCCAGCCTGGAGGTTGACAGTTTGTCGCCATTCGGCCGAGAAGTTGTCGGTGAAGACCTCTGGCGCGGGCGAGCCGCCTCCCCAATCGTTGTTGATCCCCGCCTCCTGACGAATAAGGACGGGATTGCCGGAGAGATTGCGGTTATTCCAATACCGCGCCTCCCAGTTGCCCTGCGCCAGCAGATTGCCGGAGCTGGTGGTGATGCCAAACAGCGCCAGTAGCAATAATCCGGCCCAATAGGGCGCGTGGCGCAGCCCCCGCCGCCCATTGAAGAACCTTGCTATACTCTTGCCAAAGGCTTTCATCTTTTCTACCCCTTGATGTAATGGAGCGTCCGCAGACCCCAGTACGACCGTTGCGAAGCCCGTTCACGCTTCCTTCACTAACATGACATAAAGCTAGTCATTATTAATCCACAGTGTACAACAGCAGCTTTACATATGTCAAGTGGGGTAGAGTGAAAACGGAGTAGAGATGCTCAGTTTTTGGCGACGGCGGCGATGGATTCGGCCAGGACGGTCAAAATCTTCTCTATTTCAGTGGCCGACACCACCAGCGGCGGGGCCAGTAACAGACTTTCGCCCTTAGCACGGGTCAGCAGACCGCGCTCCTGGCACGCTTGCAGGATGGGAACGGCGAGATTGCCGCTGGCCTTGCTCTCGCGGTCGGTGACAAACTCGACGGCCGCCATCAGCCCCAGGCCGCGCACATCACCGATACAGTCGAACTCCTCCGCCAGTTGCTTTAGCCCATTGAGCAGTTGCGCTCCACGTTCGGCCGCTTGCGACACTAAGTTATCACGTTCGATGATCTCCAAATTCCGCAAACCCACCGCGCAGCAGGTGGGATGGCCGGAGTAGGTATAGGCGTGCATCCAACGCTCGTTGGGTGGCGCGTTCATGATCACCTCGCGGATCGCATTGGAAATTTGAATGCCGCCGAGGGGGAGGTAGCCGCTGGTAATCCCTTTGGCAAAGGAGAGAATGTCGGGTTGGACGCCATAGCGATTGAGGGCGAACCACTCCCCGGTGCGGCCGAAGCCGGTGATCACCTCGTCGGCAATTAGCAGCACTTCATACTGATCACAAATGCGGCGGATGTGGGGGAAGTAGTCATCGGGCGGGACAATGACGCCGCCAGCCCCTTGCACCGGTTCGGCGATGAAGGCGGCCACCGTGTCCGCCCCTTCGCGGAGAATGGCTTCTTCCAGGGCGCGGGCGGCCGCCTGGCCGATGGTCTCATTCGGCCGCACATCTCCCTCGAAGCGATAGGGATAGGGGGCGGGGATGTGGAGAAAGCCCGGCACGCGCGGCTCGAACATCGGCCAGTAGGGGGTGATGCCCGTCGCGCTCATTGCTGCCAGCGTCACGCCGTGGTAGGCGTCTTGCCGGGCGATGACTTTCACTTTGTCTGGCTTGCCGCGCTGCTTCCAGTAGTAGCGAGCGGTCTTGAACGCGCTCTCGTTGGCCTCCGCGCCACCGGAGGCGAAAAATGTCGTTTGCAGATCGGGATAGGCAAAACCGGCCAGCTTCTCCGCCAGTTCAATCGCCGGAAGGTTCGACGCCCCGGCATAGCCGGAGAAAAAGGCCAGGCAACCCATTTGCTCCTGCGCCACTTCCCCCAACTCCCGATTGCCATGCCCAATGAGGACATTCCACAGGCCGGAGAGGCCATCAATGTAGGTGCGGCCGTCTACTGCATGGACATAAATGCCCTCGCCCGAATCCACAATCACTGGGTTCTGGTGGGCGGAAGGATGGTGTAAGGGATGGAGTACGGCCTGATCGCGGGTTTGCCAATTTGTTTTCATTGATCAATCTCCTGTGGGAATAGATCACGCAAAGACGCTAAGTACACAAAGGGTTATCTTGAACGAAGCCGAAAGAAAAGCCTGGCGACCTTTGCGGCTTTGCGTGAGGCTTTCATTTTTGCTCGAATTTAGGCTCCATTTGTGAAGATTCGTGTCAATTCGTGGTTCATGACGGTGTTGATATTTTATTGTAACGGAGTTGTTCTATTCGAGGTAAAATAAGCAGATGGACTTGAGCTATCTCCACCTTCTCGCTGAACAATACCCCTCAATCCAGGCGGCCGCAACCGAAATCATCGCTTTGGAAGCCAGCCTGACCTTACCCAAAGAAACAGAGCATTTCCTTTCTGATCTACATGGTGAGTATGAAGCCTTTTTGCATCTGCTGAAGAGCAGTTCCGGTTCCTTACAGCGGCGGATAGACGAGCTTTTTAGCGATGAGTTGCCCAGCCGTGAACGGCGGACGCTGGCGACGCTGATCTATTATCCAGAGCAGAAGCTACCTTTGCTGCTGAAACAGGTGGAGGATGAGCGGGAATGGTATCGCATTACGCTCTACCGGTTGATCGAACTGGCCCGTTCGGTGGCCGGTCGCTATACCCGTGCTCACCTGCGCCACTGCTTTCCGCCTGATTTTGCCAATATTATGAGCGAGTTGCTGTTGCCGCAAGCCGTGGGGGATGAGCGACGGCCGTATTACCAGCGCATGATTGATTCGATCATCGAGACAGGACAGGCGGCGGCTTTCGTCATCGCCTTTGCCAACCTGATCCAACGGCTGGCGATCAGCCATTTGCACATTATCGGCGATGTCTATGATCGCGGCCCCGGAGCGCATATCATCATGGACAAGTTGCTGACCTATCACTCGCTGGACATCCAGTGGGGCAACCATGATATTGTTTGGATGGGCGCGGCCGCTGGCAGCCCGGCCTGTGTGGCCAATATCGTCCGCCTCTCATTGCGCTATGGCAACATGGAGACACTGGAACAGGGGTATGGCATTAGCCTCATCCCGTTGGCCTCTTTTGCGCTGGATGTCTACGGTGATGATGAGTGCGAACAGTTTTACCCCCGTCTGGAGGATGATCCGCTGCGAATTGACAAGGTGGAGGAAACCGAGCGCCGGTTGCTGGCGCAAATGCAAAAGGCGATCACTATCATCCAGTTTAAGTTGGAAGGACAAATCATCCGCCGACGGCCGCACTATAACATGGATGATCGTGTGCTGATCGCCAGGCTGAATCTGGAGCAAGGGACGGTTTGCATTGACGGCCGCGACTATGAGCTAATTGATACCCACTTTCCTACTGTGGATCCGGCCGACCCTTGTGCGCTGACCGAGCGAGAACAAACCCTGATGGAGCGGCTCATCCTCTCTTTTGCCACCAGCGACACGCTGCAACGGCATGTCCGTTTTCTCTTTGCCAAAGGGGGTATGTACCGCATCTACAATGGCAATTTGCTCTATCATGGCTGTATCTCACTCGACCCCGACGGCTCCTTCACCGCGATCAAGGTGGATGGCGAAGTGTATAGCGGTAAGTCCTATGTGGACCGGGTGGAACGATTGGCAAGACAGGGATATTTCTCCACCGACCCGGAAAAACGGCTCTATGGGCAGGATGTGATGTGGTATTTGTGGAGTGGGGCGCGGTCGCCGCTGTTTGGCAAAAACAAGATGACCACCTTTGAGCGGTATTTCGTGGCCGACAAGGAGACGCACAAGGAGTTGCAGAACCCCTATTACCGCTTTCGCGACGATGAGCAGACGGTGCGCCGCATCTTGGCCGAATTTGGACTGGATGCGGAAAGCGGCCGGATCATCAACGGCCACGTTCCGGTCAAAGTTCGCGCCGGACAAAGCCCGATCAAAGCTGGGGGCAAGCTGTTGATCATCGATGGAGGGTTAGCCAAGCCATACCAAAAGGTGACGGGGATCGCCGGTTATACCTTGATCGCCAATTCCAACGGCCTGTTATTGGCCGAACACAGGCCCTTTGAGTCGGCGCAAAAGGCGATTCAGGACGAGGTGGACGTGGAATCGAGTACCGTCAGCATTGTCACCTACCCCCGGCGGATGTTGGTTAAGGACAGTGATCGCGGTGCGGAGATTCAGTCGCGATTGAATGCCTTGTATGAGTTAGTGAGTGCCTATCAGGCGGGAATGATTAAGGAGGCTTAGAGCGTGATGAACCAACCTATATTGGAAACAACGCGATTGATCTTACGGCCGTTCACCCTTGCCGACGCGCCGGTTGTGGAGCGTCTGGTCAGTGATTATGCCATTGCTGACACCACGCTCAACATCCCCCACCCATATCCGCCGGGCGCGGCCGAAAGCTGGATTCGCACCCACCCGGAGCGGTTTGCTCAGGGGACCGGCATCTCCTTTGCCATTGTCTTGCGCGAGACAGGGGAACTGTGCGGGGCGATAGGCTTGCGTCCCGAGTCACAACACCTGCGGGCGGAGATCGGCTATTGGCTGGGCGTGCCTTATTGGAACCGGGGCATTATGACCGAAGCGGCAGCGGCCGTTCTCGATTATGGCTTCTCGGAGTTAGGGTTAAACCGCATCTTTGCCGGGCACTTCACGCGCAATCCGGCGTCGGGGCGGGTGATGCAGAAGATCGGGATGACCTTTGAGGGCGTCCTGCGCGAACACTTCCGCAAGGGGGACGGATTTGAGGACGCGGCCAATTATAGCATCTTGCGGGAGGAGTGGGTGGAACGACATTAAGAAACCGGGGTTTTCAAAAAACCCGGTTTCTATTCGTCGCTTGGACGCGGCCGTTAATCCGCGTTATGATACGGGGCGTGGCTGTATCTGATGCAAGTGTGATTTCCGTCATCGTCCCTACCCGCAATGAGGCCGAGAATGTGCTGCCCCTGCTGACACGTCTGGGTGAGGCGCTGCGGCCGCTCTCCATTGAGGTCATTTTTGTTGATGATAGCAGCGACAACACGCCAGCGGTGATCGGCACGGCGGCGGCCGATTTCCCTTTTCCTGTGCGGCTGATCGCCCGGCCGCCAGAGCGACGAAACGGACTGAGCGGGGCAGTGGTCGAGGGGATGGCTGCGGCCGAGGGGGAGTGGCTTTGTGTGATGGACGCCGACCTGCAACACCCGCCGGAGATGGTGGCGCAACTGCTGGAGCAGGCGGAACGGTCACGGGCCGACATCGTGGTTGGCAGCCGCAAGGCGGGTACGTTGGGGCCATTGGGGTTGAGCCGCCGTCGTTCGCTGACCTCGCAACTGTTGACCATCCTGGCGCGGATGGTCTTTCCGCGGCTGCTAAAAAATGTCTCTGACCCGTTGACCGGGCTGTTTTTGCTGCGAAGAACGGCCGTGGACCTCTCGCGCTTGCACCCGGAGGGCTTCAAAATCTTGCTGGAAATCCTCATCCGCCATCCGGCGTTGCGCGTGTCGGAGTTGCACTTCGACTTTGCAGCGCGACATGGGGGGGAGAGCAAGGCGGATTTGCACGAGGGGCTGCGCTTTTTCCGCCACCTGTTGCGCTTGCGGCTGACGGCCAATGTCCACTTTGCCCGCTTCCTGCTGTTGGTTGCCACGACGATAGCCGGAAATATGGCCTTGTTGGCCGGGTTGGTCGAATGGGCGGGCTGGACGGTGATACCGGCGGCATGGTTGGCCGGGGAAGTGGCGGCCGTCTGGTACTTCTATTGGGCGGAAACGTGGGTCTTTCACGAGGGGGAGCGCATCGGCCGTCGTCGCTGGTTCGCCTTTCTCTTGCTCAGCCAATTGCTCTTATTTGCCGTCTATCTGCCGCTATTTGCCTTATTGCAGCGCAGCTTGCCCTATCTGGCGACCGATTTGCTGGCCTTGCTCGGCGTGGGCTTTGTCTTTTATCTCATCTCCGAGCAGTGGATTTGGACGCGCGGGCTGACCATGCGCCAGCCGGTGCAACATTATTACGACATCCATGGCCTGCTGCGGATCGCCTCCCAGGTGGCGTTGCCCGACCTGGCTTATTTTCAGGTGGAGCAGTTAACGGCCGACAGCGACCTGCAACTGCGCGTAGACCGGCAAGGGACGCCCAGCCGCCTGGCGGGGGGGATTAGCTATGATGAACAACTTGGCCGCTTTGGCTTTGGGCTGACCGTCTTACCGGGTCAATACACAGAGATCATCGTCTCCCCTTTGCTGGAAAGCTCGCCGGGCTTTCTTTATACCAATGTGGTCGAGCCGGTGTTGCGCTGGCTGTTGGTCTGGCGGGGGTATGCGCTGGTGCGGGCGGCGGCAGTTGTGCGCCCTTCGACAATGGCCGAACGGCCGCCGGAAGCGACGCTCATCCATTCCTCGCTGGAGATGGCTTATGGACTGGGGCGGTTATGTGCGACGCAGGGCTTGGCCTTTGCCGGGGATGATGTGGTGATTCTCAGCCGTGATGGCTGGCTGCTCCCCTTTCCCAAGCCGGTGACGATGGAGCAAAAGCAGGGCAGACGGTGGCTCTATTCGCAACCAGTGCGCCGCCTGGGGTTGTGGTTCAGTGCCCGCGATTTGCCGGTGGCGACGCTGAACACCTATTTGCAACGCTTCATCCCCCAGGCGAAGGGGATGATTGACCAGCTTATGCCCGGTGTTGAGTATGCGCGGCCGTCGCGACCGGTGCGCGGGATACGGTTGGAGCCAGGCGAGGGAACGGCCGCCGACCTGAACAGAGAAGAAGCGTTATCATTATTGTTGCAGCCTCGTCGCGGCGCGTTTGCCTTCCAGCCAGGGCCATTGTTGGCCGAAGCGTTGAGCCGCTGGGACGGCCGCGACTGGCGCGAGGAGGAGCAGACGATTGTGCGGGCGGCGTTGGCCGGTTGTCGCTGGGTGCGGCGTTGGGGAACGGCCGAGGATTGGTGGGAACGACTATCAGAAGGTGTAGACGAGACGAAGGAAATGGTTAACGGTCAATGGTTAATGGTCAATGGTTAATAGGGAAATGAAGCGGCCGAAAGTGATTGTTGTCATGCCTGCTTATAATGCGGCGCAGACGCTGGTGGACACTTACCAGCGCATTCCACCGGACTGCGTAGACCGGGTGATCCTGGTGGATGATGGCAGCATTGACCAGACGGTCGCCGTTGCCAAGGGGCTGGACCTCGATTTGATCGTCCACCCCCACAACGCCGGGTATGGTGCGAACCAAAAGACCTGCTACATGGAGGCATTGCGCCAGGGGGCGGAGATTGTGATTATGCTCCACCCCGACGGGCAATATGATCCCGACCTGATCCCGCAGATGATCCAGGCGATCCAGCGGGGCGAGGGGGATTTTGTGTTGGGGTCGCGCTTTTTGCCGCCGCGCGGGGCGTTGGAAGGGGGGATGCCGCGCTACAAGTACTGGGCGAACCGCTTTTTGACGACGGCCGAGAATCTGGTGATGGGGACCAACCTTTCCGAATGCCACACCGGCTATCGGGCTTATAGTCGGAAGCTATTGGAGACGGTCCCCTTTTTGCGGAACTCCAATAACTTTGTTTTTGACACACAGATGATCTTCCAGGCGCATCACTTTGGTTTTCGCTTTGCCGAAGTGCCTGTGACCACGCGCTACTTTAACGAAGCGTCGTCAATCAGCTTTTGGGGCAGCACCGTCTATGGCCTGAGCACGCTCTGGGTAGCCGCCCGCTACCTGCTCCACCGCCTCAAACTGTGGCAAACCGACGTTTTTAAACCTACTCATCGTGGGGGTCAGGAGAAGATTGATTACGGATGATTACGGATTGGACGGATAAACACGGATTAGCGACATGATTTATTTAAGTAGGTCTTATAACACCTTTCTTCGACACGAATGGCACGAATTTCACGAAAATAGGAGGAAAAATTCGTGTTATTCGTGTCATTCGTGTCAAAATGCATAAATCTTATAATTTTAGATAATCCGCGTTATCTGCGTATTATCCGCGTCATCCGCGTAACCATTCTATGGACTATCGAAAAGCAGTCGTGTTTGGCGAGAACTGGTCGCCCAGCCGCTATCAGGTCTTGCCTTATTTTGAGGTGGAGAAGCGGGTCTTGCTGCAACCGGGGATGCACCGTGTGGTGGAACTGGGTTGTGGCAATGGCTGGAACATGAGCCGCTTCGCCCAATATGGGTTGCGGGTCATTGGGCTGGACACCGTGCCGCAGCGGGTGGAGCTGGCCCAGGCGCATGGCCCGGCGTTGCTTGCCGATGGACTGGTGTTGCCTTTTGCCAATGGCAGCCTGGACGGGATTTATATTCAGCATGTGTTACACCATATCGGCGATGTGGACCAGGCGTTGGCTGAGGTATGGCGTTGCTTGCGGCCGAATGGCGTCCTCTTCTTGATCGAGACGGCCGAGGACAACCCGATCATCCGTTGGGGGCGGCGGCTCTATCCAAGCTGGCTAGGGGACGAGATCAACGCCCCGTTCACCTTTGCCGGGTTGCAGCAGCAGGTAACGGCCGCTGGTTTCACCATCCAGCAAGCCGAGCAATACAGCATCCTCTTCTGGCTCTGGGAAATTTTGCCCGATCAATTGCCCTTTATGGAACGACTGACGCCGTTGGCTGTCAAAGTGGAGAAGTGGCTACAAACCCGCTGGCAGCACGAAAGCGCCCACTGTTTTTTGGTTGCCAAGAAGTCGCCTCCGTAGTGACAAACCTCCTGGTTTGTCTGGGCAATCCGGAGGATTGTCGCTACGGGGATGTTGCGGTCAATGAGATGAGAGATAGACAAAGCTGGCGCGAATGGGCGTTAATTGGCCTACTAACCCTGATCATGCTCATCAAGGGGGTCTTATGGAGCCTGGCCTTTCCGCTGTGGCAGGGGCCGGACGAGGAAGACCATTATGGGGTGATCCAGTTTGTGGGGGAGTTCGGCCGCCTCCCCGACGAAGGGGAAGAATTTCTCCCCGACGATGTCGCCCTCTCGCGGGTATTGGCCGATGTCGGCCGTCTGCCCTACAACCCCGAACAACGACAGGCGTTTAGCGCGACGGCCGTTGGCCCCGGCGAACCAGAGTTTGCCACGCTCCCCGCTTCCACCCGCACCACTTTTGAATTGCAAGCCGTCGGCAAGCTCAACCACGCTACACCCGTTTACTATTTGCTCGCCGCACCGGTCTACCGCCTCTTTCGCGATGGGGATTTGCTACATCGGGCGCAGGTGCAGCGACTATGGGCGGTGGTGCTCAGCAGCCCAATTGTCGTGGTCGCTTATCTCATTGCGCGGCTGCTTTTCCCTCAGGATGGAGCCACCTCAAGCGATGCGATGATGCGGCTGACGATTCCGGCGCTGGTCGCTTTCCATCCGATGATCACCGAGATTTCGGCCGTTGTTTCCGTAGATGGCTTTTACTTCGTCTGCTATTCGTCCCTGATCTACCTCAGCCTGCGTGTCTTTCGCGACGGCTTCGACTGGCGCTACGGTCTGGCAATGGGGCTGATTTTCGCCGTTGGCATGTTGACCAAGCCGACCCTAAACGGCTATGCTCCGTTGATTGCCCTCTTAATCGTTTACGACTGGTGGCGTAGAGGAGCAAGTGGGCAGGGGAGCGGAGGAGCAGAGGGGCGGAGGAGATGGTTGATTAGCGGCCGTCGCCGGTCGGTCATCCTCGGCACAGGGGTGATGGCGGTGGCGATTTTGCTGCCGGTGGGCTGGTGGATGGCGCGAAGCTGGCGGCTGAACCAGGACTTATTTTACTTCAACCCCGTCCTCAAGGGGCATCGCATCATCCAGGAGCCGTTTTATGATTACGCCTTTTGGCCGCACCTGCTCGACTATTATCGCTCGGTGATGGAAGGGATGTTTGTCACCTGGTGGGCGCATTTCGGCTGGATTGACACGCCCTTGCCCCCCTGGGTCTATCGCTTGCTGCAAGGGTTGACCCTGTTGGCAATCATTGGTCTGCTCATCGGGCTGCTGCGCGTCTGGCGCAGACGGCCGAACTGGCAAGGCTGGCGCATCGGGCGAACGGCCGCGCCGCTGGTCGTCTGGCTCTTTCTGGCGTTGTCGATCGTCATCCCCATTTTGCTGATCCAGGTCTATGACCTCACTTTTTGGTGGGAGTATGGCAACGGCCGTGGTTTGCAGGGGCGCTATTGGCTGGGGACGGTCGTGCCGATGTTGACCTTTTTGGTGCTGGGGCTGGCGATGTGGCTGCCGCGCCGTTGGCAGGGTGGCTTGCACATGGCGTTGCGGGTGGGGATGGTGTTGCTGAATATAGTTAGTTTGTTGTGGTACATCTTGCCACGTTACTACTTGTAAAGCGATTCTCCTGAATCGCTGAGCGATTTGGGAAAATCGCTCTACGGGAAAGGAACGCAGATTTTCGCTGATGAGGACGCAGATTTTCGCTGATAGTAGGGGGCGGCCGTGGCTGGCGGTCCTGCTGCTGTTGTTGCTGCTGCTTCTCCTGATTGGGATGGGGTGGTGGCGGGGAACGGCCGTTGGCCCGCAAGTGCAGGTTCCGATGTTTTACGACGCCCACTATCTCTTTCCCCGGCCGTGGACATTGGAGCAGGTCGCGCCGGGGGTTCCCGATCCCGCGCCGTTGGCCTTTTATGGGGCGAATCGCGTCAGCCAGTCGTTTGTTAGCGAGGGGAACCGGCTGGGGTTAGTGGAGGTGTGGCTGGCCGGGGCGGAGGGATTGCCGGTGGAAGTGACGCTGGCGGCCGATGATGGAACAACCTATCGCAGCCGTGTGAACCTGGCTGGTGGGCAAGACGGCCGTTACTATCGCCTGCAATTCCCTATAGCGATCCAATCAGCAAACCAGGCCTACCGGCTGACGCTCCACGCGCCGGAGGCGACGGCCGACGCACCAGCCATCACGCGCACCGTTGGCGGGGACCGGTTGGGGGGCGGCTTGCGGCTGAATGAGTTCGGCCGTCCAGGGAACCTGGAATTGCGGACTTATGCACGGGGCGGTTTTCCCGGTCGTTGGTGGTTGGCGGCCGTTGGTGAACAACTGCTGCCCGATCTATTTCACTTCCGCTTGCAGCAGTATAAGCCTGAACCCTTCAAGGGGTATGTTTTTGAGGGGTTGTTGCTTTCCTTTGCCGTCTTGTCTTTTAGCTTTTTGGTTTTGGCACGGCCGCCAGGGATAAGATTCATCCGCGCGTTGGGTTGGAGTTTGGTCGCCTTGATGGCCGGTTTTCTGTTGTGGCAGGTGGGCAGCGGCCGTCTGCTATTGCCGCTGCTAGCGCGGCCGATCCCGCTGGCAGCGGCCGATGACCCTATCACCATCGCTCCAGCGGCCGGAGAAGCGCGACTGGTACAGGATTTAGCGTTGTCGTTATGGACGGCCGAACGGTTGCCGCAAGCGCGGTTGGCGACGACGGAAGTGGTGGATGGCTTACCGGCGATTCGCGTCCCGGCCGATGCGGAGTTGCACTATCTACTCACCATTCCCCCGGCCAGCCGCTTGCAAGTGGGGGTTACGGCCGTTGGCGAAGGAGCAATCAGCGCGGCGATCAGCTTTGGTGAACAGGTGTTGGCGGAGACGGATGTGACGGCCGAGCCGGGATGGTTGGAGCTGGATTTAAGCGCGTTGGCCGGGCAGTCGGGGACGTTGCGGCTGGTGACGGATACCGATGGACGACCGCCACGAGCGCATAGCGAACCACCCGACGGTGCGCCACAGGTATTGTGGCTGCGGCCGCAGATGGTGACGGACGGGGATTGGCTCTTGCCTGATCCATTGCCCCAGGATATCACCCATACAACGACGAGCTATCACTTTGGAGAGGCGGTTGAACTGGTTGGCTATGGCTTGGATGGCTTGGAACCGGAACAGCCGCAGCCGGGGGAGATAGTAACCGTTACCTTATACTGGCGTATTGAGCAGCCCCAACCTCTTTACCCGACCGTATTTGTTCACCTATTGGACTCAGAAGGGCAAATCGTGGCGCAGGATGATCGGCCGCCGGTAGGTGGGGCCTACCCGCTGGCCGATTGGCAACCAGGGCTGATTGTCGCTGACCGGCATGAGTTACAACTACCGGCGAATGTTGCGTTAAATGGTGCAAGATTAGCGGTAGGGCTGTATGATCCGGCGACACTGGAACGCTGGCCGGTGGTGGATGTGGATGGAATGTTGCAGGCGGACGGCCGCGCGTTGCTGCGGATAGAACGATGATATTTGCGAAATTTCTAAAAAAAACGCAGAGGCGCAAAGACGCAGAGAGCATTGGGCGAAAAATCTCTGCCCCTCTGCGCCTCTGCGTTAAAAAACTTTGCACATTCACCATGCTTTTCGGCTTACAGGTTACTACCAGCAGGGGGAGATATTGAGGGCCAGAATCAACACATTGACCACCATCCCCGGCGCGTGGCAGGGGGCGTTTATGGGCGCGGCGATGGTGGTGGCCGGGGGGTTTGATTATCTGGTCAATGTCCTCGTCGGCCGCTTGCTGCTCCCCGCCGAGTTTTCCATCTTTGTCACCGTCACCGCACTTTTACAGGTGATGGTGCATTCAACCA
Source organism: uncultured Ardenticatenaceae bacterium (assembly GCA_964410625.1). Classification (GTDB taxonomy): domain Bacteria; phylum Chloroflexota; class Anaerolineae; order Promineifilales; family Promineifilaceae; genus CAYPHY01. The sequence continues at coordinate 57,200 of CAYPHY010000007.1, read as the reverse complement.
ATGTGATCCGTAACGTGGTCGCCTATTATACGGCCGAAGCCACCGTCCACGCCGGCCGCAGCGGCCGTGTCGGCTCGGTCTTGCGCCGTAGCTGGCGCTGGGCGGTGCGTTGGGGGCTGGTGGCTACCCTGCTGCTGGCCCTGCTCAGCCCGGCCATCGCCCGTTTTCTGCGCCTGGGAACGCCCTGGCCGCTGTGGGCGGCGTGCTTCGCGCTACTCTTGCTCTTCCTGCGGCCGGTGACCGATGGCGTGTTGCAAGGCGTCCAACATTTCAGCGGCCTGGGGTCGGTGCAAATCCTGCAATCGGCGATGCGCCTGGTCTTTGCGGCTGTGCTGGTCTATGCCGGTTGGCAAGCGACAGGGGCGATTTTGGCGTTGCCATTGGGCAGCACAGTCGCCTTAGCACTCGCTCTGGTTTGGCTATTGCCCTATTTTCGGGCCACTCCGCCAGGGGAAGCGGGACGGCCGATTAGCTGGCGTTATTCACTCTATACCTTGCTCGGCCTGTTGGCCTTTGCGCTGCTGACCAATGTGGATGCGATTGCCGTGCGCCACTTCTTTGGCGATGTAGCGGCCGAAGCGTATGCGCCGGTGGTGACATTGGGGAAGATCAATTTGTTCGTGCCTTTGGGGATCGGGCTGGTCTTCTTTCCGAAGGCGACGCAACGCCATGCCGCCGGGCGGGATGCGCGGCCGGTGTTGTTGCTGGCGTTGGCGGCGACGTTACTCCCTGGTTTACTGTTGACCATCGCCTACTTTCTCTGGCCGGGGCAGCTTGTCGAACTGGTTTTTGGCGCGGCTTATGCCAATCCCGGCGTCGTCTTGGGGCTGGTCGGGCTGGCGACGACACTCTATGCCGGAGTGAATATCTGGCTCAACTATGCCCTCTCTTTAGAGCAACGCAACTATGTGGCGGCATTGCTGATCATTGTGTTATTGCTGGTGGGGGGGATGGTGGCTTTTCACGGCCGTTTGCAAACCATTGCGCAGATGATGGTGGCGGCCGGGTTGGTGGCGAATGGGGTGGGGATTGTTTTATTGCTCCGAGGAGTGAAGAGTGAGGAGTGAAGAGTGGGGAGTGGCGAGAGTGGAGAGTGCCCTTTAGGGTACGCTGCTTATTAGTACGGTCGGCTTTAGCCCCGTGCGGGAGAGTGGAACTTTAGGACGGGGATTGCGTAGAGAGTGATAGATTTGGATTTTCATTTTGATTTTCAAATTGAACCATGAAATCCCACGGATTAGATGAATCAGCGGATGAAAGAGAAATCCGTGGTTAACAGATGACTACTATAGGAGGTATTGCATGGACCTTGGCAATTTAATGCGACGTGGGTGGAACCTGACGTGGCAGAACAAGTGGATGTATATCTTGGGCTTCTTGGCGGCATTGGGTGGCAGCGCAGGTTCTGGCTCGAATTTCAATTTCTCCGGGAACCAGACCTTTGACGCGCAGACGACCGAAGAGTTTGAAGCAGTGGTTGCCCAGATGACGAACTTTTGGGCTAACTATGGCTCGCTGGTGATATTGGGCATCTGTGCCTTGTTTATACTGGGGATTGTCTTTTGGTTGTTGAGTCTCATCGGCCGTGCGGGGTTGATCCATGGAGCGGCCGAACTGGACGCTAAACAACCCGCTTCCCTGCGCGAGGCGTGGTCGGTTGGTGTAAGCAAACTCGGCCGGATGGTTGCCCTCTATTTGCTCTTTGCGTTGCCCTTCATTATCTTTGCCGTGTTAGCGGCCGTGGTGGTCGCCCTTTACTTTGTCCCCATTTTTAGTGCTGCCGCATCTGGTCAGGCGCCTCCCTCGGACTTTGGCATGTCGTTTGCCGCCATTCCCATCCTGCTGGGCTGTCTGGCCTGTGTGTTGGGGATTCTCGGCCTGATCATCACCTTTGTCCAGCCATTTTCCGTGCGTGGGCTGGTGTTGCGTAACCTGGGCGTGACGGAGAGCATCGGTCATGGCTGGCGAGTCTTGCGCGAGAACCTGGGTAACATCCTCATCCTGGCGCTGATCTTCCTGGTGATCGGGATTGTGGTTGGATTGATCGGTGTCTTTGTCGCCGGCTTGTTGGCTGCGCCCTTTGTCCTCCCCATTGTCCTCGGATTGGTGCGCGATACGGGATTGACGACATTGAATATTGTGCTGGCAGTGCTTGGGGCATTGGTGTTTATCCTGGTGACGGCCGCGATCAGCAGCATCCTGGTTGCTTACCAGTCCACAACCTTTACGTTGGCCTATCAGGAGTTTACGGGAATGGGAACGGCCGAAAAACAGCCGGAACCCTTACCGGTTTAGTCATATAACTTTTAGAAACCGGGTTTCTTCAAGAAACCCGGTTTCTCCTGTATACTCCTGCAGCCCGGCACGCGTATACAATCTATGCTACTGATTATCAACTTTCGAGAGTCCACAAGCATGAAAGCGCACGACCACAGATGAAAATCAGCGTAATCTGTGTTTCATCCGTGTCATCCGCGTAACTGTGTTCAAAGGAGGGTATAAACGATGGACTATATGCAAATTGTTCGAGAAGCGTTTCAAATGGTCCGCCAGAACCGGCTTTTATGGCTGCTAGGTTTTGTCTCCATCATTGTCAGCCTGTTCAGTAACTTTTCTAGCGTTTTCCAGTTGCGATTTCAGGCCACGCTGATGGACCCCACCAGCTCACCCACAGAGCTGGCCTCTCAAATGGGCGGTTGGTTATTATTCTTGTGCTTCTGGTTTATTCTGCTGCTGGTTCTCACCGTAATCACCCTGTCCGCTCAAGGCGGCATCGTCCATGCTGTTGATCGGATTGATGAGGGGCAGCCGATCACCTTTGGCGACGCCTTTCGCGCAGGCTGGGCGAAGGTCTGGCGACTGATCGCTCTACTGATCGTCCTCTATGGGCCAGTTTTCGTTCTCTACTTTATGGGTGTGTTTGGGGTGACATTCATGACTGTGCTGAGCGGAGACGAGGGGGGCGTGTTCCTTGCCTGCTTACTGGGCGTGTTTTGTATATTTTTGTTCCTCGTCCTGCTGGTTGCTTTCATCTACCCGTTCGCCATGCGCGGCATTATATTGCGGGGAATGGGTATTCGCGACTCTATTTCTCATGGATGGCAGGTGTTGCGAGGAAATCTGGGTAGCATTTTGGTGCTGGTCTTCATCTTCTTCCTGATTTACCTGATCATCTATCTAGTCGCTTTTGCGATTGCCGCGCCTTTTGCCCTTCCGGCGTTTATAGCGCAGATGGAAGGAATCAGTGCAGGAATCCCGCCCACGGAGATAGGCTGGTTTTATAATCTGTTCCTGCCCTTTAGTCTGGTCATTTCGTTGATAGCGGTGTTCTTGACTCCCTGGCAATCGGCCGTCTTCACACTGGCCTATAAGCAATTTACGGGCAAAGGGTTTATCGAAAAACAGCCGGAACCCTTACCAGTTTAATCGTATAACGCTTTAGAAACCGGGTTTCTTCAAGAAACCCGGTTTCTATATAGATACCTTTTCACTGCAAGGCATTTATAGCTTCGCTTTTTCCACCACAGGCCACGATTGAGCCATTTTGATCATCGCTTCACCGACCGTTTCCCAATCGTGGAGCGTAGCCGGATCGAAGTCGGCATCGTTCGGCCACACGAGTGTACCAGCTTCTTTGTCAAGGCGTACTTGATTGAATAAGTTCAGATCACGCAGTGGGCCATACAACTCACCACGCAGTAACGGCCGAAAGTTGATAACCTGTTCACTATCATCATCAAACTTAATGCGTAATCAACTGTTGGGTATAATTGCTGGCTATGACGACACTAGGAGTTGATACGGGTGGGACGTTTACCGATTTTGTGTGGATTGACGAACACGGCCGTCCCCACATCCACAAACAACTGAGCACCCCGGCCGATCCGTCTCAGGCGGTGTTGGCTGGGGTGGGGCATTTAGGAATTGCGGAAACGGCCGCTGTCGTTCATGGCAGCACCGTTGCCACCAACGCCCTGCTGGAACGGCGGGGAGCGCGAACGGCGTTGATCACCACACAGGGCTTTGGGGATGTGTTGGCGATCGGCCGCCAAAATCGTCCCGACATCTACGCCCTTGTCCCGCAAAAGCCACCGCCGCTGATCCCCCGCGAACGGCGCTTTGAGGTGGCGGAGCGAGTGACGGCACAGGGGGAGGTATTGGTTGCGCTCGATCCGGCGACGTTGGAACCGTTGTGCAGGGAGTTGGCGGCGGCCGACATTGAATCGGTAGCCGTTTGCCTGTTGTTTTCCTTTCTCCATCCGGCTCATGAGCAGCAGATTGAGGAACTGCTCGGCCGCTGGAACGACCGACTCTACATTTCACTATCGAGCGAGATTTTGCCGGAGTATCGCGAATATGAACGGACGGCGACGACGGTGATCAATGCCTATGTCGCGCCGTTGATGGACAGCTATTTGCGGCGGCTGGCGGACAAGTTGGCGCCACGGCCGCTCTCCATCATGCAGAGCAATGGCGGTATCATCAGCGCGGCGGCGGCCGGGGCGCAGGCGGCGCGAACCGTCCTTTCCGGCCCGGCGGGTGGCGTGGTTGGGGCGCAGTCTGTGGCCGCGCGTGCTGGCCTGCAGGGGGAGACGGGCTATACGGAGATCATCACCTTCGACATGGGAGGGACGAGTACCGATGTCGCCCTTTGTCCCGGCAGAGTCCCGACGACGACCGAGGGGGAGATCGCCGGACTGCCGATCCGCCTGCCGCTGATTGACATCCATACCGTTGGCGCGGGTGGGGGGAGTTTGGCCTATGTGGACGCCGGTGGGGCGCTGCATGTGGGGCCGGAAAGCGCAGGGGCTGACCCCGGCCCGGCCGCTTACCATGCCGACTATGATCAGTGGCGCGGCCGTCTCGACCACCATTTCGCGCCCGGCGTGGCAACGGTGACGGACGCCAATCTTGTGCTCGGCCGTCTCCAGGCGGAGCATTTCCTCGGCGGTCGGATGCAACTGAGCGCGGGCAACGCTCGTCGAGCATTGGAGGCGTTGGCGGAAGCGACAGGCGCAGCTTCCGCGGCCGAGGCCGCCTGGGGTGTTGTGCGGGTGGTCAACGCCAATATGGAGCGGGCCATCCGCCGTATCTCCGTCGAGCGAGGACATGATCCGCGCCGCTTTACTCTGGTCGCCTTTGGCGGCGGCGGGCCGTTGCACGCTTGCGAATTGGCGCAGCAGTTGCAAATTCCGCGCGTGCTGATCCCGGCTGTCCCCGGCGTCCTTTCCGCGTTGGGGATGTTGGTCGCGCCGCCAACAAAGGATTACTCGCAGACGATCCTCTATCGCCTGTCGGCCGATGAGTCTGATCTCGAGGAGGTGCTACGGCCGTCGCTGGCCCAGTTGCAAACACGGGCGCTGGCGGAGATGGCGGCCGAAGGGCATGATCCGGCATTGCTTGACCTCTCCTGGTCGCTCGATTTACGCTATGTGGGGCAGTCGCATGAACTGACCATCCCTTACCAGCCCGATGTGGACCAGGCGGCGGATGTTTGGAACCGGTTCCACGAAATCCATGCACAGCGCTATGGCTATGGTCAGCCGCAGGCAGCGGTCGAGGTAGTGACGCTGCGGCTATCGGCTGTTATGCCGTTGACCTCGGCGGAAATTTCGCGCCCAAGCGAGGGGGCGACGAAAGGCGGCCGCGCCTTTATTGGTGAACAGAGTGTGTGGTTTGGCGATGGCTTTGTGGGGACAAAGCTATATGAGCGCGACGGGCTTGTGCCAGGTGAGCAGTTGAGTGGGCCAGCGATCATCTTTCAGTATGACACGACGACGGTGTTGCCGCCCGGCTGGAAAGCGGCCGTTGACCACCACTATAATTTACTCCTTTCCTTGCCAACACATCTCACTGCTTTATCAAGCTAATTTAGGACACGGACAAACATAGATTAAAGAGAAGAATCCGTGTTTATCTGCGTTCATCCGTGTCCTAAATACACGGCTTCAAAAGTTGTTTGCTCATCCGTCATTCCGAGCGAAGCGAGGAATCCCTGGTACATTTCTAGTACAGAAGGCTGCAGGGATTCTTCACTTCGTTCAGAATGACAGTTGTTAGGTAAAACCGCGAAAGTTTTTGAATGAAACTTACGTATTAAACGCGGTTTTCCTTGGGTAAACGGCAAAGGACGCTTGATTTTTCCTTCAAATAGTTTTTGCCGTTTACCTAAGACTTTTGAGACAGTGTCCTAAAAGTAGAAAACCAACTCAGTTAAGGCGTCAGTACGATCATCAGGTAGGAGATGCCGGAGACAGGGCCGGTGACGAATTCAATTCGGCCTTCGCCACCCGGCGCGTAACGCTCATCGCTGGCTTGAATGGTCGGCAAGCCCTGGGCATTCTCCGGGAAGCTGGCGTCGTCCTCGGCCAGATAGAGAAGCAGCGCCCGCTCATAGGAGATGGGCACGTCGGACTCGTCCACAATGGCGATCTTGTCCAGTGGCGCGAGCATGGCGAAGTCGTCGCCACCAGCGGCCGTAAAGCTGTTGGTGACGAAATTCACCACCGGCGCACCGGCCACCACTGCACCATTTTCAACAATCGGTGTACCATCGTCCAGCGACAATCCAACGACACGGCTACCGGCTGTGTTGCTGATGTTGAATGTGACGGAGATGCCAGAGATTTGCAGGAAACGGCCGTCGGGGATGCCAATGCCAACCGCATGTTCAAACACTTCCTTCAGCGTTTCCGGCGTCATATTTTCAATGACGGAGACGTTGTTGGCAAAGGGTAGCACGTCAATGGTGTTTTGCCGGCTGATCACACCTTCCAGCGCATCCCCCGCGTTTTGGCGGATACCACCACCGTTTGTGGCCCCAACTACCGGATTATCCAGCGCGGTTACGCCACTATCTGGCCCCAGGGTGTTATAGACATGGACAAATGCATCGGCGATCAAGTTGCCAGCATTAGACTCCTCGCCGCGCACAGAATTGCGCGAGACATCCAGCACGACCTCGCTAAAGGCAACCTCCGTATCGGCGAACTCAGCCAGGCAAGCTTCCAGCGGATCAACAACTGTGTTGATTAGCCCAATATCCTGGGTGATGGCGTCGGTGACACCCAATGCGGCCAGCGTCGCCGGATCGTTGGCGTCGGACGGGATGACACGGCGCGGATAGGACTCCTCGGCAATGATCCCCGTCACCTCGCCGTTCTCGTCGAAGCTAACGTCTAAACGGCCGACATACTTATAGTTGCCGCGTGAAGTCACCAGATAAACTGTCTCCCCGTCAGCATCTGTCACCGGCAGCGGATAGTCCGCGAAGGGTTCTTCCACTTCGCCAGGCAGCAATTGCTCATGGAGGGGGATGGTTGGGTGAACCAGCAGCTCATCACCGCCACCGCCCACCGCTACGTCAATATTCCGCAACATACCGAGCAAGGCAATGTCGTTGTCCAGGTCTTGCAAGTGGCTGACGAAGATGATCTTGTTCACGCCCATGCTCTCCAGGCGCGTGATCTCTTCCTGGACGACAACGGCCGTCGCGGTGATGTCGGCCGTCACTGTCACCCCGCCAGGGCTAGAGATGACCGGCAACAGGGGCGTGGTCGCGCCGACAATGCCGAAAACGGCGCTGGTGGTCGTGTCGGTTACGACCATTGAGTGGGCTACCGGCCGGTTGTCCTCCGGCAATTGTTCGATCAAACCGTCGGCGTCAATCAGGTCGGCATAGGTGGGGACGGCCGAAAAGTCGAGATTGGCGCTGAGGAAAGGCTGGTCGAGTCCGCCACCGCTGTCGAAGGTGCGGATGAATTGCGCCAGAAAGTCCGGCCCATAGTCAAACTCGTGGTTGCCAAAGATGTGGGCGGTATAGGGAATCTGCCGCTGGGCTATGGCGTCGTAGATCGGCTGGTTGACCGGCGGCAGGCTACAAAGCAGCGTTGAACTGGCGAGGAAGGCGTCACCGGCATAGACGTTGATGACCGCATTTCCGGCGCTGGTCGCCTCGCTGATCTCGTTCGTTACCAGCGTTTTAAACGCCGCTACGCCGCCGACTGTTATCGGTACTGGCTGGGTAATGGCATAGCCCGTGTCCGTTGGTACGACGTTAGTTGTCGTCAACAGGGCGGATTCCCCATCATTGTTGTGCAACAGAGTCAATGTCACGGGATCGTCGGTGGGAGCGGCCGTTTGCGGATCACTTTGCCGCGCCGCCGCATTGCTCAACGGCAGTAATGTTCCGGCGATGGCTGTCAGCGCCAGAACGAGGACGATTAGCAAGAATAGAGGTCTTTGTTTCATCATTTGCTCCTTACTACTACAAATCCATTGCATGGTTTGGATACGGATTCAGGCTGATCATGCTGGTCAATACCTTATACACACGGAGGTAGGGGTATGTTTATTTTGGTGTAGAGCCACCGGGGAGAGTGCTGTATACGTTCTAACACAAAGGATTCAACACGATTTAGACAAATCAAGTTTTGGACAATCAAGATTTGGTCAAACTTGATCCGAGTTCTGTCACACACACGGTAAACAAGCACGATAGCCCGTTCCCTTCACCTATTCTATCCCTGGCGACAATAGGCCAACAACGACCCATTTTGCTCAGTTTTCGTTGGGTAATAATGTAGAGAGGATATAGACACTAACTTGATGGACGACTGTAATGAAATCTTACGCCAAGGCGCAAAGGACGCCAAGTTTTCAGGGTGCCCCTTTGCGCCCTTAGCGCCTTTGCGTGAGCCACTTGAAGCCTATCTATCGAAGTCTGATGGTTTGGAGGATGAGGCTTTGATCGGCTGTCGGCCGATCCGCTTCTATAATCGCCAGACGGCTGAGGTCAGGCCAGGTGTAAAAGCCGGTGACCAGCCGGTAGTCGCCAGCGGGCAAGTCGGTGGGGAGGGTCAAGGTGATGGTATCGCGGATGATTTCTCCCTGGCGCCAACGGCCGGTGGGCAAACCACCCTGGCATGGCTCGCTGTCTGATTGGCTCCACAGCGGGCTGCCGCTTTGCGGGTTAGGCCGGTTGGGGTCGCCCAGCAAGTGGACAAAGGCGGTGTAGTGGATGGGGGTTTCGGCCAGGGCGCGATAGTAGAGCGTTAGCGTGAGCGTGTCGCCGGGTTGGGGGGCGGCCGGTTGCAGGTCATAACCAAGCAATTCGATCACGTTGTTCCAGTTAGCGACGGCCGTTTGCGCCGGAGCCGTCGCCGGTTGTGCGCCCGCAGCAATCTGGAAGGCGTGGTAATAGGGCCGGTCGCTGTTCGGCCGCAAGGGGCCAGCGGTTAATTCCCCTTCTGGAAAATCAAGCTGCAACTGTTCCAGGCTGCGATCCTCAAAGCCAGGGACGATAAGGTAGGTTGTGGACGTAGCCGCTGCCGGGTTGGGATAGATCAGGCAGTGGCGGCCGTTATAGCTCCTCACATTCGGATGCAGCCCGGAATGTAGCTGGATCACCGGCTGCTCGGCGGGATAGGGGGAGAGAAAAAGCGTTTCCTCGGCGGGTAGACGGCCGATGTATTTCCCAATCTCGGCATGGTCTACCTGGAAATGAATCGGCAAATCCGGGTCACCGGCCCAGACCACAAAGTAATCGCGCCAGGTGACGGCCGCCGAATAGAGCAGCCCGGCTATAAGCAGGAGAGTGAGAGACTTGGAGATTAGGAGACTGGGAGATTGGAGATTAGAGATTGGAGATTGACCAGTACGCACGGCCCTCTGCTCTCCCCTGCTCCTCTGCTCCCCTGCTCCTCTGCTCCCGCGCATCCTGCCACCTGCCACCTGCACCACCCACACCATCCCTGTAGCGATCAACAGTACGGCCGCCGGAAACGCGCCCAACGCCCGTTTGGCGGTGGCGGCCTGGCTGGCGATCATCGCCGGGGTAGTCATCGCTGCTAGCCAGCCGAGGAGGAAGAGGTAGCTCGGCCGCCGCCAGCGCCAGAGGCAAAGGGCGAGGCCGAGGAGGAAGAAGAGGGAAAGGAAGGGATTGAGCGACGGCCGTCCGGCGAGCGTGAACATCGGCTCGTCGTCGCCGCGAATGTTGTACATCAGCAAAGCGGCCTGGCTTTGGCCGAGCAGGGTGGGCAGTTGTTCGAGCAGCGGCCGTTCGCGGTCGAGCAGCACCGCTTGCTCGGCGCGGACGCTCAGTTGGCCGGGGTTTTGTAGGGCGTAGAGGCCCATCGGGGCAAAGACGAGCAAGGCCAGGCCAAAGGTGAGTAGCAGATTGAGCAGGTCGGATCGGCCGAAGCGACGTTGGGCAATCGCCCAGAGGATGAAGGCGGCCAGCACCAGCAGCGGCAGCAGTCGCGCCGCCTGGTAGGTGTAGAGGCTGAGACCGAGCAAGCTACCGGCGGCGGCAAAATCCAATCGTCTACTCGTCCGCAAGCCGCGCCACAAGAAATAAAAGATCAGGCAGGCGAAAAAGGGAACCAAAATCACCCGCAACCCCACCCGGCTCCAGTTCAGATGCCAGTAGGAGATGGCGGTTAGCAGGGCGGCGAGGAGGGGGAAGTGGAGGGAGAGACTGGGAGACTGGGAGACTGGGAGACTGGGAGATTGAGAGGTTATAGTCTCCCAATCTCTTAGTCTCCTGGTCTCTGACTTTCCCGGCAACGCCCGCGCCACCAAATACACCGCCGGGATGGTCAGGATGCCGATCAGCGCGGAGGTGAGGTGGATGCCGAAGGAGCCGGGGCCGGTGGCGTGGTAGACGAGGGCGACGAGGTAGCTGAAGAGGACTTCACGGCCGAAGTTGCTTTCCAGGAAGATCGGCCGCGCCCCTTCGAGAATTTGCAGCGCGTCCACCCCATATTGCGCGACATCATAGCCATCGCCCGGCGGCAAGCTATCCAGGCGGTGTAGGCGCAAGAACGCGCCGAGCAGGATGATCAGCAGTAACAGGAACAGTTCGCGCTGGCGGTTAAAGGTAGGCATCGGCGAGGGCGGTTTCTGAGTGGTGGAGCATTGACAGCAGCGAGTCGAGGAACCGTTGTCCGCTGTGTTCCAGGTCGTCGCCGAGGTCGAAGGTCAGGCTACGGACGCGGGTATCGCGCAGGCGGACATCGAGCGGCCGCGCCAGCGGGGCGGGATAGACCAGCGCCGCCTGGCCGCAACCCTTGATCCGCGCATAGGTAACCACCTGGCTGAAGTCGCGCGTGTCGGGCTGGTCAGGGGTTTTATACTTGGTGTCGAGAATGGCGACGGCGCGGCCGTCCTCGTCCAAAATCACCAGATCAATTTCAAAGCGCAACCCATCATGGCTGTCGAGGTCGCCGGAGCCAACAGTGACGCTTTCTTGAATCTGCAGCCGCCAGGGGCTTGGTAGATGCAGCCGCAACCATTCAGCCACAAATTGCTCATAGAGGCGGGGCATGTTGAACAGGAAGGGGGCCATCAGTTGCTCGCCGCTATGGTGGCTTGGGCCGCTGTAGCCTTCAAGGAAGAAGCGGCAGAGAGCGTGGATCAGGCGGTAGTCGTCGTTGAGGCGATTGTAGTGACGGCCGAGGCAATCCGCGACAGTAAACGGCCGCCATGTTACCGTGCCAGCGAGCAAGTGGTAAGCGCGGCGGATTTGCGCCTCTATCTCCGGGCGGCAACGACGGCCGCGAGCGATCAGCCCCAGCGTGTAGGCAGGAATCTGGTTGTCGGGGATGTCGGCCGTCTGTTCATCATAGCGACAGGTCAGCGTGGCCTCGGTGGGGCGATAGTCGGCAAAGTGCACCTGCCCGCGCACGTAAGGCAGGGGGGCTTCGCGCGGCAAGTAGGCTCGGTAGAGTCCTTTACGGCCACGCTCCAGCACACGCTGCGCCAGCAGGGCGGCGATTTGCTCATAGAAGGCGTCGAAGGAGGTGACGGCCGTTTGCCCCGCCAACCATTCAAAGCTGCGTAGTCCGTAGGCATACTCCCACATCGCGAAAAGGTTGTGTAAGGGCGTCTTGGGCAGGATGGTCAGGCTGAAATCGGCGGCGAGGGGGATGTGGCCGACCCAATCCTGTGCCGTCAGCCGCCACTGATCGCCCGTTTTCGGGCTGGGAAATTCGACCTGGAGACGGCTGTGTTGCTCATCGTAAACACGCCACAGCGTTTCGCCCAACTCGGCCGGTACCATTTGCGGGGGGAAAACAGCTGGTGTCTGTTCAGTCAGGGTAATCTGCATCAGCGATAATTATAGCCGAAATGCCGCAAACCATCAGAACTGTAGCCATTTTGTCCCCTTGATCACCCAAAACGCCTGATTAACTTGACATATTATAGTAGGTTTCGGTTATAATAGGGCAACGTGAGGGAACCGTTCCATGGAGGATGGTGAGCCGAAAAAGTGATCCACGAATTTACACGAATTTTCACGAATAGAGCCTATATTCGCGAAATTCGTTGCTATCGTCTCAGGAGTAGTGCAACATGAGCGTTTTTAATAAGATTGGCATCTACAGCGCCGGTGAGCGGCCGCTATCCGCTTTGCTGGAGTGGATGACCGAGTTGGATGAAGCGGGGATCCCCTTTTTCCTGGCAACGGAGGATACGACCAGCGGCTTGTTGGAGGCGCAGGGGATCGCCCAGGCTTCCGAAACCCCCCATACCATTGTCTATCGTAGCACCAAAGGTCCGGCACAACCCGATTACAACCAGAATCCGGTAGCGGCCGCCGGTCGCTTTTGGGTCGCCCACCGCGACGGTTTCCCGGCCGATCTGAATAAGGAAACCACCTGGGTGGAGATCATGGACAGCCCGCGCACGGAACGGCCGTTTGACATTTGGCTCGGTGACTTTGTCTTTGAGTTGGGGCAACTGGCGCTGAGGGATGGCTACCGGCTGGCTGCGCTCTCCTTTGAAACCAATGCGCCGGATGCGGAGGTGTGGAACACGGCGGGGATGGCCCGTTTCCTGAAGCTCTGTGAGCAGAACCCTGGCCGTTTGGGGGTCGCCCTGCGCGAGCTGAGCGGGGATGTACAGGACATCTGGTACCGGCGAGATGACCATATCGGCCGCTTCCAACGCCTCTACCTCGCCTGCCAGCGGCAACGGGTGGCGCGGCCGCCGGTCTTGATCACCCGCTGGGGCTGGACGCTCGACCGCATCCCCAGTTCGGCCAATCGCGCCCTGGCCGACATTGAGGCGGTGGGCGAACTGTATGCCCGTTTTCCCGAACTGCTAGGGGCCGCCTTGTGGCGGTTGGAAGGCAACACGCCGCTCGACAAGCAGGTGCGGCGGCTGATCAAGCCGTTGACCACCTTTACCCTCAACCACCGCTTCGCACAACCACAGGAGAAGGGGATTTTAGGGGGCATGTTGGAGTCGCTCGGCTTTGCGAAGGGGGAAGCGTTCCCCATGTCCCCGCCGGCAGCTTTGGCTAAGGGAATCGGCGGCCAACCTAACTCCCGTTTTGTCCTCGATGTGACCATTCCCGATGATGTCAAGCTGACGGCCGGAAGCAAATTCACCAAGACCTGGCGCATGGAGAACAACGGCAATGTCGCCTGGGGGCCGGGCTTCCAGGCGGTCTTCGCCGGAGGCAACATCATGGGGGCGGCGAATACACACCACTTACCAGCGGCTAAGCCAGGGCAGCAGGTGGAGTTCTCCATTGATATGGTTGTTCCCGATGCGCCGGGGACGCACTACAGCGATTGGCGTTTTCGCGATGCCGACGGGCAACTGTTTGGCGACATCATTTATGCGCGAATCGAGTCCGTCCCCAAGCCGGTGGAGCAGCCGACAGGGACCAACGACAGCGTCTATGTCGCCGATGTGACTATTCCCGACGACAAGGTAATCCAGCCCGGCGAACGTTTTACCAAGACCTGGCGCGTGCGGAATACGGGCACGCTCGCCTGGGGCGCAGGCTATACCATTAACCTTGTTGGTGGGATTGCCATGACGGGAAAACAGAGCTTCCCCTTGCCCGCGGCCGCGCCCGGCCAGGAAGTGAATGTTTCGATTGATATGGTCGCCCCGGAGCGCCCCGGAACCCACTATGGGGATTGGCGCATGAAAGACCCGCAGGGACGGCCGTTTGGTCAGTTGATCTACGTGCGGATCAAGGTCCCATTCCCCGCTGGTGCGTCGCTGACCCCGCCTATCTCACAGCAAGACCCATTGTGGAAGGACAAACGACTGGGCCATGCCGGTTCGACGAAGACCATCGGCCAGTTTGGTTGTCTGGTGACCTGTTTGGCGATGACGGCCAACGCGATGGGCGAACAGACCGACCCCTCGCGCCTGAACGATGCGATGGTGTCGCGCGGCGGCTTTGTCAATCTTTATCTGACGCAGTGGAACGCGCTGAGCCAGGTGTACGGCCGTATCATCTATGAGGGCTGCATCCCCTCCAGTTCGACCATTACGGCGCGGATTGACGAAAGTCTGAGTCGTGGCGTGCCGGTCCCGGTGCATGTGGACTTCACCACCCACACGCCCTACACCGAAAATGACCAGCATTGGGTGTTGATTGTCGGCCGCAGCGGGGATGATTATCGTATCAACGATCCCTGGCTCTTTCCGCCGCAAGAGGCGTCGTTGCGCGAACGGTATGGCCGCGCCGGACAACCGTTGCACGAGATTATCCGCCATGCCATTTTCAACCGTTCCAGCCAGCCGGTCACGCCACCTGCGCCAGTAGTCACACCACCGACGCCTCCGGCCGCGCCGAAGCTGTTGCAGCGGGGGATGAACATCAACCCCGACGCGCCAAACAGCAATCCGGTGGACAGCGACGATTTGAAGGGGTTGGAGTGGGTGCGCTTTGTCTTTAAGCTGGCGGCGCGGCCGAATGCGGCCGAGCGGGAAAACATCAACGCCGCCTTTGCCCAGTATGATCCGATTGTGCGTAGTTACAACCAGAAGGGCGTGAAGTCGTTGATCATCATCAACCAGGAGACGGTATGGGCCAATGCCCCCTGGACCGGCAACAACGATTGGGGCGGCTATGCACGGCAGTTGGCCGGGGTGGCGGCGCAGATCGCGGCGCGTTATAAGCGGTATGGGGCCGATGTCGCCTACCAGATTTGGAACGAAGGGGACAAGCGCAACAACCCTGCTTCCGTCTTTGTCGAGCCAGAGGAGTTTGCGAAGGTATTGCGGGAGACGGCCGCGGCCATCCGCGCCCATTCGCCGCAATCACCGATCATCTTCAACGGCATGGCGACCGGACCGGAGGAGACGGTCAACTATTTGAAGCGTTGTCAGGCCGCGCTGGGCGGCAAGCTGCCAGTGGACGCGGTAGGGATTCACCCCTATACGCGCTGGGCGACCAAAGCGCCGTTTGATTGGGGCCAACATTATGGCACGCTGGGTGATGCTTTTGCCATCTACAAGAAGGCGTTCCCAGACCTGAAGCTGTGGATCACCGAGATCGGCGTGGCCGACGACAATGAGATCGGGCCGCAGCATTACGCCGAAATCGCCAACTATTTCACAGACATTTACAAGCATGTGCAGGAGCGGCATGTGGCCCAGGTCCCGGTGGTGATCTGGTTTGCCTGGTCGGACTGGATGCGCAACGCGGGCATCGTCCGCCGTGATGGGGCGAAGAAAGAGCATGTCTATGCGGCGTATCGTGCGATGCGGAATCGGGAATTATAACTGATTTAGATCGGGATTCTGAATTAGTGATGAATCCTACGCAGAAAGAAGCGTTTATTCGTCGCGTTGCAGCCAAGAATCGTGTAGATAGCGATCTAAGATTTGTGCTTTGGTCAAGACATGCGATCACGAAAGCTGTGCGAGAGAGTCTGAGCAGGGAAGAAGTCGAATCAGCGTTGGAACAGAGCGAAGTAATTGAGGATTATGAAGCAACCAATCGTCCTTCGCCCAACTGTTTGGTTATTGGTAAAGTATCAATAGATGAGCCTGTTCACGCAGTTGTGGCTATAGATGAGTTCAACGATAGGATTTTTATAGTAACGGTTTACCGGCCGTTAGAATCAAAGTGGCAAAATGATTGGAAAACAAGACGGTAATACTTGTCCGATTTGTGGCGGCCGATTGGAATCTGGTATTGCCACGATCCCCTTCATTCTGGAAGATACGATTGTCGTTGTGAAAGATGTACCAGCTGAGATTTGCGCGGATTGCCAGGAACCTTATCTAGCAGGTCGTGCGACTGATCGCGTCATGGCATTGCTCAACCATCTCAAGGTTGTTCACAGCGAACTATCGGTTGTTTCCTATAGCGAAGCGGAACACCTGTTAGCCGAATTTGAACCAGTCTAATGATGGTTTCTAAGTGGCAAATGTGATAAAGCCTTCACTCGAAATTTAGGTGACAGGAGGGGGATGCTCATTCAGAAATCGTTGCAATCAATCGGCACGAGGTGTCGCCTTTTACCGGGAGCAGCGGTGATTCTCTTACTGCTGCTTATCGCTTGCAGTAGCCCTCCAGAGACACAACCTGGAGAACCTGTTATAGGCTGTGATGGGCAAACGTACATTGATCCGGGGGAATCGCCTTATGTGTTGCCCTACGCTGTAGGGGAGAGCTTCACCACCGGGTTGACCAACTGTTCCAGCTCGTACCATGGCGCCGGAAACCCCGACCAATATGCGTTTGATTTTGACATGCCTGAGGGCACGTCCTTTACGGCCGCGCGAGCCGGAACGGTAATTGTGGTTATAGAAGATGCGCCCAGCAACGGGGGTGGCGTGGGGAACTATGTCATTGTTGACCATCGTGACGGCACTTATGGCCTCTACTATCATTCACCAGAGGATGGAATTGATGTCGAAGAGGGTGACAAGGTTGAACAAGGTGACGTACTGGGTGTAACCGGGCGCTCTGGCCTGGCCGGTTATCCCCACTTGCACTTCATTGTCGTGGAGGGCGATCCATCTTTTCCTTACGATGGCCTGGCTATCTCTTTTAGCAATGCGATCCCACCCGACGTGGCACTCAAAGGCAGAACAGCATACGAGGCCGGTCCGTATTAAGATGAACGCTTTGAAGCGCGTAGTTTGACGCTTTGTGTTGGCGAAAACTACAACGGATGGAGAAATCAACGGATGGAGAAAAGAGCATCCGTTTGTTTCTCCATCCGTTGTTGTCTTTATAGCTAACTCGCCAGAAACTCTTCCAGGCTGGCTTTGCTGATGCGGTAGGCGGAGCCGATCTTCTTTGCTTTCAGATCGCCCCCTTCGATGGCGGCGACGACATCTTGCTCGGTCACTTGCAAGACGGCCGCTGCCTGTGCCGGGGTCATCACATCGGGCATAGCGGAGGCGGCCGCTGCCCCCGTCGCCGGAGCCGGGGGTGGTGTGCCGGCCTGTTGCCCTTGTTGCCCCTGTTGCATTTGCTGCTGTTGCCACGCTTGTTGCTGTTGCAACGCGCCAATGCCCATCGCGCCGATGCCGATTTCGGCCAGATTGCCGCCGCCGGAGGTGTTTTGTGCTGCGGCTAGCAACGCATCCGCCTGCTGCACCTGCACATAGGACGTGCCGTAGCCCATATTGGTCACCACGCGCAACGAATCGGGGTGCAAGGTCAGGTTGATCGCAAAACTGACCAGATTGATGCCAATCGCGTCGAACTCCTCCTGCATCAGCCCAATCAACATGCTGTTCAGGTCTTTGGAGAAGGATTGCAACTGCGCCGGGCCGAGGTTTTGAGCAATCGCCAGTTCGCTCAGCTTGTCCTGGAGCATGACCGCCAACATCGGGTCGAGGCGGGTCTTGATCTCCTGGAAGCGCACGCTCTCACGGAAGGCATCAAGCGCATTGAGGAAGCGCCAGGGGTCTTTGACCTTGATCACATAGGTCCCGTTGCCGACGATGGCGCTCGCACCGGGCATCCGCTGGGGATGCTCGACGATGATCGGGTTGGCCGTGCCCCACTTCAGCGTCAGGTCGGTGGTCTTGACGAAGTAGACATCGGCCGTGAACACATTCTGCCCGCCAAACAACCCGCGCTCCAGCAGGTCGGTCAGGAAGGGCAAGTTTTCGGTGGTCAGCGTGTGGCGGCCGGGGGTGAATGTCCCCATCGCTTCACCGCCGCGCACAAAGACGGCCATCTCGCCGGGATTGACGATCAGTTGCGAACCAAGCTTGATGTCGCCCAGCCCGCCGCGCGGAAATTTTTGTACAACTTCATCACGTAACCAGGTATCAATGGCAACGCGGTCGAATACTTTGGCCATGGTTTTAATCTCCTTTTGAGTCAGTAAGCGGTAAGCAGTGATCGGTAATCGGTTTACTGTTTACTGATAACCGATTACTGGATCCCCGACAGGACTTCCTGGCGGGCGCTGAAGGTTTCGTTGCCGAGGCGGAGATCGTTGGTCAGTTCGCGCAGGGCGGAGCCAACGTCGCCATCCCCATAGGTGGCTTTTTCCAACGCGGCAACATCGGCCGCGATCTGGTCGGTGGTGTTGAGCATCTGCTCGTCGAAGGCATAGAGGCGGGCCAGGTCTTCGGCATCCACCTTGACGGCGTCAAAGAAACCGGCATACCCCTGGGGCGCATCCTTGATCTTGCTGCTGAGGCCCATCAGCAGGTTGTCGGCACGGCCGAGGTCTTCGGCGTAGAGGATGCCTTGCGAGATATTGCGGCCGAGTTCCTGGTGGATACCGCTGAGTTGCAAGCGCACCTGGTCAAGACGGGCGCTAATTGTTTCGCGCAATAGCTGGTCGGCTTCGCGCCGCCGGCTGCGTTCCATATAACCGCGCAGGCCAGGAATCTTCGCCAGCAAATTGCCCAAGGTCGAACCCTCCTCGACAATCATCCCATACAAATCTTCGACTTGCTTATCCATTCGTCCTTTCTCCCATTATGTTGGTAATCGGTAAACAGTAATCAGTGATCGGTAATCCGTGGTCCGGCTACCGTTTACCGAGCACCATTTACTATTCCAAAAAGTACTCCGTCCCACAGTAGGGACAAACGATCACGCCCTTGCCAGCCAGGGTCAACTGGCCGTTGCAGTTCAGGCAGCGATCCAGTTCGCGCAGTTTGCTGGCCTCTTGCGAGTATAACATACCTTTTTCCCAATTGATATAACCGGAGAAAAGGCCCATCCCGACCAGCTCGTGGATCATCGCCTGCACTTCATCGCGATTGGTCTGCAGTTCGATGGACAGGTCGGACACGGGAACGGAGCCGCGTGTCTTAACTATCCCTAATAGCTGCCGTTGCTTTCCGGCACGCGCGGCCGACACCGCCTCCGTCTGCCCCCTGGAAAGGAGAAAGAGGCCGAAGCCAATTTGTGGCAGCGAGAGGACGATAATCCCCAACGCCATGCCGAGAACGGCCGCGCCACCCGTCAGACTCCCTTCGCTACGATAGGTGTTCATCAAAACGACGACCACAATGCCGACAATGATGCCACCGGCAATCAAAATAAACCCCAATGTTCGTCCCATATTCTTATTCTTTTGACACGAATGACACGAATTTCACGAATGGACATAGATGTAAAGCATTCGTGTTATTCGTGAAATTCGTGTCGTAAAAAAATTATCCAAAGCCTGAACTGCCCCCACCACCGGAGCTACCACCACTGAAGCCTCCACTAAAGCCGCCGCTGCTGAAGCCACCGCCGAAGGAGCCTCTTGAGCTGCTGGTGCTAGGGGGTGTGCTTTTCAGGACAGTCGAGGTGGAGTTTAACATGCGCGTCAGTCCGGCCGACATCCCCGATAATCCGCCAGTCAGACCGCCGGAAAGCCCTTCCAGCGACGGCCGTGGCATACTGCCCCCGCCACTCCCGGAAGTCGTTGGCGAGCCAATCCCTCCGCCTATCGGCCGTGGGTAGCCGCCATAGTGACCTGGCACATGGGGATAGGGGATATACCAGCCAGGGATTGGCGCGTTGGGGACGTTGGCAAATTTGCTGATCCAGGAGCGTTCCAGGCCAAAGGCGATGGCATAAGGCAGATATTTTTCGAAAATATCGGCCGCTTGCTCCAGATCGGTGTAATCTTCGATGTTTTTGAGATAGTTCTTGAACGCCTGCCATTTGGCCGTTGCTTCCGTCCCTTTGCGGGTTTTGCTGGGCATGTGGCGCGAGACGAAGAGCAGCACCACGCCAGTGGCGGCTATGGCGATGCCGGGGAAGCAGGCGAAGCCTTCCGCCCCGCCGAGCAATGCACCGAGGGCAAAGACACTGGCACAGCCCGCCAGCACAACGAGGATGCCGACAGCCAGATAGCTGTTGCGTACCTTTTCCGGCGAACGCAGCACCAACCCTTGATCCACCAGCTCATCGTAGAGCATATTGCGCAGTTGCGGCAGCTTGTTGGCGAATTTGTAGCGCAGACTATCGAGGCTTTTTTCTTCCTTGCTGCCGAAGATGTCTTTTAGCAACTGTTGTTCATACGGCCGCAACCCACCCGTTTTATCCGTCCGCGTGAAGGTGTGGGTCTTTTTCTCCTCAGTCATCGTCAGATAGCCGCGCTGGGCCAGGTCAACCAGGGTGGAGATGATGTCTTGCATGTCCACCTTTTCGTCAATCAGGGAGCCGACCACCGCCGGGCGCAGCTCGTCGGGCGGTTCGGTCAGATAGTCGGGGACGGTGATGCCCAGTTCGGGGTCGCGGCCGCGTGTATACCACAGCGCCACCACCGCCAGCGGCCCGCCAATCAGCAGCAAGGCGGAGATGGATAGCACCGCCAGGCCGATCACATCGGCGCGTTGCTCCGCCTGTTGCCATTGCGGCGTCTCGATGGGCAGCGGCCCATGGGGGATTTGCACGCGCACGTCTAACTGTTCCCCGGTGAGGATCGGCCGCAACGCTTCGTAGGTGATGGTGCGGCCGTCTTCGCTGACCGTCACCTGTACATCATTCGTTTCCCTATCGTTGAGATAGGCAGCGACAAGATAATCTTCGGTCCCGGTGAATTGTTGCGGCCGAACTCCTTCGGGCAGGGTGATCGTCACCCGGCTGTTTTGCACGGTGGCCGGATGATCGCTGGGGATGGCCGCCCAAAAAACTTGGTCGCCAGAGCCTTCGTCCAGCGTTCCGGCACGCACTGCGCCATGAACGGTGTAGCTGAAGGTATAGGTGTGGCGGCCGAGGGTTGGCTCGAAGTACCAATCAATCCGCGTTTCTCCCCCTTCGTCGCTGACGCTGAAAGTACCAGGGGCACGGCTGGCGGATTGGGTATAGACCTGGTCCCCTTCGCGGACGCTGACATTGCTGATGCCGTCGTTATTGCCATTGGCGCCGGTGGGGATGCTGCGGAAGCCGAAGCTGAAGGGTGCGCCGGAGAATTCCAGCGTTTGCGACTCGGTCACTTCCAAATCGCCATTTTCGAGCAGGGTGATGTCCAGGTCCCATCGCGCCCATTCAAAGACTTTGGTTTGTGCGGCCGCCAGTTGGGGAACGGCGAGCAGAAAAGCACAAAACAAAAACAGCGACAGGATGAATAGGGGTAAGCGGTGGGCGTAGGCCCGTTGGTAGGTCTGAGATTGGGTCTGTTGTTTTTTGTGGAGCGTGATGTGCGAAAAACGCATTGTTACCTCTTACTAATTGGGCTTCGCAGTTGCATCGAATTTACGCGAATTGCCGCGAATTTAACTCAATTTTTGCGAAAATTCCTGCTGCGTAAGTTCTAGCTCATTTAGGTTTCCGATACAGAACGGCCGTATGCCGAGGGTATTATAGATGGTTTTCAAGAAAAAGTAGAATCAGGGAAGACTACAGCGGATTTTGAAACAAACGGATGATGAGTATGCGTTTATCCGTTGCTTTCTTCTATCCGTTGTAGTCCTCGCGCGGGTAATCAACCCGCGTTACTATGGGCCTAGCCAGCGTTCGATGATCGCTTCCAGTTCGCCGGAGGCCGCTAACCTGTCCAGACTTTGGTTAAGTTGTTCGAGCAACATCTGGTCATCTATACGTACTGCAAGGGCATAAGGTTCCAAGGTGACGGGTTCGGGCAGGCGAATAAGGGTTTGGCGACCGGTCGCGGCCGTTTGTCCCGCGAGATAGAGACGGCCGTTCACGGCATCAACCAGCCCGGCATCCGCGCCTCCGCTTGCCACCGCATCCAGGGCGGCGGTCACGCTCTCATGGGTTTGAATGGTCAGGTTGGGGAGTCGCTGTGCCCAGGCGGTGGCCTCAACATGGCCGAGCGCGCCGAGTTCGACAGCGATGGCGCGGCCGTCTAAATCATCCATCCCATTAACACCCTGTTCCCCTTCAGGGATGATCAAGATTTCTCCGGCGTTAAAGTAACTCTGGCTATAGGCCACGTCCTCCGTGCGTTCTGGGGCGACGACCAGGGCGGAGAGCAAGACATCCACCTGGCCGGTGGTCAGCGCGTCGTAGAGGCCATCATAGCCGAAGTAGGTGAATTCGGCCGTTAGCCCTAAATCGTTGGCTAATGCGTGGGCGAGGTCTACATCTAACCCGTGTAGCCCCTGCTCATCGGCCGTTTCAAACGGCGGAAAGGTTGGGTCAAGCCCCACCCGCAACACGCCACTGGCAGCGACTCGCTCCCAGCTATCGTCTATGCGTTGGCAGGAAACAAGGTATAAACCACAAAGCAATGTAGCCACAGCCCAAGACACGAAGAAAAGGAAGAATAACTTACCGTCTTTGTGCCTTTTTTGTGGTAAAGCATCCTTTCTAGTTGGTGGCGAAGGCTTTGAGAGCGTCATAGATGGGTTTGGCGATGAACTCCGGGGTGATCAACGTGAAGTTATCGGGATAGCTGCGGGTGGGGGCGGGGTATCGGAGCGTCCAGATGGCAAATAGTTTGACATAAGGCCAGTTTTCGGCCGCATATTCGATCGCATCCAGCGTGTATTGAATTCGCTGGCCGGGACGCACGCCTAGCGTCCACCGTGGATGATCATTCCAGCCGCTTTCGGTGATATAGATATCCGTTTCCTCGTCGCCATACCGTTCCATCACCTCGCGCACCAGTTCCACCCGGCGGAAGTTGAGTAGCTCCGGGCCGGGTTCCGCTTCCGGCGGGAAGGTCAACCCATAGGAGTGGACGGCGAGGCCATCGAAGTAGTCGGCCGCGCCCGCCTCATACATCCCGGCCAAATAGGTCAGGTCATTGATCGCCCAGGGGGAACCAGGCGGCTCAATCGTTGGGGCCAGCGCACCGGCGAGGATTTGCATTTGTGGGTTGGCGGCTTTCACAGCGGGGTAGACGGCCGCCAACAACTCAACATAATCCTCTGGCGTTGTCTGCCGGTAGCCCCATTCATAGCTCAGATTTGGTTCATTGCCAACGATGATATACGCCACTTTGTCGCGATAGCGTTCGGCAAAGAGGGCAGTGAAGGCAGCGAAGTCGTCGTAGCTGTCGCGGTCGAGGTAGGTCAGCGGGGTGTCGGGCGGCCGCGCCCACCCCGGCGTCAGGCCGATGCGGGCGATGATGGTCAATCCCTGGGCATGGGCATGGTTGACGACCATATCGGGATGCTCCCAGGCGACGCTGCCATCTTCGGCCTGGTAGTAGGCCCAGGGGAAGAATTCGACAATCCACCGCGCTCCCATTTCGCGGGTCAGTTGCAGGCTGCGCTGGATTTTCCACTCCTCTACTTCGTCGGTCAGCCGGGTATGGACGCCGAGGATGGGATAGCGCGTCTGCACCTCCTGGCGCGGGCCGATACTGATCAGGATGGGGGCAGGTTGCAGCATGGTTATGATCAGGACAATCCCTAACAGCCGTAAACCAGTGTGGAAATGTAATGGAAGCGTTGAGCGATGGATAGACTTCATAAAGTTACACGGTGTGCATTCCCGAATGCCTGCGCGGATAGGACGCGGATGACGCGGATTTTGCCTTTTTGTGTGCAGGATACCCACCTGATAATTATAACAGGCATAGAAGGCAGGCACGGCCGTTCCTTAACACTGCCGCAATCTTTTAACACAGGTATAATCTGTTGCAAATGGCTAATGGTGATGGTCAATGGTTAATGGTTAATTATTGTCTCATCACTAACCACTCCCCACTCTCCACTAGCCACTAACCACTAAGCGGAGCGAACATGCGTGTATTTGTGACTGGGGCGACGGGTTTTGCAGGGTCGCATTTATTAGATGCCTTATTAGCCAGGGGGGATGAAGTGGTGGCAATGACCCATCCGGCGACAAGCCACCAGCAGTTGCCGAATCATCCGCATTTGGCGAGCATCCCCGGCGATTTGTTGGATCCGTCGTCGCTGGTCGCGGCCGTTGCCGAAGCGCAGCCGGACATCATTTACCATTTGGCCGGCCAGGCCTATCCGGCGCGTTCGTGGGACATACCAGCGCAAACGCTGGCAGTCAACACGGGCGGTACGGTGAACTTGTTGCAAGCGGCCGTTGCCTATGGCCGGCCGCGCGTGGTGGTTGTCACCAGCGCGGAGATATATGGGCGGGTGACGGCTGCCGATTTACCCCTGACCGAAGCTACATTACCGCAACCGCGCCATCCCTACGGCGTCAGCAAGCTGGCGGCGGGCTATCTCGTTTCTGTCTATTGGGAGCGTTACCAGTTGCCGGTGGTGGAGGCGCGGCCGTTCAACCACATTGGCCCGCGCCAGGCGTTGGGCTTTGTCGTTCCCGACTTTGCCAGCCAACTGGCAGCGATCAAGCTGAACCAGGCACCGCCGGTGATCAAGGTTGGCAGCCTGGATGTGGAACGCGACTTTACCGATGTGCGCGACGTGGTGAAAGCGTACCTGCGCCTGGGGGAGAGCGCTCAGTCGGGTGAAGCTTATCTAATCTGTAGCGGCCGTGCCGTCTCGGTACAGGCCATCCTCGATATGTTGATTGAACTGACAGGCAAAGCAGTGGAAGTGGTCTATGATGCGCGGCGCGGACGGCCGAGCGATGTCCCCTGCTTGTATGGAAGCTATGCCAAGCTAGAGCAGCACACCGGCTGGCGGCCGCAAATCCCCCTGCACCAATCGCTGGCGGATACGTTGGCGGAGTGGGAGAGAAGATTAGAGGCTAAGAGACTAGGAGATTAGGAGACTGGGAGACTGAGAGAATGGGAGATTATAGTTTCTTAATCTCTCAGTCTCCCAGTCTCTTAGACTCTTCTTCCCAATGGCACAACAAAAGGAACGGCTCGATAAATTAATGGTGGATCGCGGGCTGGTGGAGACGCGGTCGAAGGCGCGGGGGATGATCATGGCCGGTGAGGTGCTGGTGGACGGCCGCCGTCAAGACAAGCCGGGGATGGCTGTCCCGCTCGACGCCGACATCACCCTTATTACGCCCATGCCTTACGTTGGCCGGGGAGGGTATAAGCTGGCGGGCGCGTTGGATGCGTTTGCGTTGGATGTAGACGGCCGTGTCTGCGCCGACGTAGGGGCCTCGACCGGTGGCTTCACCGACGTACTATTGCAGCGCGGCGCAGCGCGGGTCTATGACATTGACGTCGGCCAGGGCGTTCTCGATTGGAAGCTGCGCCAGGATGAACGGGTGGTGCTGATGGAGCGCACCAATGCTCGTTATCTGGAGTCGTTGCCGGAGCCGGTGACGTTTGTGGCGATTGATGTCTCTTTTATCTCGCTGAAGTTGATCCTCCCGGCTGTGGCGAAGTGGCTGGAGCCGACGGCCGATGTTGTCGCACTGATCAAGCCACAGTTTGAGGCGGGGCCGCAGCAGGTGAAGCGAGGGGGAATTGTGCGCGAAGCGGCCGTGCGGCATCAGGTCTTAGAAGACGTCCTCGGCTGGGCGCAAGCGAATGGTTGGCAGGTGGCGGGGTTGATTACCTCGCCCATTCAGGGGGGCGACGGCAATGTGGAGTATCTGGCCTGGTTGCGGCGAGGGGAGGGTGAGCAAACGGCCGAAATCGAAAGGATGATCAGCCAGATTATTAGTTGAAGTAAGCCCCTTAAACGCAGAGGCGCAGAGGGACAGAGACGCAGAGAAAAAGTCGTTATCCCTCTGCGCCTCTGTTTCTCTGCGGCTCTGCGTTAAATTCTCACTCAACAACATTAATTTGCCCGATCCACTTGACCTGTCGCAGGGCGTCGTCGCGTTCGCTAGGGACGATCAGGCGTACCAAACCCTGTTCGCGGGTCATCGGTTCATCGTTAATGCTTAAAGCCAGCAAGATCGGCCCGGCTGGGTGTGGATGGTGGAGTTCAGCGGCCGTCACACGCGTACCAAAGCCATCACCGCTAATCACCTCCACTTGTGACCAATGTAAGTTTACATAATGCTTAATAACATCCAACAGAGTTACGCCAGCGAAGGCAAATGGCCCCGATGTGCCATGTCCGGTGCTGACGATATAGCAGTTGGCGATTTCGGTTTGGGGCAGGGTGGATAGGTCAGCAGGGGTGATGGGTTGGGAACGGCCGTCTGAGTGGGTGAGGGTGATGTTCGGATCGGCCGAGGGGGGATCGGGGTTTGGGTCGTGGGCATGGGGATGGAGAGGATCGTTCATAAGGGTTATTGGTATATTTGTGTATTGGTCTATTGGTTATTGTCTCTGACGGTAGTGAGTTTTGCCAGGGTTCGACCGTTTACATTAAATCTGTCCGATAATTTGGTCAAGGATGTTGCTTAAAAACGCGGAGGTGCAGAGATGCAGAGGATAATCTTTTTTCTCTGACAACCGACCGCAATCAAGTCTCGTTTAAGTAAATTAGGCTTGTTGTGAATCAAGCTGTGACTTCTTTCAATTCATTCCGAAGACAAGTATAATTTCAAGAGGCAGATAATAAGGCTGGAATAAGGATTTCAGATGACTGAAAATACCGTTTATTTACCTCAGGAAGTTTATCATGCAGTCAAAGAGCGAGCGGCCGAATTGCGGCGTACCCCTGATGACTTGGTGGCAGAATGGGTCTTAGAACATGTTTCGCCACCTGTACAGGAAGATATTTATAAGGCATTAGAAAGAGAACGGGAAGCTTTTGAGAAGTTACGACCGGAGCTACAAAAGCAGTATCCAGGCCAATACGTTGCAATTTATCAAGAGCGAGTGGTTGGCACGGGCGAGGATCAATTTACTCTACTCAAACAAGTATATGATGAATTTGGTCAGGTCGTGTGTTTCATTGACAAACCCGATGGTCCACCGATTCGCAAAGCCCGCATTACCTCTACCTGGGTTGTCAGACGATGATCGCTCATGATTCGAGTTTTGATCCACCAGCACTCGCCCTAGAAGCTGTTGTTGCAAGTGTTCCTTACTCTCGGCCTCGCGTCAGAAATTTCAATTAAGCACTCAACCACTGACTTGATAGAATTATAATCATATGGATCAAAGTAAAATTCGTAATTTTTGTATTATCGCCCATATTGACCACGGCAAGTCCACGCTGGCTGACCGGCTGCTGCAAGTGACGGGGACGATCTCCGAGCGCGAGATGCAGGAGCAGGTGCTGGACAGCATGGACCTGGAACGGGAGAAGGGGGTGACGATCAAGGCCTCGGCCGTGCGGATGCTCTATACCGGCCAAGACGGCGAAACGTATGAGATGAACCTGATCGACACGCCGGGGCATGTGGACTTCGCCTATGAGGTCAGCCGCGCTTTGCAATCTTGCGAGGGGGCGCTGCTTATCGTGGATGCGACGCAAGGGATTGAGGCGCAAACGCTGGCGAACCTCTATCTGGCGATTGACGCTGACCTGGAATTGATTCCGGTGGTGAATAAAATTGACCTGCCAGCGGCGATGCCGGAGGATGTGGCGGAGGAAATTGAGAACATCACCGGCATAGACGCGGCCGATGTCATCCCGATTAGCGCCAAGACGGGCAGCAACATTGAGTCGGTGTTGGAGGCGGTTGTGGCCCACGTGCCACCGCCGAAGGGCAATCCGCAGGCCCCCCTTCGCGCCCTGGTCTTTGATTCCCACTATGACCCCTATAAGGGTGTAGTCGCCTATGTGCGCGTCTTTGAAGGGACGCTGCGTAGCCGCGAGTGGATCAAGATGATGTCCAATGATGTGGCGGTGGAGCCGATTGAGATCGGTATTTTTAAGCCGAATATGGCCCCGGTGGAAGAGTTGACGGTTGGCGAAGTGGGGTATGTGGCGACGGGGCTGAAGACGGTGCGCGAATGCCGGGTAGGGGATACGATTACCTCGCGCGACCGTCCGGCGGCCGAACCCTGGCCCGGTTATCGCAGGGTCAAGCCAATGGTCTATGCTGGTTTTTATCCGGCCGACGGCGAAGATTACCAGGTACTCAAAGAGGCGTTGGAACGGCTGCAACTGAACGACGCTTCATTGGTTTATGAGCCAGAAACCTCCTCCGCGCTCAACTTTGGCTTTCGCTGCGGCTTTTTGGGGCTGTTCCATATGGAGATCATCCAGGAACGACTGGAGCGAGAATATGATCTCGACCTGGTTGCCACCGCGCCGAGCGTGCAGTATGAAGTGGTGATGTCGAACACGGGCGAGGTCAAGCGTATTGCCAGCCCGGCCGAATTGCCCGACGAGAGCATGATTGAGGAAATCCGCGAACCGTGGATGCAGGTGCAGATTTTTACACCGGAAGAGTTCTATGGCACGGTGATGGACCTCTCGATTAAACGCCGGGCGGAATTTCTCGGCCAGGAGCATCCGGCGCCGGGGCGTGTGGTGTTGAAGTTCAATATTCCACTGGCGGAGATCATCGTTGATTTTTACGATAAGCTGAAAAGCGGCACCCGCGGCTACGCTTCGATGGACTATGAATTTATCGGCTATCGCCCTTCGGATTTGGTCAAGCTCGAGATTTTGGTCGGCGAGCAGCCAGTGGATGCGCTGGCGATGATCGTCCACAAGGATGAGGCGTACTATCGGGGGCAGAAGATGGTGACGCAGCTGAAGAAGACCATCCCCCGCCAGATGTTTGAGGTGCCAATCCAGGCGGCGACGGGCAAACGAGTGATCAGCCGCGCCAACGTTAAGGCATTACGCAAGGATGTGTTGGCAAAATGCTACGGCGGTGACATCACCCGCAAGAAGAAGTTGCTTGAAAAACAGAAGAAGGGCAAGAAACGGATGAAGATGATCGGTAATGTGGAAGTGCCGCAGGAAGCGTTTATGGCCGTCTTGCGCCTCGACGAAGACTAAAAAAGGCTGAAGGATGAGGGATGAAGGATGAAGAATAGTATTCATCCCTCATCCTTCAGCCTTCATCCTTCTAATAATTGGGATTATTATGAAAGTAACGAGCCGTGCGTGTCCCAGCTGCCGGTCGGTGGGGATGCGCGTTTTTTATGAAGTAGACCAGGTCCCGGTGAACAGCGTTTTGTTGCTGTCCAGCCGGGAGGAGGCGTTGGAGTTCCAACGCGGCCGAATCTCCCTCGCCGTCTGTCCGGCCTGTGGGTTCATCAGCAACATTGACTTTGACCCAGCGCTGACGCAATATTCAGCGCGGTACGAGGCGACGCAGGGGTATTCGCCAACCTTCAACAAGTTCCACCGCCGGTTGGCCGAAGATTTGATCCGCCGCTATGACTTACACGGCAAGAGCGTGATCGAAATTGGCTGCGACAAAGGGGACTTTTTGACCATGCTCTGCGAGCTGGGCGACAATCGCGGGGTGGGCTTTGACCCGGCCTATGTCCCCGGCCGCCATCCCAGCGCAGTTGCCGACCAACTGACCTTTATCGCCGACTTCTATTCGGAGAAGTATAGCCAGTACCGCGGCGACTTTGTTTGTTGCAAGATGACGCTGGAGCATATCCCTGATGTGGGCGACTTTGTGGCGATGGTCGGCCGTTCGATTGGCGACGACCCGAACAGCGTCGTCTTTTTCCAGATTCCCAACGCCACCTATGTACTGCGCGATGTCGCCTTTTGGGACATCTATTACGAGCATTGCTCCTACTTCACCAAGGGGTCTCTGGCGCGGTTGTTCGGCCGTTCCGGTTTCGACATCCTCGACCTGTGGACGGACTATGACGACCAGTATCTGATGATTGAGGCGCGGCCGAAGTCGCCACAACTGAATGGGGATCGCGGGCTGGAAGAGGAACCGGTGGAGAAGACGCTGCACGATGTGGACTACTTCGTTGCCAACTACAATGCCCGGCGCGAAGAATGGCGCAAAGAGTTGGCGGAGATGAAAGCGGCCGGGCAGAAAATCGTCCTTTGGGGTGGCGGCTCGAAGGGGGTGGCTTTTTTGACCACGCTGGGGCTGACGCTGGATGATGTCGAGTATGTGGTGGACATCAACCCCAACAAGACGGGGACGTTCATGGCCGGGACAGGACAAGAGATTGTTGCGCCGGAGTTTTTAGCCAGCTATCGGCCGGACGTGGTGATGATTATGAACCCCGTCTATCGACAGGAGATCACCCAAGACCTGGCAGCGATGAGCCTCTCACCGCGAATCTTAACAATGTAAACAATAAGTAATCACTTGCATCGAATTATCGCGAATTAACGCGAATTTGGACCTGTTTCGCGCAAATTCGCGTTCATTCGTTGCAAAAACATTAAACGCAGATAGACAATCCGCGCTGCGATTGGCAGTATTCGTGGAATTCGTGCCATTCGTGTCGAAAAAATATTATCTTGTTATGATTTACCCAATTTGTCCTGAATCTGAACTGTTGACCCTGCTGGAAATGCGGGATGTGCCGGTCTTTTGTAATGTGTTGTGGGCTTCGCGGGAGGAGGCGTTGGGCGTGATGCGGGGGACGATTCGCCTCGGCTATGCGCCCGATTGCGGCCATGTCTATAACCTCGCCTTTGACCCCTCCTTGCTCGACTATACCCAGGAGTATGAAAATTCGCTGCACTTCTCGCCCCATTTCCAACGGTATGCGACGGAGCTGGCCGAAGGATTGGTCGAACGCCACAATCTGCGCGGTAAGCGGATCATGGAGATTGGCGCGGGGAAGGGAGACTTCCTGATCATGCTCTGCGAAATGGGCGGCAATCAGGGTTGGGGCTTCGATGCCAGCTATGTGCCGGACGAGGAGCACCAGCACCCAAGCGTAACCTTCATCCAGGCCTTCGATTTTGAGCAGCATCCCGAACACAACGCCGATCTGATCGTCTGTCGCCATGTGTTGGAGCATATCGAAGACCCAGATGCTTTTGTGGCCAAGGTGCGCCGGGTGGTCGGCGGCCGTCGCGATACAGTGGTCTATTTTGAAGTTCCTAATTCGTTGTGGACGCTGCGCCAGCTTGGGATTTGGGACATCATATATGAACACTGCTCCTATTTCAGCCCGCAATCATTGGCGGCCGTCTTTGAGCGCAATGGCTTTGAGGTGCTGGCGGTGAATGAGGTGTTTGGGGGGCAGTTTTTGACCATCGAAGCCGTAGCAAGTGGCAAGGGGCAGGGGGCAGGTGAGGAGGAGCAGGGGAGCGGAGGAGCAGAGGAGCAGTGGAGAATCCGCCGTGGCTTGCCCCAAGTAACGGCCGACGCCCAAGCATTTGCGGAGAACTACCGGCGCAAGCGAGATGAGTGGCAGGGGCGACTGGCGGAGATGGCGGCCGCAGGCAAGAAGGCGGTGGTCTGGGGCGCGGGGTCGAAGGGTGTGACCTTTATGAACGCACTGGATGCGGCCGAGGTGATTGAGTATGTGGTGGACATCAACCCGCGCAAGCAGGGTAAGTATGTTTCCGGGGCAGGACAGCAGATTGTCGCGCCGGAATTTTTGCGCGACTACCGGCCAGATGTGGTGATCATTATGAACGCCAACTATCGCGAGGAGATCGGCCGTATGTTGACCGAGGTAGGGGTGACGGCCGAGTTGTTGGTTGCTTGATTTTTTTACCACGGATTGTTACGGATTAGACGGATGGATACGGATTTTCTTTTTTCAAGCTGTTAGAATCTGTCCAAATCCGTGTCATCATGGTCTATTCTTTTAGAAGTTTGATTAGAGAAGTATGCATATTTTAGTGACGAATGATGATGGGGTGAACGCGCCGGGGTTGTTGGCGTTGGCCCAGGCGATGCGGCCGTTGGGGGATGTCACCATCCTCGCACCGGAGCGTAACTGGTCGGCCGCCGGGCATGTAAAGACGATGCACCGGCCGTTGCGCGTGCGCGAGACGACGCTGGCCGATGGGTCGGCCGCGCTCACCTCCGACGGCGCCCCCTCCGATTGTGTCGCCCTGGCCTTGTTGGGACGGGTGACGAATAAGATTGACCTTGTGGTGTCGGGGATCAACCCCTATGGCAATTTGGGTGATGATGTCACCTATTCGGGGACGGTGACGGCGGCCATGGAGGCGGTGATCGCCGGGGTGCCGGGGATCGCTTTTTCGCTGGCGGCCGATGACTCGCTGAAGGAGTGGGACTATGGCCCGGCGGCGAAGATAGCTGAGCGCGTGGTGCGGACGGCCATTGACCAGGGATTGACCCGCGATCTGTTCTTGAATGTCAATATCCCTCCCATCCCTTATGAGGCGATTCGCGGCTTCCAGGTGACACGGCAAGGGGTGCGCGAGTATCGCGACAGGCTTGACGAACGCATTGATCCACGCGGGCAGCCCTACTACTGGATCGGTGGCGAATTCCCTGGCGGTGTGGTGGAGGAAGGGACGGATTTTGCGGCCGTTTTTGAAGGTTGTGTATCCATCACACCCTTACAGTTGGACTTGACAGCATATAAGACGGCCGAACGCCTCGCCGCCTGGACCTGGGAAAAATAGACTCGTTACCGGTTTTGGGTTCTATACCAGATACATTGACACCCATTTTTCTCCTTTTTAGAATGACATCATGAGGAATTCCTCACGCAAAGGCGCAAAGGACGCTAAGTTTGTATCCTTCGGCTTTGCTTAGGAAAGACTTTTGCGCTCTTGGCGTCTTTGCGTGAGCTGTTTTCAAACAGGAAGCGTCTCACGCAAAGGGGCAAAGGACGCTAAGTTTTTTATCTTTGCGCTCTTGGCGTCTTTGCGTAAGCTAATTTCATAGGAAATATCGCAGGCGGCCGCGCACCACAAGAGATGAAAATCCGCGCAATCAGCGTTTTATCCGCGTCATCTGCGTAACTACCTTCAGAGGAGAGAAAGATGGAAAAGAAAGTGAAGTTGATCAACCTGTATGAACTTGAAGACGAGATAGGGGATTTTGAGGCGTTCAAGGAGCAGATCATGCAGACCGGGAGCTACACCCAGGGGCCAAATGTGTTTTATGTCAATGCGGACAGGGTTGTAGAATTACGGCCGGAGTTGGCAGCGGCCGTGGCGGAAGCCGAAGATTGGGCGGGGAGAATGATGGGGGATTTCTGAGCAGATTATCTCTGGGCGAGCCACTCAATGTTGATGCGCTGTTCGAGGGCGCGGAACTCTGGATCGCCGGTCAGTAGCGTGGCCTCTAACTCTTCGCACAGGGCAGCGGCAAAGGCGTCGGCGTAGGAGATGCGGTAGTTGGCCTTGAGGTGTGCGGCCGCTAGCACACGCTCCCTGGTTATCCCCACCAACTGAATAGGCGACTCATCCAGTTCGGCCAACGCCGATACGGCAAGACTTGGCCCATCTTCACGCTCGATAGCATATAAAACTTCGCCCAAATTGATCAGGCTCATCAATGCTTCCGCATCATCATCCTCCTCATAGATGCGATCAAGCAATTCGAGAACATGAGCACCGCCGGGTTCGGCGCGAAGATAGGCCAACCAGGCAAAGCTATCCAGCACGTACAAGCCGTTCAATTTTCGCCTCTTCTCTTTCCAATTCCGCACGTTTTTCCTCAAGCAATCGTTCGGTGGTCAGTTTGCTGCCTTTTAGCATTCCATACATCGCTTTTACCGGGTTTTCTGATAAGGGAACGATCCATATCTTTCCCCCATAATCTATCACCTGCACCTTTCTGCCCGGCGTGAGATCATACTTCTCTCGAATCGCTTTGGGAATGACAACCCACCCTTTTGCTGACATGGTTGCTGTGGTCATCTTTTGCCTCGCTTTCTATACGATTGGTCTTAGAGTATATACGAATTGTGAATTTATGCTACATCAAAAGTCTACAACGGATGGAGAAATAAACGGATGGGAAGCGAGCTATCCGTTTATTTCTATCCGTTGTTGTCTTGGCCACCCAAAGCCAGCTCAAATCATTCCCCAAATGGGCGCGTAATCTTGCCTATCCAGGATGGGTGACATATCATAATTGCCGTGCAGCCAGCTTAGCATGGGAAAGTGATATGTCGCCCAAGTTAGAGATTTACTTACGTGAGCTTCTTATCAATCATTTCTCATTTGAGGAGATACATACGCTCTGTCATGACCTGGGTGTTGATTACGACAGTTTGGGTGGAGAGGGAAAAGAAGCAAAAGCTAGGGAATTAGTTATTTACCTCAGGCGACGGAATCGTTTGCCTGAGTTAAAAACTGAGATACATCGCCTGAGGCCCGTCATAGGACAGAATGAACCTGAGTTACCAAGACCAGAGCGTATAAAGGAATTCTTTAATCGAGATTATGTTTTAGCTTCGGTAGCTATTTTTACCTTAATTGCTATCATTGCGATTTGGCTATCACGAGCGTTCCCTGGATTGGGAAATAGTGGTGAACCAACTGGAACGATTACACGGAATAGTAGTGTTGCGGAGGAGGGCGTTGAGAAAACGGCCGAAACACCCGCATCTTCACTCATACTGCCTGCGACGACTGAACAACCGGCCTATATACCAACCTTGATACCGACGATAACACCGACTTCTCCGCTCCAAGTTATTGACACACGGATATTAACCTTATCTGGAGGCCTACCAGTAACGCAGGTATATATTCCGGCTGGATCGTTTTTAATGGGAAATGATATAGGTGATATCGAAAGGTTATCAGAAGGTGAAGCTCCGAAACATGAAGTGTCGTTGGATGCTTTCTGGCTTGACCAGATGGAAGTTACAAACTTGCAGTTTTCCGAGTTCGTCAGAGATACAGGGTATATAACAACTGCCGAACAAAGAGGCAGTGGGAGCGTTGTAACAGGCAAACAAAGTGAATCAGAGATGGTTGAAGGAGCTAACTGGATGCATCCTTCTGGGCCGTCCAGCGATATAGATGGGCTGGATAAGCATCCTGTGGTTCTAGTTACCTGGGGTGATGCTGATGCATTTTGTAGGTGGCGGGATGCACGTTTGCCAACGGAGGCAGAATGGGAGTATGCAGCACGGGGTACAGCCAACTTTCAATACCCTTGGGGAAATGAGGAACCAACATGTGATCGCGCCAACCTCGGAATCTGTGTTGGGGGGACAGCTGAAGTTGGAAGTTACCTAAGTGGCGCCAGTCCATTTGGGGCAATGGATATGGCGGGAAATATTACCGAGTGGGTTTATGATTGGTTTGACCAAAGTTATTACGAGAATTCGTTGACTCTAAATCCTAGAGGCCCGACAGCTCGTGTAGCTCGTGTGCTTCGAGGGGGAGCATGGGATCGTCGCGGTGATAGTGTGCGCTCTGCTCGGCGCAACAAACTTG
This sequence comes from uncultured Ardenticatenaceae bacterium, assembly GCA_964410625.1. Lineage (GTDB taxonomy): Bacteria > Chloroflexota > Anaerolineae > Promineifilales > Promineifilaceae > CAYPHY01. The sequence continues at coordinate 21,968 of CAYPHY010000007.1, read as the reverse complement.
ACCCGGAAAGCAGTAGTAATCTCATTGGGTTTAGGTGCGCCCAAGATTAGTCCGGTTCATTCTTAGTGAATATACCAAACCGTCGGAACCAACGCAGCCGTCACCTCAATCAGCCGGTCGGCAGCACCGAGGTCAACTACTCTCAAGCCATACAAATAGAGTTATTCTTTCCACCAATCTACAATTTCCAGGTCTTGAAAATGGGCAAAATCGGAGACGTTCGCAGTGACTAGCAGTAGCAAGGTCACAAGGACACCTCTCGTCCTGGGTCGGGATCGCGTAGCCCCTCAAAAAATTCCGGCTCAAGTGCCGCCCGCTTCAACTCATGCAACGAAAAACACTCCTCTTGCACGGCCGCTAACCGTTCCCCCCGCAACGAATAACCACGCAAGAACCAGAAGGCGAGGAGCAGGGCCAGGACGGGGATGCCGGCGGTCATCAGGCGGATGCCGAAGACGGCCGCGGCCGGTTGTGGAGGATAGAGGGTGGCGGCCGTGGGGGCGACGTAGCCGCTGGTGGTGAGGATGATGGCGGTGATGATCCCCTGAATGGTGAACGCCAGGCGGATGACCAGGCCGTTGATGCCGAAGTATAGCCCTTCGCGGCGAGCGCCGGTATGCAGTTCGTCGGCGTCGCAGACATCGGCAATCAGCAGGTCGGTGAGCATCAGCAGCCCGGCGAGACTGAGGCCAAAGGCGACGGCGACGGCCAGTCCGCCGGGGAAGGTGGTGGGGAGGAAGAAGAAGAGCAGGGTAAATGCGCCCGTCAGGCAACAGAGACGCAACGTCCACCATGCCCCCCGCCTGCGGGCCAACCAGGTCCAAAAAGCCATCATCGGAAGTGCGACGATAAACGTCATCCCCAACAACAAGGAGTTCTGCGTCGCTGCATCCAGTATCAAATCACCCAGTCTCCAGTCTCCTTGAATGAGCAGCGCATATTTCGCATAGAAAGGAATGGACGAGGCCAACGCCAGAAAGACAAACTGGATCATCAAGTTGGCGGCGAGGAAGAAGCGGAAGTCACGGTTGGCAAGAGTGGCGCGGAGTGCCTCGCGGAAGGGTGGGGATTGGTCGTGGCGGAACTCCGGCCGTTCGCGGCTGCCGAGGAGGGAGAGCGCGAAGGAGACGGCCGTTACCACTGCCAACAATAAAGCCATCGAGCCGCGATTGCTCCAATCCTCTCCGGCGAGGACCGGCGGCAGGGCGACGCCGACCAGTAGCCCCACTAGTGAAAAGACTTGTCGCCAGCCGGAGACGGTAGCACGGGTCTTTTCGTCAGGGACCATCTCCGGGAAGAGCGCCGTCCAGTTCATCACCACCAGTGTCCACAGGAAGTCGAAGCCGAGGACGATCAGCAGGAAATAAATCAACAGGCTACTGCTTCCTGTAGCCAATAAGCCATCTTGAAAGGGGAACCACAGCAGATAGAAAGTGATGGAGAGAGGGATGAAGAGGGTAGCGATCCAGGGGATGCGACGGCCGAAGCGCGTTTGCGTCCGGTCTGACCAGTAACCGGCCAACGGGTCATTGATCGCATTCCACAGCCCATAGACCGACCAGACAATCCCCACCCATGCGGCACGCAGACCGAGGATATCAATGTAGAGGAACTGGATATAGGTTGAGAAGGCTTGATACGATAGGGCTGTGCCTAGTGAGCCAGCAGCATAGAGAATTAAATGGCGGCGAGGGATACCATCTTTTTGCATAATCATCCTCTGAGAGGAATTGATTATATGCTAGAAAAGCACCAGCTGGAAAGTGAATACACTAAGATCAAGCTCGATATCGAGCAGATTGAATCGTATTCATTGGCGTAGTGACAAGTTGTAGTTATAATGATGTATGCAATTCGAGTGGGATGAAAACAAGCGTTTAATTAATATCCGTAGGCACACAATTGATTTCAATGACGCCGTGGTTATTTTTGATGGCGATATTGTTACGGTTGAAGATAATCGCTTTGATTATGGTGAGCCGCGTTTTATCTCTCTGGGTGTTCTGAGAGGTGAAGTAATTGCTGTTGTATATACAGAACGTAGAGATGCCATAAGGATAATCTCTGCAAGAAGGGCAACGAGATATGAAGAAATCGAATACTACAAACGAATCTTTGACTGATTGGGAACGGTTTCACGCAATCCAGGACGAAGATATCGATTTTTCTGATATTCCTGAGATAACTCCTGAAATGTTCGCGAAAGCAGTCGTACGACGTGGATTAAAACCAACTCCGACAAAACAACAAGTGACGTTGCGAATTGACGGTGATGTTTTGGAATGGTTTCGGTCACAGGGACGTGGCTACCAAACAAAGATTAATGCGCTCCTTAGAGCTTATATGGAAGCTCACGGAACGTAGGTCGAGGCCAGAGCAACATGCTTATCGGAGAACGGATCTTCTTACGGGCGATTGAGCGGGAGGATTTGCCGCGGCTGTGGGCGTTTAATAATGATA
>CAYPHY010000007.1:0-19408 GCA_964410625.1 uncultured Ardenticatenaceae bacterium | reverse complement strand
TTACGGGCGATTGAGCGGGAGGATTTGCCGCGGCTGTGGGCGTTTAATAATGATATGGAGGTAGAGTTGGCGGGAGGCGGCGATCCGCCGATGCCACAGTCGTTGGCGCGGTTGCAGGCGCAGTATGAGGCGGACTTGGGGCGCGGCGGCCGTGATGGAATGGGCTTTGCGATTGAAGCGGACGGGGAGCTGATCGGCCAGTGTGCCCTCTTTGGCGAGGACAACACCGCCCGTCATTGCGAGCTAGGGATCACCATCGGCGACAAAGCGTATTGGGGGAAGGGGTACGGCCGCGAGGCGATCACCCTCTTGCTCAACTATGCCTTTGAGCAGCAGAATTTCCGGCGCGTCTGGTTGAAGGTCAATGGCCGCAATGAACGCGCCCAACGCGCCTACGGTGCCTGTGGATTCGTGGAGGAGGGACGGCTGCGGGAACACACCTGGAGCAATGGCTCCTACGATGATCTGGTGTGCATGGGTATTCTGCGCGATGAGTGGCGTGGATAAATAGGGTGTATTGGCGTAACGATTAATTCACCTCAGACATATCCAACCGGGGATGGGGAATCTCGACGCGCAGGAGGAGACCACCACCGCGTTGGTTTTGGAAGCTGAGACGGCCGCCCATCAACGCCACCCGTTCGCTGACGCCTAGCAAGCCATAATGCCCGCTGCGGCCGAGCGAAGCCAGATCAAACCCACCGGCCAACCCATCCCCATTGTCGGCAATGGCGACCAGCAACATGCGCGGTGAGGTGTGTTGCAACGAGACCACCACTTCACTGGCGTTGGCGTGTTTCCAGACGTTGTTCAACCCCTCCTGGACAATGCGAAAGATGGAGAGTTCGATGGCTTCGGGCAGGCGGCCATAGCTTTCATCAAACACCAGCTTTGCTTCAATGCCGGTGCGCTCGCTCCATTCGCGCAGGTGAGATTGCAGGGCCGCGCCGATGCCCAGGCTGTCAATGGTTGGCGGCCGTAAATTGCCGCAAATGCGCCGCAGGTCGTCTACCAGTTGGCGAATGCTGTGGCGGATTTCACCCACATCCTCCACCAGGGTCGGCGCATCTCCGGCCTGTTCCGCTATCTCCTCCAGTTCATAATTAAGGCTCAGCAAGTCCTGGATGAGCTGGTCGTGGAGTTCTCGCGCCAGATGTTTGCGCTCCTCCTCGCGTTCGGTCAGCAGGCGGCGTTGGGCGTCTTGCAAGGCGAGATTGGCACTGTCCAACGCCTGTACCTGGGTGGCGAGTTGGTCGAGTAGCTGGCGGTTGAGGCTGTCCTGGGCGGCCAGGTCTCGTTCGAGCAACATCTGGTTGTGGCGTAGCGTTTCCGCTTGTTGGCGGGCGCGGTAGTAGCTGTCTAATGCCCAAATGACCGGGGTATATTGTTCCCGTTCGGCCGTTCCCACCAGTGCAGCGACAATTTCTTCGCGGTTGGTTTCATCAGTGCGGACGTTGGCGACGAGACGGCCGTCGCGCAACACCAAAATGCGGTCGGCGACGGCGAAGAGATGGTCGAGGTTGGTGCTGCTGAACAGCACACCACGCCCCTCCGCCTGCCAGCTGCGGATCAGATGGAGCAGCTTTTCCTGGTAGGGTAAGCTGAGCATCCGGCCAGGACTGTCAATAATCGTCAGCCTGGCCGGCCGCACCATTACCTGGGCAATAGAGATGAGCTGCCGTTGTTCCTCGGATAGATCAGCGACCTTTTCGTGTAATGATGGGAGGCGCAGGTCAAGGGCGGCCAGTAGACGGGCGGCTTCCTGCTCCATTTTGCGCTGGTTTGGTACGGGCAACCCCCGGCCGAAGAGCGAGAAGTTGATCTCCTGGCCGAGGAAGATGTTGCTGGTCACGTCGAGCATGTCGGCGAGCACCGGCTCCTGAAAGATGAAGTTAATCCCCAATTCGCGAGGATGGAAGGGCCATTGCAGGCGACGGCCGTTAAAGGTGATGAAGCCGCTGTCCGGCGGTTTCAGGCCGGAGAGCATGTTGAGCAAGGTGTTTTTACCCGTCCCTGCCCGTTCGGCCAGCCCCACCACCTCTCCGCCATAGACAGCAAAACTGACCCGATCCAGCGCGACCTGGTTGCCGTGCTGCCGGGAAAGGGCTGAGGTGATGAGGAGGGGGGTGGATGAATGAGTGGTCATGGTGATTGGTTCAGGTGGCAAGTGGCAGGTGGCAAGTGGCAGGTGGTAGATGAGTTAGAGGCGGCGTTGTTGTTCGGAGACGAGGACCAGGCTGGCAATGATGTCGTTGAGAAGGCCAAGCCTATGTTCTAAAACAGAGGTTTCAAGAATGTGACGGCCGCGATAATACCAACCACGAGTCTCGCTGGCAGAACCAAGCGCAATCCGTAAGAATCGAGCATAATCTTTGCCAAAGCCTCGACCATATCCTTCTTCGATGTTGGCAGCCACTGAACCGGCACTATCCAACAATTGCCAGGCAATCGCCTTTCCACGTACATCCGCCAAAAACTTCTCTCCATCTTTCCACGCCAGGTCCGCTAGAAAAAGCGCGTGGCGGTAAGTCGAAAACTCCCACAAAGAATCCCTCTTAATACTCTCTGGAACCTGTGCCACCCACTCCTCAAAATTTTTGTAATTCACCTATCCTCCTCCATCAACACCTAATCACCTGCCACCTGCCACTTGCTACTTGCCACCTGCTACTTGCCACCTGCTACCCTATCGCATCCTCCACAATCTGCTGCAACGCGGCCGCATCCAAATCCTTCTTATCCAGGAAAGCGGTCGCTCCCGCTTCCAGACCACGGCGGTGAAATTCGCGGTCGGGATAGGCGCTGATCAGGACGATGCGCGAGGAGGGTAACAACGCCTTGATCCGTGAGGCGCAGCGGATGCCATCCTCATCGCCGAGGACAACATCCACAAAGACCAGTTTGGGGGCCACGCGCCGCACCAGTTGCAGCGATTCCTCCATATTCGCTGCCTCATAGATAACGGCCGCCGGGTACACTTTGCCAATTGTGCGGCGAAACTGGTTGCGATAACGGCCGTTGTCGTCCACCACCAAAATAGCAGCCTGTTCGCCCGGCGGCCGCGAGGGTAACGGCCGTTCCGGGCTGTTCAGCGGCGCAGACTGGTTCACCGGTAGCACCGCCTCTGGATGTTCATGCACGTAATTCGCCGCTTCCAGGCGACTTTGGACGCCCAGTTGGCGGTAAAGGCGGGTCAGATGCGTCTCTACGGTCTTCACGCTCAGCCCCAGATGGTTGGCAATGGCGCGATTGTCCAGGCTTTGTGCCAGCAGGCGCAAGATGTCGCGCTGGCGGTTGGAGAGGGTTGGCCGATCTTGGGATGGTTGGGCGGCGTGGAGGATTTTGTCGAGTAGCGGGCTGGAGATCCAACGGCCGCCGCCCAACACACGCTCCACCGCCAGCCGTAAATCGCTCAACGGCTGGTCCTTAAGGTGATAGCCATGCACGCCCGCGCTGAGTAAGCCCTGGACATAGACATCATCGTCGTAGGCACTGACGACCAGGATGTAGAGCCGGGGGTAGTGAGCGAGGATGTGGCGGATGGCGGCCACCGGCTCAAAATCGGGCATCGTCACATCAATCAGCAGCAGATCGGGTTGCAACGTGTGCAAGGCTTCCAGCAACTGCGGCCCGTTGCCCACTTCCCCGACGATGTGGATGTTCGGCAACTCCTTCAGCGCGTTACCAATTCCCGCCCGTACCAGCGCATGATCATCAGCCAGCAACGTTCTCGCTACTTTCATCATGATGTATTATGCCACTCGCGCCGACGGCCGCCCACTCTGATACTTCTCTAAGCGGATCAGGGATTTCCCTTAACCATTTAAGGGTTTCTCCTCTGCGATTCTCAGGGATTAAGGGTATGCTTACCGGTTGCAGACTGGTATACATAGTCAGTTAATCTGCACAAGTAAATCTATAGGGGCGAGTCTTGTGGCTGCCCTGGATTGGGGCAACCCGTCGGGTAACCATCAGGGCCGGATAACTACAAGCGTTGCCCCCTATAGAAAGGGAGATGATGCTGTTGGGTGAAAGCTAAGAAACAACCGTTTTATATTGACATAAGTTTTTCAATTAGAACTCTGGGAGGAAAGAAACGTGAAACGATTTAGTTTGATTGCCCTGTTGTTAATTCTCGCGCTGGTGATTGTGGCTTGCGGTGGCGGAACCGCCCAACCAGAAGTGACCTCGCCGACGGAAGCAGCCCCGGCCGAAGAGCCTGCTGCCTCTGGTGAAGGCAGCATTTGGGTACTGTTGCCCGACAGCGCCAGCTCCGCCCGTTGGGAAACCGACGACCGCCGTTACTTCGAGGAAGCGTTTGAGGCGGCTGGTGTGGAGTACACCATCGTCAACGCCGAAGGGGACGCTCGGACCCAGCAAACACAGGCTGAACAGGCGATTACCGCCGGGGCGAAAGTGATCTTGCTGGTCAACCTCGACTCTGGCTCCGGCGCGGCGATCATCGCCCAAGCTCGTGAGGCAGGTGTGGCGGTGGTAGACTACGACCGCTTGACCATCGAAGGGCCAGGGGCGGATGTCTACGTCAGCTTTGACAATGTGGCCGTCGGCCGTACGATGGGCGAGGTCCTGGAGCCGTTGATCAATGAACAAGATGACCCGCAGGTGGTCTTGCTCAACGGCGCGCCAACGGACAACAACGCCACCCTCTTCCGCGAAGGGTATGCCAGCATTGCCGAGCCACACTTCGATGATGGCTCCTGGACGATGGTGGATGATCAGGCAGTGCCAGAGTGGGACAACCAGCAGGCGTTGGTCATCTTCGAGCAGATTTTGACCGCCGCCAACAACAATGTGACGGCCGTCTTTGCGGCCAACGATGGCCTGGCCGGGTCGGTCATCTCCGCGCTGAAGAACGCCGGGATTGACCCCAGCGACGCCGGTATCCCCATCTCCGGGCAAGACGCCACCGTTGGTGGTATCCAGAACATCCTCGCCGGTGACCAGGCGATGACCGTCTACAAGCCGATCAAGGCGGAGGTGGACGCAGCAGCCGAAGTCGCGGTTCGTCTACTCAACGGCGAAGCGATTGACGACCTGACCGGCGGCGAAACGATCAACAACGGTACGAACGACATCCCCTTCATCGCTCTGACCCCGGTGGGTGTGACGGCCGACAACATCGCCGACACGGTGATTGCCGACGGCTTCCGCACCTGGGAAGAGCTATGCGTGGGTGACTTTGCACAGTATTGCCCTGAAGATGCCGGTGGCGAAGCGGCCGCTCCCGCCGAGGATGTGGAAGGCAGCATTTGGGTGCTCTTGCCCGACAGCGCCAGCTCCGCCCGTTGGGAAACCGACGACCGCCGTTACTTCGAGGAAGCGTTTGAGGCGGCTGGTGTGGAGTACACCATCGTCAACGCCGAAGGGGACGCTCGGACCCAGCAAACACAGGCTGAACAGGCGATTACCGCCGGGGCGAAAGTGATCTTGCTGGTCAACCTCGACTCTGGCTCCGGCGCGGCGATCATCGCCCAAGCTCGTGAGGCAGGTGTGGCGGTGGTAGACTACGACCGCTTGACCATCGAAGGGCCAGGGGCGGATGTCTACGTCAGCTTTGACAATGTGGCCGTCGGCCGTACGATGGGCGAGGTCCTGGAGCCGTTGATCAATGAACAAGATGACCCGCAGGTGGTCTTGCTCAACGGCGCGCCAACGGACAACAACGCCACCCTCTTCCGCGAAGGGTATGCCAGCATTGCCGAGCCACACTTCGATGATGGCTCCTGGACGATGGTGGATGATCAGGCAGTGCCAGAGTGGGACAACCAGCAGGCGTTGGTCATCTTCGAGCAGATTTTGACCGCCGCCAACAACAATGTGACGGCCGTCTTTGCGGCCAACGATGGCCTGGCCGGGTCGGTCATCTCCGCGCTGAAGAACGCCGGGATTGACCCCAGCGACGCCGGTATCCCCATCTCCGGGCAAGACGCCACCGTTGGTGGTATCCAGAACATCCTCGCCGGTGACCAGGCGATGACCGTCTACAAGCCGATCAAGGCGGAGGTGGACGCAGCAGCGGCCGCAGCATTGGCTTTGCTGCGTGGCGAGTCGCTGGATGATCTGACCGGTGGGATGACGATCAACAACGGTACGAACGACATCCCCTTCATCGCCCTGACCCCGGTAGGTGTGACGGCCGACAACATCGCCGACACGGTGATTGCCGATGGCTTCCGCACCTGGGAAGAACTGTGCGTGGGTGACTTCGAGCAATTCTGCCCGGCGGATCGTTAGTTCGTTTTTATTTGAACTGCTAGTAGAATAGTAATCGGTGAACGGTAATCAGTGATCGGTTGTGGTTGTTTACAACCAATTACCGATTACTGATCACCGATTACTGTTTACTAAACAAGGAGGCATACTTTGGCAGCAACCCAGCCACCTCTATTAGAATTGCGCGGTGTATCGAAGAATTTTGGGGCGGTGCAGGCGCTTTCAAATGTAGATTTTAGCGTCCGTCCCGGCGAGGTGAATGCGCTGGTCGGCGACAACGGCGCGGGGAAGTCTACGCTCATCAAAGGGATCGCTGGAATCTATCCCTTCGATGTCGGAGAGATTTACTTCGACGGCAAGCCGGTGGTAATCCACGGGCCGCGTGATGCTGCCCAATTGGGTATTGAAATCGTGTATCAAGACCTGGCGCTGGCCGATAACCTCGATGTGGTTGCCAATATGTTCCTCGGCCGCGAACGCACGCTTCCCCTGTGGCGGCTGGATGAGGCGGGGATGGAGCAGGCTTGTGTGGAGACATTGGACTCGCTCTCGGTGACGACGATTCGCTCCGTTCGCCAGCATGTCGCCAGTCTCTCCGGCGGCCAGCGGCAGGCGATCGCCGTCGCCAAGGCGGTGATGTGGAATTCGCGGGTGGTGATTCTCGATGAGCCAACGGCCGCGCTCGGCGTGGCACAAACGCGGCAGGTGCTTGACCTGGTGAAGCGGCTGGCAGATACGGGTCTGGGCGTGGTGATCATCTCCCACAATTTGCACGACATCTTTGAAGTTGCCCACCGGATTACGGTGTTACGCCTCGGCCGTTGTGTGGCTGTTCTCGATGCCGCACAGACGACCGAACAAGAGGTAGTCCATGCAATCACGGCCGGGACGCTGGACCGAGTGCCGGGGATGGACCCAGCCCGGCGTGGGTCGCGTGGGTTGAGTGGGTCGAATGGAAAAGAGGAGAAGGGCGCATGAGTGACATCACGGAACGGCCGCCAGCCCAGGTGGAAGGGGCGCAGCTTGCTGAAGCGCCACAGGCGACATTAGGCGACTATGCGCGTAACTGGCTGCGCCGTGTGCGTGGCGGCGATTTGGGATCGCTGCCAATCATCGTTGGACTTATTGTTATCGCTATTATTTTTGGTACGCTGCAACCAGTCTTTTTTAGCCCGCGCAACTTCGTCAACTTACTCTTGCAGATGGCCGGGTATACGGCGCTGGCGATTGGCGTGGTCTATGTCTTGTTAATTGCCGAGATTGACCTCTCGATTGGCTATGTCAGCGGCGTGGGCGGCGTGGTGATGGTCTTGCTGCTGCGCGAGGGGCAACCGGGCTGGCCGTGGTGGCTGGCGATTGGCATCGCCCTGCTGGTGACAATCGGTATTGGCTTATTGCACGGGTTGATCATCACGAAAGCGGGCGTCCCTTCCTTTGTGGTGACGCTGGCCGGGTTGTTGGCCTGGAGCGGCGTTGTGTTGATTATGACCACGGAGTTCTCGACGGCCGGGACAATTGTCATCCAGAACCCAATTGTGCTGGCGATTGCCAACAGCTATTTGCCTCCGGTATGGGGATGGGCCTTGTTTGCCGTCGTGGTTGTCGCTTTCAGCGCGGGACAGTTGATCCAGCACAATTCGTTGCTCAAACAAGGGTTGGCGGCCAGACCGCTATCGGTGATAGGCTTACAAATCGCCTTTTTGACGCTGTTGACGGGTTTTGCCGTCTGGTATGCCAATCAGGATCGTGGTGTGCCGATGGTGGCGGTGATCATCCTCGTGTTGTTGTTGATCTGGTCCTTTATCGCTTCGCGCACGCGCTTCGGCCGCTACGTCTACGCCGTCGGTGGCAACCCCGAAGCTGCCCGCCGCGCCGGTATCAACGTGGACCGCATTCGCATCTATGTCTTTATGATCTCCAGCTTTATGGCTGGCGTCGGGGGCATTATCCTCGCCTCCCGTTTGCGCTCGGTGGATACGGGGACGGGTGGCGGTAACTTGCTGCTGAATGCGATTGCGGCGGCCGTCATTGGCGGTACGAGCCTCTTTGGCGGTAGCGGCCGAGTGATGAGCGCGTTACTGGGCGCACTGGTCATCGCCGCCGTAGAGAACGGCATGGGGTTGTTGGGCTTGCCCTCTGGCGTGAAGTTTGTCGTTAATGGGGTGGTGTTGCTGGCGGCCGTGTTGGTAGACGCCTTCTCCCGTCGCAGCCGCGAATCCTCCGGCCTGCGCTAACCTGCTCTGTGGCGCGGGTTGGGGTTTTCAACCTGAACCCGCAAGCCCCTGCTCAAAAGTCAATTCCATAAGGCTTCGTTTCCCTAATTTTGGAAACGAAGCCTTTTTCTTTAAACCACGAAAAACCACAAAGCCACCACACCGCCAACGCAAGGCCTATGGCCTATGACTTTGTAGTAATCAATCCAATGGCCCCAAAGACACAAAGAAATAGGGCCACCGAGAAGACCAAACCTCTGCGGCTCTGCCCCTCTGCGACTCTGCGTTAAAATCATCGTGCTGCTCGACCTTTTCCCCGTAGTGTGTAGTGACTTCTACCCACTTTTGATGAATTTTGATTTCACCCGTTACTTTTCCCGCGCTTTTGTCACTTAAGGATAGAACGACCAATAAATCAAATACGGATAGAAACCGGCTTTCGGCAACTTCGTTTCTTCAAGAAAGCCGGTTTCCAGGAGTATTAAGGACAAGGAGAAAAGTGACATGATTAAGCGAGAATGGATAATCTTTTTGGTAGTGATTGTGATGGGGCTGGCGCTCATCGCCTATGGGATTTTCGTGGTTGGCGCGGCCGATGCCCGTTTACTGGACGAACCAGCGACATTTGATAGAGCAAATCTCCAACCAACAGGTGGGCCAGATGATGCGAACCTCTCTATCTTCAGTGGTAATGACAACGGCAATAGCACGCCGACCGTAACAGCCACTGCAACAGTTACGCCAACAACCACGGCGACCCCCGCGAATGCCAATGGCGCTAACACCAACAGCGTTAGTGGCAGTACCAACGGCAATAATGCTGGCTCCGATGATACTGGTAACAGAAATGATGATGGAAATGGCGATGGAAACGGGAGTGACAATGGTAACGATAACGAAACGCCACCGGTCACGCCTACTGTAGAACCACCGCCTCCGCCGCCGTCAAATAGCAACGACAACGTCAATCACAATGGCGGTGATGACAATGGGAATGACAATAGCGACGATCATGGCAATGACAACGATGATGACGATGATGACAATGAGAATGACGACCACGGCAATGATAACGGCGATGATGACAATGGAAATGACAACGATGATTAACCATGAGCGCATGAAAGAAACCGGGTTTCTTGACCTCTATTAGAGAAAATTGGTTGATTGCTAGAAACCCGGTTTCTAGAAACTGGGTTTCTGAAAAGTTTAACGTCAGAAGAGGGAAGCGTGAGTGTACTTTCACCTTGCCAGGAGACGGAGTATCATCAAGTCGTGGACAGTGTGGATATTGTGGATCATGCAGCCAGCCGCGAAGAGATCGAACTGCTAAATCGCGCCAAATCGCTAGATCGGGAAGCGTTGGCGACGATCCACGATTTGTACTTCATGGCTATCTATCGCTACGTGTTTTTTCGCGTCAGCGACCGGCCGACGGCCGAAGATTTGACCAGCGAAGTGTTTATCCGCTTTCTCTCTGCCCTACGAGACCGCAGCGCACCGCCAAACACCATTCGCGGGTGGCTCTATGGCGCGGCGGCAAATGTGCTGAAGGAGTATTACCGCCGCCAACGACGAACGGCCGAAGCCCCTCTGGAAGAATCTGTGCCTAGTGATGAAAGCAGCCCAGAGCAACGTTTGGATGAGCGACTGGCAAAGGAACGGTTGCGGCGGGCAATGGGCGAGTTGACCGAAGAACAGCAACACGTATTGGCTTTGCGTTTCGGCCAGGGATTGGCCGTGCGCGATGTGGCCGATGCGGTGAACAAGACGGAAGCGGCGGTGAAGATGCTGCAAGCGAGAGCGATTGCCTCCTTAACGCGCCGGATGGCGGACGCGGAGGTGAAGCGATGAGTGAGGAACGGTTGGAACAACTGTTAATGGATGCGCTCGATCTGCTGGAACAGAACGTACCGGTAGATGAGATTTTGGCTCGCTATCCGGATGAAGCGGACGAGTTGCGGCCGTTCCTGGCGACAGCCGTGCAACTATCCGCGCTGCTGAACGAGTCAGATGCCTTACCTTCGCCCCAGGCGCAGGTACAGTCAAAACAAGCCTTTCTCGCGGCGGCCGATTCGCTGGAAGCTTCGTCTCAATCGTCGGCCGCCCGTGTTGTCTCCCCCTGGGGCTGGTTGCAACGATTCCTGGCTCCGGTGATAGCCTTGCTTTTGATCCTCTTCCTTGCTGGGGCAACAATTGTGACCGCCGCCGGTTCATCTCTACCCGGCGATGCGCTATATGGGACGAAGCGGTTTGTCGAAGAAGTACGGTTGTCGCAGGCTGCCAACCCGGAAGCGTTGCAAGAGCAGTATCGCCTGGAGCGGATTCGTGAGGCGGAACGGCTGCTGAATATCGGGCGCACGGCGGAGGTGACGATTAGCGGAGAAATTCAGGCGATAGAGGACGGCCGTTTGGTCGTGGGCGGTCTGGTCGTTAACTTGAAAGAAGATACAACCGTAGAAGGTGTGCCGGTTGTCGGCCGCGAGGTTGTGGTTGAAGGACATACCGAGGATGGCGTGCTGTTTGCCGACCGGATTATCGTGGATGAGCAAAGCGGGCCGCCCACTCCAGTCCCGACGCCGACAACCGCAGCGACACCATTGCCTACGACCACCACTGAGCCGACCGTTACGCCACTCCCTTCGGGGACGGCGACTCCCCCGCCCAGCCCGACAAACACATTGCAGCCAACGAGTGTGCCGCCGACGGCCGCGCCACCGACGGCCGTTCCGCCAACTCAGCCACCGCCACCCCCACCGCCTGACGATAATGGCAACGATAACGACGATAATAGCAATGACAATGATGATGACGATTTGAATGGCAACGCCAACGACAACGACGATGGCGGCAATGGGGCCAGTAGTAATCGCAACGACGACGACGGTAATAATAACGATGATGACAGCGGTGGCGATAGTAATGATAACGATGATGACAACGATGATGATGACGACTCAAATGATAACGACGATGATGATTAATCGTCAACGATAATGGCAATTAGTCGTCAACGATAATGGCAAATAGTCGTCTGTGATGCTACTGGATAATTGGTGAATTATGAATCCATCCGACAATGAGGTAAAGCATGTCCCTTAAAAACGCAGAGTCGCAGAGGTACAGAGAAAAATCGAATCAAGCTCTTAGTCTCTGCATCTTTGTGCCTTTGCGTTAAATATTTGGACAGCCTCTAACCTGACCGATACAGCGAGAAGAAAGCTGATGAATGAATCAAAACTACTATCACCCGCATATGAGCCGGCCGCCGGGCAGGGAGCACACAGTTGGTGGCTGACGGCGCAAGCGCAGAGCGTGTGGACGGCCGCCTTGCTGTTCACGCTCTTCGTTGGGCTGCTTGGCGCGGTACAGTTTGCCACGCCGGGGATGGTGGGCAATGATGGCTACTACCATATGAAGATGGGCTACCTGATACGCCAGGAAGGGCTGACGCCGGCGTTTGAGGCGTTGCCGCTGACGACGCTCAACGAGGCTGACTACTATGACCATCACTTGCTCTATCATGTTTACCTGGCGTTGTTCGCGGCCGTTGATCCGGCGGCCGATGGCGGCAACAGCCTGACCCTCGGCGGCAAAATCGCCAGTGTGCTTTTACCGGCTGCCGCATTTCTGGCGATTTGGTGGTTGCTGCGCGGACAAAACGTGCCGGGGGCGGCCTGGTGGGCGATTGGCCTTTTTGTTGTCTCCGAGGCCTTTCTCTATCGCATGTCGATGCCGCGAGCGCAGTCAGGTTCATTGTTGATTCTCGTCTTGGGGTTACATTGGCTGCTGCAAGGGCGGTACAAGCTGCTTTTGCCCCTGGGCTTTCTCTATGTCTGGTTTTACAACGCCTTTCCGCTATTGCTGCTTATTGCCGGAGTCTATGTTGGCGCGACGTTGCTACTGGAAAGACGATTGGCGTGGCAGGCATTGGTCTATCCGGCTGTGGGCATTGTTTTGGGGGTGATCATCAATCCTTACTTCCCGCAAAACGTGGCGTTTATTCTCAGCCACATCCTGCCGAAGGTGGGCGAATCGGAGATTCGTGTGGGCAATGAGTGGTCGCCTTACCAGACGTGGACGCTGGTGCAAAATTCGGGGATGGCGTTGGCGGCCGTTGTCCTGGGAACGCTCGCTCTAGGTTGGCGTAAGGAGCGCATGGACCGCGCGGCGTTGGTAGGGCTGGGATTGGTCGTGATGTTTGGCTATATGCTCTTCCAATCGCGTCGCTTTGTGGAGTACTTTCCGCCTTTTGCGTTGGTCTTCCTCGCCTTTTGCGCCGCCCCTTTGCTGCGCGATTGGTTGGGGCGGTTGCGAGAGAAACGGCCGTTGGTGCTAACCTACCTGCCGCTGCTGGCTATCCTTTTGCTGGCTTACCCGCTGTTTGTCACCATCCGCGATGCGCGGGCGTTGGTTGCGGACTCCAAACCGGCGAACCTTTACGCTGAAGCAACGCTGTGGTTGCATGAGAACACGCCGCCCGGCTCGATGATCTTCCAGACGGATTGGGATGATTTCACCCGCCTCTACTTCTATCATAGCGATGCACAATATACGGCCGGGCTGGACCCAACGTTTTTGCAACTCCAACGGCCGGAACTGTATGATGTCTGGGTGGATATTACACAAGGGCGGGTGGAACGGCCGAGCCGCATCATCCATGAACAATTTGGCGGCCAGTATGTCTTTAGTGACTTGAACCATGAAGCGTTTCTGGAGGTGGCGACCGAAGACCCTGGTTTGGAGGAGGTATACCGGACGGGGGATGCGGTGGTGTTTGTGGTGCGGCCGTAGAGCATTGTATAATCACGAAGATTATTTTGATGCAAAGGTGCGGAGGAGCAGAGATGAAGAGAAGAAATTAATCGTTCAGCGTCTCTGTATCTTTGCGTTTTAGAGGGTATAAAGTGATGTCAACGATAAAACCAAAAGTATTGTTTCTCTGCACTGGCAATTCGGCACGGAGCCAGATGGCCGAAGCCTATTTACGCCACCTGGCCGACGATCAATATGAAGTCTTTAGCGCGGGAGTGGAGCCAAAGGGGATCAATCCTTATACCGTGCGGGTGATGGATGAGGCGGGGGTGTCGTCGGCAGGACAATACTCAAAGGATGTGGGCGAGTATCTCGGCCGTGTCCACTTTGACTATTTGATCACTGTTTGCGGCCATGCTGACCAGAACTGTCCACGGGCACTCCTGGATGCGGGCAAACGCCTCCATTGGGATATAGAAGATCCGGCCGCGTTTAACGGGAATGAAGAAGATACCCTGGCGAAGTTCCGCGACGTGCGCGACCAAATTCGGCAACATGTTGAGGCATGGATTGGGATAGGATAATTATTCCGGCAGTGCCGTGGATTGGATATTTCTCAGCAATGGGTTGGCGGCGTCACGGGGGGAAAGCATTGGTGTGGTTAATGTGGATTCTTTAGATTCTATACCCCAATTGATCCCTAAATCGGGATCGTCCCAGGCCACTCCATATTCGTCATTTCCATCATAGTAGTTATCTACAATGTAGAGCAACGTGGCGTCGGCCAGGGTCAGGAAGCCGTGGGCGACGCCGATGGGGATGAATAGGCCGAGAGGGGTCGCTTCGTCCATTTCCAGCGTTTGCGTGTGGCGATAGGTGGGAGACGACGGCCGTAAATCGGCCAACCCCACGCGAATTTTGCCGCGTAACACGGTCCAGTAATCCACTTGATGATGGTGATAGTGGAGGCCGCGCAGGACGCCCGCTTTGGAGTCGGAGCGATTGCTCTGCACAATCTCCCAGGTGCGTTGGGGGAACCACTCTTTGCGAAAGGTCTCGACGAAACGGCCGCGTTCGTCGCTGAACGGCCGTAGATGGGCGACATAGACGCCGGTGATGGTTTGGGATTCAATGATTTCAGGCATAAATAGGTGTAGTGGTGTGTTGATTATTGGTTATTGGTGAAAATAGAAACCGAGTTTCTCAAGGCTTAATAGGGTAGATTGCGGATGGGAAGAAACTCGGTTTCTAAACATTGTTAGCGGCGGAAGAAGTTGCTAAGGAAGAACCAGAGGTTGGCCGGGCGTTCGGCCAGGCGGCGCATGAAGTAGGGGTACCAGGCCGTGCCATAGGGGACATAGACGCGCATTTGATAGCCGCGCTGTACCAGGGATTCCTGCAATTCGCGGCGGATGCCGTAGAGCATTTGAAATTCGTAGGATTCGCAGGGAATGTGGTTGGCGGCCGCGTAATCTACCACATCCTCAATGATTTTCTCATCATGGGTGGCGATGGCCGGATAGACGCCATTGGCCCGCGCTTCTTCGCTCATCGTCATGCGGATCAGTTTGATCAAGTTGGCATCGGTGTCGGCCTTCAGCGGGTAGGCCACTTCCGGCGGCTCGGCATAGGCCCCCTTCACCAGCCGTATCCACGCCCCTTCCTTGACCAGTTGCGCCACATCCGCCTCGCTGCGATAGAGGTAGGATTGGATGACCACCCCCACGTTGTCGTGGTTCATGTTGCCGTAGAGGATATTGTCATTGCCGCTGGTGTTTTCCGTGCACAGTTCGCGGGCTTTGCGGTAGATGCGTAAGGTGGCGTCAATGGTGGGGCTGTCTTCCATGTCAATGCGCACACGGTTGCCATAATGGATGGCGCATTCGAGGATGGAGAGCAGGTTCTCTTCGGCAAGGCGCTCGTCGAGGTGCAGCCCAAGCTGGCTGAGCTTGAGCGAGACGTTGGCGCGGACGCCGCTTTCATGGATGCGTTGCAGCAGGGTAAGGATTTCGTCTTTGGCGGCACAGGCTTCGGCCGCATTGCCGACGCTCTCCCCCAAAAAGTCCAGCGTTACTGACATTCCTTTTTCATTCAACTGGCGGGTGGTGGCGATTGCCGCCTCGCGGTCGGTCCCGGCAACGAAGCGGCCGGCGACCGCCCATGCCAGGGGGAGGCTGGTGACGATCTGTCGCGCCCAGGCAGCCTTTGAGAGGTAAAGCAGCAGATGGCGCAACCACGTTTCGCCAAAGCGGCGTAGCAGCCAGGCGGAAGTTACGAGCAGAACGAGCGCTGGAAGCGCAAGCGCGGTCTTCGTGCGAACGGTGGGGAGAGCCGGTGGAGTGGGGTTGGGATTGGGGTTGGGTTCCATGTCCTGATTTTATCGCGTGTGTTGGGTTTTGCCACTGTCCATTCCTATTTTCAGGACAAACAACATGCGTTATAATTTAGCTTGATGAACCCATGATTTTGGTTTCCACATTTTGATTTTCCTCAGGTATCAAACAACTTTATACCTGTGAGTTGTTGCCTATCGGCTGTAGATGGCTGTAGATGGGCGATTTGTTTGTATGCTGAGTTTTGAATGGCACGAATGAATGTAGATTCGGTATTATCGTTGGAATTTGTGTGTAATAATTGCAGTAGTAGGACGAATGGAAAACGCTGAATTAGAAAAGTTAGAAGAGAAAATTGACCAACGGCGCACCTTTGCCATTATCTCCCACCCGGATGCGGGGAAGACGACATTGACGGAGAAGCTGTTGCTCTATGGCAAGGCGATCCAGTTGGCGGGGAATGTTCGCGCCCGGCGCAATCAGCGTAGCGCGACCTCGGACTGGATGGCGATGGAGCGCGAACGAGGGATTTCGATTACCTCGACTGTTTTGCAGTTTCCCTATCAGGGGCGGGTGATCAATCTGTTGGACACGCCGGGGCATGAGGATTTCTCGGAGGATACTTACCGGACGTTGATGGCGGCCGATAGCGCGGTGATGGTTTTGGACGCGGCCAGGGGGGTGGAGGCGCAGACGATCAAGCTGTTTGAGGTGTGCCGCCGCCGTGGGATTCCGGTATTTACCTTTATTAATAAGATGGACCGGCCGGTGGATGACCCGCTGGCTTTGCTTGATGAGGTGGAGTCGGTGTTGGGCATGGCCCCGGTTCCGATGAATTGGCCGTTGGGGGATGGGCCGGACTTTTTGGGCGTTTATAATCGGGTGACGAAGCAGGTGCATCTGTTTGACCGCTCGGCGAGTAATGAGACGGCCGCGCCGGAGATTATCACCACGTTGGACGACCCGCGTATCCGCGCCGGAATGGGCAGCACGCGCCTGGATGAGTTTTTCACGAATGTTGAGTTGCTGGATGGGATGGGGCTGAGCTTTGAGTATGAGGCTTTTTTACGTGGTGAACAAACGCCGGTCTATTTTGGTAGTGCGTTGACCAATTTTGGAGTGCAGTTGTTTTTGGATGACTTTGTGCGCTTTGCGCCGACCCCGGGTGTGTATAACAGTGATAGCGGGCCGATTAGGCCGGATTGCCCCGAATTTTCGGGCTTTGTGTTTAAGATTCAGGCGAATATGGACCCGAAGCATCGTGATAGTGTGGCTTTTGTGCGGGTGTGTAGCGGCCGTTTTGAGCGTGGGATGACGATCAATCATGTGCGTACGAATAACTCGCTGCGTCTCTCTCGTTCTTATAGGTTCTTTGCCGATGACCGCGAGACGGTGGAGGATGCTTATGCGGGGGATATTATTGGCTTGCCGGGGAACCGAGATTTGGGGATTGGGGATACGATTACGGCGGGCGGGCGTTTCCAGTTTGACCCGATTCCGCAGTTTACGCCGGAGCATTTTGCGCGGCTGATTAACCAGGATATTGGCAAGTACAAGCAGTTTGGCAAGGGGTTGCAGCAGTTGGAGCGTGAGGGGGCGGTGCAGGTGTTGTATGATATTGATGCTCAGCGGCGCGACCCTATCCTGGCGGTGGTGGGGGTGTTGCAGTTTGATGTGCTGCAGGCGCGGTTGCAGGATGAGTATAATGTGCCGACGCGCCTTAGCCCGTTGCCGCATCAGGTGATCCGCTGGTTGGAGGGGCCGGAGGAGCAGATGAATCAGATTCCGCGGACGCAGGATTTGATTCATGCTCGTGATCGTTTCGGCCGTCGTGTGGCTTTGTTTAGCACGCCGTTTTATGTGCGGCTGTATGAGGAGAAGTTTCCGGGGATTCGGTTTAAGACGATGGGTTATTAGTGTTGACTACGGAATAGATTGGGTTGGGTTGGTTAGGTTTTGGATGTTGTGGCTATGACAACTTTGATTGATACGCATTGCCATTTGGATTTTGACCGTTTTGATGAGGACCGGGAGGGGGTGGTGGCGCGGGCGGCCGCGGCGGGGCTGAGCCATGTGGTGGTCCCGGCGGTGGATTTGGGGAATGTGGCGGCGGTGATGGGGCTGGCGGAACGGTATGATGGGAGTGGTGAAGTGGGGTTGAAGGTGGTCCCGGCGGTGGGGTTTCATCCGAATTCGTTGGGTGATTGGGAGGATAGTTGGATGGATTCGCTGCGGCCGTTGGCGGAGGATGGGCGTGTGGTGGCGATTGGGGAGATTGGGCTGGATTATTATTGGAATCGGGCGGAGAAGGGGGTGCAGCAGCGGGTGTTGGCGGCGCAGTTGGCGTTGGCGGCGGAGTTGGGGAAGCCGGTGATTTTGCATAATCGGGAGTCGAGTGGGGATTTGTTGCGGCTGTTGGCGGCGTCGCCGTTGGCGGGACGGGAGCGGCCGGGGGTGTTGCATTCGTTTTCGGCGGATTGGGGGACGGCGGAGGCGGCGTTGGAGATGGGTTTTTATATTGGCTTTACGGGGCCGTTGACGTATAAGAATAGTGATGGGCTGCGGCGGATTGCGGGGCGGGTTCCGTTGGAGCGTTTGTTGGTGGAGACGGATGCGCCGTTTTTGCCGCCGCAGTCGCAGCGGGGGAAGCGGAATGAACCGGCGTTTGTGGTGGCGGTGGCGGAGCGTTTGGCGGCGTTGCATAATGTGTCGTTTGAGGAGATGGGGGAACGGACGACGGAGAATGCGAAGCGGCTGTTTAGATTATAAATTCTTTGACACGAATGGCACGAATTTCACGAATTTATAGTTTTTCGTGCCATTCGTGTCATTCGTGTCGAAAAATAATGGAGACTGGGCGAGTGGTGAGTGGTGAGAGGCGAGTGATGGGTGAGGGGGAGGGGTGTGACGTTTCGGTGGTGATTGTTAGCTGGAACGTGCGGGAGTTGTTGCGTGCTTGTTTGCGGTCGGTGGAGGGGGCGCGGGAGGGGGTGGATTTGGAGGTGATTGTGGTGGATGGGGGGTCGGCCGATGGGAGTGTGGGGATGGTGGAGGAGGAGTTTCCGTGGGTGCGGGTGGTGGCTTGTGGGGAGAATGTGGGCTTTCCGCGGGGGAATAATATGGGGATGGCGTTGGCGCGGGGGCGGTTTTTGTTGTTGTTGAACCCGGATACGGAGTTGGTGGGGGATGGGTTGGCGACGATGGTGGCGTATTTGGTGGCGCATCCGGAGGTGGGGCTGGTGGGGCCGCAGTTGGTGTATGGGGATGGGTCGGTGCAGTCGTCGCGGCGGCGGTTTCCGACGGTGTGGACGGGGTTGTTGGAGAGTACGTGGTTGGAGGGGGTTGTGCCGAAGGGGGTGCTGGCGCGGTATTATATGGAGGATGTGGCGGAGGGGCGGACGGTTGAGGTGGATTGGGTGGTGGGGGCGTGTATGTTGGTGCGGCGGGAGGTGGTTGAGCAGGTGGGGGGGATGGATGAGGGGTATTTTATGTATTCGGAGGAGTTGGATTGGTGTAGGCGGATCCGGGAGGGGGGCTGGCGGGTGGTTTATTTGCCGGCGGCGCGGGTGGTGCATCATGAGGGGAAGAGTAGTGAGCAGGCGGTGGTGGCGCGGCATGTGAATTTTCAGCGGGCGAAGTTGCGGTATTTTCGGAAGTATCATGGGCGTTGGGTGGCGGGTGCTTTGCGGTTGTTTTTGTTGGTGGTCTATGGGTGGCAGTTGGTGTTGGAGGGGGTGAAGGGGTTGGTTGGGCATAAGCGGGGTTTGCGTTGGCAGCGGGTGGGGGTGTATTGGGCGGTGTTGCGGTCGGGGTTGAGGCCGGCTGGGTATTAATGTGGGACGCAGATTTTCGCTGATGTAACGCTGATGAACG
>CAYPHY010000006.1:150481-263453 GCA_964410625.1 uncultured Ardenticatenaceae bacterium | reverse complement strand
GCAGAGACCCAAAGACACAAAGATTTATTCTATTTTTCTCTGTGCCTCTGCGTCTCTGCGTTAACAGGGAATATGCTGATCTAATCTTTCGCAATAGATGTTAGGCAGTACTCTCCAACGGCTGCCCCGCCCGGCACAACGGACAATCCTCTGGCAACCACAAAGGGTACTCCTCTCTTACGGCCGCCTCTACCGCCACCCCTTGCTCGACAAAATAGTCAATCGCTGCCGACCCCAGAATCAGCAATGCCCCGGCAGCGACTGGCACAGCCCCGTGTGTTTGCAGTTCTGTATACGTCCCACGCAACGCCGAACCCGCGCTCATCACATCATCAACCATCGCCACGCGCTTTCCAGCGACACGGCCGACAAACGCCGCCGGTAGCTGGTAACGGATTGAGTACATCCCTGCGCTGTCAGGTGGCACAACCCGCTCGGTGAACCAGAACTCCACCCCCAGGGCATGAGCGACAAGCTGGGCCAGAAACGCCCCGCCAAGCATTGGCCCGCAAACGGCCGCCACTCCATAAGGCCGGATCGCCTCAGTCAGCGTATCCACAAACGGCCGAACTCGCTGCGTATCGGCAAACAATGGGTCTAAGTCAAGCCACAGACCACCATGATGCCCCGACTCCAGCCGGAAATGACCACGCCGTCCGGCGACCAGTTCCAGGAATGTCCCCATACTGATTTCACTCATGCGGCTTGTACTCCGTAATTTGCCCAAACGTCATGAACCCCACCTTCTTATAAATGCTCGTTCCTTCCGCAGAGGCTTGCAACACGGCCGTCTCATATCCCGCCTCCCGTGCGTCGAGCAACGGCCGCACCGTCATCACCGTCCCAAATCCACGCCGCCGGTAGAGTGGCAGAGTGGAGATATTGTATAGCCCGGCGACGCCACCAGCGACCGTCACTTCGGCCGTCGCCACCGCCACATCCTCTATATAGCCCAGATAAAACCACAGCGGTGACTGTTCTGTTAGCAGAACCGCAGCCGCTAATTGATAGAACTGCACCACATCGGGATCAGGCGTATCTTGAGTTGCGCCAATCGTCCTGGCAAGTTCGGCCAACTGCTCCGCCGTGCGCACACGCTCTACTCGAAAACCTGGCAAGGTGGCTAGTGGAGGTAATGACGATAATTCGGCGGCCATCGCCAGCTCTCCCTCCACTCGTTGCAGACCGGCGGCCGTCAGGAATTCCCCTAAGTTCGCTGGCTGATCGGCCGGGCCAACCCACCAGGAGAAGGGACGGCTAGCCATCCGAAAGTGATCAATCGCCTCGCGTACCTGGGCGGCCGCCTGCTCTCGCTCCATCCGCGCCCGGCAAACCAGGTTGAAGGTATCGGAGGCCAGGCCAGAATCTACCAGCACCCATGCTGGCGACTCGATTACGGTCATCCCACTAACCTGACGGTGCACCCAACTGGCGTGAGTGACCATGTTGGCGTCGGCTGCTTCCATGAGATCGGCCGTCGTCCATTGAGAAAGATGCGTGTGCGACATCGAATAAACCAAATTCCTTTCGTTAATCATTGACTTTTCTCCCTGTATAAATGATCATCTGCATTCATGCAAACGGCTATTCTGTTTGTTGCAAAAAGGAGATACTGTCATGAGAAAGTCCACCTTTGTGAAGGCTGTCCTGTTTCTCTGCTTTCTGTTCATCTCTGCTTTGATTTTTAGTTCATCCATCGCCCCGGCGATGGCAGTTGGCGATTTCGTTCCCGATCAGTACATTATCACCCTCCGAGCCAACGCACGTTCAAGCTTTACCACTGATCAGGTAGCGCGTGACTTGGCGAACAAGCATGGCTTCGTAGTCAACCACGTCTACACCCATGCGCTGAATGGTTTTGCAGCCACCATTTCAAGCAGCGAACTGGCAACCCTGCAACGCGACCCGCGCATCTTAAGAATCGTCCCCGATCGCTATGTGAGCATTCACGCGCAGAGTATCCCAACCGGTATTTTGCGTGTCAATGGGGATTTGAGCAGCACCGCTTCCGGTAATAAATCGGGCACGGTGAATGTTGATGTGGCCGTTATTGATACCGGGATCCATTTGAAGCATCGCGACTTAAATGCCCGTGCTGGGATCAACTGCTCAAATGGAAAATCGAGCAACGATAAAAATGGACATGGAACCCATGTGGCCGGAACCATTGGGGCGTTGGACAACAAGAAAGGGGTTGTCGGTATCGCCCCTGGCGCAAGGGTGTGGTCCGTCCGTGTTTTGAACAATGCTGGCAATGGCACAACGGCCTCGGTCATTTGTGGTATTGATTGGGTGACAGCCAACGCCAATATCATCGAGGTAGCCAATATGAGTCTCGGCGGCCTTGGTCCAGAGGGCAATTGCAACGATGGTGGGATGCATGAGGCGATTTGCAACTCGGTTGCTGCCGGTGTTACCTACGTGGTGTCGGCGGGCAATGATGCCAATAATGCGGCCTTCTATACGCCAGCGAACTACGATGAAGTGATCACCGTTTCCGCCCTGGCCGATTTTAACGGTGAAGCGGGCGGTGGCGCGGCCGCTACCTGTCGCAGTGATGTGGATGACACCTTCGCCAATTTCAGCAACTATGGCTCCGACATTGACCTGATCGCCCCTGGCGTTTGTATCCACTCCACCTGGAAGGGCGGCAAGTATAGCACCATTTCCGGCACTTCGATGGCTGCGCCGCATGTGGCGGGCGCGGCCGCCTTATATCTGGCGAACAACCCAGGCGCAACCCCTGCTCAGGTAAAAAGCGCACTGCAAAATGCCGGAAATCTAAACTGGAATGCTGCGGATGATCCCGACTCCATCAAAGAACGTCTACTAGACGTGGATGGCTTCTAGTAAAAAGCAATAAACCACGGATGAGAACGGATAAAGCGGATCAACACGGATTTCCTGCTATGGATCCGTGTTAATCCGTCCGATCCGTTTCCATCCGTGGTAAAATCCAAACCTGTTAGTTTCCTAAATACGAGCACCAGTCTGGACGCGCCAAAGCCCGGCATAAATTCCTTCGCCACCCACCAACTCTTCATGCCTACCTTGCTCGAAGAGCTGTCCATTGTCCAGCACGTAAATCCGGTCGGCGTTGCGGACGGTGGAAAGGCGGTGGGCGATGACGATGGTTGTGCGGCCGACCGTGATCCGCTCCATCGAGCGTTGGATCGCCGCCTCCGTCTCATTGTCCACCGACGAAGTGGCCTCATCCAAAATCAACACCGGCGGGTCTTTCAACACGGCACGAGCGATGGATAGCCGCTGCCGTTGGCCGCCAGAAAGCTTCTGTCCCCGTTCGCCGACGATAGTGTCATACCCCTGTGGCAGGGCCATAATGAACTCATGGGCTTCGGCCACCT
Organism: uncultured Ardenticatenaceae bacterium; assembly: GCA_964410625.1. Taxonomy (GTDB): domain Bacteria; phylum Chloroflexota; class Anaerolineae; order Promineifilales; family Promineifilaceae; genus CAYPHY01. The sequence continues at coordinate 260,088 of CAYPHY010000006.1, read as the reverse complement.
GCGCCGCAGCGATGATCTCCTCCAGCGAGGCATCGAACGTGCCATACGCGATGTTCTCGCGCACGGTTCCATGAAAGAGAAAGACATCCTGGCTGACCAGGCCAATAGCATTGCGTAAATCAGTCAGTTTAAGGTCGCGGATGTCGTGACCATCCAGGCGGATTCGGCCGCTCTGCACATCATAAAAGCGCAACAGCAACTTCACCAGCGTGCTTTTGCCCGATCCTGTCGCGCCTACCAGCGCAATCGTCTGTCCCGCCGGAATCGTCAGCGAGACATTCTTAATCACCGGCCGCAGCGGTCTGTCCGCCCAGTTGTGCCCATTCGAGGAAACAGCCGCGCCGTTTTCGCTGCCATCCATCCACGGCTCATAACGAAAGCTGACGTTCTCGAAAAACACTTCCCCCTCAACCGTCTCCAAGGGCAACGGCTGGTTACCGCTAATGATTCTCGGCCGTGTGTCCAACAGGTCCAAAATCCGCGCCGTCGATGCCATCGCTCGTTGGTAAAGATCAAACGTCTGCCCCAGTTGGGTTAGCGGCCAGAGCAGCCGTTGGGTCATAAAGACCAGCACGCTATAGACGCCAACATTGAGCCGTCCTTGCAGCACCAAAAAGCCACCATAGACCATGATCGCCGTGAAGCCGGTGACGATGACCATGCGGATCAGCGGCACAAAGGCGGAACTGAGGCGAATGGCTTCGCGGTTGCTGCTCTCATACGCCTGGCTATAGGTGGCGATGCGCTCGTTTTCATACGCCTCGGCCGTGAAGCTCTTGATTGTCGCGATGCCACCCAGATTGTTCGCCAACTGGCCGTTGAGCAGCCCCACCTTCTCGCGCACGGCCGCATACTTCGGCGCAAGCCGCTTCTGAAAGCGCAACGACCCCCACAACACAAAGGGCATCGGCAGAATCGCCATCCAGGAAACGCTGGGGGCCAGCACAATAAACATCCCGCCGATGACCACGATGCTGGTCACCACCTGGATGATTTCATTCGCGCCAATGTCAAGAAAACGCTCAAGCTGGTTGATGTCGTCGTTGAGGATCGAGATCAGGCCGCCGGTACTGCTGTCCTCGAAAAAGGCCAGGTCAAGCTGTTGCACATGGGCATAGGTGTCGCGCCGCAGCTTGTTTTGCAGCGATTGCGCCAGATTGCGCCACATGACGCTGTAAGCATACTGGAAAATGGACTCAAAAGCCCAGATGAGGATCGTCAAGCCTCCCAGCACCCACAGTTGCGTCGTCACGTCCACAATGCCCAGGCTGGCGAGGAAAGACTCTTCTTGTTCGACGACCACATCAACGGCCGCGCCAATCAACACCGGCGGGGCGAGGTCGAAGACGCGATTGAGAATAGAATAAAGCGTGGCCAGGATGACGCGCGGCCGATAATGCCGCGCATAATCCAAGAGCCGGTATAAAGGTGTTCGATCTGTTGTTTCGTTCATCACTTATAAGTTATGGATAGATACAGATTTGCGGCCGATCCAAGCTGTTATCCGTGTCAATCCCTCTAAATCTGTACTATCCGTGGTTATTCCCATGTGTGTTTGTGAGCCACACGGCCGTTCCCAAGATCAAATAAAAAACGAAAGCCAGGTCAACCAGAAAGAAGCTATGGTCAACCAGCCCATGCGCCAGCATCGCCGCCAACGCTCCGGCCAGCCCCACCGCTACCGGCAACCATTCGTTGTTTATGGCGAGAGCGGCCGCTGTCGTGTCCGATTGTGCGGTCAGTCCGCGCACGGCCGCGCGTACCATTCGATACGCTTCCCAAATTATCCACCCTCCGGCCAACAAGCCAAATAGCCCCAGCCGGGTGGCGAAGTCGAGCAAAATATTGTGGGGATGGTTGAGGTTGGGTTCTTGCCAGGCAGCATCAAAGATATAACGGCCGCGATACTCATATAAGAAATTATCCAGTCCCACGCCAAACAAAGGATGTTCAAGGAACATATTCCAACTCGCCCGCCACAAATTCAGCCGAAAAACGCCCGTTTCCCCAAACAAGCCTAATCGCCCGGCCAGTGCTGGAATGAGGCTGATGATAGTGATGGCTACCACGCCTAGAGTGGCGGCGAGAATAACCCAGGGCCAGGTACGACGGCCGTTCTGTCGCTGCCACAGCCAAAAGACGACCAACAATCCGGCCGGTAGCCCCAGGAACAAACCCCCTTTGCTAAAAGTTAAGGCCATCGCTAACCCTGTAGGCAGTAACGCGAGTGCATAAGCCCACCAACGCCTGTACCCCGGTTTGGTAGATCGGAGCTGCGGGTTGGCAACCCGCGCTACAGGGCGGCCGAGCAATACCACCGCCACCAACAAAGGGACCAGCCGCCCCAGGTAGAGCGCGACGTTGTTGGGCGAACCGAAGACGGAGCGGAGTCGTAATAGTCCCGCTTCGGCCGTGATCGCGTCCCCACTGACATACTCAACTAATCCATACAGCGCAACCACCACACCACTCAGCACAAAGGCATCCAGCACTGTCCACATCTCTTTCCGACTCAGCCCAACGCCGCGCAACAGCAAATAGAATAACGCCGGTTCCAAAATCACCACCCGCCACTCATTCGTCGCCACATCCAACCGTTCGGTGAAAAATAACGATAGGGTGGCAACGAGTGTGAAGGTAATCACGGCCCAATCGGCGGGAGAAAGGTTGAAGGATGAAGGATGAGGGATGAGGGATGAATTCGCTCCGCGTTCATCGCCGTAGCGCGATTTGGCAAATCGCGTGACTCGAAAGATAAGTAGATGGACAAGCCAGGCGGCGAAGGCAACCAGGGTAAAGATTTCAACCGGTGAGAAGTGGTATTGGAAGATTGGCTTTGCAACGGAGGAGACATAGAAAGGCATACAAAAGGTGATCAAGGCCACGCCCCACGACGGCCGCAAAGTCAACAAGCCAAACAACAACAACAGCGCCAGCGCATAAACGATAAACCAGGGCGACACATAAAAAATAGCCGCCGCCCCAGCCGTCAGCCCCAGTTGTGCCGGATCGCTCAGGCGGCGGTAGATGCCGCCGATCTCCTGCTCCCAGGTTAGCCAGCCGCTGAGCGTGACCAGCGCGGCCGTTCCCACCGTGATCAAGAATTGTCGCGACCTGCTCAAGCTGTGGTAGCGTTGCCCCAGCCCGCGCACGGCCGCCCCCCACGCTGCCCGGCGGCTCTGGTGGATGGCAACGACGAGGCCAACAACAGCCACTGCCAGTAGCACGGGCACCAACCAGGGAGTAGAGGGAGGGGGATGGTAGCCTACGCTAAAGCCGTTCAACGCCCACTGGTCCCAGCCTCGTGAAGCGACAATCTCCATCGTATGCACACCGGGCGATAAATTGCGAGCGACCGGCTCGATGGTCAGATAATCTTCCGTCTCACCGGCCGAAGTCAACACCAGCGTACTGCCGTTTTCGTCCACTGGTAAGGCGTTGGTTGGCTCCCCGTCAATCGTGATGTAAAGACGGGCGCGAAAGTCGGCGCGGCGCACGCGCAACCCCACATCCGTCCCCCAAAAGGTGAACGTTGCGCTATCCCCCGACTCGCTGATGTCCGCGCCAAATTCCGGCGAAAACCGCCACCCCCCCTTATACTGTTGTGCCGGATCGCCAGCCTGGGCCAGATGAAAACCGGGCATAGCGACATGGGTAGCCTGGGCGGCAAGATAGGTCTCCAGCGCGGCGGCCGTCTCTCGTCCGGCAATGCTAAAGCCCCACCGCGGATCATCCTCCGCCGCATTCGGCTCCCAGCTTTCCAGAAACATCGCCCCCATCCACGGCCACTCACGTCGTGCTCGTTCCAGCGCGGCCGTTGTCCAGGCTGCACGCTGTGTTTCCCCTGTTTGGCCCCAAATAGAGGGTTTGCCTTGCCAGCCGGAGGGAAGGCTATTCCAGCCCCAATTGCCCGCCCATACCGCTTTATCTCCAATCCCGTTTTGCTCAAGAATTTCGCGTAGTAAAATGGGGCGACTGAAATTAAGCAACTCTATTGCTACCCGTCGGTCGTTGGGGCCGGTGTCAAAGCCATAGGGTTTGGCGGCAATGACGTCAAAAGCCTCGGCCGCTCCCGCATCCAATAACTGTTGCAAATAAATTGGTTCGGCCAGGTTGTCCGGCCCCGTTTCCGTCGTTGGCGCAAGGGGGGCGGCAATGATAACCGCATCCGGGTCGGCCGCGCGAATGGCAGCAGCAGCGGCCGTCAACAGCGCCGCATACTCATTCGGGTTGGCCGGGCTGTTTCCCCAATGAGCCGCCAGGTTCGGCTCATCCCAGATCATATAATAGCTCACCACATCCCCATACCGCCGTGCGAACTCCCCGGCCCACTTGGCGAACTGTGTTGGATCGGCCGGTGGCGCAAAGCTATCATCGGGGTTGCCATCCAACAGGGGAACGAGTGTCAAGCCGGAGGTCTCAACGGCGGCGATCAACCGGTCAGCGAGCGACCAATCATCCGCTGGTTGGTAATAAAAAGGCTGTTTGATGTACTCAATGCCGGTGGCAGCGATGGCGTCGAGGGTCGGTTGTAGCTCCTCTTCTTCATACTGTTCCAGATAGACATTCACCCCCAGGCGCGGCAAACCATGCGGAATCGGCGGTGGCAAGCCATCGGGAATACCCCTGGTCAGATACCGTTGTTGCGTTGTCACCGTCCCCATAGCCAACAACGCAAGGGCAACAATTGCCAGAGCGAGCAGGGTTAGGAGGCGAGCGCGGTGGGGAGGCATGGTGTTGAAGAAGAGACTGGGAGATTAGGAGACTGAGAGACTTAGACTCACCTTAATCTCCTAATCTCTCAGTCTCCTGATTTCCTGTCCATGTAGGGTGGCTATTACGACTTTCGTCCTGGGTGACGCGAATGGTGATACCTTCTGAAAGGTCGAGGATGTAGAGGGAGTCGTGGAAGATAAAGGCGATAGCGCGGCCGTCGGGACTCCAGGCGACTGACGTGGCATCACGAGCGAAGAAGCTGGTTTCACCTTGCGGCGGATAAAGCTGCTGTGCGTTGCTCCCATCCTGGTCCATGGACCACAGGCTGTAGCTACTGCGCTGGCTGTCGGCCGCGTCATCCGCCAACAAAACGACGAGAGGGTGTTCGGCCCCATCCCCCACCGGCGACCATGTAGCATGTGACCATATTCCCGCCTCCGGGCGCAGGGCAGCAGCCGTTTCCCTTTCTACATCCATAATCCACAAATCAAAATCAGTCGCGTCAGGGTTCGTGCCGGGATGATTGGAGAAGGCCAGGTAACGGCCGTCCGGTGACCAACTGAGCGTGGGAACCCACACCCAATCAGAACGGGTATTGTATTCGGTGAATAAGAACAACGGCTCGTGCGTTGCGAGGGTGTTGGTGTCAATCAGGCCGATTTCATTGGCGTAGCCGTAAGCCAGGTAGCGGCCGTCGGGCGACCAGGCATAGTTGCCGCCCCACCAACCAAAGGTAATCGGATAGCTATCAATTAGTTGTTGTGGCGCAAAGGGTTGTTCCTCATCCGGCGAAATAGCCCCTAGCCAGAGATCATTGTTCGCTTCCCAGCCAGGAGGCTGGGAGACAGGATCGGCCGTTGTATAGGCGATGCGTGGCTCCTCGACGGCCGCCGGGTCCCAACCAGCCCAAAGAACATTCTCCACCTCTAAGGAACGAGGTTCAGCCTCCTCTTCCGTCTCCACCAGCCACATACTGTTGTGGAACTGGTTCGTCTCGCTCACGGTGCGGGTGTAGAGCAGGAATTGTCCATCAGGAGAGAGTGTGAACACACGGCCGTCTAACCCCCGTCCGGTCGGCAGTTGTATGGGGACGGCTGTGGAATCGCGGAGCAGCAGGGCGCGGCCATCATTGATGAAAGCCAATGTCCCGCTGATGGGAATGCTTTCTTGCGACGGCCCGGCCCCGATCATCACAATCTCGTCTTGCGCTGGCTCAATAACGGTCACGTTGGTCGGCCAGCGTTCCGCCTCTAGCCCATCGCGAAAGACCAGGCGCACTGTCACCTCTTGCAAGCCGGGCCGTCCGCTTTGCACCACACGGGGGGGATCATCCGGTTCAAGCGCGTCGGAGCGCACGACGCGCCGCTCAAACGGAATGCTTTCGGGGACAACCTCCACACTTTCCGTGACGCGGACGACGGTAATGACCATATTAGGCTCTAGCGCGGCCGAGGGAAGCGGCTCTACCTCATCCAACGCCCCCAGTTCGATACCCGCTTCAGCCAACAACTCGCCAACAGTGGTCGCGGTAGTGGCGACTTGTTGATTGCGGCCGTCAGCTATCAACGAGATGGTGATTTCCGTTTGACCCGCTAAAGGTATGGATGTAGGTGTGGTCGTGACAATTACTGGAGGCGCGACACAACTTGCTGAGCCTGTTGCAACGGCCGCAAACAATAATGGCAGCAAAAAAATGGAAGCCCTCTGCCACCGGCTAGTCTGTCTAGCCACTATCCACTCACCACTATCCGCCCACCACTCACGCCTGTTGCCAAATCTCACGCACTTCGGGGGACAGTGTATCTGCGACGCGCTTGCTAAGGTCATCATCAACCAGTTGCTTGACCTGATGGAAGACAGCGCTAGTAGGGATGCGTGCATACTGAGCATCCGTATTGCCACTCCGCAGCGCAACCCGCCGCAAAAATTCGCGGCTGGTCATGTTCGGATCGCGAAAGTGGAGCAACCAAAAACCGCTGGTCAGGTCACGCGATAGCGGTTCAGGCAATGCTTTCGCCAGCTTTCGCTTGGTGCCACGGTCCAGATAAAACCCCAATGTTCGCATCACCGCTTTGCTCCACCTCTCAGCATGGTTGAGCGTCCGCAAATTGGCCCCGGTCATGATGGACTCATAATAGCTTTGCAGGTCAGCGTTCGCGCCGTTCTTACTGTTTCGAGCCATGATCTTCTAAATTCCCTCAAATCCTTTTGCCTTCTCTCGCCAATATATCAATATGCCAATATGAACTCATCCAACTTGATTCACACAGATGAAAGTTGACGAAATATGGCATTTTAGTATACTTCATACTTCGTTAAAGTAATGAATAAAGATAGATAATAAATCGCGTTGCATCTCGAAAGGGAGGCAACGCTTCTTTATGGATTTTATCCGCATTGATTATAGCCCAATGCGTTTTTACACAAAATAGAATAGAAACCAGGTTCTCACTATCTCATCAGGCACAATAAAGCGCATAAGAGGAAGAGACCCGGTTTCTAAAGATTGGTTACACGGATATTAGATAAGGATTTAGACAAATGGCCGAGAGAATGATTATTGAGGCGGAGCCGCGCCAGGTACTGGGCAAGCAGGTCAATCAGTTGCGTCGTGATGGTTGGATTCCTGGTGTGGTCTATGGTAAAGATGTGCTTCATGTCCAGATGGAGACAAAAGCCTTACGTCGCGCATTGCGTGTAGTTGGCACTTCCCAGTTAGCTGACCTGGATATAAACGGCAAAAAGCGCACAGTTTTGGTGCGCGACATCCAACAGCATGTCACCCGTGGCGATCTGCTGCACGTAGACTTCATGGAAGTAGATATGAAAGTCACGTTGCGTGCGCAGGTTGAGCTTGTGCCTGTGGGCGAGTCGCCACTGGTTGAAGAAGGGGTGGGAACCATCACTTTTGCCACGCGCAGTGTCGAGATTGAGTGTTTGCCGGATGACCTGGTCAGCGAAATTGAGGTTGACCTGTCACAGATTCAAGCGGCCGAAGATGTAATTCACGTCCGTGATCTGACCGCACCCGAAGGCGTGACGATTCTCGACGATCCCGACACGGCCGTTGCCCGCTTCGAATACGAATCGCTTGAAGAGGAAGAGGAAGAAGCGGTTGAGGAATTGGAACCGGCGGCCGACGATGTGGAAATTATCGGACGCGGCAAGCAGGAAGAAGAGGAAGAAGAGAGCGTCTAATTCCTACCTTTTCCGATGCGATAATGTAGTAGAGCGATTTTCCCAAGCCGTAGCGATTTGGGAAAATCGCTCTACTGCCACCCAATTTAAGCAAGTCACGGTACAATGATGATGTGTGGAAACAAGGGTTCTGGCTTGCGCTCATCATTCTTATTGCCGCTACGTTGCGGCTGACCGGTTTGGATTGGGACGGCTACCACCACTATCACCCCGACGAACGCTACATCACCTGGGTCGCCACCACCATCGAGTGGCCGGAAGATTGGTCAACGGCCTTCGACCCCCAGCAATCAACTTTTAATCCATTTTATTGGCCGCCAGACGCCGCCAGCCGGGGCATTGAAGTCTTGCAAGATGAAGCGCGGCGCTTTGCCTATGGGCATGTGCCGCTGTATCTCGGCGTGGTCGCAACACGTCTGGCGGAATGGATTGGCCCACCGCTTATTCCGCTGCTTCCCGAACAGTGGACGCTAACTACAGACCTGCTGAATAGCGCCGGACGGGTTGAGTTTAACCACCTCACGGCCGTCACTCGCGCTCTCACGGCTTTGGTAGATACAGGAACGGTGTTGTTGGTCTTTTTGCTCGGCCGTCGGCTCTACAGCGCGGCCGTTGGCCTGTTGGCGGCCGCCTTCCTCGCCCTCAATGTGATGCATATCCAACTCGCCCACTTCTTCGCCAGCGATCCCTACCTCACCTTCTTCATCACCGCCGCCCTGCTCTTTATGGTCTATAGTAGACCAGGAGAGCAACAAGCCGTTCACAATTCACAATTCATAATTCACAATTCACGATTGCTTTGGCTACTGCTCGCGGCCGTCTCCACCGGCCTGGCCATCGGCTCCAAATTTAACGCGGTTCTGCTGTTGTTGCCCTTGAGTTGGGCAGCCTGGAACCATTCACCCAAAGGGCGACGATTACCCTGGTTATTAGCTGCCTGGGCCGCAACCGCACTCACCTTTCTAATTGCCAACCCCTTCGCCTGGCTTGATTGGACCTGTGAAGTGATCACGCCAGCAATGACTGTCGGCCCCATCCAGATACCGGCTCTTGATTGGCGTTCTTGCTATCTGGAGAATATTGTCGCTCAGGGGGGAATGGTCGGCGGCCGTTCCGCTCTGGCCTTCACCTACCAATATCACGGCACCTTCCCCTACCTCTACCCCATCGAAATGCAACTACGCTGGGGTATGGGCCTCCTGCTAGGGTTCGCCGCCTTTGCTGGCCTCATCTGGGCAACCTGGCAAGCTGTAAAGGATGAAGGAAGAAGGCAGAAGGATGAGGGCAGAAGGATGAAGGATGAAATGAAGCACTCACCCTTCATCCTTCATCCTTCATCCCTCATCTCTCATCCCTCATCGTGCAAACAAGGCTTGCCCATCCTTCTCCTCTGGGTTTTGCCCTACTTTCTCATCACTGCTGGCTTCGAGGTGAAGTTTATGCGCTATATGCAGCCGATCACCCCTTTTCTGATGATCGTTGCCGCCGCCTGGTTACTCCACTGGCCGCGTGCCGTACGGCCGATATGGAGATATGCAGCGGTAACGGCCGTCCTCATCGCTACCAGCCTCTACAGCCTAGCCTTTCTCAATATCTACCAACAACCACACCCGTGGGACGCGGCCGCGCGTTGGATTTACCGCAACATTCCCTCCGGCACGCTATTGTTGAGCGAACAATGGGACGACTATTTACCGGCAAGCATGGTTGTGGATGGCGTGGTGCGCCAACGGGCGGAGTATCCCAACCGAGAATTAACCTGGCTGACCGGCAGCGGCGCACAGGATGACGCGGCCAAACTAGAGGCGAATCTGGAGCTATTGGCCTCGGCCGAATATGTGACCATTCTCTCTAATCGTGTCTATGGCGTTGCCCCCCGCCTGCCGGAGTTTTATCCCCTGTCCAGCCAGTATCACCAGCTACTGTTCGATGGCTCGTTGGGGTATGAGCCGGTGTGGGTCGGCGGCCGTTACCCTAATCTATTTGGCTTCTACCTGAAACCCGACTCCTTCGGTTGGCCGGGATTAGAATCCCCCGGAGCAGTCGAGGAGTTTCTAACCAGCTTACCTGGGTTGAACGGCGGCCGTGCCGACGAAAGCTTCACGGTATATGATCAACCGTTGACGATCATCTTTCGCAACACAGGTGACTTGACGGCCGAAGAAATGCGTTTGTTTTTTAATGAACAATGAGGAATGAAGTTGTTTGACAATCCGCAATAATTCGTGCAGCATCGGCAAGCAACAATAAAGGGTTATTTGTGTCCGACTTTCAAAGACGTTATCTTTTTTTGACCGTATTCATCGCGGGGATGTGTACGCTGGCGATTGAGTTTACAACCAGCCGTATGTTGCAGAGCGTCTATGGCACATCGAACATCGTCTGGGCGAATGTGATTGGGCTTGTGTTGCTCTCGTTGACGCTCGGTTACTTTATCGGCGGCCGTCTCGCCGATCGGCGGCCGTATCCCGCCTTGTTCTATCTCATCGTCAGCATCGCTGGATTCAGCGGCGCATTTTTCTTGTTGCTAACCAGTGCTATCCTACGCCAGGCGGCGGCGGCGTTGGCGGCCGTGAATGCGACGGCCGTAGCCGGTTCGCTAATCGGGGTGGTCATTGCCCTGGTGGTGCCGGTGACGTTATTAGGCTGTGTCTCCCCTTTTGCTATTCGTCTGGCCGTGCGTGATGTCGGCGAGGCGGGGCGGGTCAGTGGTCTGATTTATGGCATTTCAACCATTGGCAGCTTGTTGGGGACCTACCTCCCCGTCTTGTGGATCATCCCCGAAGCGGGGTCGCGAATGGCCGCGCTTATCTTTGGCACGGTCTTATTGCTCGTTGGCGTGATTGGGGTGTTGCTGACAGGTCGAGAACAACAGCCTCGGCCGCAACAACGCCTGCTCATTTTAATATTGCCCTTTTTGCTCGTTCCGGCCGCTTTGCTCCTCCTGCGTGGCGGCGTGAAGGCCGACCCAAACCAGATTTATGAGACAGAATCGGCCTACAACTATATCCAGGTCGTCCGCCAGGGAGATTGCAACTACTTGTTATTAAACGAGGGGCAGGCGTACCACTCCTATTATTGTGATGGCGGCCGAGTCCCCCGTATCTCCGTATGGAGCATCATGCTCGCTGCGCCGTATTTTAATGACGGGCCGGTGATCGTGGAAAGCGCGGCCGTTGTCGGCTTAGCAGCGGGGACGATTCCCAAACAAATGACGGCCGTTTTTGGCCCAATCCCGATTGATGGCATTGAGTTAGACCCGGAGATCGTCAAGGCCGGACGCGATTACTTTGCGTTGGACGAACCAAATATTAATGTCATTATTGGCGACGGCCGCTACGAACTTAATCGCTTATCTGGCCCTTATGATTTAATCACCATAGACGCCTACAAAGTCCCCTATATCCCCTGGCATCTGACCACGCGCGAATTTTTTAGCGAGGTACGGGCGCGGCTAGCAGCCGATGGGGTGGTAGCAATCAATGTCGGCCGCGCACCGGAGGACCGGCGTTTAGTAGATGCACTGACGGCTACGCTGCTGATGGTATTCCCCACCGTTCACGCGGTTGACGTTCCTGGCTCTTTGAATACGATCTTGATCGCTACCGTACGGCCGACAACGGCCGAGAATTTAACAACCAATCTGGCAAACTTAGACGCTAATAGTGATCCGTTACTACGTCAAGCAATTGAGACAGCACAGGCCAATCTCGTCCCGGCCCAGGCGTCGCCAATCATCTTCACTGATGACCGTGCGCCGGTGGAAACCATCACCGACTCGCTCGTCATTCGTTACTTATTGGAAGGTGGGTTGGAAGCATTGCCGGGGCCAGGAGAATAAAAGAATTGAGACTGAGAGATTAGGAGACTGGGAGATTGTCGGGCTTTCCAGTCTCTTAATCTCTCAATCTCCCAGTCTCTTCCTTTGGAGTTATTTTGGACAACAAACTCTTCATCACTATCATTCGTTGGCTAATTATTCTATTAATGCCTTTTTTCTTGGGGTTGGGGACAATACGCTTGATTATCGCCTGGGATTATCCCAGCTTTGAATATGCCCGTATCCCACCTGACCGCTTTGGTTTTTCGCGTGAAGAGCGACTAGAGCTGGCGCATGGGACGTTGGATTATTTGCGACGGCCGGAGCCGGCGGAAGAAGTGATATTTATGTTGGAAGAGTTGCGTATCCCGGGGACGGATCGGCCGCTATATAACCAGCGCGAAATCGGCCACATGATTGATGTTAAGGTCGTAGCTGATGGCATGAAGCGCATTGTCTGGATAACGGGCGTCATTGTCGTTGGTGGGTTGCTCTTCTTGCTATTGCGGCCGGAAACGCGGCCGCTCGGCTGGCGCACGTTGATGCACGCCGGTTTGGCAACAGTTATCACACTGGCGGCGATTGCGCTCTTTATCTTAATCGGCTGGAACGTCTTTTTCACCCAGTTTCACAATCTACTCTTCCCACCTGGAACCTGGACCTTCGCCTTTACCGATTCACTGATTCGGTTGTTTCCTGAACAATTTTGGTTCGACATTGGGGTGCTCATCAGCGTGGGAACGTTACTGGAAGGGATTGTCTTGTCCCTTATTGGATACTTTTTCTCCCGTTCTTAGGCATCTTGTGGCTAAGAAACCCGGTTTCTTTTTCTCAAGAAACCTTGCTTTAAGCTAGAAACCGGGTTTCTAAAGAGAACGATTTGGTAAACCGCGCTACAGCTATGAGTAAATATGTAGTCGTGACGGGCGTATCGAGTGGAATTGGGCTGGCAACGGCCGTTGAATTAACCCGGCACGGTTGGCACGTGTTTGGAAGTGTGCGGCACGCGGCCGATGGTGAACGGGTGGCGGCCGAGTTAGGCAGAGAACTATCATCCAATTTTACACCTCTATTATTTGACATAACCGACGAAACGGCCGTTGCTGAAGTGGCTGAGCAGGTGCGGGCGGCCGTTGGTCAAAGTGGTCTGGCCGGACTCGTCAACAACGCGGGCATAACCGTTCCCGGCCCCCTGGCCTATATGCCGCTGGCCGAGTTTCGCCAGCAATTAGAGATCAATCTGGTGGGAACGCTGGCGGTGACGCAGGCTTTCTTGCCGTTGCTTGGGATGGGGAAGAACGTTGGTTTTCCACCGGGGCGAATTATCAACATCGGTTCAGTTAGCGGCCGGATCACCTATCCCTTCATGGGCGCCTATGCTGCCTCCAAGCATGGGCTGGAAGCGATGTCTGATGCATTGCGCCGCGAACTGCTGCCTTATGGCATTGATGTGATTGTGGTCCAGCCAGGGACAACGAAAACGCCGATCATTGAAAAGTTCGCCGGACAAACAGCGCAATATGCCCACACGCCTTACGGCTCGATCCTGGCGAAGATTGATGCCCAGGTGGATAAGCGGAGAGCGTCAGCAATTCCGGTGGAAGTGGTCAGCCGGACGATCCGCGTGGGGTTGGAAGCGAAACGGCCGAAAACGCGCTACGCTTTGCCTCGCAAGCGGCTGACCGGCTGGCTCCTGCCACGTTGGTTGCCAGATCGTTGGTTCGATTGGTTGGTCGGCCGACAGTTGATGAAAAAAGCGGACGCAGACGAACGCCGATGAACGCGGATCAAGAGAGATCTTGCAGGCGGGTGACAAATGCCTGGTGTTCGGCCGTTGCCAACCCTTCCTGTAAGACTTGCAGCAATCCCGCTACATCATCAGACCAGAAACGCTGTGGGTGAAAATGTAGACCGGGAAAGACTTGGCTACGCAATACACCATCATCACCTGGTGACATGCGTTCGTATTGACTATCTACTAACTGAAACCAGTTTGTTTGCTGCTCATAGACAGACAAAACCAGATACTCTTGCACGCCATTGCGCCGGTAGACGCGTAGCTTTTCATGCAGGTCATAGGCAGCGCTGCTGGCGGCCACTTCAACGACCAACTCCGGCGCACCGGCCAAATGCCCACTTTCGATTTTTACCTGTCCACCTTGCGCAGGGTCTAGATATAGAACTGCATCTGGTTGAACTTCATTTTCAAAATCAAGCCTGAGTGTAACGTTATCTGCCAACTTTAGACCAGGCGTAAAGGCTCTATAGAGAGTGAGCCAACCCATAATCGTGGCGTGGGGTTCTCCGTGTTCAATGCGGACCGGTGAAGGCATGTAGACAACTCCTTCGATGAGTTCTGCTTTTTTGATATGAGGCATGGCCTCATAGCGGCGTTCAAATTCCGCCCTTGTTAGATGGTCACCGTTGTTTAAGGGAGGAATTTGTTCTTCCTTGCCCGGTCTTATTCTTTTGCGAGGGATAGTCGCGGCCGTTGTCATGCTTTCACCTTCATTCGGTTGCGTGTATCAGTCAAGTGATTATATCATAGGTTGAAGATTGCCGGAAAAATCAGAAAATGATTCAGACTACCAATCGAGCCTAAATGAATACATCAAAGAACATTTTGTTTATCATGTGTGACCAACTGCGTTGGGATTATCTTTCCTGCTATGGTCATCCTCATTTACAAACGCCCAATATTGACCGGCTGGCACAGCGTGGCGTGCGTTTTGACCGTGCTTATGTGCAAGCACCACTTTGCGGGCCATCGCGGATGTCGTTTTATACCGGCCGTTATATGTTTTCTCATGGCTCTAACTGGAACTCCGACCCACTGAAGGTGGGGGAGATGACTATGGGAGACTATCTACGGCCGACCGGCATGAGAACCCTCCTCGTTGGCAAGACACATCACGCGGCCGATTATGAAGGCATGGCTCGTCTGGGTGTTGATCCTTACAGTGATTTGGGGGTGCTAGTTAGCGAGTGCGGCTTTGAGCCATTTGAGCGGGATGACGGGCTGCATCCAGATTCGATTGTGTCGCCACGGCTGCGTTACAATCGCTATTTGCGCGAACAGGGATATGACAGCTGGAACCCCTGGGACGAGAACGCTAACTCCGGCGTGGATGAGGAGGGCAACGTCCACAGCGGCTGGTACTGGCGTAATTCCGTTTACCCGGCCAATATCAAAGAGGAACATTCAGAAACGCCCTATATGACCGGCCGGGCAATTGAGTGTATCCAGGAGCTAGGGGAACAACCCTGGTGCATTCACCTCAGCTACATCAAACCCCACTGGCCCTACATCGCCCCCGCTCCCTACCACAATATGTACGGCCCCGACGACATCCTTCCCGCCAATCGCAGCGAGGCGGAACAGCGCGATCCCCATCCGGTCTACGATGCCTTTATGCAACTGCGTTTTAGCCAGACCTTTGCCCGTGAGGAGGCGCGGCAGGCGGTGATTCCGGCCTATATGGGGTTGGTGAAGCAGATTGATGACCAGATCGGCCGTCTGCTCTCCTTCCTCGAAGCAAATGGCTATCTGGAAAACACGATGATCATCTTCACCAGCGATCACGGTGACTACTTAGGCGACCATTGGTTAGGGGAGAAAGACCTGTTCCATGAGGAGTCGGTGCGGATTCCGTTGATCATCTATGACCCCTCACCGGAAGCGGATGGGACACGCGGCCGTGTGGAGTCGCGCTTTGTAGAGGCTATTGACCTCTTACCAACTTTCTTGGAGGTGGCTGGCGGTGAACCACAACCCCACCGCCTGGAGGGGCGCTCGTTGCTGCCCTTGCTCCACGACCAACCGGTCAGGAATTGGCGCGACTATGTGGTCAGTGAGAGCGACTATAGCGGCCGTGATGCGATGTGGTTACTGCGCCTGCCACCGCAAGATTGTCGCGCCTTTATGTTGCGGACCGAGCGTTGGAAGTATATTTTGCACGAACGCTTTCGGCCGCAGCTTTACGATCTGCAAGAAGACCCACAAGAGTTCCACGACCTGGGCGCAGACTCGGGCTATGAAGCGATCCGCCGCGAGTTGCACGAACAGCTATTCACCTGGCTCCGCAGGCGCAAGATGCGAACCACAGTGCCACTACCCGATTTTGACCACAACTCTATCCCCGCGTCGGAGATGGATGATGCGGCAGGGATATTGATCGGGCATTGGTGAGCGCAGGACTCGGCTTAGTATGGTTGAATGAGAATCTCGGCCGGGATTCCAAGTCCCTGATTGAGTCGGCGAATCATCTGTAGGGATAACGGCCGTTTGCGATTGAGTACCTCAGAAACACGGGCGCGACTGCCGAGGTAAGGAATCAAAACACCACGATCAAGCCCTCGGCTCTCAAGATAGTATTCAATGGCTGTCACTGGATCAGGCGCAGGGATGGCATAGTGCTTATCTTCATACGCTTCGACCAGCAGCGTTAACACCTCAAGTTCATCAGCTTCGACGGTGCCAGGCTCTGCGTCGAACAGGCTCTCAATTCGAGCCAAAGCAGCTTCATATTCATCTTTATTGCGGATAGGATGTATGTTCATTTCTAAATCGTCCTTGCATCAATCTTGTCATACTCGCTGTGCGTACCGATAAAGCGTATGTAGACGATTCCCACACCAAAATTGATTGCTACAACTAGACGATAACTGTTTCCCTTAATGTTGAACACAACACGATTATTTGATAAAAAACTTGCGTTACGATAGACAGCCTTGATATCGTTAGGAGTTTGCCACTTAGCAAATTTTGCATCGTCGTACCATGCTTCTAAGGCTTGCCTTGCGTCAGAATGCCTCTCCCAAAACTGTCTTAATGTCTTACGTGAAATAATACGCACGCAAAAATTGTATCATGTTCCCGGTATGGGAACAACAATCTGTGATCGAGTTCATATAGCCAGCACCAGCCATTGTCAGTCAATCTCATATTGTCAAGGAAAGTTATGATACCCAATTGTTTAGGTTGTTGAACAAGCTACTAAACGAGGGCAAGGTAGACTTGGACTCCTTATCTATAGAGGAAAACAACTGATCAATTTGGGAACTGCGTTCCGTTTCGCCGTAGCGTAAGAAGGTGCGTTGTGCTGTCCGGGCTAACGCTCTGGCTTCTTTCCACGCTTCCTCTTGGGCTTGTAGCCATGAAAGACGCATCTGCGCTTCGGCATGTTCGGGCAATTGCAATAGCCCTTCCTGGAGTTGTATTGCTTCCTCCCAGAGCGCTTTCGCCCGATCTACTTCCCCTAATAAGAAGAAGACGTCACCGAGTTTAACCTTAAACTCGCTCAATCTCGCGCCACCCCTTTTGGAACTGAGGCACAGGTAAAAATGGTTGGCCATCTCGCCCGCGGAGGCCGCTTTTTCTAACTCTCCAAAGGTGGCATATACGATCATCTTGGCTGTGTAGAACCAAATCCAGGCGGCCGTCAGCCTTGTTTCTGGCGGATTCGTTAACTGGGTCAACCGCGCTTCCGCGTCGTCCAGTAAGGCAACGGCCGTCTCATATTCGCCGCGACTGGTGGCGACATGGGCGCGATAGCGGCGTAATCGCGCTTGTTCCACGAGTTGCTCGGCCGACCGGTCGTGAATAGCTTGGGAGAGCTGAAACAACGCTTCCGCTTCATCCCATTCCCCGGCGACCATCTTCACATAGCCGAGTTCCGAGAGGATGATCGCTTCCCGATAGCTATCCCCGGTGGCTCGCATAGCCTCCAGGCATTGGCGGTCAAATGATTCATAGGCTGCATAGTTGCCGGTGTTCCACAGATAGCCAGAGAGAGTGGGCCAGATACGCTGTAGACGCAACCAATCTCGCTCCTGGTAAAACGCCTCGGCGACTTTGAGTAACTCCTGTTCGATGGACAATAGTGGCCAATACTCCCGTTGCGTGTCATCGGCCGCATCCGAAATCGCCTCCGCCACCTCCAGAAAGTGCCCCTTAAACGCTTCCCATACCACTGCTTGCTTAGGGCTGGCTGCCAGGCATTGTCTGGCATAGTCGTGGAGCAAGGGATGGAGTTCGATTTGGGTTTGAGCGTCATCGGGGAAGGCAATCAGCGAATAGCTACTGAGCATATCCCAGTCCGCCAGCGACGGCCGCAAACCCACCTTTTGGCTGATGGCTTGTAGCGCCGCCACTTTGATCGTCGTGCTTTCAAAAAGACCGCACATCTCAAAAAGTTGCTGAGCCACTGGAGAGACAGTACCCACGATCTGCTCAAACAGCCGGTGGAGCCTGGTGGTGGGCGAATGTATTTTTCGCAAGCCACCCTGGACTATCCATGTCTCTAAGCCCTGGATGTCGTGGATGATTTCATTAGCCAGTAATCCAGCGACGAGACGCAACGCCAGAGGTAGACGGCCGAGCGGTTCAATCACTTGCTCTAGCAGCGGCAAATTTTCTTCGATAAATAGCGCCGGCCGTCTAGCGTGGGCACGAAAAATCTCCATTGCCTCCTCATGGGATGGCAGCTCTAAATGCAAAGCGCGGACATCAAGCTGCTCCAAATCCCTGTTCCTGGTTGTGAAGACCCAGGTGATAGCAGGGAGTTCACGAACCAGTTCGCGTACCTGCTCAACGTGTTCCACGTTGTCTACCAAAAACAAAAGCCTGACCCCTTTCAACCGGTCGCGCAATTGGGCGAAGATTGTCTGGCTGGTCTTGCCCTTCACGCTGTCGGCGTCAAGTCCCAATAGCCTGGCAATGCTGCGCGTGACTTGCAGGCTATCCTGGTTCGCTGTCAGTTCAAGATACTCACAGCCATGGGCGAAGTCGGAAACGGCCGTGCGCAACAACTCCTGCGCCAGCCGCGTTTTGCCAATGCCGCCCAGCCCGCTAATCACCACCGAATGGTTCTCTCGCACCCACTTTTGTAAGCGAGCCAACTCCCGCTTGCGGCCGACAAAGGGAGACAGCGTGTCGGCCCCATAATGTTGGCGGTAAGGAAAGACGGCCGTTTCTCTCCATCCCGCTTCTTCCTCCTCCACAACGGCCGCGACGGTAAAGCCGAGGGCAACGCTGATAGCTTTCAGGAACGCTGCCTTTTGCGCCGCGGACATATCCATCGCATCAGGCAAATAGCGCAAGACCTCCAGGTTCCTAAAACTGGGGGCGTTATCGGCATTCTTCCAACGTGTCAGTGTCCCCTTGTTTGTGCGAAAGCCGCGCTCTCGCAAGCGGCGGGAAATCTCGCCTAGCGTACAGCCAGAGGTTTCTATAGCTTCCCTAAATATATCGGCAAAGGACCTCTTACTCATTGCAAATGAACGGCCGTTGTAGTTAATTTGTCACTGTTGCACATGTGCAACGGATAATCCTGTAAACTATGTAGAAGGAGAAATACTCAGAGTCATCGTTGTCCAGCGGCCGTTTGGCAGATGAGAACAGCCGCACATCGTCATCACAATAGATAGTCGGGGTGTTCCAGTTGCAGGTTGGTGTCGGTCTGTTCTCGTTTGTTCATACTCCCAAAAGCGCGACAAAGCAGTTGGTATAGCGCGGTCGAATGTCTGTAACGGTTCCCCGTGACCGGTAGCCCTCTACGCGACGTTGAGAGCTATTGTTATAAGTTTTTGCCTCTTGACGGCCGAGGTTGGGGAGATTGTAGCTGATTGTGATAGTGAGGCAAGATTAGCAGAACCACTACAACGACGCGAACTCTTATCCTCACAGATTATAGGAGAAAGATATGAGGACATGTCCTAGATGTAGCGGCCGTCGTGCTATCAAATGTCGTGGATGTAGTGGCAAAGGAACGGTGACCAATTCATTTGGTACGGGAACTTGTCGAACCTGTGGAGGGCAAAAGACAGAAACTTGTCCACAATGTTCTGGAACCGGTCAAGTCGCATGAACGGTTAGGAATATGGAAGATGGATACAGATAGATTTGCTACCGTTGTGTTCTTCATCGGGTTGATCATGGCCGCAATTTTGTGGTTGCCGGAACAGCTTGGTATTGACAGTGTGTGGTGCGTTTCGGCCGCCTTTATCATCGCAGTCATTATTGTCTTTAGCCGTGGCATTCATAATATGTGATAAAAAGTGAAACCTGGTTAGTCACTTACTGGACTTGTAAGGAGTATAAATGACTACCTACACTAGCCTGCTATCCGATGATTCTCAATACGGTGTAGAAGATTGGGTTATTACCATCCGCATCAAACATGCCGAGGATATTCCCCACTTAACAAGATTACGCCAGATGGTAGTAGACGGCCTTGACTCTCGCTCTCTGCGATCCCGTATACGTGTTCGACAGATCTATGAAACACTTGCCAAGGATTTTAACAGAAGACGGTTACTTTTGAGTCGGAATGATGCTCAGTTGATTTCAGATATTCTTCAGATACTTGAGGAAGAATTAGTCCGCGCTGGTGCGCTAAATGATCGTTCTGTAATCCTAAAACAGTTGCCATCTGGATCTTGGTATGATTTGCGCGTCGTTGGTGTTGCTAGAGATGGTTGGCATGGCACAATAGTAGGTCGCGTTCCAAATGATCTTGCTCCTATGCTCGAGGGTTTGGGAATCAGCTCTCCAGCATATAATGCAATTGTAAGGTGGGATAATGGCCAAGAGGAATTGCTAGAAGCCCAATTAGCAGTAGTGCCAAACCCACCGTAATTGGCTGATGCAAAGCTACAATCAATAACACGAACAATCTCAGGGGGTTGTTGCTTCCATAGTTGCCACTATATCGTATACAAAAAGCGCGTTGTATGTTGTGATACAACGCGCTTCCTCAACTGACAGCACAGGAAAATCAGCGCAAATCCGCGTACCATCAGCGATAATCTGCGTCCCGCGTTTTAAGCTGTCACCGGCTCCCCAACCTCGGCCGCAACATCCACCACATCAAAACTCAACTCCCCATTCTCCGCGTCCACCACAACATGATCCCCTTCGCGGACGTCGCCTTGGATCAGTTGCAGCGCCAGCGGGTCGAGGACCCGGCGTTGCAGGACGCGCTTCAGCGGCCGCGCCCCATACACCGGATCATACCCTTCGGCGATCAGCAGGTCGGTTGCCGCTTCGGTCAACGCCAGCGTCACATGGCGCTTCGCCAGTAGCTGGCGCAGGTGATTGAGCTGGATGTCGGCGATGTCGCGCAGATGTTCGCGCTCCAGCCGATGGAAGATGACGATCTCATCCACACGGTTGAGAAACTCCGGCCGGAAGTGCTGGCGTAGTGCATCCATCACCCGCACGCGCATCGTCTCCTCATCAGTCAAATCCATGATGTATTGGCTGCCGATGTTGCTGGTCATGATGATTACCGTATTGCGGAAGTCTACGGTGCGCCCCTGGCCGTCGGTCAGGCGGCCGTCGTCCAGCACCTGCAAGAAGACGTTAAACACCTCTGGATGTGCCTTTTCGATCTCGTCGAAGAGGACAACGCTATACGGCCGTCGCCGCACCGCTTCCGTCAACTGGCCACCTTCGTCATATCCCACATAGCCAGGGGGTGCACCAAGCAGCCGGGCGACGGTGTGGCGCTCCTGGTACTCACTCATGTCAATGCGTACCATATTATGCTCGTCGTCGAACAGAAATTCAGCTAACGCCCGCGCCAGTTCCGTCTTACCTACGCCCGTCGGCCCCAGGAAGATGAAGGAGCCAATCGGCCGGTTCGGGTCTTGCAGGCCGGAGCGACTACGACGCACGGCCGCCGACACCGCGCTGATCGCCTCATCCTGGCCGATGACACGCTGGTGCAGCCGGTTTTCCATGTAGACCAGCTTCTCCACTTCCCCTTCGAGCAACTTGGTTGCCGGGATGCCCGTCCACTTGGCGACGATGTAGGCGATCTCTTCGGCGTCCACCTCTTCCTTCAGCAATGCACCCTCGCCCTGTAGCTCGTTGAGGCGCGTTTCGGCCGCAGCCAAAT
This sequence comes from uncultured Ardenticatenaceae bacterium, assembly GCA_964410625.1. Taxonomy (GTDB): domain Bacteria; phylum Chloroflexota; class Anaerolineae; order Promineifilales; family Promineifilaceae; genus CAYPHY01. The sequence goes on along the minus strand of CAYPHY010000006.1, from coordinate 238,452 downwards.
CTTGTTCAAGCTGGCGCATACGGCCGAATTGCAACTCCGATGCCTTCTGGTAATCGTAATTGCGCTGTGCCTGTTCAATCTGTACCCGCACCTGGTCCATCTCTTCCTTGATCGACTGCACCTGCTGGATCGCTTCCTTCTCCGCTTCCCAGCGGGTCGCCAGTTGGCGGCTCTGCTCTTTCAGATTGCCCAACTCAGCTTCCAGGTTCTCCAACCGTTCGCGGCTGGCCTTGTCCTTCTCTTTCTTCAACGCCTCGCGCTCGATCTCTAGCTGCATGATCTGGCGGTCTACTTCGTCGAGATCGGCCGGCTTGCTGTCAATCTCCATTCGCAGACGGCTGGCTGCTTCATCCACCAGGTCAATTGCTTTGTCCGGCAGGAAGCGGTCGCTAATGTAGCGGTGGCTGAGGGTGGCAGCGGCAATCACGGCCGCGTCCGTAATCCGCACCCCATGATGCACCTCATAGCGCTCCTTCAAACCGCGCAAGATAGAAATTGTGTCCTCGACGGTTGGCTCATCCACAAAGACAGGCTGGAAACGGCGCTCTAACGCTGCATCCTTCTCGATATGCTTGCGGTATTCGTCCAAAGTCGTCGCGCCAATGGCGTGCAGTTCGCCACGCGCCAACAGCGGCTTGAGCATATTGCTGGCGTCCATCGCCCCTTCGGCCGCGCCCGCGCCAACGAGCGTGTGCATCTCGTCAATGAACAGGATGACTTGCCCTTCCGCTTCCTGAACCTCCTTCAAGACCGCCTTCAGCCGTTCTTCAAACTCGCCGCGATACTTCGCGCCGGCGATCAGCGAACCGAGGTCGAGGGCAACCAGGCGCTTATCCTTCAGTCCCAGTGGCACATCACCATTGATAATGCGTTGCGCCAGCCCTTCGACAACGGCCGTCTTTCCTACACCCGGCTCGCCAATCAATACCGGATTGTTCTTTGTCCGGCGGCTGAGGATTTGCACCACACGGCGGATTTCCTCGTCACGGCCGATCACCGGATCAAGCTTGCCCTTTCGCGCTTCCTGGGTCAGGTCGCGGCCGTACTTCGCCAACGCCTCATACTGCGACTCCGGGTTCTGGCTGGTCACACGCTGCGAGCCGCGCACCCCAGCCAACGCCTGCATGATGCTGTTGTAATCAATACCATGACGCGCCAGCAGTTCGCGGATGCGTCCCGCCTTCGGCTGTGCCATCGCCATCAATAAATGCTCGGTCGAGGTATAGTCGTCCTTCATCGCCCCGGCGATAGACTCCGCTTCGCGGACGATGTTGGTCAAATCGCGGCTGATGCCGACCTGCACCGAGGAGCCGGTGGCGCGGGGCATACGGCCGAGTGCCTGCTCCAACCCCTGGCGCAGCAGCTGTTCATCGCCGCCAATGCGCCGCAACACCGAAGGAACCACGCCCCCTTCCTGGTCAATCAACGCCAGCAGCAAATGCTCCGGCTCGACGGCCGGATGATTATACTGTTCAGCCAGTCGCTGTGCCTCCAGCACAGCCTCCTGGCTCTTTTGTGTGAATTTATCAAATCTCATTGGTTTCTACTCCCGATACTTCAAGGTGAATAGGTGTATTAGTTATTGGTTTATTGGTAATATTTGTGTATTAGATCAGTAGACGAATACACCAATACACCGATCATTACTATACCAGCTTACAGTCAGAATCAGGTTAGAGCGCAAGAATTGGTTAGCGTAATAGGACCTCTGAGTTTTCTTAAAAAGCCTCAGAGATCTCAACGATTAGAGGAGGATTTATGAGTTCAGCAAAAGTGATTGACGTCAATCAGGCAACCTTTGAGCAGGAAGTCATCCAGCGGTCGTACCATTTGCCGGTGGTGGTAGACTTTTGGGCGCCGTGGTGTGGGCCGTGCCGGATGCTCAGCCCGGTGCTGGAACGGTTAGCTAATGAAGCGAATAGCGGCTTTATTTTGGCAAAGATCAACAGCGACCTGAACCCGAACTTATCCGCCCGCTATAATGTGCGTGGGATTCCGGCCGTGAAGGCGTTTTGCAATGGCAAGGTAATTGATGAATTTGTCGGGGCGCAGCCGGAACCGATGGTGCGCACCTTTCTCCGCCGTGTCGTCGGTCATTCAGCGCCTGAGAACAAAGGAAAGCCCGTAGGGACAAAGACACCACCTGCCGATCCAACCGCCGCCCTACAGCAAGCACGCGAAGCACTGCAGCGCAGCGAAGGTTGCCAGGCAGAGCGACTATTGGTGGCCATTCAGGAGGGGAACGCAGCGGCCGATGCCCGAAAGTTACTCCCATTGGCTCAACTGCAATGTCGCGTCTCCCAAGGTCAGCAGCCGCTAGGCAGCCCATCAGCACACGACGACCTCTATCGTCAGGCTGCCCAAGCCTTCACCCGCCGCGAACCATCGGCCGCGCTCTACTCCCTCTTAGCCGCTCACAACCAGGAAACGGGAACCAACAAATCGGCTGTGAAAAGCATCTTCGAAGCTATCTTCACCTTGCTAGGCGAAAAAGACACTCTCTCCCAACAATATCGTTCCCTAATATCTTCATGAAGTAGGCATCTCACGCAAAGTCGCAAAAGGCGCAAAGGCTTGTCCTGAGCAAAGCCGAAGGAAAAACTTGGCGATCTTTGCGTCTTTGCGTGAGCTATTCGAGCTATTTTTTGCAACTAATGGCGAACCAATGCGTATTGCAAATGATTGAACGATAAAAAATGCATTGGTTCCCACTGACAAGGGAGCAGGTCTATGGCCTGGCTCCCGATTACTCTACCCAGCGGGCCGGGCGAACATTAACGGCCGCCACCGACTGGTCATATTCCGGCTACAGCAATCATCAGCTTTGGGCGGAATTCCCCGATCCAAAACGCCCTCCGGCCCAAACAGCCCTCTCCACCAACACCTGGCACGGCCGCTGTAGTTGCACCTCCGCTAAATTCCCCTGTCGCCACCTGATCGCCCTATTGCTCCATTTTAGCGAGCAGCCGGTGAACCCTACTGGCGAAGAAACACCTTCCTGGGTCTCCGACTGTTTACCAGAGATACACTCATCAACAACTGCTACTCCTGACTTTTCGGCCATCCATGCGCACCGCTTGGAGGTTGTGACCCAGGGCTTGTTAGAACTGGAACGCTGGCTAAAGGACTTGCTGCAACAAGGATTGGCAACGGCCGCCCAACGGCCGAAACAATTCTGGTTCGACGCCGCCAACCGCCTGGTGGATGTATACGCCGAGCCGTTGGCGCGTGATGTACGCGAACTGGCGGCATTGCCGGGGCAAGACAATTGGCCGGAACGACTGCTGGCGCGATTGGGCTTGCTCTATCTCTTTATCCAGGGTTTCAAGCGCTTCGACCAACTTTCGACCGCCACGCAGATGGATTTGCAGTTGGCGCTGGGCTGGCAGCTAGAACAATCACCCTCTGACGCCATCCAGCAGATAAGCGATCATTGGCTGGTTCTCGGCCGTCGCCAGGAGACTGCCGAACGTCAACGACAACAGCGGCTTTGGCTGTGGGGTCGGGAGAGCGGCCGTTTCGCCCTCCTGGCCGAGACACCGCCGCTCAAGGTAAATCAGGCGTTATGCTTGCCGACAGGTATGGTTGTCGTGGCAACAGTGGGCTTTTATCCAGGCAATTGGCCGCTGTTCGCGCGGATTATGGGTGAAATACGGCCGCCAACTGACAACGTGGACAATGATTGGCAACCGTCGAACATGGCCGCTCGTCGCACCATTGAGCAGGCCATCGGTGAATATGCCCAGGCGCGAGCGGCTAACCCCTGGTTGCGTATTTATCCGCTACTGTTGTCCGAGTTGCGGGTCGAGCGTGAGCCAATGGGCTGGCAGTTGCGAGACGAAGCAGGGAGTGTCTTACCTTTGCCCCCCCGCTTTAACCTGGGTTGGCAATTGCTGGCGTTGTCGGCCGGGGAGCCGTTGTCCCTATTCGGTGAGTGGAACGGTGCATATTTAACGCCAATAAGTCTCTACCGGCAGGGGCAGTGGCTTGACCTGCATCGCTGGCGAGCGGTCGTTTAGAAACTGTTGTCTTTAGAAACCGGGTTTCTGGTTTCTGTTGAGAAATCGGTTCCGGCTAGTAAAAGCTAAGAAACCCGGTTTCTATTGTTTAATTATTGAAATGAATGAACTGAGTCTGTGGCAAAAATTGGTGGGTGCAGCCCTGGTAGGAACTGGACGCGGCGAACCGCCAGATTTAATAGCCGCGACTGATTCCGCCACGCCACTGGCTGCGTTAGTGGCACAGTGGCAGCAAACGCTTACGGCCGAAGAGTTGTTGCTGGCTGTTGCCGGAACGACCGTGCTCCAGCAACAAGTCGGCTGGTTGCCGCGACAAGTGACGGTTGAGCAGGCAGCCCCGTCCCAGTCCACTATTCAAGACCAACGGTTGCCCCTCCCCGCCGCAGCCACCCACCTCCTCGAACGCCTGTTAAACCAGGAACTTCCTGAACTACTACCGGAATTTCTACAGGCGGTTAACTGTGCCGGATTCTGCGCACCGGGGGAACAACTGACCCATTTATTGGAGCAAGGGGCAAAGGTCCCGCGCCACCGCCCATTTATCTATCCGCTCCTGGGGGAACTCGGCCGTCATCTCGCCGCGCTCAACCCAGCCTGGGAGTACGCAACCGTCGAGTTTGACAACTGGCCTACTTTACGCGCCCACTGGCAACAGCTGGAGTTGAACGGCCGCCGGGCATTGTTGGCCTATTTGCGCCTGCACGCTCCCGCCGTCGGCCGCCAGCTATTAGAAAGCACCTGGAAGAGTGACGCCGATGCCATGCGCCGCGACTTGATCCGTTCGTTGGGGCAGGGGCTAAGCGCCGAGGATGAGCCATTCCTTGAACGGGCTTTGGATGACCGCGATGTGACGGTGCGGCGGAAGGCGGCCGAACTGCTGGCTTCCCTGCCCGACTCGCGGCTTTGCCAGCGCATGATCGCCAATGGGGCCGCTATGCTGCTCTGGACGCCACAGCTAAAGGCCCAGATCAACGTCCGCTTTCCAGAGGTGATTGTAGATTCGCTGGTGCGTGATGGGGTGAATCGCCCGGCAGCGGCCGAACCAACACCCAATGAACGCACCCGGATGTTGGTCCAGATAGTCGGAGCAATACCGCTTACACATTGGAGCGAGAGCTGGAAAGCAAAGCCGGCCGAGATTGTCCGCGCCGTCCAGACCAGCAAGTGGCCGCGTACGCTGACAACTGCCCTGGCGACGGCCGCGCTGCGCCAGCGCAATGTAGAGTGGGCGATGACCTTGTTAGAGCAGGACAGCTACAGCGATCGCACTGCGCGACTCATCGCCATTTTGCCCCCCGATCGTTGTTTTGCGGAGGTGCAGAAAAGGGTTTCTGACAAAGAGCAGACAGTGGCGGCCAATATGCCCCTCATTCGCTTCTTGCGCCATTGGCCCCATCCCTGGGATTTGGCAACAAGCCGGTTGTGGGTTGACTTTCTGGTAGGACAGGCCACGCTTGAGAATGAAAGCAAAGCATCCCCCATACTACGACATCAAATGCGCCAACTGGCCAGACAATGTGTGCCGGAGGTGGCGGGATATGCGGCCGAAGCCTTTGCAACCAGCGAACTAAGCGATCCCTGGAAACAGGCGGTCAAGACATTTTTGAAGACAATTACTTTTAGGGATGAGATGCTGGATACGATTCAGTGAGACATAAATTTTTACAGGTATTCAACATGATTCCACATGTCTTCAGGTTCATATATGGCATGAATAAGCTCCAAATATCGTACCCAGTCACCGATACCATGTTTGTGTTGTTGACCAAAGACGATACCTGTATGTTCAATTCCATGGGCGTCAATTTCTACGAAATCAGCATCATTCGTACAAAGGACATAGCCCGTGCTTATAGTTAGTTGGAGATGGGAATCATCGCTTCGACCAAGCACATTTAGATCGCGGGCCGTAACCACTTCTATGCCGCGACGTCTTAATTGTTCAGCGATTGCGATGGGAAGATTTTCATCAAGATAGAAGCGTATGCCGGCTGCCAACACGGTTCTCCTTTAATTGTTCGGCGCGGCGAAATTGGGTGCGTATCATTTCGTCAATATCAGGTTTATGAGCGTAGTAATAAGCAAGAGCAGCATACACTTGTGGCAATGTCAAACCATACCAATCGGCAATTCCGTCAGCGTCCAGATTATGATAATTCTTGGCGATGACGATGTCGCTGACCGTTACGGTTGTGTTTAGGATATAGGGCCTGCCGTGGCGTATTACAGGATTCGTGGCAATTAGCTCAATGGCCTGAATGGTATCTGTGTTTTCCATACAACCTAGTTTAACAGGAATTGAAAGAGTTTAACAGGGACATGTATAGAGTGATTTCCCATGATAGCACCATATATTGTGGAACTCGTTCTATAGTTTGGAGAAGAAAATGATCAACAATGAAATTCAACGGGCACTGGCGGAGCAGGCGTTTGCCGAAGAGTTGGCGGAATTAGAGCGCCATGACGCTCGGCCGCACCCACCCAATTGGCGGCTGTCCCCCTGGGCAGTTGCCACTTACCTGCTTGGTGGTACACTGGATAATGGCTTCACCATCACGCCGAAGTACATCGGCAACGGCCGCCTGATTGAAGTCGCCATCGCCACCCTGACCACCGACCGGGCATTGCTCTTGCTCGGCGTGCCGGGGACGGGTAAGACCTGGGTCTCTGAGCATCTGGCAGCGGCCGTCTCCGGCGACTCAACCCTGTTGGTGCAAGGGACGGCGGGAACCAGCGAAGAGATGATCCGCTATGGCTGGAACTATGCCAGCCTGATCGCGCGGGGGCCGACGCCGGAGGCGTTGGTTCCCAGCCCGGTGATGACCGCCATGCGCGACGGCAAGGTGGCGCGGGTAGAGGAGTTGACCCGCATTCCCTCCGATGTGCAAGATGCGTTGATTACCATCCTCTCCGAACGCTTGCTACCCATCCCTGAACTCCATGACCATGTGCAGGCGGCCAAGGGTTTTAACGTTATCGCCACCTCCAACGACCGCGACCGGGGAGTGAACGATCTCTCCAGCGCGTTGAGACGGCGGTTTAATACGGTGGTGTTGCCCCTTCCGGCAACGGCCGAAGAAGAGATCACCATCGTCCAACAACGGGTGGACAGCCTGAGCCGGGCGCTCGAACTACCGGCCGAACGTCCAGCCTTAGAGGAGATTCGCCGCGTCGTTGTCATTTTCCGCGAACTGCGCGGAGGGCTAACCGAGGATGGCAAGGCGAAGGTCAAGTCGCCAAGCAGCACCTTAAGTACAGGCGAGGCGATTTCGGTGGTCAATAGTGGACTGGCGTTGGCCGCACACTTTGGCGACGGCCGTTTGCAAGCGGCCGATCTCGCCGCCAGCCTGACCGGTGCGGTGATCAAAGACCCAGTGCAGGACGCCGTGATCTGGCAAGAGTACCTGGAGACGGTGATGAAGGACAAAGCGGGCTGGGACGACCTCTACCGTGCCTGTCGCGAACTGGTATAAGCCACCATGTCTTTAGGAATGTCCACTGCCAACGGCCGGCCGCTTACCGCCCACCGTTTACGCTCTATCCACGTCCTCGGTATTCGCCATCACGGGCCAGGGTCGGCTCGCTTGCTGCGTCAGGCGTTGTCAGCCTTAGAGCCGGATTGTGTACTGGTAGAAGGGCCGCCCGACGCCGACGACTTGCTCCATTGGCTCCTTCATCCGGCGTTGATTTTGCCGGTGGCCTTACTCGTCTACCGCCCCGACAAACCGCGACGGGCGACGTTCTACCCCTTCGCCCTCTTTTCGCCGGAGTTGCAAGCCATTCGTTACGCCCTGGAACGGGAGATACCGGTGCATTTCATGGACTTGCCCCAACGTCACCAACTCGCTTTGGGACACAGAGCCACGCCGCCCTCATTCGACCCTTTCCGGCGGCTGGCGGCCGCTGCCGGACACAGCGATTATGAGGCATGGTGGAATGGTCTGGTGGAGCAGCAGCAACAGGGAGGGGAGGCGGTTGCTTTCTTTGAGTCGGTGCTGTGGCTGATGGCGACCTTGCGCGAAACAGCCGAGGCTGAGCAACTACCCCCCGCCAACACCGTCGAGGCCATCGGCCGCCGCATCGCCCTCCAACGTGAAGCCTACATGCGGCAAACCATCCGCCAGGCAGTGACCGCAGGACGGCAGCGTATCGCTGTAGTCTGTGGCGCGTGGCACGGCCCGGCGCTGGGCGATCTGGCAAATGAGGCCGAAGACGTGGCACTATTACGAGACTTGCCGGTAGCCGAGGTCGAGGCGTCTTGGGTCCCCTGGACCTACGGCCGTCTGGCCCAGGCCAGCGGCTATGGCGCGGGGATTCACTCGCCAGGGTGGTATCACCACTTGTGGGAGGCGAGCGAGGCAGGACGGCCGCTGGTGGAGATTAGCGCCCGTTGGCTGTCACGTGTGGCGGCCTTGCTGCGCGAAGAGCAGATGGATGTCGCTCCGGCGCATGTGATCGAAGCGGTGCGCCTGGCGGAGGCGTTGGCTGCCATTCGCGGGCGGCCGTTGCCGGGACTGACAGAGCTAAACGAAGCGACCCAAAGCGCGATCTGCTTTGGCGCGAACGAGCCAATGGATCTGATCCGCCGCCGCTTGACGGTGGGTGAGCGGATGGGGATGGTTCCGCCGGGCGTGCCGATGGTCCCGCTGCAACGTGATCTACAACAGCAACAACAAGCATTACAGTTATTGCCGGAAGCGGAGAAAAACACGCTGACATTAGATTTGCGCGATCCCTTACACCTTTCGCGTAGCCAGTTGTTGTATCGTCTGCTACTGCTCGACATCCATTGGGGAAAACCAATGACCTTGCGCGGGCAGGTGGGGACCTACGCTGAAGCGTGGGAGTTGCAGTGGCTACCGGAACTCTCGGTGCGCGTGGTGCAGGCGGGGATATGGGGCAATACGGTGCGCGACGCGGCCGCTGCCTTTGTGGAGGACACCGCCACTCGCTCGACTGAACTGCCCCAATTAACCAAACTCATTGATCAAGTCGCGCTGGCCGACTTGCCGGAGACAATACCGGCCTTGCTGGCGCGGATTGAAGAGCTGGCGGCCGTCAGTAGCGACATCGCTCACATGATGGAGACCTTGCCACCGCTTGCCCAATCCCTACGCTATGGCAATTTGCGGCAAACGGCCGCACACCAGGAGCAAATGCAGCGCGTCTTTGATCATCTGCTGGCACGTGTGTGCATCGGTTTGCCAGGGGCTTGCCGCTCGCTCGATGACAGCGCGGCCGAGGGGATGCTGGCGCGATTGGTGGCGGTGGCCGGCGCGGTCAATATGATGCAAAAGGCGGAGCAAGCGCAGCAATGGCAGGCCGTCCTGGCTCGGTTGGCCGATCAGCCCCGCTTGCATGGGCTGGTTGCCGGGCGGGCGTGTCGCCTGTTGCTGGATTCAGACGCCTTTTCGGCCGACGAGGTGACCACGCGAATGCGCCGGGCCTTGCCTTTAGGAGTGGGTGATTGGCAACAAACCAAGGAAGCGGCCGATTGGCTGGATGGTTTTCTGCGCGATAGCGGACTGATCCTGGTGCATGACACGCGGCTGTGGCAATTGGTGGATGGCTGGATTGCCGGATTGGATCGCGAGCAGTTCCAGGGGGTATTGCCCCTCTTGCGGCGGCCGTTTTCCAGCTTTCCCGACGCTATCCGACGGCAATTGCAGGAGCGCGTTCGCTATGGGTCATCGGCAACCGCTGGCCGTCCGCCAGAAGCTCCTCTGCCGCGCTTCAACCAGCAGCAGGCGGACGCAGTGTTGGCGTATATAGCGCAGTTGTTGAAAGTGGATAAAGTGGATTTGGACTAAATGAATCAGCAAGACGATTTTCTGTACGCTTTTTACTCCAGCCAACAGGCGGCCGACGAACGCCGCCGAAGGTGGCGGTTGGTCTTGGGCGAGGTAGAGGAGGAACAGGAGTCCGAGCAGCAGGGCGGGGTTGGTGGTGACCCGCAGCCCGGCGAAGGCTTGTCGGAAGAGGAACGGGCGATAGATGAGGCGTTGGAATCACTCTATGGCGATAGCCAGGGAGGGGATTTAAGCGACTCAATGCCCGACGTGGCCCGCTGGCTGGGGGATATTCGCCGCTATTTTCCTGATCCGGTGGTGGAAATTATGCAGCGCGACGCCCTACAACGGCTTAATGTGCGCCAACTGCTCGATCAACCGGAACTGCTGGCGGAGATCGAGCCGGATGCCCAACTGGCGGCCACCTTGCTCTCTCTGCGTCGCGTCATGCCAGAGAAAACGCGGGAAACGGCGCGGCAAGTGGTGGCGCAAGTCGTCGAGGAGTTGATCAAACAACTGAAGCATCCACTACGACAGGCCATTACGGGGAGCCTGAACCGCGCGACGCGGACAACACGGCCGCGCCGCCTGCAAGAGATCAACTGGCAACGCACCATCTACGCCAATCTCAAACATTACCAGCCAGAACAGGCGACGATTATCCCGGAGAAACTAATTGGCTACGGCCGTAAACGCTCCTCGCTGAAAGATGTCATCCTCTGCATTGACACCAGCGGCTCCATGGTGACATCCGTCGTTTATGCTGGGATCGCCGCGGCGGTCATGGCTTCGATTCCGACCATCTCCACCCGGCTGGTGCTGTTCGACACCTCGGTGGTAGATATGACTGACCAACTGGATGATCCCGTAGAACTGCTCTTTGGGATGCGGCTGGGCGGCGGGACGAATATTGACCGCGCATTGTCCTATTGCCAGCAGGCGGTGACACGGCCGCATGATACCGTCCTCGTCCTGATTACTGATCTCTTTGAAGGGGGAAACAAAGCACAAACGGTGCGCCGAATAGAGACGTTGGCGACCGATGGCGTCAACGTAATCACCCTGCTCGCCCTCAACGACAAAGGCGCACCACGCTACAACCAGGCCCTGGCCCAGGAGATAAGCAACCTCGGCCTCCCCGTCTTTGCCTGCACCCCCGACCGCTTCCCAGAGCTAATGGGGGAAGCGGTTAGAGATTAGAGATTGGAGATTAGAGATTGAAAACTGCCCACTGCTTGCCTCTTCTCTGCTCCCCTGCTCCTCTGCCCCTCTGCTCCCAATCATCCAGCCCTATCCCGAATCTCCCGCCACTCACTAACCAGCTTCTTCTCTTCCTCAGAGAGATTGCGCGGTAGCTCCACGTTAATGGTCACATAGAGATCGCCGCGTTCATCCGGTTGGCGCAGGCGCGGCATCCCTAGCTTGTTCAGTCGAAAGACCCTTCCATTGGCGCTGCCCGCAGGAATGGTCAAATTCACCGTCTTATCAATCGCCGGTACAGCCAGTTTGCCACCGAGCAGGGCAGTAAACAGATCCACCGGCAGGGTCATCCTCAGATTGTCGCCATCCCGTTCATAGGTTGGATGGGGCAAGACCTCAACATTCAGGTAAACATCCCCCTGGCCTGTCCCATTGCTCGCCCCGCTGAGTCGCACCTTCGAGCCGGTACGCACCCCACGCGGGATTTTGGCCTCAATGCGCCGGCCGTCCTGCCATTGCAGCGTGCGCGTTGTGCCGTTAAACGCCTCCTCTAGCGTGATTTCAACCGTATGTTCCTGCCGTTGTGGTTGGCGCGTTGTGGCACGGCCGCTACTGAAAATATCATCAGCCCCAAAGCCGCCAAAGCCAGAGGTCGTCCGGCGGCCGCCACCAAACAGCGTCTCGAAGAAGTCAGAGAAGCCGCCGCTGCCCCCTCCGCCAAACATTTGCTCAAACTCTTCCGGCGAGACGGTGCGATATTGTGTGCCACCACCAGGGCCGCTACCCCAGGCCGACCAGTTAAAGTCCTCAGGACGGCCGCCCGCACGCGAATATTGCTGCCACTCCGCGCCAAAGCGATCATACTTCTCTCGCTTTTCCGGGTCGGATAGCACCTCATACGCTTCGTTGACGTCCTTGAACTTCTCTTCGGCCGCCTTATCCCCAGGGTTGACATCAGGGTGGTGCTTGCGTGCTAGTTTTCGATATGCTTTTTTGATTTCATCGGCCGAGGCGCTCTTCTTCACGCCCAGCGTCTGGTAATAATCCTTATAATTCATCTATTCAACCTTGTCAGCATCTTCGTACTGCTATCTGATTAGCCTAATGATGTATCAGTATATTATGCCACAAACAGGTCAGAAAGAGATTAGATAAGAGAAAAAAAGAACTATTGTATTCGGCCGTTGCCAACACAAATAAAAATGCGACACCATCTAGGATGTCGCATTTTCATTATATTAGGACTTACGCCCTTTGACACGAATAACACGAATTCTGTCCCTTATTTTCGTGAAATTCGTGTCATTCGTGTCGAAAAATATCGTTACGCTGCAATGTTAACTCTGCGCTTCAATCACCTTTTGCTGCTGGCCGTTTGTTCTGACATTGATGCGCTTCGGCCGAACCGCTTCCGTCTTCGGTAGCTGCACGGTCAACACACCATTGTCAAAGTTCGCTTCAATCTTATCCGCGTCAACCGGCGTGGGCAGAGTTAGAGTACGGCTGAAACTGCCATAGCGTCGCTCGCGCAGATGATACTTCTCTTCCTCAACAGTCTCATCCTTACGCATCTCCCCCTTGATGGTCAGGGTGTTGTCGGTAAGGGTGATGTCAATATCATCGGGATTGACGCCAGGGGCCGAAGCCGTCACCACAAAATTGTCATCCGTCTCGGCCACATCCAGGGCCAGCCCCCACGTTCCAGGCCACTCTTGTTGGTCGCGGAATAGTGACAACGGCTCTTCCATCAGACGATCAAACTCTTCCCACAAATTGCGATTGCGCCACATCGGCCGCAGCGGAGTCCAACGCATTAAGCTATTCATCTCTACACCTCCAATTTCTACTTTCTACAATCTACACGCCATGCAATTCAAGTGTCACCATTGGCATAATGCCAATGTCCAGTCCCGCTAACACAAAGCCTCCTGTTTAGCGGCGCTGTCCACTTGAATTCTTCACTTTTATTGTCGGCAACTGATGTAAGAATTGAGTTAGAAGAACATAGGAAGGATATCTGAAATGGACAAGACTTATGCATTTGCATCGGATTTACGCGAATGGGGCGAACCTCGCCTGAGAATTTTAAGCCATAATTTGCGTAAATTCGCGTTAATTCGTTGCTAAATATTCTAAACTGCGTGAGTCTTGAAGGATATGGTTTCCGGCAAAAAAAGGACCGCGCTGGTGGCGAACTACCAGCGCGGCCGCTTCGGGCGATAAGGAAAAGCAACGGATCGTTGCCACTTGCTTACCGCACTTGCCCAAAATAAGTCTGGCGGCCATAAGCCCTTAAAAAGGGAGAGGGCGGGGGGTGGGCTATGGCCTTAGCGTTGCCAGGTTCGTGCCAGTCGTGTTCTCGTGCCAGTTATTTGAGGAGGGGACCCTCTCCCGCTTGACCTGACTTCACCTACCCTATATGATAAGCATTTAGCAAATAAACACAATAGTTCCATAGGCCTAATCGGATATAAGTAAGATACTGTATCTGGATACATTTATTATGCTTTATCTGGAGAAACTTCGTGCTATTCAGGAGAAAAACAACTCCTGGCTCTGTGTTGGCCTAGACCCACAGCCGGAGCGACTGCCGCTAGAAGCGATGCGTTGGGACGAACCCGTCTTGCCATTTAATAAAGCGATTATTGATGCCACGGCCGATCTCGTCTGCGCGTACAAACCCAACCTCGCCTTCTATATGCAGTGGGGCGCATCAGGCGTGATTGCCCTCGAACGAACCATCGCCTACATCCCTAACCATATCCCGATCATCCTCGATTGCAAAATCAGCGACAGCAGCCACGCGCAGAATGCCTGGGGCAAGGGCGCCTTCGATGAATGGAATGTAGATGCCGTCACGGTCAATCCCTGTGCCGGGCTGGATGCGGTGTTGCCATTAATTGAGAAACGGCCGACCAAAGCCATCTACCTCCTCGCCCACCCCTCCAACCCGAATGGGTTGTCGGCCGATGTCATTCGTGCCAGCCAGCGTTGGGGAGAGGAGCAGGGGGGCGGAGGAGCGGAGGAGCAGGGGAGCAGAGGAGAGACGGCAGCGGCCGTTTCTCACGCTCCTGCTCACCACTCGCCACTCACCACTCGCCACTCAATGGGACACTGTGGCTATGTGGTAGGTGCTACCTATCCGGAGGAGTTAGCGGCGGCGCGGGAGTTGGCTCCACAGGCCAATTTTTTGATTCCGGGGATTGGGGCGCAAGGGGGCGAGTTGGGTGCGGCCGTGCGCTTTGGGCCAGATGCGGTGGCCGGGCCAGTGATCAACGCCGGACGAAGTGTGATCTACGCATCCCCAGGATTGGACTTTGCGGAGGCGGCGCGGGCGGCCGCGATGGCGTTGCGTGATGAGATCAACCGGCTGCGTATATAAAGCATGTGCTTGATTCACACGATGGAGGGCTTAAGGCGATGATCGAGAGGGAATTGCTGCAATAAATTGAACAGGCAGAGCGAGAACAATGTGAAGAACTTGATCTGAGCGGACTGGGCTTAACCGAGCTGCCCGCTGCCATCGGATGGCTACGCCAGTTGAAAGCTTTGCATCTGGGCTACAATAGGGAGTTCGGGGGTAGCCATCGGCCGCCGCCCAATCCGCAGTTACCACCACAACCACACCAAAAAATCAAAACCATTAGATGTAAAGGGAACTACGCAAGCAGCCACTCTATAACCATCCAGAGAACGGCGATGAACAAGCTACCGGCCAATGTGAAGCCCAGCCACTTTAGGAACCCGATGAAGTGGAACCGGTAATCGCTGTAGCCCGCCATTCCCTCGGTGCCGGGTAGCACCATGGCCCGCGGCCGAATGGTGACGAAGAAGAGCCAATCAAGGATGATCAAATCAAAGAGGTTGAACACCAGTAGCGCGATACCGGAAAATACGAGGGCGGGTAAGAACGGGACGGTATTGATCTCAGCCCGCAGCGCGAAAAGGCCGAGGAGCGGGATGCCCAACATGATCATGAACAACAAAGCCGCGATATAGGGACGGAGGCGAGCGGCCCTGGGGGACATTGGCCCATACCTTTTCTGAACGTCAGGCGGGTAATTGTCAACGAACATGTCCAGAGCGACACGGCCGCTGATGACCAGGAGAGCAGTGAGGGCAAGCGATAGTACTAGACCGCAAACAAATGCGTCGCGAATGATGATCGGCCAGTCGAGCATTTGACCTCCAACTCTCCTAAAACTTCACCAGAAACGCGGTGAAATACATGATCAGGATACCGGCCGTCAGCCCCGCGAAGTTGAGCCAGTTGAGGGCCGGTTGATTTTGCCGTTGGGCATCCTGTAGCAGTAATTTCCCTACTTCCCAGATCACTTGCAAGATCGCCCCTGCACCGATGCTAAGGAAGAGCGCTGCCCAGAAGGGGGAAAAGGCCAGCCCACCGATCCAGGTGCCGAGGATGGCCGGGCCACCCGCCAGGAGGGCGAGCAAGAGGAAGGTCAGCAGTCGCGGCCGTTCCCCTTTCGCCAGCGGCGCGACAATGCCAATCCCCTCGGTGATATTGTGCAGCGTGAAGCCGATGACGAGGAAGGAGCCAAGCGCGGCCGCACCGGTGGCGAAGGCCGCGCCAATCGCTAATCCCTCGCCTAAATTGTGCAAGCCAATCCCCAGGGCGATGAGCGTGGCAATCCCTAACGGCGAACGTTGGCCGCGCCGTTGCCCAATGGCGAGGAGGATGCCCAGCGTGAGCAGCGTGGTCAGGAGTACGAGAGGCGTTCCCTGAAAGACGCCGGGGACAACGGCCGCCAGTTCCAGCGCTTCCAACAGCGTGTCAACAAAGAGGAAGATGAGCAGCCCAACAGTCAGGGCCAGGATGGCATTGAGCCATTTGCGTTCCATGCGCCGCAGGAAAGGATACCAGAGCATCCCCAGGGCCACTGGAACAACACCGACGTAGATACCCAGTAAGGCATAGGCGAGCAGGGTAGATGTGCCGGTGTCGGGCGAGCGCACGGCGACCTCTACTTCCGTTTCAAAGGTGACGCCGGTGGCGGTGATCAGCGTGATCGGCAACGGTTCACCGTTTACCCAGGGATAGGGGATGTCAATGGTCGCCCGTTCGAGCCGTTCCAGGTTGGCGCCGGGGCTGATGCTAAACTGCCAATAGGCGTCATCCACCAGCACCTGGGCAATGGAAACGGGGTCGGGGCCACCGTTGATCACCTCCAGTTGGATACGGCCGCTTTCGGGAAAGGTCACGCGCTGCACACTCAACTCTTCCAAAGGAGGGAACGCGCCGGTAAAAAAGGACAACGGTTCCAGCAGCAGAAAGGCGGCAACCAGAGCGATTAAAAGCAACAAGGGAAGCAGCGCCAATACCCAATTCGGCCGTGTAGGCGTGGTCACGGAAGGTGTTTGTTGCATGATGTTCTTCCTTAGCAATTGCTCACGCAAAGCACGCAAAGCCGCAAAGATATTTGTAAAGGAAACTTCGCGCCCTTTGCGCCTTTGCGTGAGTTTATTCTATGACTTCAAAGAAACTCATCCAGCCCAGTTCAACAAATTCACTCTGGTGGGCATGGAACATATAGAGGCCAGGTTCAAAGTTCTCGAAGGAAAATTCGAGAATGCCGCGTTGTGCCTGGCATTGCATAATCGTGTCTACCGTGGTCGCCGTCGGCCGCAGCGTCGTGCCGTGGTCGTAATAGTCAAAGAAATTGGCATGGAGATGGATGGAGTTGATCGGATCAAACTCGGTGATATTGACCAGATAGAGCCGTTGTAATTGGTCGTGTCGAATTTGAATCGGCTCATTCATATAGGCAAAGGCAATCGAGTTGGCAGCATAGACTTCGTTTTCGCCATCGAAATTGGTATCGAAGGCGTTCATGACGATGACCGTCTCGTTAATCGCCTGGCATTCGGGGTATTGGTGGTTGCGCCGGCGTGCCAATTCTTGCTCCTCACCACTGTATTTCTCTGGGTCGGGGTCAATAATAAACGCCCCATACAATCCCTTATGGATATGACGCTTCAGCGGGATGGCATGGCAGTGGTAGAGATGGCAGCCAAACGGCCGTGCCTCAAACTCATAGGTGAAGCTCTCATTGCGATAGATCATCCCCCGACCGACATTCGGCACGCCGTCCATTCGTGCTGAGTGGATGCCATGAAAGTGGAGTGTGTGCGGGTGGGTTCCGGCGTTGATAAAGTGGATGCGCAGCAGGTCTCCTTCTACACAGCGCAGGGTGGGGCCGGGGACCTGGCCGACAATGTGCCCGGCGCGGCGCGAAGCGGCCGACGTCGCACTGCCATAGACCCAGCCAGGGAAGAACACACCCGGCGCGATCTCAATTTCCTTATCCATCGCCAGGATTTCCCATTCGCGGACTGTGCGGCCGTTCTCTTCACTCACTTCGCCATAATCGAAGTCATAGAGGATTTCCGTGGGGTGAAAACCATTCGCTCCGTGGTCAACACGGCCGACAGCCCCCATCTGCCCATGCTCCATATCGGCATGGTCATTGCCATCATTATTTTCCTGGTCACTTTCTTGTATGCTTGGGGAAGCGGCCGAAACGGCCGTTGGTGATTGGCCGATCAGAGATGACAGACCTTGCCAGCCTGCGACGCTTGCCAATCCTAGACCGCCAGCCTTCAGAAAGCTGCGTCGCGAAATATTGGTATGCGGTTTTTCTTTCATTTGTCAAGCCCACCTTGCCAGGCAGCCACGTTTATTTGATAGATATATAGTTTTATTTAGACAATACTAAATAATAATGGGTTGTTTTTATACTGTCAAGTGCAGAATTATCATAGCCTGTCCAAGGCATCCGCTGGATTCTACGCTTGCGGTTTTGTGGGTCTCTGTCGGCCGATAAACGATGAAATTTTATACCCTCATACCTCATCTACCGATTGACTTTTCCGGCAGCTACTCTATAATTTCTATGATTCAGGCGGCAGCAGAATCAGCAATCCCTGATCCCAAACAAATGAACAGTTCATGGCGACTATCGTTGGCATTGAGCAACTGCAAGTGAGGGAATACCCATCTGGTGTCGGACGATAGACGTTCTATTTATCGCTTTTATTTTCATGCCAACCTACAATCCTTTCCACATAGTCACCGACGCGGCACGAATGTGGCACAAACAAAAGTCGCACAAGTATGTGGTACAGCTAGATTCCGGGCATCGGGGGAATAGGTAACGGTGTCCGAACCAACTTCTGAGCCTCCCAGTCCCTACTCGCTTTTCCCCTCATCATTCCAGTTTGTCCCCTGGGAACAGGGGACCTGTGGCGTTTGCACGGCCGTTGGTTCCGACGAGCCTTGCCACGCGGCCGCCGATGCACGAAAATTAATCGTCATCCTCCACTCATCGGCCCAATACCATCTATGTTTATCCTGGTAGCTTTTCTCACCATTTCAACAATGATTCTGGCGAATGCCTTGTATGTGGCGGCCGAGTTTGCAACAGTCTCCTCACGCCGTACACGGATCAGCCAGCTTGCCACCCAGGGCAATCGCTTTGCCCAGGCGCTCCTGCCGATCATGGAGGACAGCAAAGCCCTTGATCGCTATGTCGCCGCCTGCCAGATCGGGATCACTGTTTCCTCGCTCATCCTCGGTGCCTACGCCCAAAACGCGATTGCCGTGCGCCTGGTTGAACCGATCAGTGGCTTACTAGCCCAGCTTGGACAGGCAGATTCGGCGGGAGCGGCCGTAATCGCGGCCGAAACCCTATCGGTAATTGGCGTATTGGTTGTTATTACGACACTACAGGTAATTCTCGGCGAACTTTTCCCCAAATCAATTGCCATTCAATATCCAGAGCGCATCGCCACATCCCTTGTTTTGCCAATGAAGGTGTCGCTGCAACTCTTTACGCCACTGATCTGGCTGTTCAATGGTAGCGCGACCGTCTTACTCCGGTTGTTGGGCTATAGCGCCGAGGAGAAGAGTGCGCGTGCCCACTCACCAGAGGAGATCGAGCTACTCGTTACTGAGAGCCACGAGGGTGGGTTGCTGGAAGACAGCGAACGGCGTATGTTGCGTAATGCCTTTCGCCTGCGCGAACTCAGTGCGCGACAGGTCATGATCCACCGCACCAAGATGCTCGCTGCCCCAGTTGATACGGCCGTACAAGAAATACTGCAAATGGCGATAGAAGCGGGCTTTTCCCGCATTCCCATCTACCGCGATTCAATTGACGACATCATCGGCTTTGTTCATGTCAAGGACCTCTTCCGTTTGCATGTGGAAGGGCAGACGGATATACGTAGCGTGATGCGTAACGTCCTCTTTGTGCCGGAGACGTTGCCGGTGGTGGATGTATGGCAGCAGTTGAATACCGGCGGCCAATATTTAGCGGTTGCCTTCGATGAATTTGGCGGGACGGCCGGGTTGATCACCCTCGAAGATTTGATCGAGGAGATTTTCGGCGAACTGCAAGATGAATTTGATGACGAGATGGCGATGGTCGCCCGCGACAAGGAGGGACGAATTTACTTGCGTGGCGATTTGCTGGTCTCTGATGTCAACGAATATTTAGAGCTGGACTTGCCAGTGGAAGCGACGGACACTCTTGGCGGGCTGGTCTTTAGCCAACTCGGCCACCTCCCCGAAGTAGGCAACGAGGTCAAATTTGGCGATACGGTGATCCGCATAGAGACCACAGAGGATTTCAGCATTCGCGAAGTTTCCCTCTTGTTGCCGCCCGGTGGTGATGCCCCCTTGCCTTTCAGCGAATGGGAGGTGGCAGAGCATGATTAAACTGTCACTACCCTTCATTGTCATTGGCCTGGGTGCGTTGGCCCTACAGTCGGCAAACGTAGAAGCGTTGCCTCGGCCGAGTACCCTGTTTGTCCCCTTTCTCGTCATACTTTTGCTCGTCCTGATCAATGGCCTTTTCGTCGCCGCTGAATTTGCAATCATCGGTGTTCGTACTACCCAACTGGAGCAGATGGCCGAAGATGGGAATCGGCTGGCGGCGAAGCTGCTGACCATCCTGGAATCTCGGCCGCGCCTCGATCAATATATCGCCACAGCCCAATTGGGTATCACCATTGCGTCATTGGGGTTGGCGATGTATGGCGAACCGGCGATTGGGCATTTCATCGAGCCATACGTGGTGGTGGGATTAGGGACAACTGAGGCGCTGGGGCGCAGCATTGGCTACATCGTCGCCCTTAGCTTGATGACCTACCTCCATGTCGTGGTAGGTGAAATGGTTCCCAAGGCGATGTCGCTGACCGATCCGCTAAAGATGGTGATGTGGCTGACACGGCCGATGCAAATTGCCCAGGCGATCCTCATCATTCCCGTCCGCATCCTCAATGGTATCGGCAATCTGCTGCTACGAGTCTTCCGCGTTCCGCCGGTCGAGGGACACGCGCGATTGTTGGCGGCCGAAGAGTTGGAACTCCTGATCGCCGAGAGCGCCGAGGGCGGGCTGATCAACGTCGGCGAAGAGGAGATGATCCGTAACATCTTCGACTTTAGCGACCGCGTGGTCGGGCAGGTGATGACGCCACGGCCGAAGCTACAAGCCATCCCCTTAGACATTCCCCACGAAGAACTATTGCAACTGGTAATAGAAAGCCGCCACAGCCGGTTTCCGGTCTATGAAGGAGACCTCGATCACATCGTCGGAATCTTACACCTAAAAGATTTGGTCAAACAAACCGTCAAATCAACCGGCAGCTTCGATCTGCGACTTATCTTACGCGCCGCGCCCGTCGTCCCTGAACACTTTGGCATACAGCAATTGTTAGCCATCTTTAAGCGGCAAAAGCTGCACATGGCCGTAGTCATCGACGAGTTTGGTGGCGTGGCCGGTATTGTCACCTTAGAAGACCTGATCGAAGAAGTCGTCGGCGAGGTGCGCGATGAATTTGATCAGGAGCGCGAGCCATATGTAGAGATTGCCCCTGGTGTCCTGGAGGTATCGGGCGACTACCTGCTTGATGACCTGGCAGAAGATGTCTTCTTGGGCGAGGAGGAAAGCCTGCCCGATGTAGAGACCGTTGGCGGGTTGATTGTCACCGAGCTGGGACGGCCGCCGCAGATCAATGACGAAATTATCTACAATGATACCCGCTTTCTCGTCCTCGACGTTGACCGCCGCGCCGTCGCTCGTGTGCGCATCGAGTTTGATGTGCCGGAGCAACCGCCAAAAGGAACGACGAAAAACGGCGAAATGCAAGGACCGAATATTAAAACAGGAAGCGGGGTGTAGAAGGCTGTAGGAGGCAGAGCTTGGGGAGAAGGCTGCGGCTACCTGCCACCTGTTCCTTTAAGCTAGTGAGTAAGGAGACTTCACCGGCTGGTCGCCGCTCGCCATGAATGAAGATCCGCGTGATCCGCGTTTTATCCGGGTCATCCGCGTAACCATTTATTCAAGTTAATTCGCGCAACAATCTTTGCGCTAATTCATTTCTATTTTCAGAGGAGAAACCACTTGAACTTATTACTCACAATTCACGGAGAAATTCGCTGGCTGGTTGCCCTGGTTGCCATCATCGCCATTGTGAAATTCGCTTATGGCTGGCTGACCAACGCCGAGTATAAGCCCATAGATCGTGGTCTGATGGCTGCCTTCGCTGGCCTATTAGATCTCAATCTTCTTTTAGGACTGATTTTGATCCTGACACTAGGCGTTGCGCCAAACCGTATCGAACATGCAGTAACAATGGTGATCGCACTGGTCATCGCCCACTTAAACACATTGTGGCGACGTTCGGCCAACTCCAGCACCATCTTCCGCAACAACCTCATCGCCATCATATTGGCCCTGATTATCGTCTTTATCGGCGTAATGCGGTTGCGTGGGGGATGGGTGTTTTAAGGTATATTGGAATATAAGTGTATTGGTATATTGGCATGTACGTAAGTGACGAATACACCAATATACCAATACATAAATAGACCAGTATGCTTACAGGTCGTACAACTCACTAAACTTGCCCGTTACGTAGCGCATAAACGCTTCATAACCGAGAGGTTGACCGGTGACGCGCTGCACAAGTTCGCCGGGAGTGAATTTGCGGCCGTATTGATGAATGTTTTCGCGTAGCCACGAGAGCAAGGCGTCCGTCTTGCCTTCAGCCAGCTCTTCGGGAATGGTCGGATCGTCAGCCACTGCTTGCTCATAGAACTGTGCCGCGTAAAGATTGCCTAGCGCATAAGTAGGGAAGTAACCAAAGCCAGGACGTGACCAGTGTACATCCTGCAAGCAACCCAACGTGTCCGTTGGCGGCACAACATCCAATATCTCCTGCATCTTGTCATTCCAGGCTGTTGGCAGGTCGGCGACCGCCAGATCGCCGTTGAGCATCGCCTGTTCCAACTCGAAGCGCAGGATAATGTGGAGGTTATAGCTCATCTCGTCCGCTTCAACGCGAATGAACGAGGGCTGGACCTTGTTGACCGCGCGGTAGAAATCTTCGGCCGTACGCTCCCCCAACACTTCAGGAAACGTCTCCTGTAGTTTAGGAAAGTGGGCTTGCCAGAACCCCCGGCTGCGGCCGACAATATTTTCCATCATCCGCGACTGCGATTCGTGAATACCCAGCGACGTTCCCCGCGCCAGCGGCGTACGCGAGAGGTCGGGGTGCGTCCCTTGCTCATACATCGCATGACCACATTCATGCAGCGTGCCGAAGAGGGAAGGGCAGATGAAGTCAGGATACCAGCGGGTGGTGATTCGCGCATCATTGCGGCTGAAGCTGGTGGCGAAGGGATGGACGACCGTTCCCAAATGACCGCGATTGAAGTCATAGCCAATTGCCTCGGCGATATACCGGGCAAATTTTTTCTGCCGGTCAATATCATAGGGTTGGTGCAAGATTGCGTCATCAACCCGGTCGCTATTAGCGTCAATCGCCTGTCGCAAGGGGAGAAGGGCTTGCTTCACGCCATCGAAAATCGCCCGCACTTCGGCCGTCTTCATATCCCGTTCATACTTATCAAGCAGCGCGTCGTAAGGCTCATCCTCATACCCATAGAGTTCAGCCAATTCCTGGCACAACTCCACCACCTGTTCCAACCAGGGTTGAAAGTGGGGGAAATCGTTGTTTTCGCGAGCCTTGACCCATGCTTCACGGGCGCGGCCGCTAACCTCACTCACCCGCACAACAAACTCAGTCGGCAGCTTGCGCTCGTCAGCATAAGTGCGCTGCAAGAGGCGAACGAGGCTGGCCTGGTTGCTGTCATAAGGGGTTCCATTGAGTTCGGCCGCGGCCGATTCGATCAATTCACCCATCTCATCACTGGTAGAAAACTCATGCACCAACCGGCTAAGCGTCGCCATCTGCTGGATGCGCTCGGCGGTGCCACCCTTCGGCATATTGACCTCACGGTCCCAGGCCATCAGACTCAGCGCTTTGCCGAGATCATTAACTTCGTAGACTTTCTCCAATAATGCTTCGTACTTCGTTGTCATTTTGTCTCCTCAATGTGGGATTTAGTACAGTGTTTCAAGAGTGATCGCAACGTCATTCCGAGCGGAGCGAGGAATCCCTATCAATTTACTGGTTAACGAAATCGCAAGGGATTCCTCGCTCCGAAGACTCCGCTCGGAATGACAGGTGTTCAAACTTTTGAAACAATGCATTTAGAGGGGTTTAGCATTAGATAATAGTCTACTGCAGTGCGGCCGAATCATCAAACAAAAACACCTTTTGTTATACTTGATATGCACATAATTGTGTGTATTATTAAGCCTATGCAATTCATTTGGGACGATGCAAAGCGAAAAGCCAATTTGGCAAAGCATCGCCTTGATTTTGCGGATGGTGAAATCGTCTTTAGTGGCTTGACATTCACCTTTGAAGATGACCGTTACGAATACGGTGAGCAGCGATTCGTGACGATTGGTATCTTGCGAGATCTGTTTGGGGTTATAACCCACACTGAAAGAGGAAAACTGACCCTTATCACATCAATGCGAAAGGCTACAAAATATGAAGAACGACTCTTCTTCGACTCATTCAGAAACTGATTGGGAATATCTCAGAAATTTGCCTGATAGCGAAATTGATCTATCTGATATACCTGAGATTACGGCGGAACAAATGAAGCGGGCGGTGGCTCGTATTGGCGGTAAACCGGTCGCACCAGAAAAGGTTCGAGTCAACATGTACTTAGATGCTGATCTGGTGGCCTACTTTAGAGCTAGAGCCGGCGGCCGAGGTTATCAAACGCTGATTAACGAAACTTTGCGCCAAAGTTTAGGGGCAGACGAGCTTGAAACGCTTCTCCGCCGTGTAATCCGTGAGGAACTGGCTGCTACAAGCTCATAGTTTTCACTAAAAGAGGGACACTCGATATAAACATTGGAAGATCGGGTAGGGGGAGCGGCTCACGATAGGGCCAGTGGAGGACTTCGAGGAGGATGTAGTCGGCGATTGCCCAAAGGCCAAAGCAGCCGATGGCGACGAGCAGGATGGCAATGGCGATGCTGATCAGCAAGCAGCTTTGGGCGCAGCCAACGTTGGTACTCGGCAGGGCGCGTACCTTCGACAATCCTCGCCCCTCGGCCGCCGGAAGCACTTGCACGCGCTCCGTTTGCGGCCGTCTCTGCGCCTCGCGCACCGGTTGGCGAACGGCAGCCCCCACCGTCCCCTTCCCTTGACAACCATAAGCCGTGCAGCGATTGTTGTTCGCCCGCCAGCAATGGACATGGTGGCGACTGCCATCCTCTGGGCAAACAACGACCTCGTCTCCCTGCACAAAGCTCTGCTTGCACAGGGCGCAGCCCTCTTCAAGAAAATGGGAGTTACGGCCGACACGGATGGGGCGGATCATCCAACCTAATCTCTTAATCTCCCAGTCTCTCAGTCTCAAATAGTAGGAGACTGGAGACTAAGAGAGTTATGCTGTTAACTCATATTGATCCGTATCTGGTTCAGCAGCCAGCGCATGAAGCGCGAGAGCAGGCCAGGGCGACGATAGCGTTCCACTTCTCGCTTTTGCCGTTCTTTTAGTTCGCGGGTGCGGCGGCCGGGGTCGCGGCCGTTGACTGCCGAAGTGGTGGGGAGATCGGTATATTTGACCCGCAGGATAGGGCCAAGTTCGCGGCCGTAAACATGGTACTTCTCATGCCCACATCCGAGGACAGCGCATTTGCCCCCGCTTTGTTCCCAGCAAGCACGATGGTAGAGTGTGCCACATTTTTCGCACACGACCGGCGTAAACGCGGCACTTTCCGGGTTGTTCTCCACGCCGCTGCCACAAATAGGACAAGCCAAACTGAGCTGGTTAGCCTCAGTAATGTCCTCATTGGTTATTTGAATCAGTGGATACTCTCTTTCTTCCATCGTCTCAAGCCTATCTTTCCAGGCTATCTAAATTATACACAAAAGCGATCCAAAGCGGTCTTATTTCGCAGTGAAACCCTAAAATCTCCCAATCTCGCAGTCTCCTAATCTCTAATCTCCAGCCTCCCCCTTACCACGCCCCCGCCGCCCAATCCGGCCAGGTGAAATCATGGCGATGGACTTTCGTTTTGCGACGGTCCCAGCAGAAAAAGCCGCTGGTGCGAGCGCGAGGGTCCAACACATAGGCGATATGCCAGATTTGGGTGAAGAAATTCTGGTGGATAAATTGGTCCATACCAGAGAGAAAGATGCCAAAGCCGGGATGGGTATGGTACCAGCCGACCATTACCGCCGTCTCATTGGGATAACGTTCGTGCAAGGTGTCATTGAGATAACGCCAACTCTCCGGCGTATAGGTGACGCTGGCCCCGTGCATCACGGTGTATTTAGCGGCGATAGCGTCAATGATGTGGACGAGATAGCGGCCGTCCGGCTGCTTCTCCGGTCGTGGCCCAATCATCACCCCGGCCACCTCGCGGTCGAGGCTAGTCAGCGCATGGGCTTGCATCGCTCGCAGTGCCGGTTCATCCATCAAAATGTCCACGGCCGCCCAGGTGGGGTCGCCAACAGCCCGCCGTTGCCCGGCCACTCGCACCCGCGCCTTGCTGGGTGTGATCACGCCCGATGGACTGGAGGAGACAGGCAGTTCCTCCACCTCCTCTTCCAGCGGTGCACCCACCATCACAATCGCGTCCAGGTCACTATCGTCCTTTTCTTCCGCCACAAACGTTGGCGTGTCATCCTTTTCTGCCTCGGCCGCTTGATCAGGCTGGGTTGCGTCCGCATCGGAGACTGCTTTGGCTTCGGGGATAACGGCCGTCTCGCGCTCGGCCGTTACCTGTTCCTCTTCATCATTGTCCTCCGTTGCGGCGACCTCTGCTTTGAAAGCTGATTCCTCCGCCGTCTCTTTAGCTCCCCCCTCTGCTTCATCACTAGCGGGTGTAAAGGCGGAAGTTTCCTCTGCTTGTGGAAGCACAAGCAACTGCGCTTCCCAATCTTCAATTGGTGCGACCGTATCATCAACGATCAACGAAACTTCAACCTCGACCTCCGATGAGGCGTCGAGATCGAGCAGCGTGATTTGCTCATACGCCTGCCACACCTCTTGCTCCAATGTGTCGGCATAGGCGCGTAGCTCAGCCAGCGTGCAATCGGCCAACGGCTTGGCGCGGCCGTTGGTCGGGACCACATCTTGCGGAACCAGAGTGACGGTCAGCGAAGTCTGTTTGTTCTGCTCTGGAATCGTAATGAGCAGCCGGGCGGCATAACTTTGTACAGGTGATTGCGTCATACTTACAAACCCGATGGAACGGGTTTCCTATATCAGGTCTGAGTAGGGGCGGGTTTCAAACCCGCCCCTACTCATCATTCTACTGGATATGAATGATCAAATTAAGGTGTTATGTTAAGCTGTATGGAGCAGGTTGGAGAACCATTGAGGCGAATGTTATTGCCATCAACGGCCGCCAGCCGCACTTCATATGAACCAGGTGCGAGATCGGCCGTGTCCCATTGCCATAGCTCGTCCAGCGTTTGATCACGGCGAAAACGGCCAAGCAACGCCCACGTTTCCGTCCCGCTCGGCCGCATGTCCAGCTGATAACGGGTCGCGTCGGGATAGGCGGCCGTGCCGATCAACGAAACATCGCTGCCCGCCGCTATATTGCTGCCCAGGAGTGGCACAATGATCCGCAGGCGGGGATCAGGGCAAGTTAACGCATTGCTATCGCGTAACGCTTCTTGGGCGAGAACAAGGGCGACACTTTCCAGCCGGTTATTTTGGCGGTTGAGCGTCACGAGACCGGCGAGTAAAAAAAAAGAGAGCAAGACGGCCGCCGCCCCCAGCAACACTCCAATCCATTGCCCCGGCGCAAAGAGCGCGTTGCGTGGCATGTAGACCTGGCTGTTGGCCGGGTAGGACTGGCTGTTTTGTGGGTCGGGACCATCTGGGGGCATATAGGCGCGGTCCCAAACGGCCGTTTTCACCACCCTCCACTGCACTACACGCTCCGGTTGCCGGTCGGGTAACTCATAATAGCCGGAAAGAGGGGCCAATTCCCCTTCCACCCAGCCGAAGAAGCACGCTTCGTCGCGCACCGGATCAATCACCAGACCGACATGCCAGGGCAACGTGAAAGCGGCCGAATGTACCACCACATCATCGCTCGAATAAAAAACGCCGAGATCAGGATGAGTGTGGAACCAGCCGATGATGTCCAGGTCGGCATAATGCGTGGCCTGGTCCTTTTGCAGATTGACCCAGGAATCGGCCGAAAAGTGGAAATGCACCGGCCCATGGTCCTGATTGACTGCCGGTAAAGCCGCCATCACCTGCACGATCACACGCCCCTGGTGACGATAAGCCTTACCCAGCAACGCGCCGCCCAACTCGACCTCCAGGCTGCTGCTGCTATGGGCGGCCACTTGCAACAATGCTGTCTGGCTGACCAGCACAATCGGCTGGTTGACCGAAGGCACACGGCCGCAGAGCAACCACTTCTCCGGCGGCAAAGGCAACGGCCGTTGCGGCAACCCCGCCAGAGCAGCGGCCGTCTGTTCGCGGCCGTTATCCTCGGTGGGTGGAGTGGCTGGAGGTGGTACAGGCTCGGCCGTGCGAGGCCTCTCAGAGGATGTTGATAGCGAGGTCATCAGCTTCCGTCTCACCAATACGAATTAAATCGGACAGCGAGCGACCTTTCAGCTCCCGGCGATCAACCGGGAAAAGCGCCTTGTTTTGCATCGCCCAGGTTGCCGCCTTTGAATTCATCGGATCACGCGGCTCGAAATTCTTATACTGCACCATTTCACCCAGCGTCAGCAACAACTCGTCGAGCGTCTTCGCCGGCCACCACGCGCCAATGCACACCGCACCGGTGATATGGATGTTGGGGTGAAAAACCGGCGTCAACCACTTCAACTGTGGCTGCTTCAGCGGATATTCGGCATGTAAATAGATGCTCACGTCATGCGCTTCGCGGTAGACCGGGCTAGAACCATTAACCCGTTCGACACCTCGACAGGTGAAGCGGATCAGATACTTCTCCGGCGGATCCCCCTCGGTTGTCACGATATGGACAAACTCGCTGCGATCTACCAGTTCTCGTACTCGCTGATAATCTGTGCGTAATCGGGTTTCTCTAATATCACCAAACATGAATTGCCTCAACAGAGCAGGAGAATAGGAGACTGGGAGACTAGGAGATTTGATCTTTTGACAATACGCTCCAGTCTCTCAATCTCACAATCTCTTAGTCTCATCTAGCCGGCCGTTACTTCCGGGAACAGGCTCAGAATATCGTCTTCTTTCACCCCCGCATCACTCAACGACTCCTCATCGGCCAGACGCTTGCCGGAGGTGCGATGGTCGAGGCGATAGGTGATCGGGTTTGCGCCCTGGCTGGTGGGCAGGCCCATCTTGCTAACCAGTGCCGGGATCAACCGCCGCATCGGAACATCGTCGGGTAACTCAACCGGGGTCTTCTTTGAACCGGTGGGATCGTAAATGATAACTTTCGTGCTTGCCATCTTAATTAAGCCTCCATTCAGGTATTACCTATCACAATTACTGTGAACTGTTTTCAGGTTATGGTTATTTGTTGTTAAGAGTTATTACGTAAAAGCGTCCTTCTAGTTGCAATCCAGAGATTGTCATTATTTTTTGACACGAATAACATGAACCAGGCATTATCTTCGTGCCATTCGTGAAATTCGTGTCGAAAAATCAAGAGAACTTCAGGAAGGTCTCCTTATCGCCAGTCAGTTCAAAATAGACCTTATCCTGACCATTACGGGCGCGGAGGATACCCAGCGGCGGAATATCCAACTGCTCCAGCGTGCGCTCCACGTATGGCTCTTCGCCGGTGAAGCGGTGCGTCAGTTGCATCTCCCGTTGCGTGCCACAGTTAGGGCAAACGGCCGCATCCTCATACAACCGTGCCATCCGCTGAAAGACCGGCGACTCCAGCCCACAAGAGGGACAGACCATCCCCACCACCAACTCGCCATCCAGTTCAACCACCGCTTCTTCGCCCAGTCGCTCTTTGGCAATGCTCAACAGTTGGCCGAGCGTGGTTCCGGCGGCCGTCACCTCCGGCAGCTCCACAATCGGATCGAGCATCGAGTGGCTCATGCAAAATTCCTTCACTGGATACTCAGTGGTGTAGATGTCATTGGTCAGGCCGTTGATCATCACCGCCTTACCCGGCTGCACCTCCATCTCATGGATTAGCTTCAACGCTTCCTGCGTTTGGAAGGCAGCGACAATCGAAGCGCTGGTCGGCGTGGTCGGGACTTTACCCTGCAAGATATTCTCCCGCGCTAACAACGGGCAGGAGTAGCGCAAATTGATGATCTGATAATCCAAATCAGTCAACGTACATTCGTAACACGCGCCGTCGCCAGGCCAAAAGACGCGAACGATTCCCATCAACTCCTGGATTGCGCCATCCACCCAGGGACGGTTGACAGCCCAGGAGAAGCGATTGATTGAAAGCCGCGCTTCACGATTGTCCAGACAGCCGACAATCGCATCCACATGGCGAAAAACGCCTAGCCCCATATCAAAGTTGATGTTCCCATGCCAGGGTTTCACATTCACATCGGGGTTGAGCGCCTTCGCCCCCTCGGCCGCTGCATCCACTTTGCGACGGCCGCGGTCCGAGGCGCGAAACAGCACCGAGCGGCTGAGATTACTGTCCTCAATCGTGTCGAAGTCAGCGATGAGGATGTTGCCAATGCCCATCAGGGCCAGATTCTTAATAACTTCGTTCCCCAGAGCGCCCGCGCCAACGACAAGCACGGTGGCATCGCGTACCACCTCCTGCCGCCACCAGCTGATATAGCCAAAGGTGTGGTAACGGTCCGCTTCGGGATCGGTAATGATGATTGTTTCTTCCATAGCTTAAAAAAGAGACTGGGAGATTAGGAGATTGGGAGACTGTAATCTCCAAGTCTCTAACTCTCATCTTATCGTTGAAATAAAATTCTGCGTCACAACCAACTGGTCGCCCCCGTTGGAGCCATAGGCAACGCCGATGCCGACGTGCGTCCAGATCGGATTGAGAATGTTCCCTCGATGGTTAGTCGGCCGTGACGGTTGGTTCATAAAAGCATTGTGGATCTCATAAATCCCTTGTGTGCCACGACTCATTGGCCCATAAACAACGCCAATGTTTTCGCCACAAGCGAGATAGCTGATTTGCGCCCGATCAAGCCGTTTGCCGACTCCCAGGCCTTCTAGCGAGTCATGGGAGACATAGCGTCGCCGCAACATATCGGCCGCGTGCAACCGCGCCGCCACTGCCAGACCAGGATGCCAATGGAGCTTTGAGCGGCCGACCCAACGCGGCAAGTGCGCCTGTCGCGCCCGGCAGACGAGATCATACATCAGCTTTTCTAGATCGGTGACCGGCACATCTTCCGGCACGGCCGCTAAATCTTCAGCGGTGATTGTCAACCGGCGGCCGCCACGCTGTCCCGCTGGCACAACCGGCGGGTCCACAGTCGGGATGTCCGACGGCCGCAGCGTCAATATCGGCGGCGTGGGCGGATGGGCCAGGGCATCAGCCTCATTCTGAGCGATGTCATCGGCCGTCAACTTCAGCGATTCATCCATAGGAGTGGAGAGTGGAGAGTGGGGAGTGGGGAGTAATGAGAACGCTCTCTCCACTCCCCACTCTTCACTCTCCACTAGGCCTTCAACGTGCGGTAGAAAGGCAAAGTGAACAGCGTGCGGTCAGCGTTGAGGGTAATGGACTTACGCTCAACCTCGCTGCTATAGTCACGCGGCCAGGTAACATCCACATCATAAGTTAGCCCAGTGTCACGGTGGACGGGGACTTCACAGGTAAATACCCCTTCATGGTTGGTTGTTCCAGCGACAAAGCTCTTCAGCCCCTTGCTGCTCACTTTCACCTGCAACCCATACAGCCCTCGCCCATCGGGATGCTCCTGGACGATCACCCGCAAACGAGTTGTTTGCATCGGCGGGCTGCCCCGCCGCGAATGACCACGCAATCTCGCGCTCGTGGCAGGTGGGGGCGTGACCACCCGCGACGATTGCGGCGGGGAAGCAGGGGATGCGGCCGTTCGTGGTGCGGGTGGAATCTGGTCAGCCTCAATGCGGATCGTCGGTTGCCGTACTGGCCCCGAATGGGTCTCAGACGATTCCCCACCCAGGTCCTCATCCCTTATTTTGATCGTTTCACCGCGAGCCGGTTGCCCACCAGGAGTGGCTAACTCTCCAATCCCATCACCTGCATCACCCACATCACCCACATCCTCACCCTCTATCTGGATGGTCTCGCGGGCTACCTCAGGATAACGCACCGGGACAGGCATCCGATAATAAGGGGGCAAGGGGGCGATAGGGGCGCTTTCCGGTAATGCATCGAGATTCGGTGTGCCAGCGGCCGCCGGATTATAACCGAGCTTGCGGCCGAGTTTATCCCGCTCCGTCGCGCTATATTGGATTTGTTGCCGAACAAAGGCGGCCGTGCGCCGTACCGCCATCCCCGCCGGGCTATACCCATCAGGCGGTTGAGCGGGGTCCAGCTGGCTCAGCAAAATGTCGCTCTTATAAGCGAATACAGCCAGCGCCAGGGCAAACCAATGAATGGGAGGCATGGCGTCGGGGGCGGCCGCTTGCGCGGTTGCCGTCGCCAGCGCCTTAATTTCATCATGCTCCGCCAGACCACTTTCCGCCAACAAATCAAACAAGGCGATCCGCAACACCGGCTCAGTTACTGCTTCACCCGTCAATCGCTCGAAGCTGTGGCGTGTTGGTTCATCCAGCATATCGCCAACGCGCAATAACGCTTTCGCTCGCGACTCCGTAAAGGGTTGGTCCCCTTGTCCCAAATCGTTGCCCAACCACTCCAGCAATCGCCCCGCAAACCGCGCCAGCCGCCCCTGGTCAGGAAATGATTGCACCAGTTTTTGTGCTGCTTCGTGCATTTATACGCTCCTAAGAGAGGCTCACGCAAAGAACGCAAAGGCGCAAAGAAAGAGAAAGCTTTGCAACCTTTGCGTATTTGCGTGAGTTCTTATACGTTCTTAAACAGGAATCCCCACCTCCAGGCGGTGCAACCCTTCCCAGGAGCGCATCAACGCTTCCAGGTCGGAGACGGATTCCAGGTCTACTTCCATTGCGTCGCGTAACTCTTGCTTGTGCAGATTGCGGTCGTGCTGGCGCAGCATCGGCTTGACCAACAGATTGTTGAAGTCCCGCTCCGCCTTCGTCGCTTCCAACCAGAACAGGCGGCGCAGACGCGGCAATAAATCATCATCGCTAAAGAGGTC
The DNA here is from genome assembly GCA_964410625.1 of uncultured Ardenticatenaceae bacterium. Lineage (GTDB taxonomy): Bacteria > Chloroflexota > Anaerolineae > Promineifilales > Promineifilaceae > CAYPHY01. The sequence continues at coordinate 205,802 of CAYPHY010000006.1, read as the reverse complement.
GTCAACGATGTTGGCGAAGATGCGATTGACCTTGACCGATACATTATCGAGCAGATCGGCATAGCTGGTTTCCAACTCGGCCGGGGCGGCCGCTGCCGGGCTGTCACCGAGGAAGCTGATATCAATGTCTGGTTCGGCCATTTCCGGTGTATCGAGGATATTGATCGCGAACTCCTCTTCGGCCGCGGCCGTCTGTGCCGGTTGACTGTTGGCATTCGCCATTGCCGGGGCGGCCGCCGCCATCTCGCGGGCCACACTTTCCGGCCCGTGCAACGCCACATCAAGCAATCGCTCGTTGCTGGGCAGGGCCAACTTTTGTTCCCCTTCTTCCAGACGATAGTGGACAGAACGGTCGGCTTTCATCAACTCATACATCGTCGCTTGCTGGCAGACCTCACGGAAGTTACGGCTGACACGGCCGACAATCGCCCCGTATGCATCAGACAAGGGCAGCGCCCCCTCTTCGCCAGGAATGGCGTATGTATACTCCTGGCCGTAGGTTATGCGCTCCAGACGACTGTAAATTTCATGCGCTTCCAGTGTCCGCTCCAATTCGGCGGCGATCACCTCGCCCACTTCCGGCATGAACTTAGCGACCGACTCCTGCATGATCAACTCCACCTGGAAGAGGATGCGCTTGATTGGCACTTCAATGCCGCTGGTTCCCCAAATCAGGTTGTCATAGGTTACGTCGCGGCCGTCCCAATACTCCGTGCCATAATTCTCCAGCAACATCTCCACTTCGCGGCGAATAGCGTCCTGCACCATGCCCTTCACCCCACTCAGCGTCGGTTGCAGCAGGCGGCGGAAGCGTTCATCGCTGTTCGTGCGGCTGCTCAACTCCAGGAGGGCGTTATGGAAGGCACGCGGCAGTTCCTTCTGCTGGCGCATCAGCACGTTCTCAAAGCGTTTCTCTTGCAGTTGCTCCCAACTGGTGGCAAAAGGCGGCTGCACACCACGCGCCGCCAACTGCTTCTCATAGTAGAAGCGCAGGCTTTGCAGCGCATTGCGCGTGCGGGTGGCCGCTTCGCGTAGCTGGCTGCGAACGCGCTCATGTTGGATGAAGTCAATCAGCCGGTCGCGCAGCAACGGAACTTCACTCAACTTCAGCAACGCCTCTTTAGTGTCGGGATTCAGCGGGTCGCTCGTGTCTACCGTCCCCAACTGGTCGCGGAACACCTTTAGGATGCGCTCCGTTTCGCTGGCAAACTCCTCCGGCGCGTTGTCGGGGTCTTGCAGGTAAAGCGCAGGCGGGGCCATGACCAGGAAGTACGGCCGATTGTGCCCGCGACCGGCGTAACGCTCCCAATAGTTCGGGGCGATATAGCGGGTTACTTCCTTCACTTCCAACTCCGCTTCCGGCAGGCCAGAGTTGAGGCGGTCAAACGCCTGGCGGATGTTGGCGCCATTCACGGCGAGGAAGATTTTCGAGGCCGCTTCGTCGAGATCGCCACCGGTCAGGCCGAAGAGACGGTTGTCTTTGATCCAGTTGACGGCCGAGAGCGACTTCATCTCATCCACGCGCTGGCGGCCGGCATCGGTGACCAGCACGACCATCGCATCCTCGCGCTTCATCTCTTCCAGTGTAATCGCCTCGTGGAGCTTCATTCCCGCGCCCAGCCCCGGTACATCTACGATGCGCAGATAGCCGTTCATCAACAAGTTGGGCTGGCCGCTGCGCGGGTGAATGCGAAAAGTAGCCGACTTGATCAGCCGGATTTGCCGCTGCTGGCTACCCTTAAAGCCATCCTCGCGCAGGTGGCGCAGCGAGTTGTCATCTTCCAGGGATAGATTCTGGGGTGGGGGCGTTCCCGCTTTAAACAACTCCTTGTTGTGTTCATAGGAGTCAATACAATCAATCAAAATCTCTAAATATTCGTCGCGTTCCGTCTTGGCATTGTCCTTGCTCTCTTCCATCAAGGCCACAATGTCTTTGCGTGCCTGCTCCCGTTCACCACTGTTGGTAATGTCAAACCCTTCAATACCTGCCAGTTGGCAAAGACGGCGAACACGCTCGGCGAACTCATCACGGCTCCAATAATTGAGGAAAAGTGATTCCGGCTCGTTTTCGTCGGCCTGTTCAATATAGACGATGGTTCCGGTAACGGCCGTGACCGCGCCAGTCGGCAACAGGTTGCGGCCGAGCAAGGCGTTGATCAGCGTGCTTTTGCCCACGCCCGTTCCACCAAAGAACACCAGCGTATAGGTGCGTTGGGCAAGAATTTTCTGCGCTTCATCCAGGTTGAATTGTGCCTGGGGGACGGCGCGAATCAGATAATCGCGCGTGCGGTCAATCGTTTTCTGCAATTCGACCCACTGCTCGACCTGTGCCGGGCTGATGTGAGGCAATGTTTCCAACGATGTCTTGAGGGATGCGTATTGATCTTTACTCATGGTCTAATCCTTAAAAAACCTCCGAGTTCCACAAGAGGTGAGTACTTTCTCTATGATAATTGGCAAAGCTACTGTTGTATACGTCATCGGCCGCAAAAGGTTGCACAATATAGCCCGCTCTGCCAAAAGTAGCCCGCTTTGCCAATGTACCTCGGTTTGCCAAACCGGAAATCCACAACTAACTCCTACTACAAAGTTCATCCATTTAGGATATATTGAGGATACATTCCTATCAAAAAGCTTGATTCCAGCGAAATAATGTGCTATTCTGCATATGACGCATTGCGTCATATGGTGTCTATATGAGTATACTAATGCTAATTGAAAGCTTCCACACCAAGTCAGGCTTGCCGGTAAGCGTCCGCTATTTAGAACCGGCCGATGTCCCTTTGCTGGTGGACCTCTTCGAGCATATGGGGGGTGAAAGCCGCTACCGTCGTTTTAACCAGCCCCTGGGACAGGTGACCACAGAGCGCGTGTGGACGGAAGCAGAAAATATCGCCCACGGGGTGATGACCAATAGCCGCGGGCTAATCGCCTATGCCGACTTACCCGACCAGCCCCATGCACCGGTCGCCGCCGCCCGCTATGTGTTGATTGGCGAAGGCGAGGCTGAAGTTGCCCTCTCCGTGCGCGACGATGTGCAAGGACAGGGGATTGGTAAACACTTGTTTCTGCTCTTGGTTGAAGAGGCAAAGGCGGCCGGGCTACAACGTCTGGTTGGCAGCGTGCAAAATGACAACGCGGCCGTGTGGGGCTTGCTCCGCCACGTCAATGCCCCAATCGACCACATTCTAGATGGTGGGGTGACTGAAATCGTGATTCACTTGCAACCGGAGGAGAGCATAGAGAACTAACTCGTTAACGCCTTTCCTGATCCATCCACCAATCTGCGCCTAATCCAAGCGAATCTCATAAGGCAAAAGCATCAACGGGCCACGGAAAGCGCGAAGCCGTTCGCCGGAAAGCCACTGGTTAAGTTCAGCGGCTGCCTCTGCGCCAAATGAAACTGGCGGCGTATAGCCGCCCCCTTTGGGATAAAGGTCCATAACTGGGATGCGGTGTCGGTCATCAAGCGGAAGCCCGGCAACTTCGGCCGCTTTCCGGATCGCCTCCATAAAATCCCCATGAGAATCCACCAACCCCCGCTCTCTCGCCTGTCTTCCCGTCCACACGCGCCCCTCGCAAATGGGATCAAGCGTCTCAAAAGGCAAATCCCGCCCTTTCGCCACCACTGCTTTGAACTCATTGTAAATATCAACGATATTGTTCCAATAGACCTGGCGCTCGGCCGCGGACAGTGGATCGCTGCTAGAATACAACCCCGCCCGTTCACCACGCGCTAACTGCACGCGGTTGACATCCAACTTTTGGTACAGGTCACGCGTGCTAAAGTGGGCGGTGATCACGCCGATAGAACCGGTGATCGTCCCGCTTTGACTCATGATATGGCGGGCTGGTGCGGCGATATAGTAGCCGCCGGAAGCGGCCACGTCCCCCATATAAACGATGACCGGCTTCTTTTGATTGAGCAATGATACCTGACGGCCGATCAAATCCGAAGCCAGCGCCGAACCCCCACCAGAGTTGACATAAAAGATTAGCGCGGCCATATCGTCCATCTTTTCCGCTTGCCGCAACAATTGCACTACTGTTTGTTCTCCGGCGGCCGCGCCACCAATGAAAGGAATTGGAATATCAATTGGCGGCTGGCGGCTTGGCCCCATCATAATCGCCCCTTCCAGGCTAATTACACCGATAAATTTGGAGCAGCGACGGCGCGGCTTTTCAGTCAGCAGTCGCTGTGCTTCTTTCCAGGGCCTCAGCCTTGCCTTCGGTTGTTGTTCGTCTTGCGATTTGCCAAATCGACCGTTCGACAACAACTCAGCCAGGTCATCTTCATACGCAACAGCATCCACCAGACCAAACCCCAGCGCTTCGCCCGCCGTCAACGGGGCCTGATCGATCAATCCCTTCATCTCCTCCTGCGCCATCCGGCGGCCGTCTGCCATTCCCGCCGTCAGTAGATCGAATTGGTCATCCAGCAACCAATCAAGTTGAGCGCGGTGTTCAGGGGTCATATCATCACGGCCGATACTGTCGAAGGCCGTCTTATAAGGTGAGATTTGGATCACATCCGCTTGCACACCGAGCCGGTCAAGGGTGTTCTTAAGGAAAACGACTTCAGTATGCAGTCCCAGCACATCGAAATGGACGCTAGGGGGAATGATGATCCGGTCGGCGGCCGTTGCCGCAAAGTAGTGGCGCAAATCGAGGTAAGGCGTGAACACGACACTCTCCTTTCCTGCTTCGCGTAGTCGTTGGAGTGTGTGCCGGAAGTTCTGTAGCGTCGCCACGCCCGCCTGAAAGCCACGAAAGATAAAGACGATCCCCTTCACATTATCAGCATCGCCGACGGCCTGAACAATACTGTTGAGCCGCGCCATGCTAAAGGCTGGAGGAGGCAAGGGGAGTTGGCGTTCAATGAAGCTACGCGGCGGCTCGCTCCGCTCCGGCAACGCCCCCCCGATAGGCAAGACAACATAATCTACCTGTGCGCCACGCATCCGCCGCATACTATTGCGTATATCTACCCCGGCAGCGTGCCACTCATCGGCAATGTTACGGCCGAGTTCGCGCAGTTCGCGGCCGAGTTGGGAGAGAAAGTCTGATTGTTTGTTTGCCCGTGCCATCAAAATCCTTAGACTGGTTTTTTGCTGTGCCAGTAAGTTAAATCATCAACTGTAAGCCGCGTTGAAGTTCCTTTGGGCCAGGTGCGCGGCGGCTGGGGGGCCGGATACCCAACCTGGACCATATACTCTGGTATCAGATGCTCAGGTAAATCGAGGACAGCACATACCCCGGAACGGCTAAAGGATGTAGCCGGGCAGGTCGCCAACCCAAGTTCATGTGCAGCCAACATAATATTCTGCGCGGCCGCGCCAACGTCAATCCAGTTGGTTGTGTCAATATCCATACCCGACCCGGTTTGTAGCTTAACGCCCAGGACCTGGGCCTGCTGGCTATCATTACAAATGAGAATAAGCACAGGCGGCCGTCCCCTCATCCCTGGCGCTACATAGCGTAGACGATCAATCGTTTCCTTACTTTCAATGATCACAAATCGCTGGATGCGGCGATTGCTGGCGCTGGGTGCCCACCGCGCGGCCGTTAGCAGATGGACGACTAACTCATGTGGCACGGGTTGATCGGTGAAGCTGGCGTGTGTGCGCCGCGTTTTGATGTTTTTGAAAGCGGGTAATTTGGCTAGTTCGCTCATCCTCTACTCCTCGGCCGCTGCCCGACGTTTTACCTCATCCACCACCAAAACCGGCATCTGCTCCACAAACTTGTTCCACTCATCCATCGCATAGTGTCGCCAATGCGCCTTCTTTTCAACCTCGTCATGGATTCTTTGCCAAAAAGCCTGAGTTGCTCCTTCTGTTCGTGTCTGTACGACGGCCGCCAGACGACTGGCTCCCTTTAGCAAACGGCCGGAACCATACAACATCGGTTCTCGCCGACAACTATCAGCACAGGCCAAAAGATAAGCGACCAGTTCCAATGCTTCCTCTTCGCTCAAGACAAGTTGCTCACTCATTCACACTCTCCATTAAACGTAGTCAATATGCTTCATAATGATGGTTTGCTATCCAGTTGAGCATAATACCCGCCAGGTATATTAATGGTAATATCACTTTGGTCAACCGTTTTCATCGTATACTGGGTGGCTCGTGATTTTTTATCGAGAAACTGTTATAATTTACCCTTATCTATTTTGTGTGGAATACCCGACCACCGCGGTCGGGTATTATTTTGCGTAGATTTAATCTGATAAATATCTTATGACTATTAAACCTAGAGACGACATCCGCAATATCGCCATTATAGCCCATGTTGATCATGGCAAAACGACATTGGTAGACGGCATGTTGCGCCAGACCAATGTCTTTCGCCAAAACCAGGAAGTCCAGGAGCGTGTGCTGGACGCCAACCCGCTGGAGCGCGAACGCGGCATCACCATCCTGGCTAAGAATACGAGTATCCGCTACCAGGATTACACGATCAACATTGTAGACACTCCCGGCCATGCCGACTTTGGTGGCGAGGTGGAGCGCGTGGTGAATATGGTGGATGGGGCGTTGCTCTTGGTGGATGCGGTGGAAGGGCCAATGCCGCAAACGCGCTTTGTGCTGCGCCAGGCGTTGCAGCGCGGCGTGAAGGTGATTGTGGTGGTGAACAAAATCGACCGCCCGGCCGCGCAACCGGCCGAAGCCGTAAACGCCACCTTTGACCTCTTCATTGATTTAGGCGCGTCCGAAGAGCAGGCGACCTTTCCCGTGATCTATACCAAAGCATTAGACGGCCGCGCCGGACACGCGGTGAATGCACTGGAGGATGATCTTCGGCCGCTCTTCGAGACCATCATCGAGTATCTCCCGCCCCCAATGGTGGATATGGATGGCCCAACGCAACTGTTAGTGACAAAGCTGGAGTACAGCTCCTATGTGGGCAAGATCGCCGTCGGCCGTCTTTCCAGTGGCACGCTCTCCGCCGGGCAAACCATCATGCATATCACGGCTGAAGGAGAGATGGAACCGGCCAAAGTCACCCATCTCTACACCTTTGAAAACTTACAGCGGGTTGAGCAAGAGCATGTACGCGCCGGGGATATTGTTGCGGTTGCCGGTATCCCCGATGTGGGCATTGGCGACACGTTGGCCGACCCCGATGATCCACGGCCGTTACCCCCGATCACCGTCGAAGCACCGACGGTACGCATGACCTTCAGCGTCAACGACAGCCCCTTCGCCGGGCGCGAAGGAAAATATGTCACCGGCCGCCAGGTGCGCGAACGGCTGATGCGCGAATTGGAAAGCAATGTCGCCTTGCGCGTGCAGGACACCGACCGTGCGGGCGAGTTCATCGTTTCCGGTCGTGGTGAACTCCATCTGGCGATCCTGATCGAGACCATGCGCCGCGAGGGGTATGAATTTTCGGTCAGCCGCCCGGAAGTCATTTTCCGCGACAGCCCAGAAGGGGTGCTGGAACCAATCGAGACCGCCTTTGTCGAAGTCCACACCGACTACTTTGGTCCGGTATCGGAGATGATGGGCAAGCGGCGCGGCGAATTACTAGACATCCGCTATGGCGATGATGGAACCGTCTATGCTGAATTTCGCATTCCAACGCGCGGGATGCTCGGCTTCCGCCAGCCCTTTCTGACCGCCACGCGCGGAACCGGCATTTTCCACACCCTGTTTCATGGCTATGAAGCCCATCGCGGCCCCATTGAGACCCAGGAAATTGGGTCACTGGTGTCGCTGGAGAGCGGGCCGGTCAGTGCTTATGCCCTGCAACATCTGGTAACACGAGGGACTTTTTTCTGCGAGCCGGGCGACGAAGTCTACGCCGGGCAGGTTGTAGGCCAGCATATTCGGCCGGAGGAACTGGTAATTAACGTTTGCCGTACCAAAAACCTGACCGGCCACCGGGCAGTCCCCAAGGCGATTGTCGAGGCGTTGCCCACGCCACGCTCGATGTCGTTAGACGAAAGCATCGAATACCTCGGTCCCGACGAATTGTTAGAGGTCACGCCGGAATCACTACGCATTCGCAAAAAAGAGTTGCGCCACGATATCCGCCAGCGGCAGATTAGACGATCCAAAACGGCAGAATCAGCTTAACCGGCCGGCGGTTGGCGTGAGCGTCATCTTGCTGGGTCGCTATGCCTTGCTGTTGCTCGGATAATCTGGTAGCTTTTCCCTATGACTGTTCTCGTCTTTGCCAATGGGGATATTGGCACCCTCGACTGGATTCGGCCGTTGCTCGCACACGCCGATTTGGTCATTGCCGCCAATGGCGGCATCCGTCACCTGCTCGCCCTGCAACATACCCCTGATGTCCTCATTGGCGACATGGATTCGCTTCCGACGGCCGTCCGACAAATGTTGGAACGCGGTGAAATCCAACATATCAACCATCCGCCGGCCAAGGATGAGACCGATTTGGAATTGGCGTTGCTCTATGCCGCCGAACAAAATAGCGGAACGATCCAGATCATTGGTGGCCTCGGCGGCCGTCTCGACCAAACCTTAGCCAATATTCTCTTGCTCGTTCACCCAACCTTAAGTGGGCGACGAGTTGAATTTATTACCGAGTATGAAACGGCGTGGTTGGTAGAGGATGAGACGGAAATCAGCGGCCGGAGCGGTGACACCGTCTCCTTGATCCCCATGGAAGGGGATGCTTATCTAAAGCAAACAACCGGATTGCGCTGGCCGCTAAATGATGATGTCCTGCTCTTTGGCCCGGCACGGGGCATCAGTAATCAGATGACGGCCGATGTCGCCACCGTACGCCTGTCGGCCGGGAAGTTGCTCTGTATCCACATTCGTCAGGAGTGGGGACGGTAGGGATTGCGGATTTGGGATTGCGGATTGCGGAATGTAGATCGCGAATGGCATAGATAAGCCATTTATGCTTTAATTGGCAAGCTTGTGGCTTGGGTCTATGGATAGTCAGCAGACCGCAATCCCAAATCCCCAATCCGCAATCGAAGATGCCGGTAGCAGATACACCCGGCGGCGAAGCAAGTTTCGCTTAACAAAACTGCGGCGGTCGCTGCACCCGCCTCAACAAAACAAAGGAGACAATTGAATGCGTGTTGCTCGTACAGCTTCCTCTGCGCGGCCGGCAACGGCCGCGTTTTCGCGTCTTGCGGTGATCATCGTCGCCGCCTACATTGCCGCGCAAATGGTGGCCGATATTGCCAGCCTGAAAATTGGCGTTGTCCTCGGTCTGGCGGTGGATATGGGCACGTTCGTTTATCCCTTCACCTTCACCCTGCGTGACATGGTTCATAAGCAACTAGGGAAGCGCAATGCCCAGACATTGATTGTGACAGCGGCCGTTGTCAACTTGCTGATGGCCGCCTATCTGGCCTGGTCGGCCGGGGTTCCCAGTGATCCGGATTGGGGCCTGGGCGAACAATTCAGCCTCATCCTCGGCCCCGTCTGGCGGATCGTCATCGCTTCCATTCTGGCCGAAATCGTCAGCGAGTTAGTGGACACCGAGGTCTACCACTGGTTTGTAACCCGCATCACCACGCGCTACCAATGGGCGCGGGTGCTGCTCAGCAACAGCATCAGTATGCCAATTGATAACCTTATCTTTGCCGTTGGCGCATTTGGGGCCTTGCCCGGCCTTCTCAACCACCCGCTGACGCTACCCTGGGCGGTTGTCAGTCAGATTTTTCTGGTCAACTTATTAGTGAAATTTGGCGTCACCCTGATCAGCCTACCCTTCATCTATGCCACACCCGATCCTGACTGGTCCGAACGTTAGCGTACCATTTACCATTCAACCCGTGCAACGCCGGCAGAAGCAATAACTTTGTCTAAAGTCAATAATGGGGAATCAAGCCTACGAGCAATCCCTGCGCTGGATGAGCGAATGCTCCACGAAGACTCTCCACCTGATCAATGGCACCCATGCGCTTTCGTCGTTCAAATTCGACCAGGACCTGTTCGCGTGTAGCACTGTCCCTCTTGGCAGAAGGCGGCTTTGATCTTTTTTGTAATTGGGCGATCAATACAGCCTGGTCCTCATATGGAAGTCGTTTGGCTGCATCGAGAATCTCGTGAAACGTGAGAAGAGTCATCTACAGTTCCTCCAATTCTTCACGGACTATTTCGAATGGAATTCCTTCGCCACTGTCACGCGCCGCAAGTAAGCGTTCTTTCATTTTCTTGCTGCTAAGCAAATAATCTGTGTCATCTCGCTTGCTTGCGGTCTCTTTGTTAATAGGGCTGATCATAGTAGAAGTATCGGCCGCACGCAACTGCCCACAACCGGCCGCCACATCAATTCCTCGCCGCTGGCGGACGGTGCTGGGGAGATTGTAGGTGGCAAGGATGTCCTGGAAGCGACGCACGGCCGCCCCTTCCGACGGCCGCCCCCCAAACCCCTCCGTCGGATTCAGCGGAATCAGATTGACATGGGCATTCATGCCTGCGAGCAAGCGGCCGAGCGCGTGCGCTTGTTCCGGCGTGTCGTTCTCCCCCTCGATCAGCGTCCACTCAAAGAAGATCCGCCGGCCGCGTTTCTCGCTATAGTAGCGGCACGCATCCATCAGTTGGCTAAGTGGCCAGCGTTTGGCCGGAGGGACTAGCGCCTGTCGTTCAGCGTCGGTTGCGCCATGTAGGCTCACGGCCAGGTGAATCGGCCGTCCCTCATCCGCCATCCGTCGAATCCCCGGAACCACACCCACCGTGCTAAGCGTGATGTGGCGCGGGGCAATCGCCAGCCCTTTGTGGTCAAGGATGATGTCAATGGCCGCCATCGTTGCACCATAGTTGTGCAGCGGCTCACCCATTCCCATCAGGACGATATTGCGCAACTGTTCGCCCCGCTTCCGTAGCAGGCGGCTGACATGTAGCACTTGCGCCACGATCTCCCCCGGCGTCAGGTGGCGGATAAAGCCCATCTGCCCGGTGGCGCAAAAAACACAGCCCATCGCGCAGCCAACCTGGGTACTGATGCAAACGGTCGCCCGACCGCGAAACTGCATCAACACCGTCTCAATTGTCTGCCCATCCGCCATCCGCAGCAGAAATTTGCGCGTATAGCCGTCACTGCTGTCAATTTGCCACTGGATGCTGGGAATATTGAGGCAGGCTTCGGCCGCCAGCCGCTCCCGCAGCGCTGGCCGCAGCTCATCCATTTCCTCTAGCGAAGTCACTTGTTCGCGGTAAAGGTAAGCCCACAGCCGGTCGGCATAGTAGCTGCTATACCCCCAACCAGCCAGCAACGATTCCATCTCCTGGCGGGACAAGTCATAGAGATTGATCGGCCGTGACACTCCTTCGCGCTTCATACCCTCTATTTTAGCATATGTAACACGGGTTGTTTACCTGTGCGCAAAGGATGAGACAACCGGCACAAGCCCCGTTCGTCATAGCCTAGGCATTGGTCAGTTGCCGAGAGGTTGAACCTACCCAATCTCCCAATCTCCCAATCTCTCAGTCTCTCAATCTCCAATCTCCAACCTCTATCCCGCAAACCGCGTCACAATCCGCGCCGTATGCCTCGTGCCATTGATAAAGTCATTGATACGGATGTTTTCGTTTGGTGCATGGGCACGGCCGTCTGGATAACCAATCCCCGCCGAGACCAGTGGCAAACCGAGGACATGGATAAAAGGATAATTGGGGCCACTACCGCCGATCAGCGGTTCCACCACCGGCTCGACCCCATACACTTCCCGCGCCGCCTGGTTGGTCAGCAACACAAAAGGATCATCGGGATCAACCTTAGCCGGACGCAGACCGCCGATGAACTTCACTTCGATATCCTCAAAGCCCTGTTCATCAAGATGGGCACGCAGCTTGGCGACGATCTCCTCCGGCGTTTGGTCAGGCACCAGGCGAAAATCAATCTTCGCCCAGGCGTTGGCCGGTAGCACCGTTTTCGCCCCCACCCCCTGGTAGCCGGAGTTGAGACCGCAGATAGTGCAGGTGGGTTCAAAAACGGCCGCCCGCGCCAATTCCAACCCGCCCGTCATTCCCTTCAAAAAGCCCTTCAAAGCAAACGCCTCACGCAGCTCTTCCGCCTCATCTGGTGTGGCGGCCAGCAGTTCCAGGTCACGCTCGCTCGGCGGCCGCACATTCTCATAAAAGCCGGGTATCAAAATCCGTTCATCTTCGCCCTTGAGCGTGTTCAACGCCCAAACCAACCGCCAGGCGCCATTCGGAAAGATCGAGCCACCCAGACCAGAATGGGCGTCCCTGTTGGCGGTAGTGGCGTGGAGTTCCACATAGCACAGGCCACGCATCCCCAACGTTTGCTGTGGCACGCCCGCATAATTAACCGAGCCAAACTCCCAGATACAGGCATCGGCCGCCAGCTTCTCCTGATACCTTTCAATAAACGCCGGTAGGCTGGGACTGCCGATCTCTTCTTCCCCTTCGATAATGAACTTGATATTACAAGGTAGCTCGCCCAACACCTCGCGCACGGCCGCCAACGCCGCCAGCCGCGCGATAATATGCCCCTTGTCATCCGTAACCCCTCGCGCCACCAGCCGCTCTTCAACGCGGGTCAGTGTAAACGGTGGCGAGTCCCAAAGCTCCAACGGCTCCGGCGGTTGGACATCGTAATGGAGGTAAAAGAGCAGGGTTTTGTTGCTGCGGCCGTTCTTCGACTCCCCATACACAACCGGGTGTCCACCCGTCGGCATGATCTCCGCTTGGAAGCCCTGTTCGCGCAACATCTCCGCTACCAATGCAGCGCACTCCGTAATCCCCAAATTCTGTGCCGAAATGCTCGGCTGGGCACAAAGCCGTGCCAGTTGGCTAATCCAATAGTCGAGATGCTCGTTGATGTGTTGGTCAATCTTTTGATCAATTTCTGTGCTGAGTGAGTTGGTCATAAGGATCACATTTAGCTAAGCCCATTTTCTAAATGAGCGATGTCGTTGAGGCGCACCAGGCGGGGCAGGCTATCGTCAATTTCGATCACAGAGATGCCGGTGTTGCCGCGAAAACTGAGCCGGCCGAGTGCGCTGGGCGGCAAATCGAGCGCATAGTGCACGGCCGCATGAATCGTTCCGCCATGACTGACCACGGCCGTCATCTCCCCTTCATGCCGGGCAACCAGTTCATCAAAGGCCGCACCTACTCGTTCAAAGACCTCATCCTGCGTTTCGCCACCCGGCGGGTCCAGCGGTCCGGTACGCATAGACTCCCATGCCTCCGGGAATTGGGCGATGATCTCGTCCATCGTCAACCCCTCAAAGCGGCCGACATGCCGTTCGCGCCATTTCGCATCAATGGTCGGTTCAATGCCTAGTGCGGCTCCCAGTGCCTGGGCGGTAGCCGCCGCGCGGAGCAGGTCGCTGCTGTAAATCGTTTGGATCGGCCAATGGCTGAGCCGTTGCGCCAAAAGCGCCGCCTGTAGTTCCCCCACTTCATTCAGCGGGATATTGGCATGGCCTTGCCATCGCCTTCCGGCGTTCCAATCCGTCTGTCCATGCCGGATAAAGATAACAGTCGTTTTCACAAATCGCTTGCCTCCAATAAGGGACACTCAAAGCCGCGATGCACTTCCCACAGCGCGGCCGTCTGCACTCGTGGCGGAATGCCCATCTCTTCCAACAACAATGCCAGATGACAAATGGAAAGGCCGACGACGGTAAGATAACACCCCTCCACGGCCGCCACCGGCCTAAAGAGTGGATGCTGAATTGCATACGCTCCGGCCTTGTCAAATGGATCACCCGTGGCAATATACGCTTCTATCTCTTCGTCCGTATAAGCACGCATGGTCACGACCGTGGAGTTTACCCCATCTACATGACGGCCGCTATCCACGTCCATTAAAACGATAGCCGTGTGTACCAGATGATGGTGGTTCCGTTGGCGGTGCAGCATGTCGCGGGCAGCGGCCGCATCCACCGGTTTGCCCAATATTTCGCCATCCAGCGCAACCGTCGTATCAGCGGCGACGAGAATCCGTTTTTCGACGGACGACTGTAAAGGGCTGTTTTCAGCTATCCTGTGGGCAACGGCCGATGCCTTTTGCCGCGCCGTTTCCAGGACGTAGGCGGCCGGGTCAGCAATCGTGATCGCATCCTCATCAACATCGGAAACAACCACCTGCGATGGATAGTCGAGCAGTTGGATCAACGCGCGACGACGCGGTGAACCAGAGGCTAAGATGAGTTTGATCATTACGCCCTCATAAGTAGCTCACACAATGGCTTGTCGCCTCGAAAGAGTCGGCGCAGGCTCCGAGAAAAGCCAATGGATAACAGTTGGCGACTTTTGCGTGAGACATTCTGATTTGTCCCGCGCATGGCCGCTCTTGTGGAACAAAAAGACCGGCCCCCTTGTTGAAGGCCGGTCTTTGGTATGGCGGATAAACCGTTCTGCGAATTATTTGACTTCGACGACGGCGCCGGCCGCTTCCAGTTGCTTTTTCGCTTCTTCGGCCGCTTCCTTGGCAACGCCTTCCATCAGCGTCCCCATCGCCTCAACCGCGTCCTTCGCTTCCTTCAAGCCGAGGCTGGTCAGGCCACGAACCGCCTTAATCACGTCAATCTTCTTCGGGCCAATGTCCTTCAGGATGACGTCAAACTCAGTCTTTTCCTCTTCCTCTTCGGCCGGGGCCGCCGCACCAGGCATCGCGCCAGGAGCAAAGCCCATCGCCACCGGCGCAGCCGCGCTGACGCCCCACTTCTCTTCCAACTTCTTGGTCAACTCGGCCGCTTCCAACAGGGTCAAGCCACTGAGTTCTTCTACAATCTTATCTAAATCAGCCATTGTAATATTCTCCAATTTTAATTGAATCTCAAATTCCAAATCTCTAATCTCCAATCTCTGAGATGGAGATTGTTATTATCCTACGCAGCTTCCGCCGCTTCGGCCGCGCCGTCCTCTTCACTACGAGCATAGGCGTCCAGCACATTGACCACTTGGCGCACGCCACCGGCCACGACTGAGGCCAAATTCTGTGCCGGAGCGCTGATTAAGCCCAGGATTTGCGCTCGTAACTGGTCCAGCGAGGGCAGTGAAGCCAGTTGCTCCACCTCTTTTGCGCTGAGTGTCTGGTCGCCGATCATGCCGCCTCTGAGGACAAGCCTGTTGTCTATCTTGGCATGATCAATCAGAACTTTTGCCAGCGCCGGAGCTTCCCCCAGCGCAAAGCTGGTTGCCAATTGCCCGACCAACAAATCCGTCGGCACCTGGCGTTCATTCGTTTCCAGTGCCTTGATCAGCAATGTGTTTTTAGTAACACTAAACTGGCCGTCCACATCACGGATCTTACCGCGCAACGCTTCCATCTGCTTCACGCTCATGCCGCTATACTCAGCGAGAAAGATAGCCCGGCTTTGCGCAATCAGTTCCGAGTATGTATCAACCAGTTCTTCCTTGCGTTTACGTTTAAGTGCCAAAAGCATTACCTCCGAAGCAATGAACAATGCAACAATGAACAACGATTGAGTTATTGTTCAATGTTCATTTGCCGATTGTTCATTGATAAATAAAAAGTCCTCATGTCGGCCGACATGAGGACTGGAGAACGCCTGCGTGGTGGGTTTGAAAGCAAACCCAAAAACCCAATGCAGACCGATTTTATTTCCAGATACCCCACCTCGGCCGGACTCATTAAGGTCGCCTGCTGCTCAGCAAGCGACCACCGACTGTCTTTGGTAGAGAAATGTACTTCTTAAGCAAATAAGATACTTTATCTTACCCGATTTCGAGCCAACTGGCTACTATTTGCGCTTACTTCCCAAAAGCTTACTGCAACGCCTCGCTTGTATCAAGGCGAATACCAGGCCCCATTGTGTTGGCAAGCGTGATGCGCTGGATATAGGTGCCTTTTGCCGCCGCCGGACGAGCGCGTTTCACAGCATTCAGAAAGCTCTGCAAATTCTCTGCTAACTGCGTTTCGCTAAAGCTCGCCTTGCCAATCGGGGCGTGCAGATTTGAAGTGCGGTCCACACGAAACTCAACACGACCAGCCTTCGCTTCCTCAATCAGGCGCGGCAGATCGGCCCCAGGGGCAACCGTTCCCGCGCGAGGGTTGGGCATTAACCCACGTGGGCCGAGGATACGGCCGAGACGGCCGACCTTGCCCATCATCGCTGGGACAGCAATCGCCACATCAAATTCCGTCCAACCATTTTGAATTTGCTTGATCACTTCATCATCAGCGATGATGTCCGCTCCTGCGTCGCGGGCGATAGCCGCGTCTTCACCTTCGGCGAACACCAACACACGCACCTGCTTGCCCAAACCATGCGGCAAGACGACCACATCGCGTACTTGCTGGTCAGCATGACGGGGGTCAACACCCAGTCGCATATGAACTTCAACCGTGGGGTCAAAGCTGGTGAAGGCCGTTTCCTTAATCAGCTTGACGGCCTCGTTGCGCGAGTAGAGCCGCTCACGGTCTACCTTGGCAGCGGCCTCTTGATATTTACGTCCTCTTTTAGGCATGATAACTCCTTGTGGTTCCGGCGAACGGGCGGATACCCGTTCTCCCACGAATCTCTTAATCTCCTGGTCTCCCACTTTCCCAATCATAAGAGACTGGAAGATTTAGAGACTAGGAGATTAACACTTGTTAATCTGAAACTGTAACACCCATACTACGGGCTGTGCCGGAGATGATGTTGACGGCCGCATCAAGATCATGGGCGTTCAAGTCCTTCATCTTGATCTCCGCGATTTCCCTCAATTGCTGGGTAGTGATGGAGGCGACCTTATCCCGGTTAGGAACGGCCGATCCACTCTTGATGCCGACCGCTTTCTTGATCAAATCTACGACCGGCGGCGTCTTCAGGACGAAGTTGAAACTGCCATCCTGAAAGACGGTCACTTCCGCGGGGATCACCTGGCCGACCTGTCCGGCCGTTCTGGCGTTATACTCTTTAACAAACTGCATCAAGTTGACGCCAAGCGGCCCCAGCACAGTACCCACAGGCGGGGCAGGGCTGCCCTTTCCCGCTTGAAGCTGAATCTTCACAACTGCTTTAATCTTCTTTGCCATTCTAAAAATAAACTCCCTGGAGTCCAAACGCCTGTTCTTCAGGCTCCTCCGCTTTGAGTGGAGAGTGACAAGTGAGGAGTGGAGAGAACGAGTTGCTTTATTCTCGTCACTCTCCACTCTCCACTCTCCACTAATTACACTTTTTCGACATTTAGAAAGTCCAACTCGACCGGTGTTTCACGGCCGAAGAATGAAACCATCACCCGCACCTTGGCCCGGTCGGCGTCAATCTCGGCAACAGTGCCGATCACATCAGAAAACGGGCCGCTGCTGATGCGCACCTTTTCATTTATCTGGAAGTCAAACTTCACCTTCGGTGCTTCCGCTTCCATCCGGTTCATGATCTTGGCTACTTCATCAGGCCGTAGTGGGGTGGGATCATCCCCCATGCCGACAAAGCCCGTTACACCCGGCGTGTTGCGCACAACATACCAGGAATCCTCATCAATGATCATCTGTACCAGAATGTAGCCAGGAAAAACGCGCCGTTCAACCGTGCGCCGCTTGCCGTCCTTGATCTCAATTTCTTCTTCGGTCGGCACGACAACATCGAAGATTTTGTCCTGCATCCCCATGGTCTCAATGCGCTGCTCAATGCTATGGCGCACTTTGTTTTCATAGCCGGAATAGCAATGAACAACATACCAGGCACGCCCATCTTCGCCAATCGCCGCGTCAGCCTTGTTTTCTTCGGGCAGGTCGTCGTTTTCTAATTCGTCTAATTCAAAGTCGATCCGTTCTTCTTCGTTTTCCACGTGATCTACGTTATCCATTAGCTTATTACCCGCCTTGCTGAAAACGGGTTAAAAGTCAGGCGTTGCGTATTGTCAATAACGGCCGCCCAACAGCAGCCATTAACGCGCTCTACACCTGCCCCACACGCTTACAGTCCAATAATCAACTGCACAATATACTCAACAATATTGGCAAACAGGGAATCAAAGGCCCAGAAGAAAATGGCAGTAGCGACAATCGCACCAAGAACAATCAGCGTCAACCGTTGCGATTCGGCACGTGTCGGCCAGGTCACTTTGCGTAATTCGCCGCGCGTCTCCCGCAAATAGTGAGCCAGCGCATTCTCTTGTGGGGCAGCACCCCGTTCTACTTTGCTTTTTGACACAATATTGATCCCTTCTACACTGATATTAGCCTGCAAGAGGCCGGCTAATCAGCCGGCCTCTTGCAAAGTTAGCAGGGGGTGCAGGACTTGAACCCGCAGCCTACGGTTTTGGAGACCGTCGCTCTGCCAGTTGAGCTAACCCCCTTCATCCCATTTGTAGTAACGATAACAATTTTAGTCGCTACTACAAACTTTTAACGAGTCTCCCGGTGTAGCCGGTGTTGGCGACAACGGGGGCAGTACTTTTCCAACTCCAGCCGGCCCGGATCGTTACGGCGGTTCTTTTCAGTAATATAATTTCGTTCTTTACATTCCGTGCACGCCAGGATAATGTGCGTGCGAACAGCTTTCTTTGCCATCTTCTACTCTCTCAGTCTCCCAATCTCCTAGTCTCAGAGATTGAGAGCGTAGGAGATTGAGAGACTGTCATCCGTCCTTGTTAGTTGAGAATCTTGGTGATGACGCCAGCGCCAACGGTCAGACCGCCTTCACGAATGGCGAAACGGCCGCCCTCTTCCAACGCCACCGGGGTGATCAGCTTCACCTTCAGGTTCACATTGTCCCCCGGCATCACCATCTCCACACCTTCCGGCAGCGAAATCTCGCCGGTCACATCCATCGTGCGGATGTAGAACTGCGGCCGATACCCAGGGAAGAACGCCTTGTGCCGTCCCCCTTCATCCTTGCGCAGCACATACACCTCGCTCATGAACTCCGTGTGTGGTGTGATGCTGCCCGGCTTGGCCAACACCTGTCCGCGCTCGATCTCCTCGCGGGTCACACCGCGCAGCAGCAAGCCAGCGTTGTCCCCTGCCTCCACCTTGTCCAGGATCTTGTGGAACATCTCCATCGAGGTCACCACCACCTTGCGCCGGTCCTCGCGCAAGCCGACGATTTCCACCTCGTTGTTGGGCAGCAACGTCCCGCGCTCCACACGGCCGGTGACCACTGTGCCACGTCCCTTGATGGAAAACACATCTTCCACCGGCATCAGGAACGGCTTGTCCGTCTCCCGCTCTGGTGCAGGGATGTACTCGTCCACCACCCGCATCAACTCGTATATCGGCGCATACGCCGGATGGTTGGGGTCGTCTGGTGCTTCCAACGCCGCCAACGCGCTGCCGCGCACAATCGGCGTCTCATCCCCCGGAAAGCCCTGGCTGTCCAGCAGCTCGCGCAGTTCCAGCTCCACCAGCTCCAGCAACTCCTCATCGTCCATCATGTCCACTTTGTTGAGGAAGATGACCATCGCCGGTACTTCCACCTGCCGCGACAGCAACACATGCTCTCTCGTCTGCGGCATCGGGCCATCGGGGGCCGCCACCACCAAAATCGCGCCATCCATCTGCGCCGCACCGGTGATCATGTTCTTGATGTAGTCGCGGTGTCCGGGGCAGTCCACATGGGCATAGTGCCGGTTCTCCGTCTCGTATTCCACATGGGAGATGGCGATGGTGATACCTCGCTCTTTCTCTTCTGGTGCGTTGTCAATCTGCTCAAACGCCCGGAAGTCGGCTAATCCCTTCAGTGCCAACGCCTTGGTGATCGCCGCCGTCAGCGAGGTCTTGCCGTGGTCAATATGCCCAATCGTTCCGATATTCACATGCGGCTTTTCCCGCGTAAATTTTTGCTTGCCCATTCGTTAAATACCCTCAACTTAAACTATTGATTTGATTTATTCAGCCGGCACCCATTAACATTTACTTGTTAATCGTGACTGCCTACTATTAACCAACCATCTACACTTATTGCGTAGCAATACTGTTGTTTCTGGCCTGAGGACAAAAGCCCACGATGGGATTTGAACCCATGACCTCATTCTTACCAAGAATGCGCTCTGCCGACTGAGCTACGTGGGCGGAAAAAAGATGAAGGCTGAAGGCTGAAAAATGAACACACCGGTCGTTCTCCAACCCTCCTCCTTCATCATTTTCTTATGGGCCAGGTAGGACTCGAACCTACGAAGGCTACCGCCAGCGGATTTACAGTCCGCCCCCTTTGCCGCTCGGGACACTGACCCTTATCAATCGAATATGTTAGCTTGTTTGCTTCCGCTTGTCCACACTTTTTTCAAAGAAAACAAGCAGATCAGCACCAAAGCCGACGATGGGAATCGAACCCATAACCTATGCTTTACAAGAGCATCGCTCTGCCGATTGAGCTACGTCGGCGCTAACTTTTATATATTTGTCCTTATTTGTAATGTGCCAGGTTTTCAACAAGGCGTGCTAACGCAAGCACCCTAATCAGGGCGTTCGATATAGTATAACACTTGTGCCTTTTTCGTCAACAAGAATTTTGTTAGAAAAGTGGCCTTGCTGTAGAGCTTGGCACTATAGACCCAATCAGGCCAAACGTTGCTATTTTCTTATTATTAGACGAGGTAATGAAGTATAATGATTTCCCACAAAATTTTACAAGTGAAACGAGGAGCAGGTTGTGAACGGTAACAGTCCGGTAACGATATTATGTCTGGCAAGCTACTTTAAGGGGACGACATTTTTACAGGCCGCGAAGGAAAACGGCGCACAAGTCATTCTCCTCACTCGTGAGAAGTTGGCCGATGAAGCGTGGCCGCACGAGAGCATTGACGAAATATTCTATATGCCCAATCTGGCAAAAAAGCCGGACATTTTTTATGCAGTCAGCTATTTGACCCGTTCGCGGCGCATTGATCGCATTGTGCCGTTGGATGATTACGATGTAGAAACGGCCGCCGCCCTGCGCGAACACCTCCGCCTCCCCGGACTAGGCGATACCACCGTGCGCTACTTTCGCGATAAGCTGGCGATGCGTTTCCAGGCCCAGGCCGCCGGTTTAAACGTCCCCCCCTTCTCCCCCGTCTTCAGCCACGGCCGCCTGCAGGCCTTCATGGAACAACAATCCCCTCCCTGGGTGCTAAAGCCGCGCTCCGAAGCAGGAGCAATGGGTATCAAGAAGGTTAATTCGGCCGAAGAAGTCTGGCGTTGGCTGGAGCAGTTGGGTGACCAACAATCCTTTTTCCACCTGGAGAAGTTCGTGCCAGGCGAAATTTATCATGTGGATTCGCTCGTCTATGATTCCCAAGTCGTGCTCGCTGTGCCCCACAAATATGCACGGCCGCCGATGAACGTCGCCCACGAAGGAGGCGTCTTTATCTCCCGCACGCTGCCCCGCGACTCAGAGGAGGCGCAAGCCATCCTCGACGCCAATCGGCGCATGTTGGCCGCCTTCCAGTTAGAACGAGGCGCAACCCATGCCGAATTTATTCGCGGTGAGGACGGCCGCCTCTACTTCCTGGAAACGGCCGCGCGGGTCGGTGGTGCGAACATTGAGCAATTGGTAGAGGCCGCCGCCGGGGCCAACCTCTGGGGTGAATGGGCGAAGATGGAGATCGCCCACACCTTAGGGCAGCCTTATGAGGCCCCAGTGGATAGCGGCCGCTATGCTGGCGTCCTAATTTGCCTCGCGCGGCAAGATTGGCCCGACCTATCCCCCTATGACGATCCTGAAGTCGTTTACCGTGTGCCGAAAAAGAACCACGCTGGGCTGATCATCGCCTCCGACAATCCACAGCGGATCGAAGAGTTGATTACCGACTACGCCCCACGATTCGCCCAAGACTTCCTCGCCGTCATGCCCGCCCTGGACAAGCCACCTCAGTGAGTGAAGAAGGTAAGCGGTGCGCAGTAATCGGAGTCGAGACTAAGAGATTAGGAGACTTGGAGACTGTTTACCGTCCACCGCTTATTGATCACCTGGCTTATACTTGATGCTGCTGGCGATAGGCGTTGATCGCTTCACGGGCCAAACGGCGATTTTCGAGAACCGCTTGGACCGGATCAACAATCTCCGATTGGTAGGCCGTTTTCACGCTTTCCGTCTTTGCCAGCGTTTCTGTTGCTCTGCTAAGCACCTGCTCCCGCAAAGGCTTAATCAGCCGCCGTTGCAATGCTGGCGCGTCCTCTTCGCGGGCCAGCCAGAAGTCGAGCGGTTGAGCGACATTGGTGTTTAACCCGCTGAGTGTGTTCGGCGTTTCACCAATCAGCGTCGTCAGCGCGGCCATGACGCCAATCGCCTTCGCCCCGATGTTAAACGGCAGCCAACGCTTTAGCCCTTCAAACCACTTTTCCAGCATCTCCAGGAAAGAGCCGACCGCCTCCACCGCATCGCGCAAGACGGCTTCTACCTCGCTATAAAAGCCCTCAACTTTGTTCACCTGGGCATCGAGCCACTGGCGGCCGTTCTCCAACAAAGGCAACTGCCCTTCCACCTCAGCCAGCGCCAACTCTCCCGACTGAATACCATCCGATAGCAGCGGCGTTTGCTCAAACAGTTCGTTAAATTGGCTTGAAACGGAGCCAATCCCTAAACTGAGTAGCTCGCCCACATCCAGATCATCTAACTGTTCATAGAGCGCTACTAACCCACCGAGTATGCCAATGCGGTTGTTGGCCTCATCCAATTCCAGTCCCAACGCTTCTCGCGCCGCTTGTTGCTCCTGGCCTGTTGCGGTAGCTGACTCCAGCTCGCGACGCACGGCGTCCAGTTCCGCTTGCAACCGCATATTCTCAGCCTGTGACTGCGCCAAATTCGCCAGCAACTCCTCATTTGCCGGTGCGGGAACAACGGCCGATTGCACTATAGCGGCCGTCGTCGGCTGCGGTGCAAGCGTAGCAACTGCCGGTGCAGTGGACGACGTAATTCGCGGCGGAGAGGTCGTAATCGCTTCAATCACCGGAGCGCTAACCTTATCCTTTTGCGACAACACCGCGGCCCCCGCACCGGTGGCGGTGGCAGCAACGGCCGTCAATACAGCCCCTTTCAAAAAGTTACGCCGGTTCATTCCAGCTTCAGGTTCGTAGGGTACATTTGCCATGACACTACCTCATTCGCGTCCTCGTCAGGAAAAAAACAATGATATGGGGACTTTACGTACTTTGACACGTATTGGCGCAAACTTTGCCCGGTATATTCGTGTCATTCGTGCAATTCGTGTCAAAAAAACCGATCAATAGAACACTTGTTCTATCAATATGATACCACAGTAACCAAAAAATCGCACTACTGGTTGGCTGAATAACCAAAGCGACGCAACAGATTTTCATTACGCCGCCACTTCGGCTCCACCTTTACCCACAATTCCAGAAAGACCTTGCCTTCCACCAGCGTTTCAATCTCTTTGCGCGCCGCCGCGCCAATCGCTCGCAGCTGCTTACCGCCCGTGCCGATCACAATCCCTTTGTGGCTCTCCCGTTCCAGATAGATATTGGCGCTGATATAGGTCGTGCCGTTCGGCCGCTCCTTAAACTCCAATATCTCCACCGCCGTCCCATAAGGGATCTCATCTTCCAACTGCAACATCACCTGCTCGCGAATCATCTCCGCCGCAATGTCGCGCAAAAAGACATCCGTAATTTGGTCCGGCGGGTAATAGCGCGGCCCTTCCGGCAGCGCAGCGACCAGCATCTCCATCAACGTCGGTAAGCCATCCTGATTGAGCGCAGAGATATGTAGCCATTGTGCCTGGGGTAGCAGTCTTTGATATGCCTCGGTGTGGGTCAGCACATCGGCCGCTGCCAACAGATCGATCTTATTCAAGGCTAAAATCACTGGCTTTTCATCCACATAAGAGGCCAACCGCTCGGCAATAGCCTGGTCCGCCTCTCCCGGCCGTTCGCTGCAATCCACCAGCCACAGCAAGACATCAGCATCAGACAGCGTTTGCAGCGCGGTGTGGTGCATATATTCATCCAGCTTGTGGCGCGGTTGGGCGATGATCCCCGGTGTATCAATGAAGATCATCTGGTAATGGGGTTCAGTGAAGATACCCAGTTGACTGCTGCGCGTGGTCTGCGGCCGTGGCGTGACAATAGCCAGCTTTTGCTGCATCAGCGCATTCATCAGCGTGCTTTTCCCCACGTTTGGGCGGCCGATCAACGCCACAAAGCCCGAACGATGATCGGGCGGCGTCTCAAACCCCGTAACTGGCTCCGTCGTCGCCTCTTCCTTTGGTTCTTCGATTACCGGTTCTACCGGTTCTAACGTAGACGATTCACTCATTGCGGGCAATTGTAGCAAACATTGCCCCCCATTCCCAACCGGCATACTGACTCGGACATGTAAAGAAACCGGGTTTCTATTGCGCCATCGGCCCACTCAAGTAAAAGCTAAGAAACCCGGTTTCTGTTCTCAAGAAACTTTCCAAAGAAAAAATCCGCGTCATCCGCGTCATATCCGCGCTATCAGCGTAACCCTTTTCAGAACGACTCCCAACCTGCATTTACGCCGATAGCGAATAATAGATAAAAATCCGCGTCATCCGCGTATTATCCGCGTCATCTGCGTAACCCTTTTCAGAACGATTCCCTAGATTTACGCCGGTAGCGAATAATCGTCGGACTGGGTCGGTTTGCACCCAGGCCGGTAATAACCCTCGTATCCTTTGTCACCAGTTCCAGCTCAAACTGCTGCAAGAGAAGCGCGGTAATAACCGCCATTTCGTTTTTAGCGAAGTTCATGCCGGTACATTTATGCAGACCACCGCCAAAGGAGATGATACTGAAACTATTCTTCCCTTCACCTCGCTCCGGCGAGTAGCGCAGGGGATCATAGCACTCAGGCTCATCAAACTGCTCCGGTCGGTAATGCGAGGTAGCGGCGCTAACCTTAATAATCCACCCGGCAGGAACCGTATACCCACCTACCTCCAAAGGCTTCTCAACGATGCGTATTTGCATCGGCGCCGAGGGCCGCAGGCGTGAGGTCTCATCAATCGCCCAATAGAGATTGGGCAGGTTACGCAGGACACGGCCGTCTATCTCTTTCCCACAGGGGACCTGCTCGTCCACTTCCGCCTGCACCAACTGCAAATAATCGGGATGCTGGAGCAGTTGGATAATCGTCCACGCTGCCTGCCCCGCCGTGGTCTCATGCCCGGCAAACAACAAGCCCATGAAGAGGGTGATGATGTCGTCGTCACTCATATAACTGCCATCTTTCAACGCGTTATCAAAAAGATGGGTGATCAAATCATCATACACTTCCCGGTTTCGACGCCGTTTTTCGATTAATTCGATCATAGCTGTTCGAATCCGTTCCTTCGCCCGATCACGCCGGATAAACTTCGGCAGAGGGAGATGGGGTGGTGTGATTGGATCGAGAGAGCGACTGATAGCATCATAATCTGCCCAAAAGTCGTCAGGCAACTCGTTCCGGTAGTCGCGGCCGATAAAGGCATGACCAGCGACATTTTGCGTAAGGGACAACATAGCGGCCGAAATATCAACCTCCCCCGCTTCCCCCAGACTGTCGAGCCACTTTTGCACCTCCGCCTGCATCGCCACCACATATTGTGCCATCTTCTCACGCGAGAAAATCGCCTGGAGGATCGGCCGTTGGTTCATATAGACATCGTGCGGCGCGATGAACAACACCTCGCCAAAAGACGCTCTCAGAAAGCCATACCCCTCGCTGATATTGAGCGACTTATCAGTCTCCGTATAGAACAACTTGTTAAACTCTGCCCCACTGACAACCGCCACATTTTGGTTAGCCAGCTTCAAGGCAAACACATCCCCATGCTCCGCTTGCCCACGTTGGTCAAGACGGGCAGGATCATTCTTAAATTGCAGCGCATGGCCGATAATCGGCGCAGCCCCCGAAACAAACGGCGGCGTTGGTCGAACACTCATTTGATACCTTTTCTCCTTTAATGTTGACATATTTGCATCCAACTTACGCAAATACTTGAGCAGGTTCACTACAAGCTTCCGCAAATCCAAATCATAATTCGCGCATATTCGCGTAAATTCGATGCAAAAATGCTTCCCTATCCTTCTAAAATTGATAACGCGATCTCGATATACCCATCAAGCTGCTCCCGGTCGGGATAAACCATGACGATGTAATTGAGGTTGAAGAGCGCAAAGAGCAAGTAACGAGCTACATCAGCGATGGGAAAACGGAGCGACAGTTGCCCCTTTTTCGTAGCTTCCTCAAGGAAATCAGCCAGCAACTGGATCACCTCATCCGCATAACGAGTTAGAAAGGCGGCCACCTTTGGTTTGTGATGGCTCAGCTCAACGGCCGCCTTAAACGTCAGCGATCCGGCCGGTAACTCGCCATTGCTCAACTGCTCCGCCAGATCATTGAACAGCTCCCTGATCGTGCGCTTTGGATGAGCAGAGGCGGTCAGCCGTCGGCCGATCATCTCCTTCTCATCCCGGCTGCACTGTTCCAGCGCCAGCATAAAGATCGCATCTTTATCGCCAAAGGTGCTATACAAGCTGCTGCTGCTCAGCCCCACATACTCAACGAGATCGCGAATCGAGCTATTCTCATACCCATGTTGTTGGAAGAAAACCACCGCCTGTGCGATGATCGCTTCCTCAGTAAACGCTTTTGTCCGCGCCATCCCCCCATTATAACACATTCTGAAACGACCGTTCCAGAATAGCTAAGAGAGCATTAATTTCTCTAAGACTTTAGGAGTGACCATATTGTTTCAAAAGTAACCCAACTGTCATTCCGAGCGGAGCGAGGAATCCCTGGTACATTTCTGGTATAGAAGGCTACAAGGGATTCTTCACTTCGTTCAGAATGACAGTTGTTAAACTTTTGAAACGGTATACCCACGCACTTTGACACGAATGACACGAATCTTGTCCTTTATTTTCGTGAAGTTCGTGTCATTCGTAATGAATCCGCCTAAGTATTCGCGCTAATTCGCGTAAATTCGATGCAAAACCAAAATTCGATGCAAAACCAAAAACGCAAAATTCCCAAAATCGTGCTACAACTATGCTCCTATGGTGGCGAAAGAAAAAAGAGCAACGGTAATGGAACGGAAGGCGCAGCGATTGCAGCAGCGATCGGCTGCCTTACAACGAACAACAGACCGCTGGTCATTGTGGCGGTTGGTCGTCTTTGTTGGCGGCTCGGCCGCCAGCGGCGTCGGTCTGGTCAGTGGTGGCATCCACTGGTTCTATCCGCTCCTCCTCTTCACCATCATCGGCTTCATCGTTGCCGTCTACATCCACCGTCGCGTCGAGCGCAGTTTGTTGCGCCACCGCGCCTGGTGGGAATGGACAAGCGAACAATTGGCGCGGATGTGGCTGGACTGGGAGCAAATGCCACCAGCGGCCGACTTCCAGGGCAAACGTCTGCCACTAGAACTGGACTTTGATCTAATCGGCGAGCGTTCCCTCCACCGCTTATTAAACACCGCCGTCACCACTGAAGGAAGCCAACGGCTGCGACACCACCTCACCATCCACCCCCAGCAAACGGCCGAGATCGAGCAGCGGCAGGCCATTGTGCGCGAGTTGGCTCCGCTGCCGTTGTTGCGCGGCCGTCTGCTCGTTGATGGCCGCTTGGCGGCACAGAAAGAACACGGCTGGACGGCCGCCCGACTAACCCAATGGCTGGCCGAACACACAGACGAGACTGCCTGGATTAAGTGGTTGCTGCCGCTTGCTGGACTGGCATTGCTAAACATCCTCCTCTGGTTGGCCGCTCAATGGCTGTTGTTGTCGCCCTGGTTAGCTACCGCTCGCTGGGCGATATTTGGGACATATCTGTTGCTCTTCCTCCTGGCGACGCGCAAGCTGGGCGATACCTTCCGCGAGGCGGCCACGATGCAGGCGGCATTGGAACAATTGCTCACCGTCTTTCGCCATCTGGAGCATTGGGACTACACCCGCCAACCCCATCTAGCAATACTTTGTCGCGCCTTTCGGGAACAGGAACAACGGCCGAGCCAGGCACTACGCGCTATCGGCCGCGTCGTCGCTGCCGCCGGTGTGCGCGGCAATCCCATTCTCTGGTTGTTGTTAAACGCCATCGTCCCCTGGGACGTTTACTTTGCCCATCGCTTGCAACAGGAAAAGCAACAACTGGCGACACATTTACCAGCATGGTTGGAAAGCTGGTTTGAATTAGAGAGCCTATGCTCCCTCGCCAACCTCGCCTACTTAAACCCCCACTACACCTTTCCCCAATGGACGGCCGCCACCACCCCTTGCTTGCACGCCCAAACGCTCAGCCACCCCTTGCTGCGCGATAGCAACAAAGTAGGCAACGACTTCACCATCCAGGGGCCAGGACAAATCTTTCTCTTCACCGGCTCAAATATGGCTGGCAAGAGTACCTTCCTGCGGACGGTGGGCATCAACCTCTGCCTCGCCTATGCCGGAGGGCCGGTCAGCGCGGCCGCCCTGAGGACGACGCTCTTCCGCCTCTATAGTTGTGTGCGCATTACCGATTCAGTAACGGATGGAATTTCCTACTTCTACGCTGAGGTGAAATGTCTGAAAGGGCTGTTAGAGGAGTTGGCAGGAGCCGATGAACGGCCGCTACTCTATTTCATAGACGAAATCTTTCGCGGAACCAACAACCGCGAACGGCTGCTCGGCAGCCGCGCCTATATCCGCTCTCTGGCCGGAAAGCATGGGGTAGCTCTAATTGCCACCCACGATCTCGAACTGGCACGGCTGGCCGAGGAAATCAGCTCGGTGGCGAACTTTCATTTTCGCGAGGAAGTGGCTGGCGGCCGTATGATCTTCGACTACACCCTGCGCCCCGGTCCCAGCCCCACAACCAACGCCCTGAAGATCATGGCCTTAGAAGGCTTGCCCGTCTCTGAGCAGTAGATGGCATAAGTAGGCGGTAGGCAGTAGGCAGTACCCAGAAAAACACAACCGGGGAAGCGACTGATCAAACGCCGAGGGATTGCAGCAGCCAGAGGCAGGCCATACCAACGATGATTGTGAGCAGCATGTTGCCGCTGCGCCAGGCGATGAGGGCGGCGACCACACCGGCGAGCAGTCGCTCATTGCCCAGGGAGAGGTCAAAATTGCCCCCCGGCATAAGCAGTTCAGGCAGGATGATCGCCGAGAGAACGGCCGCTGGAACATAGCGCAACGCCCGCTGCACCACATCCGGCAACGCAAAACGGCCGAGCAGCAAAAACATCGAAAGGCGGATACCGTATGTGATGATCCCCATACCGAGGATCGTGAGGGCTAGAGTCGTGATACTCATTTTCGTATAGTAAATGACGAATAGTAAGCGACAATCACATGCCACCTGCTACATGCCACCAACCCCTTTCCTCCTATTCTCAACCCAGACCCCAACAGTGATACCGGTCAGAGCGGCCGCCATCAGGCCGAGTTTATAAGGCCAGGCGAAAGTGAGGACGGCGACCAGTCCGGCGCTGCCAGCAGCGGCGACCTCAGCACGGTTCTTCAGCGAAGGGATGACGATGGCGATGAAAGTCACCGCCAGGGTGAAGTCGAGCGACCAACTGGCAGGGACGGCCGCGCCAAGTAAGATACCCACCGCCGTGCTCAGTTGCCACGTAGACCATAGCATCAACCCCGCGCCCAGAAAAAACCAGTGGCGCGTGGCCGCCGGTTTCGTGTCGTCATAGTAACGAATGATCGTCGTCGCATACGCCTCATCCGTCATCAGATAGGCCAACACCCACTTCCACGCCGCCGAGAGATGCTGGACATGGGGAGCCAAAGATGCGCTATAGAGCAGGTGGCGGATGTTGACGATAAACGCAGTCGTGAGCAAGATCAGCGGTGGCGTGCCGCTGGCAATCAGCTGCACAGCGATAAACTGCGCCGAACCGGCGAAGATCACCGACGACATGCCGAAAGCCAACAGCGGTGGAATATCGGCCGCAATCGCCAACACCCCAAAGATCAACCCAAACGGCATCGTGCCAACAATGATCGGCAGTTGCGAGCGAACGCCGGCAAAAAAATCAGCCCGTTTTTCGGCCGCAGATAGGCCACTTTCCGTCATCAGCAAAGCTATCGCCTCCAATCCTCCACTTCATGCCAATACCAAATCATTACCATCAAAACCAATTTTAGACGGTAAAAACAGGAGCGTCAATCAAAGAAAACAGAAAAAACCGCCCGATATTAGCCGTTCGAAAGGTTTATGTCAACCAGATAATGCGAATTTTTATCTGCTTTTTTCGTGAAATTCGTGTCATTCGTGTCGAAAAAATTACCGGCTGTGTAACCCCTATTTATAATAAATCGTTGTAGCGAATCACTAACTTGCTACAATACCCTACGGCAAGGGGGACAACATGGTCATGCATTGCCCCATTGTTCGCTGATCACTGAGCAAAACCCGTGTGGATTCATGTAAATTCGTGGATTCCTTGGAGGAAGAGCACCCATGATAGACACAGACGGCAAATTTTATCTCGGCCGCATCCACGATCCGGCCGCTGGCAAGACCAGCAGCGACCCATTACTCTATGATCCGGCCGATCTGACAACCCATGCCGTTGTCGTCGGCATGACTGGCTCCGGTAAGACCGGGTTGTGCATCGATCTCCTCGAAGAAGCGGCGCTGAACAACATCCCCGCGCTGATGATTGATCCCAAGGGGGACATCACCAACGCCCTGCTCCACTTTCCCAATCTTAGCCCGGCCGACTTTCAACCCTGGGTCAATCCCGATGAGGCACGCCGGGAAGGGAAAACCATCGAACAAGCGGCGACGGAGACGGCCGAACTCTGGCGCAACGGTCTCGCCGGTTGGAACATCGGCCCCGAACGGCTGCAATCACTCAAAGACAGCGCCCACTTTGCTATCTACACCCCCGGTTCGGACGCCGGTTTGCCGATCAGCATCCTCTCCTCCTTCGATTATCCCGGTATTCCGTGGCAGGGAAACGAGGAGGCATTGCGCGAGAAAATCAGCAGCACCGTCACTGCCCTGCTCGGCCTGGTTGGATTGAAAGACATTGATCCGGTACGCTCCCGCGAGCATATCCTCTTAGCCAACATCATCGAACACGCCTGGAAGCAAGGACAGCATCTAACGCTAAGTGACCTGATCCGCCAGACCCAGGCACCTCCCTTTGCCGAACTAGGCGTCTTCGACGTCAATACCTTTTACCCGGAGAAGGATCGCTTCGGTTTGGCGATGACCCTGAACAGCATCCTCGCCGCCCCATCCTTTCAAGCGTGGGTTACCGGTGAACCATTAGACATCGGCCGTTTGCTCTACCACGAGGACGGCCGTTGCCGCCACTCCGTCTTTTACATCGCCCATCTGAACGAAGCGGAACGCTCTTTCTTTGTGACGCTGCTCTTTGCCGCCGTCGAAGGCTGGATGCGCCGCCAAAGCGGGACCACCTCCCTCCGCGCCCTGGTTTACTTCGATGAAATCTTTGGCTATATGCCACCCATCGGCAATCCCCCCTCTAAAGAGCCGATGCTACGCATGTTGAAACAAGCACGTGCCTTTGGCGTTGGCCTCGTTCTCTGCACCCAAAACCCCGTTGATGTGGACTACAAAGCACTCTCCAACGCCGGGACCTGGTTCATCGGCAAGCTGTCTACTGAACAGGACAAGGCGCGACTGCTGGATGGGCTTTCCAGCGCAGTCCCCGGTGGGGTGGACGTGCGCGAATATGATCGCTATATCTCCGCCCTAGGCAAACGAGTCTTTTTGATGCGCAACATTCACGAGAAAGCCCCCCTGCTCTTTGAGACACGATGGGCAATGAACTACCTTGCCGGGCCACTGACCCGCACCCAACTACCCGCGCTCAACGCCCTCGCCGGAGCAACGGCCGCGCCCATACCCGACCCCACCCCCGCCTCCGCTCCGACTACTCAAGCAACCCCCGCACCCGCTGCCCCTGCGCCTGCCCCTCAACCGGTGGCCTCTGTCAGGGGAACAGCGGGCGTGCGCCCCGCCATCCCTGCCGGTGTCGAAGAGTACTTCCTTCCCGCCGCTCGCACACTGTCCGAAGCGGCCGCCGCCGCTGGCGTGTCGTTGCTAGACGTTGGCACAGCAAACAGCGTTCGTTATCGCCCCGCGCTGCTGGCTCAAGCCGCAATCCGTTTCGCCGAACGAAAATACAACCTTGATCACCAATTGCAACGAGCGAGCCTGGTCACAATCCCGGAGCAACGGGGTTTGATGCCCTGGGGCGAATTTGAGACGAGTCCTATTGACGTTCAATCGCTCGACCGCAACCCCGCTTCCGCTGCCCAATTTGAGCCGCTTCCAGAGGCTCTCATCAAGAGCCAGGATTTGAAAAAACTACGCACAGACTTTCTCGACTGGGTCTATCAAAACACAACGCTCGCCATTCGCGCAAACCAATCCTTGCGAGTCTATGGTGCGCCGGACATGTCGGCCGAAGCCTTCGCCGAACTTTGTCGCCAGGCAGCGGCCGAAGCCAAAGAGGCCGACATTGACAAGGTGGAAGCGACCTACGAGAAGAAGCTCGACGCTTTAGAAAAAAAACTAGACCGTGCCCAAAGCAAACTGGCGGCCGAAGAGAGCGAATACTCATCGCGCAAACAAGAGGAGCTGGCTAAACATGCCGAGACCATCTTTGGCTTGTTCACCAAACGTCGCCGCAGTGTCTCCTCCTCACTAACCAAACGCCGCATGACCGCACAAGCCAAAATGGATGTCGAAGAGGCCAAAGAAGACGTTGAGGAGCTAGAAGCCGATATTATCGAGCTGGAACAGGAGATGCAGCAGGCATTGGCCGCGGTCGAGGAGAAGTGGGCCGATCTGGCGGCCGACGTCAGCGAACTTTCCCTCTCACCAATGAAGAAGAACATCGTCGCCGAACTATTTGGCATCGCCTGGTTGCCTTACTACGTAGTCCAGGGGAGTGATGAACGAGAACATCAAATACCGGCCTATGAATGAACCTGTAACGCGGTTTGCCGACCGTAATAGCACCGTTTGCCAAACCGTGCCTATGCACCACCGCAATTTGCATAGGCGGCCGATCCCTCTTACAATTTGAACGCTATGGATCGTTCTCAGGTAAACGCAGTCCAATTACAAAGGCGTGATCCCCTGGCCTGGACATCACTGCTCGTCCGCCACCCGGAGCTGGTTGATCTGGTGGTGACGGCCGTCACGGCCGAACCTGTCGTCTGTGACATCGCCCCCACCGGCTACTCGCGCCGCGTCAAACGCTACCTGCTTAGCCTGGCCAACTACCACGAGCCGATCAGCCTGATCGCCAAAAATACCAACACCACCGAAAGCCATATCTATCGCCTATTAACCACCCGGCTCAAAGGCTTGCTGCCTGACCATTGGTACATTAACGATGGCAACGGCGCGATAGGGGAGGGGGACGAAGCCAACTTCGAGCTAGAAGAGTTTGAGCAATACGATAGCGAGCAAACTGCCCCCGAAAACTCACCTCCCCAAAAAGCAGACCATGAAGCCTGGTTGGTCATGTCTGACGTAGCCAATGATTATACGCCCGACCGCTGGACGCAACAGGATGTCGAGGATGTGGTTGGTGATCTGGCCGATCTCCATGCCGCTTTCTGGATGAGTGAACAGGATACCCATACCGAAGAGGACGAGGATCACCAGACTGCGCTTGAGACCATTGACCATTTTGTGGGCAACCCCGACGACCGCTACACCTGGGAATCCTTACGCCGCGAAGAGGCCGTTTACTTTGATCAAGGGCCAGGGGCGATCATTTCCGACCATGCTCTGGAACATGCCGGCCGTCTCGCCCCCCGTTTTCTGCAAGCAGCCAATGGCCTGGTGGTGATGCGCGGTCTGGAGGGCTGGCCGGGGGTAATGGGCGAGAGCCATCTCGCGGCCGTTGCCGATCTGCTTGATGATCCCGTGCCGATGTTGCGGCCGTTGCTGGAACTGCCGACCACCCTGCTACATGGCGCTCCCCATTCCTACCATTGGCGTCTCTCCCTCTTTGGCGACCGGCGGCTTATTGATTGGCGCGAGGCCATCCTCGGCCCCGGCGTCCTTGATTTGGTCTATTTTGTCGAGCAATTCCCCTTGCTCTATGCGCGGGAGCTGCGGCCGAGCCGCCACGACTGGCACTATGGCGCACGCATACAATTCCCGAATAACAATCGCTGGGGGGAGCGCGGTATCTATGTGCGCGGGGAGGGACCGGCCGATGAGGAGAGTATCATTGATAGCTACATGTTGGCGATGTCTATGCGCCTCGACAGTCGCTTCTCAGCGCGATTGGTGCGCCAGGCAATACCGGCCGCTCGTTGCCTCTATATGCTGACCCAATGGTTCCCGCTGTTTGCCACCTGGTTTTCCGACATGCCCAACCCCTTTATGTGGCAACGCGCCAACCGCATGAGCGATGCCGAACTATCCAGCACCATACTCTGGCCAATGGTTGGCTACCGTCGTTATTTATCCGGTGTCTTCTCTCGCTTCCTACAAGCATTCCGCAGCCTTTAGCCCGTAGCGCGGGCCGTTTACCCGTGCGTGTCGCTCTCGCGGGTAAACAACCCGCACTATATCAGGAGTTGCAACATCCTACCCCCCATCATCGTAGAGTGCATTGATGGAATCATTTATTGACGCGCTAACCCTTGGTCTGGTTGTTGTGATGTTCCTCCTCGGCCTGGCGGGCATCATCATCCCCATTTTGCCTGGCATCTTGCTGGTCTGGTTGGGCGTTCTCTTTTACGCTCTCAGCGACGGATTTACGGCCGTCACCCCGCTGTGGTTTGCCGTAATCACCATCCTAGCTATCTTTACCGGCACATCTGATTTCTGGTTGCCCCTCTTAGGCGCACGCCGCACCGGTGCTTCCTGGCAAGCCCTCATAGCCGGTGTAGTCGGCGGCATCATTGGCACATTTATGTTCCCCATTCTGGGCACCATTGCCGGCTATGCCGCCGGTGTTTTATTGGCCGAATACATTCGCCTCGGCGATTGGGACCCCGCCTTACGTTCCGGCTTTGGCGTCCTCGCCGGTTGGGGCATAGCCACCCTGGTCCAACTCGTCGGCGCGATCATCATTATTGCGATCTTCTTTTTGCGCGTGAATTAACAAACGGCCGTAGCGACAATCCTCTGGATTGTCCTGGCAATCGGTTTAAGACAATCCAGAGGATTGTCGCTACGCAGGAGAAACGTTCATATGAACACGGAAGAACTACTGAGGCAGCTTGCCTTATACTATCTAATCGCAATGGGGATTGGACTCGTGCTGGCGGCCATCCTCTTCATCTTCGCCTTCCGCCAGGTGCGGCGTATGAACATCCCCCCCGACGCTGGATTTGCCGAAACGCTGCTGCTGACGCCGCTGGTAGTCGTACTCTTCGTGGATATGCTCGATCTCGCCTTTGACTTTCTCGCCGCCCCCATCTCCTGGGTCATATTAGATCGTATGGGACTGAAAGCCTTGCGCAACATCTCTGCCCTGGAAGCCCTTGTCCCTTTTACCCAGGTTATACCAACCATGACCCTGGCCTGGTTTGGCGTGCGGCTCCTCGGCCGCGAACACTTCGAGCGCGACGGGAAGGTGACGATTATCGATCCGCCGTTGAGAGAGGAGAGTAGGAGATTAAGAGATTAGAGACTGGAGATTGGAGATTGTAACTTTGAATCTCCAATCTCTAATCTCCAATTCTCCAATCTCTACAAAGTTATTGGATTCCCCAAAATCGCCGCCAACAACCGTGCGGCATTTTCCACATCCCGGCGATCAACCATCTCGCTGGGGGTGTGGACATAGCGACAGGGGATAGAGATACAGCCCGCGGCCGCCCCCGGCCCAGCAATTTGGATCGAACGCGCATCCGTCGAGCCACCCTCCAACACCTCAAGCTGGTAAGGAATCTCCGCCTCCTCCGCCCGCTGCTTCATCAGCCGCACCAGACCGGCATGGGCGATCATCCCACTATCCTTCACCTTAATTGCCGGCCCTTCCCCCAGGGAAACGCTCATCGCCATCGTCTCCGGTACATCTCCCGTTCTGGTTACGTCCAGCGCGATGCCAATATCCGGTTCCAGACCATTAGCCGCCGCTTCTGCCCCGCGCGTCCCCACTTCCTCCTGGACGCTAAAGACAAAGTAGAGGTCATGCTCAACATCCACCTCTCGTAACTGGCGCATCGCTTCAATCGCTACCACACAGCCAATACGGTCATCCATGCTCTTTGCGACTAGCCGGTCACCCTGGGCAAAGAACGGCCGCACAAACCCCGCCGCATCCCCCACCTCCACCGGGCAATCCTCCCGGCTGGTCGCGCCCACGTCAATATAATGCTTGTTCAGCGGGTGGATACGGCCGCGGTCTTCAATGCGGTCACTACTGATGACGCCAATCGTGCCGTTGGCGAATTGCACGCGGCCGCCCAACAACGTATGCGGAAATACGCCGCCAATATTAGTGAAGCGCAAGAAGCCTTCTTCGGTGATGTGCGTCACCATCACCCCGATTTCGTCAATATGGGCGGCGATCATCACCTTCAGCGCGTCACCATTATCGGCCGCCGGGCGACGCCGGGCGATCAAGTTGCCCAGCGCATCCACGCGGACCTCATCCGCCAGCGATTCAACCTCCGCGCGAATGATGTCGCGCAACCCATCTTCAAATCCCGACGGCCCATAGGCTTCCGTTAGTTTAGCGATCAGTTCGTTCATGCTTCTCCTTCAAATAGTGGTGAGTGGCTAGTGGTGAGTAACGAGTGCTGAGTAAATAGCAAACTAATTACTCTCTACTCCCCACTCACCGCTCTCCACTAGGCTGCGAAGCGCAGCGTCGGCCAGGCGCACGACGTTGGCGTAATCGTCCAGGTTAATCATCGAAACTGGGGAGTGGCAATAGCGGCCGGGGGTGGCGATGGTTGCCGCCGCCATCCCCCCTAGCTTGCGCTGGATCGCGCCTGTGTTCGTTCCGCCGCCCCCCGGTTGGCGGATTTGGTAGGGGATCTCGTTGCTTTCGGCCGTCTGCCGGATATGTCTCACCAATCGTGGGTCCTGGATGGTGCGACTGTCCATCACATAGATCGAAGGCCCTTTGCCCAGTATCACGTTGGCACTGACATCATTTTTATTCGGCATGTCGTAAGCGGGCGTACATTCCAATACCAGCGCCACATCGGGCCGCGCTCCAAAGGCGGCCGTTTGTGCCCCGCGCAAGCCAATCTCCTCCTGCACACTGAAAGAGGCGATCAAATCAAAGGGGTAGCGTTCGCCACGCAACAACTCAACCAATGCCGTACATCCGGCGCGATTGTCGAATGCTTTGCCAATGGCGGTGCGGCCGCCTTCAATCTCCTCATACTCGGTGACAAATGTCGCATAGTCACCAACTTTGACCTTGCCACTTGCCCCATCTTTGTTCTTCGCCCCAATATCAATCCGCATCGCATCAATCTTGACCACTTTGTTATATTCACCACTTTTGAGCAGATGGACTGCCCTTGCTCCAATCACGCCAGGGACCTTATTCTTGCCAATGGCGACAACCTTGCCCAGCAGGGCGCGATCATCAAAACCGCCAACCGTGGTG
The DNA here is from genome assembly GCA_964410625.1 of uncultured Ardenticatenaceae bacterium. Classification (GTDB taxonomy): domain Bacteria; phylum Chloroflexota; class Anaerolineae; order Promineifilales; family Promineifilaceae; genus CAYPHY01. The sequence goes on along the minus strand of CAYPHY010000006.1, from coordinate 168,426 downwards.
AATTGCAACAACCCTTTGCTATCGATATCCGTCACCAGCAGGCCAACCTCGTCCATATGGGCATCCACCAGTACGCGCAACCCCGATTCCCCGCTTCCCTTCTTGAGCGCGATCAAGTTGCCCATTGTGTCTACCCGCCACTCATCCACATGATCTTGGATCAGATCGCGGATCAGCCGCCGGACCTCGTTTTCCGCCCCAGAGACGCCACTCGCTTCCGTCAATTGTTTGAGCAGTTCATTCATTTTGTTTCACAACTAGAGAACTTTTGACAGGAATAACCCGAATTTCACGAAAATAGAAAGCAAAATTCGTGTTATTCGTGTCGGAAAATTTAACTATATATTACTCCAGGAATACCTCTGGCAATTTTTCTAAAAATTGATCATCCAGGCGAACGATAAATTCAGCCAGCAAACGGCCGCTTCGCTCGATGTCGGCCAGATCGGCCGTCTCCACCATCGTGTGCATATATTTCAACGGAATGGAGATCAGCCCGGTGGGGACTCCTTCCCCTGCCACTTGCAGCCCATAAGCGTCGGTGCCGCTGCCCGCGCTATGCGGCTCGACCGTATAGCTCATCTCAATGGCTGACGCCGCATCGCGCAACGCCTTATACACCCCCGGATGAACATTCGGCCCCACGCCCAACGACGGGCCGCTGCCCAGTTCAAAGGTCAGCGGATCATTGGTATGCGCCCCCTTGCCATGTGAAACGTCAATCGCAATAGCCACATCCGGTCGCAAGGCATGGGCGCTGGTATAAGCCCCCAGTAGCCGCGTCTCTTCTTGGGCCGTCGCTGCGGCAATGACATCCCATTGATGGGTTCGGCCGCGTAAGTGCTCAAGGCATATCGTCACCGCCGCCACCGACGTGCGATTATCCAACGCCTTCCCCGTACTCTGGTTACTCAACAGCTTCCGTAGCGGCTGGCGAAAAGAGACAAAATCCCCCACCGACACCAGCTCCCGCACGCTTTCAATCGGCAATCCTGGGTCAAGCACAATGTCCTCATAACCAAAGGCGTTGCTGCGCCGCTCCTCGGGGATCAAATAGGCGGGTAAGGAACCGATCACGCTGAGCAACGGCCGTTTCCCATGAATCACCGCTGTTTGCCCATACAGATGGCGAATATCCACGCCACCCACGCGCGAGACCCGCACAAATCCCGATCCATGACGCTCTTCGATCTGGCTGACCATCAGCCCAATTTCGTCCATATGGGCGGCCAACAACAGTTGCGGCCGTTTGCCGTCCCGTGCTTCGCCGCTGCCACGTTTCACCGCCAGCAGGCTACCTACGCGGTCTCTAGTGATTTCATCCACCAACGGCCGCCACTGCTCGGCAATGACGGCGGCGATCCCTTCCTCATAGCCAGAAGGCCCCGGTGTTTCCGTTAGCGTCTTGAGTTGTTCAAAGGTATCCATACACTCTCTCTTGGGCTAGGTTAAGGCTCATTTGTTGGCTCCTCGGTAGGCGTTTCAGTCGGTGTAGCCGGATCAGAGTCCGAGGAAGTCGCTGTCAGGGTAGGTGTTTCCGTCTCCGTCGCCTCTAAAGTCGGCGTTTCCGTTTCTGTAGGCGTGAGCGTCTCGGTGGCGGTCGGCGACTCCGTCTCTGTTGGCGTCGGTGATGGCGTATCCGTTGGCGTTGGTAAAAGGGTCGCCGTTTCCGTTGGTGTAAGAGATGGGGCCAGCGTTTCTGTCGGCGTTGCCGTCGGCGAGGGGGAGGAGGTCTCCAACGCGGTCGGCGTCACCAACGGCGTAGCCGACAGCATCGGTGTTGGTGATGGTGTGTCGCTGGCTATCCCTTCCTCCGTAGCCGTAGCAGTGTGGGTTATTGTCGGCGTAGGCGTAGCCGCCCGCCGGGTGGGCGCGGTCGAGAGCAAGAAGATACCCAAACAATAACAAGGCAGGGTGAGCAAGATCAGCCCCACCAAAACCGCATAGGTGCGACGACGTGAATCCATAAGATGGGGATGGTAATCCAGATGAGGGCAATTGACAAATTGCCTGTTTCAAATGACAAAATGCCTGTTATAATGGGTTCGTTATGTAGTGTATAATACACGGAATGAACGTATTGGAAGACCGTGGGGTGGATTTCTATGACAAATGATCTGTGGGGAGTAGCGGCCGAGCTGGGCCTTGCTATGCCATCCGGTGTGTGGGGCTATGGACTGCTGGCTGTCTATCTACTTGTATTGCTTGCCCTCCTTTACTACTTTCGCTCCGGCCTAAAACGCTTAAATGGGGCAAAATGGGTGCAGTTGGCCGCCCTCTCGTTGGCCGCGTTGTTGCTAAGCCAATTGTTCCCCTTGCACCCCTCCTGGTTAGCCACCAACTTCCCTGCGCTGGCGGCACGCCAACATCTGACGCTCTTAGCCCCCTTGCCCTATCTTTTGGCCGGGGCGATGTTCAATCCAGCGGCCGCCCTGTTGGTTGGTCTCTTTGGCGGATTAGGCCATGCGCTGGGGGAAAGCCACCATCTTTACGATATTTTCCACGTCGGCTTTGCCGCTTGCCTGGCCAGCTTTCTCATGCGCCAACCTTCTGTCGGCCGTCTACACTCAGCCCTGCGCTACCCCCTGATCGCTGCTCTGGCGCAAGCTACAATGGCCGTAGGGGCTGGTATGGCCGCCGCTGTCAGCGCCCAAACCGGGTTCCTGGCGGCGATTGACGTCGCTTTAGTCCACTTCTGGGGCCATTTGCCTTCGCTGTTGATCGAAGGGTTGGTCAATGGTCTGCTGCTCCACCTGATCTTGCAGGTGATGCCCCAATGGCGGCCGAAACTCACCCGTATCCCCTCGGCCGCGCAGCGTAGCCTAGACCAACACCTGCGTTTCAATTTCATCTCCTTCGCTTCCATCCTCCTCTTGCTCAGCATCGCCATGGTCGCCGCCCTTTCCGCCCGCGCGGCCAGAAACCGGCTCATTGAGCAAATGCGCTACAGCACCGACAGTGTCATCGTTGCGCTGCCACAACTATCTCGTGATCTGCAAATGACCCTGGCCCAATATGGCGGGGCGGGAATGCCGACAGATGAGCCGGCGGAGAAACGTGAATTAGGGCGGGTCGCTGGTCTGTCCTCCCAATTCAACGACATCTTGCTCGTGCGGCCGAACGGCGAAATCGTCGCCAATGGGGAGACGACCTCCGGCCTGACCGAGCGGGAGCAGACGGCCGTTGACGAAGCGCGACGCATCGGCTTGCCCAGATTTGCCCCCACCGGTTCCGATGCCACGCCGCTAAGCATCGTTGTGCCTGTCCAGCGCAGCGGCGGGCGAAATATGCTGGTCGGCCGCATCGCCACTTCCGAAACTGATGACATTCTGGCCCGGCTTGCAAACGCCGGACCCGGTGAAGGCGTGGCAAGCGGCGCTGTGCAGGAAAACAACAGCAACCAGATGCTTCTAAGGGTCGGTGAGGGCATACCGGCCACATGGCGAGCGCCCTCGAATCCCTACTATCTGACCCCCAGCAAAAACGCAACGGACGGGATCGCCTATCAGGAATTTAACCCACTGACCGCCGAGCGCACCTATAACTATTACCGCTTGAATGCCGAGCCAAATTGGATTGTTGTCACATCAGTGCCTTACACAGTGGTCTTGGGGCAGGTATTGGGCATTGTCCTGCCCGTTGCCGGACTGCTCTTGGTCGTCACGGCCATCTTTTCGATGCGCTTCAGTCGCCTCGGCCGCAATCTATCCGAACCAATTGGTAAACTCATTGACAAGTCGAAGGCGATAACTGCCGCTGCCGCCACTTCTGCCCCCGCGGTCCCGCCGGTTGAAACGGCCGTCCGTGGCGAGCGGGCCGATGAGATCGGGCAACTGAACGTCGCCTTTGCCCAAATGCAACGGGCATTGAAGCAACGCCTGGACGAACTAACCCTGCTGCTCAACGTCAGCCACGCCATTGCCTCCACCGTAGACATCCAACAAGGGATGCCAGCTATCTTACAAGGAATCCTGCGCGGCACGGGCGCGGCCGGTAGCCGGGCGGTCGTACGCAATCCCAACGCCTCCTACCCCTTGATCTTTGCCGAAGGCCCGGCGGCCGAAAACCTGGCCGCGCTCGATCGCCTTCTGATGAACCAGGTGCGCCAGCTAGACGAATTAGCACTCAGTAAGCCGGAGGAAATTCAGGCGACGTTGGGGATCGAGAAGCCCCCTGTCGCCGCCCTCTTTGCCATCCCATTACGCGCCCAAGATAAGCTCCAGGGCGTTCTCTATCTCGGCTATCGCCAGCCCCACTACTTCGACCAGAGCGAGCGCAATTTGCTGCACACCCTGGCCGGACAGGCAACCATCTTGGTGGAGAATGCCCAGCTTTATGCAGCGGCCGAAGGCGGCCGTCGTCGGCTCGCCACCATCCTCGCCAGCACCTCTAACGCCGTCGTCGTCACCGATCAATCAGACCGCGTGCTATATCTGAATACAGCGATGGAAAAGGCGTTTGGCCTCTCGGCCGCCGCTGCCGTCGGCCATCCCATCACCTCTGTACCTTTGCCGCCACAGTTGACCGAGATGTTAGCCGTCGCCGAGGAGCAGCCATCACGCCTGGAGCTAGAACTAGGCGACCGGACCTTCCTCGCCGATGCCTCAACCATTATTGACCGCAATGGACTGATTCTCGGCCGCATGGCCGTGCTGCACGACGTAACTCACTTTAAGGAAGTGGATCGGCTGAAGTCCGACTTCCTGACCGGCGTTTCCCACGATCTACGCAGTCCGTTGACCGTGATGCAAAACAACGTCACCTCTCTGCTTGAGTTGGATGAGCTACCGGAAGGGCCACGCGGCCGTGTGCAAAAGATTCAAACCAGCATTGACCAGATGACAAAGATGGTAGATGATGTCATCGCCCTGGCGCAAATCGAGGCCGGAGTGGGCTTCGATTATCACGATATTCGCATAGAGAGCGTATTGCGCGAAGCGGCCGACGAACAACGGCCGTTCGCCCAACAAGCGGGAATGGAACTGGCGGTGGAGACAACGGCCGATTTACCCCTCGTCCGCGCCGACCACAACATGGTCAAACGGGCAGTGGGGAACCTGCTCTCCAACGGGGTGAAGTACGCGCCAAATAGCGGCCGTCTCCTCCTCCGCGCCGAGCCACAAAACGGTGAAGTGGTGATCAGCGTCCAGGACCGAGGGCCAGGTATCCTCCCTGAAGAGCAACTGCGCCTCTTCGAGAAATTCTACCGCGCCGAACGACCCGGCATCAAACGCATCAAAGGCTCCGGCCTCGGGCTTGCCCTCGTCAAAAGCATCGCCGAACAGCACGGCGGCCGCGCCTGGTGCCACAGCCAGCCAGGGCAGGGGAGTACGTTCTATATTGCGCTACCATCAAGGGAAACGAGAACGACGCCTAACTAAGCAAACGACTTATCCAGCACTTGCGCAGTCTCATGGGGAACGTCAATCACGACGAAGTAAGCGGCCGAAAAAAGATAATCCTCGCCACTTTCATCAATCACACGCAAGTCCCCATCCATTTCTGCCTCCTCATCGGGAAGCACACGATAGGTCTTATGTAGCTCCAAAGAAGCTGGATATTCTGAGTTGTCTATACAAATAGCAAACCTCATGTGCGATCAATTGCCTTGTTTATGAGCAGCACGAACTTCTGCGTTAATATCGGTGCTCCCGGCTTATATATTGATGTGATTAAGCAGCAACAAGCGGAGTTAGCTCCAGCAATGATACGACTGGAATACTTTCAGTCCGAGACATTTCGGGACATTCCCGGCCATCCCGAAAAAATCAGCGCAAATCAGCGCCCTATCCGCGTCAACTGCGTAACCAATCCATTCATCCTTCATCCCTCATCCTTCACCCTCGCCCCTACATGAATCGCGGCCGCACTCATCCCCGCTACCGTTACGGCCAACTGCCCCTCTTCATCCACCGTCAGCGTCGGGCCGCTGCAGGCCGTGCCATCGGCCGTCAACTCCCCCTCAATCACATTGCAATACACCCCCGGAGCCATGCTCGTCTGAAATGTGTGGCTTAGCTCCGTTTCTTCACGATTGATCACCACAAAGCCCGCATCCCCTCGGCCGAAGGCGATCTGGTTGTTGTTGTTTGTCCACCAATCGCTGACGAAGAAGTTGTGGGCAGTGTGGTTGTGGAAGCCGACCATATTAGCTATCGGCCGCCAGCGATGTTCGCAGACCCACTCCTGGAAGCAGTTGGGCTGGTCGGCGTCTGCGCTGTAGATGGCTTCCGTGTTCCCCTCATCATCCGCGGGCGGCCCCTGATCCCCATCCTCAAAGGCGTAGCTGGACATAATTTTCGGATAGCCATAGGGATAAGCGAGGACAAAGATGTTCGCCAGTTCATACAAGCGGCCGTCCTGATACATAATCACGCCACCAGCCCCACCATGACCGCGCTGGTTGTCGTGGTTGTCGGTGAAGACAATCCCCTTGTCGCTGGGCAAAAAGCCCCAGCCTTCGCCGAAGTTGGCCAACTCCGCCAGCCGCCCGCTGCGAAAGACACGGCCGATGTTGACGCTATACTTAAACTCCGTCACATCCCCAATGCCCAGATAGTCGGCGGCCGAAATCGGTTCGCCGCCCTGGTCGATCACCTCCTGATAGATATATGGGTCGCCATCGAGACGGCCGATAATCGCCGCCAAATCGTCGGCCGACATATGCTTCGAGGCGTCAATGCGAAAGCCCGCCACGCCGAGGCTGAGCAGGTCATTGAGATAAGCGGCGATCCGGTCACGCACATACTCTGAGCTGGTGTTTAAGTCAGCCAGATTGACCAGTTCACAGGTCTGCACCTCTTCGACATTCTGGTAGTTCTGAATATCGTCGTTGGGATTGAAGTTGCAGTCGTGGAAATCCTGCGGGCCATAGGTGCCCGGGTAGTTGTAATGCTCAAACGCCGTCCCCGCGCTGCCCACGCCCCCCTCCATGCCGCTCATATGGTTGATCACCGCATCGGCATAGATGTCCACCCCTACTGCCTTGCACCGCGCCACCATATCGGCAAACTCCTCCCGTGTCCCACTACGGCTTTCGATCATGTAGCTGACCGGCTGGTAACGTTGCCACCAGGGGAAGCCAGGGACGATCACATGCTCTTGCGGCGGCGAAACCTGCACGGCCGCAAAGCCCATCGGCCCCAAGAACGTCTCGCACTCCCGCGCAATGTCCGGCCAACGCCACTCAAAAAGGTGGACAAAGACGGTACGCGGCGCGGCCGATGTTGCTTCTTCCACTTCTTCGCTCGGCGACTCTGTAGCCGACTCCATAACCGCTATCGTTGCTGTCGGTTCGGCCGTTGCTTCAACAGCGGCTGTTGCCGCCGGTTCTGCTGTTGCCGCCGGTTCTGGCGTTAAGGTAGCGCTATCAGGCTCGGCCGTTTGGCAACCAATTAGCACCAGTGTGACCAGCAACATGGAAAAGCGATAGATATTGTTATTCATAAAACCAACTCCTAGTAACCAACTCCCAGACAGCCACGAAAGCAGACGAATCGAATTTGATTCGCCCGCTTTCGGGTAATTGGCTGGATTGTACGAGGCTAGGCCGTTTTTTGCGAAAGGGAGGAGGGGGTGGAAGTGGTGGGGACAGCGGCCGTTGGCGATGGTGGCGTGAGTCGCGGCGGCCGTAGATTGCCGCGTATCGTTTGCCAGATCACGCGCGGATGCATGATCGATTGCGGCGGCGCGAGCAAGGCCGCCACCCTTTGGAAGGTGGAAAACAACGCCGCTTCATTTTGGCAGGCACGTTGAATCTTGCCGATGTACCAGTTCATCAATTTTGATTGCACCGTACGTGCCCCTTCCACCGCCGGAATCTGCAAGTCGCCGCCAATTGCCATCATCCACGGCGTATCAATCACCTTCGCTGACGCCTGGAAGAAGCGCCCGGCCGACCTTTCGTCCCCCTCGGCGAGACATTGTTGCAAAACGGCCGCTTGCATAACCGATACGCTAATCCCCTGTGCATAAATCGGGTTAAAGCTGCAAACGGCATCGCCCATCACCAAAAAGCCTCCAGGGAAGCGGCTCAATCCCTCATAATGGCGACGTTGGTTGGCCGGAAACTTGGTTACTTGAATATCGCTAATCGGCTCTACCTCCTGCATCCAGTTATAGATGTCGGGGGCCACCAGGCTTTTAGCATAGGCCAGATACCCCGCTTCATCACGTGGCGGCTGGTGCTCAAAATAGCCAAACAAGGTCAGCATCCAACGGTCCCCTTCCTGGGCAGCCAACGCGCCGCCTCGTGGAACACGTGCCGTGGCGGGGATCATCACCCCACTCATCCCATTCAACTGGTCGAGGCGTCGCCGGTAGAGGCGGGTGGCATAAGTGATGCCGACGCGCACCACTTCCTCTTCCGGCGCCTCATATCCTAATTCTTGCAGCCAGGCTGGTGTTCGTGAACCACGGCCTGACGCATCAATCACCAGATCGGCCGCCATCGTCTGTGCCTCTTTCCCTTCCGAGCGACGAACCACTTGCAAGCCGGTTATCTGCTGCTTGTCTGCTGTAGCTATCGGGCCAAGCACATCACAATTTTCGATGATCGTGATGTTGGGCAAGGCGACCACATGGGAACGAAGCGTGGCCTCTAACAACGGCCGCGTGACGCCCAAGATGACCAGCCCGGCCGGTTCAGGATTGGCATATCCATCTTCCATGCACCAACGCACATCATCAATGTCGCTTTGCACAACGCCCTGGCTGAGCAAATCCTCGGTGAAGCCGGGACAGAGCGCTTCAATACCCTGTTGGCCGCGTGGCAGCAAGACATGGATGTGTTTTCCTTGGGGAACGCCTTTTCGATTTTCGCCGGGGGGAGGAAAGGTGTCGCGTTCGAGAACGGTCACCTGGTCATAATAGTCGGCCAGCACTCTTGCGGCCAGCAATCCGGTAATACTCGCGCCGATCACCAGCGCCTGGCTCCTTCCTGTCATAACGATGTTTGTGCCTCCTTGAGCAGATTTGGAATGATGTACTCATTATTCTAATGCCGTTTGTCTGCGGCCGTCTAGATAAAAAGCGTCCAGGTTTAGACCATCTTTGAATCTTGCCACCCAGGAGAGAGCGGGGTAGGATCAGGAGCAGTGGGCGTTGGGTACAACGCTGGTAATTTGTAATCGGTAAGCGGTAGGCGGTAAAGTCTCAATCGGATTACCGCTTACCGCTCTCCGATTACCCAAATTGGAGGTATCTATGAATCATCCCGGCCTGGAACGCATCTCAAAGGTGTGGAGTCGCTCGGCGACGGTGGTGGCCGAACGCGGCGAGGGCATTTATCTCTATGACAGCGACGGCCGACGCTACATAGACTTCACCAGCGGCATCGGCGTCACCAATACCGGCCACGCCCATCCGCATGTGGTGGCGGCCGTGCAGGAACAGGCGGCCAAACTGCTGCACGGACAGGCCAACATCGTCTACCACCGGCCGATGATCCAGCTGACAGAAGAACTGAGCCAGATCGTCCCGCCGGGGATCGATACCTTCTTCTTCAGCAACTCCGGGGCGGAAGCAGTCGAGGCGGCCGTCAAGCTAGCCCGCGCTGCAACGGGTAAGCCGAATATCATCGTCTTTCAAGGCTCCTTCCACGGCCGCACCCACGCCGCCATGGCCATGACCACCTCCAAGACCGTCTACCGCGCCGGATACCAGCCACTTGTCCCCGGCATCTTCGTCGCCCCTTTCCCCTACAGCTACTACTATGGCTGGGATGAAGAGACAACTGTAGCCTTCTGTCTGCGCGAATTGAAACGCTTGCTCAAGCAACAGACCGCGCCGGAAGAAACGGCCGCTGTCGTCCTCGAGCCGGTCCTCGGCGAAGGAGGCTACGTGCCTGCACCGGCCGCTTTCCTGGAGGGCCTGCGCCAGATTTGCGACGACTATGGCTTGTTGCTGATTGCCGACGAGATTCAGACGGGGTTCGGCCGTACCGGAAAGTGGCTGGCGATGGAGCATAGCGGCGTTGTCCCCGACATCATCATCATGGCAAAGGGATTGGCCTCCGGTCTGCCGCTGTCGGCCATCGCCGCATCGGGCGCATTGATGGAGCGTTGGATCCCCGGTTCACATGGCGGGACCTATGGCGGGAATGCAGTGGCCTGCGCGGCGGCCGTTGCCACCATCCAGGTTTTACGTGAAGAAGGGCTGATTGACCATGCCCGTGAGATGGGGGCGGTGTTGACCAGTGGCCTGCGCCATTTACAGGAAGAGTACCCGGAAATCGGCGATGTGCGTGGGCCGGGGCTGATGGTGGCGACAGAATTCACCCGGCCAGACGGCGAACCCTGGGGCGAACGCGCCGGGGCCGTTGCCAAAGCCGCCCACGAACGTGGCCTGATGCTGCTCACATGCGGAACCTACGGCCAGGTCGTGCGCTGGATTCCCCCCCTGGTCGTCCAGACGGAACAGCTACAGGAATCCTTATCTATCTTCGGTGATGCATTAAGCGCAACTTCGTAGCGACAATCCTCCGGATTGTCCAGCAACATGAACTCCGGTGATGCACTAAGCGTTACTTCTTAGCGACAATCCTCCGGATTGTCTAGCAACACGAACTCCGGTGATGTACTAAGCGTCACTTCGTAGCGACAATCCTCCGGATTGTCCAGCAATACGAACAATCCGGAGGATTGTTGCTACAATGGTGGAAAAATGAAAGACAACTACAAACTATTCATCGGCGGCGAATGGGTGGAGAGCGATTCGGGCGAGGTATTTGAGACGATTGATCCAGCAACAGAAGAAGTGATCGCCACCGTGCCGCGTGGGAACGCGATGGACATCAGCGCGGCCGTTGGTGCAGCAAGGGCGGCCGTCGAAGGCCCCTGGCGCGAGATGAAGCCAAAGGAGCGGGCACGACTGCTCTATGATCTGGCGCGGGCGATTGAGCGTAGCGCGGAAGAGCTGGCGCAGCTAGAGACGCTCGACAGCGGTAAGCCTATTCAAACCTCGCGCAAAGAGGTCCTCAGCACCGCTCGCTACTTTGAGTTCTACGCCGGAGCGGCTGATAAGATCCACGGCCAACAAATCCCGCTCGGCTCCGACTATGTGGACTTCACCATTCGCGAGCCACTGGGCGTGACCGCCCACATCGTCCCCTGGAATATGCCACTGAATATGATCGGCCGTAGCGTCGCCCCGGCGCTGGCCGCAGGTAATACGGCCGTCGTCAAACCGGCCGAACAAACCCCCCTGACCGCGCTCAAACTGGCCGATCTCATCGTCGAACTGGGCTTTCCGGCGGGGGTCTATAACGTCGTCACCGGCTATGGCGATGAAGCAGGGGCAGCACTGACCAGCCATCCCGATATTGACAGCATCACCTTCACCGGCTCCGTGGAGACCGGGCGGCTGGTGATGCAAGCGGCGGCCGAACACATCAAGCCGGTCGTGCTGGAATTGGGCGGTAAGTCACCTCACATGATCTTCGCCGATGCCGACCTGGACACGGCCGTTGCCGAAGCGGCCAAGGGGATTTACTCCAACACCGGCCAAATTTGCTCCGCTGGCTCGCGCCTGGTCATTGACTCGCGCATCAAAGAGCCGTTTCTGGAACGTCTGGTGGCCCACTCCGAACGAATGAAGGTCGGGCCGGGGATGGACAGCCCCGACATGGGGCCGCTGGTCTCCGACGAGCAGTATGAGCGTGTCTTGGGCTACATCAACATCGGCCGCGAAGAAGGGGCGCGAGTGGTGACGGGTGGCGGGCGGCCGTCGCGCTTCGACCGTGGCTACTTCGTCGCGCCGACCGTGTTTGACGATGTACGGCCGACAATGCGCATCGCCCAGGAAGAGATATTTGGCCCCGTCCTCTCCGTGCTGACCTTCGACGACGAGGAAGAGGCACTGCAAATCGCCAACAATGTCAAGTATGGTCTGGTTGCCGGCATCTTCACCAGCGACATCAACCGCGCCATGCGCCTGGCGACCCGGATCAAGGCCGGGCAAATTTACATCAATGAGTATTACGCCGGTGGCGAAGAGACACCATTCGGTGGGTATAAGCAGAGTGGTTTCGGCCGCGAAAAAGGGCTGGAAGCGCTGAACAACTATACCCAGGTGAAGAACGTGGCGATACGAATTCGCTAATAAGATTCCGACACGAATTTCACGAATGACACGAAGGGAGATTCAATAGGACTTACGCAGTGAAGAAATCGTAGCGATGAATTAGCGCAATCTTGCGTGCGAATTTTCGCCAATATTAATTCAAAATTCTCGTTCATTCGCGTAAATTCGATGCAAATGCGTAACTCCATTCAACATTCGTGCCTATTCGTGAATTCGTGTCAAAAAACAACCTTATGGCTAAACGGAAGAGAAGGGCAAAGGGACAACCGAAGCGGGAGACGAACTGGCTATTGGTCGGGACGATCATTGGTGCAGGGATTCTCGTTTTTGGTGTGTTGCTCGTGCTGGCCTTACGGCCGCCGCCAGAACGGTCGCTCTTCGACTATTGCGCCGAAAACAGCGACGGCTGCTTCACCCAGGGCGCGGCCGATGCGCCGGTGACGATGCTCGAAGTGTCAGACTTCGGCTGTATCCATTGCACTGACTTCCACAACCAGACGGCCGAACCGCTGGCCGAGCAATATGTAGATAGTGGCGACTTACGCTGGATCGTACTCCCCTTTGCCCTGGATACGGCTACGGTTCCGGCGGCGGTCGCGGCCGTTTGTGCCGGGGAGCAGGGGCGATACTTTGAATTTACCAACGCGCTGTTTGCCATCCCCGACTTTGAATTGCGCCTGTCGCCGATTGGACTCCGGCAAGCGGCCGAGGTAGTAGATCTCTCGCTTGGCTCTTTCGATACCTGTGTCGAAACCGGCCGCTACGTCTCTTTGGTTAACCAAAACCGCGATGCTGCCCGCGACGCCAACATCACCGGCACCCCCACCTTCTTCATCAACGACACACGCATCAATGGCATCGTCCCGCTAGAGGTCTTCCAACAAACGATAGAAAGGATGAAGGATGAGGGATGAAAATGCTTCTAAGAGAAAGAACAAGCAAAACTCTGCGCCTCCGCCTCTCTGCGCCTCTGCGTTAAATATTCTGCTACCTCTAAGATTCATCCTTCACCCCTCCCAAATGCCCATTGTAAGAAATCCGGCAACACTTTTGACCAGGTTTCATAGTCGTGACGGCCGCCCAACACTTCCACATACGCCAGATCACGCCCGCGCCGGTACCCCTTTTCTTCTAACGCTTCAATTAGTTCCAATGTGTCTTGAATCGCGTCAATCACGCCGTTGTTGTCGCGGTCGCTAACCTCATCCCGCGTCCCGGCCTGAAACCAGGCGCGGAAGCCAGGGAGATAGTCGCCACAGCGGACGATCTCTTGAGCGATCAGACGGCCGGGGCGAGGGCAATCCGTTTCCATTGCGGAGTGCGGATTGTTGATTGCGGAATCCACCGTAGAGTCATCGCCCAATCCCGAATCCGAATTCTGCAATCCGAAATCACCCGCGTCGGCCGTACGCCACCAGAAGGAGCCGGAGAAGACGCCGACGATGCCGAAGCGGTCGCGGTGGTTCCAGGCGATGTCGAAGGCCGAGAGGCCACCGAGCGACGCCCCCATGATAGCGGTGTTTTCCGCCGTCTCCAGCGTGCGAAAGCGGCCGTTGATCAACGGCCGCAACTCTTCGACCACAAAGCAGGCATAAGCGGCCGCCAGACGGCCGAGTCCTTGCGCGTTGGGCATAACGGCCGTGCCATACTCTTGCAGGCGGTTGTCGTTGGTGGGAATAGCGACGGCAATAAACGGCCGGATACTACCTTTTGCCAGCATCCGCGCCATCGCTTCGTGTAGGCATAGAATACCCCTGTCTTGCCCATCGTTAATATACAATACCGGATAGGGACGCTGAACTTGATGGTACCCTGGTGGCAAGTAAACGAAGATATCGCGCTGATTAGTGAGGTGGGACGAAGCGACGGCCGGTAAGACCACCACTTCGACCGTCGCTAACAGCGCCCGCTGTCGCCGCCGCGCCCACCATGTGAAGGCGATTAATAAGATAACGGCAACCAGAAAGATTAACCAATAAGATGCAATAGACATAGGCAAGGGGCCTGTAGCACGATTTGCTACATCGTAAGCTCAATGAACGATTTGGCAAACTGGCTACACCTCACTTTCTAAATATGGACGCGGACAAACACGGACGAACACGGATAAGATCAGCGTTTGTCCGCGTTCGTCCGCGTCCAAATATCATATTGACAAATCGTGCTACCCACTAAGCTCGCCGGGCATACTCGCTGAGAAAGCGGATACTCGTCTCGATGCCACGATAGTAATTTGGCAGGTAGAAGCGTTCGTTGGGGGAGTGCAGGCGGTCGGTAGGCAAGCCAAAGCCCATCAAGATCGGCTGCATCTCCAGCTCCGTTTGCATCTGGCAGACGATAGGAATCGAGCCGCCCTCGCGCATATAGACTGGCCGACGGCCGAATGCCGCCTCATACGCCGCTGCCGCTGCCTGGCAGGCGGGGCTGTTGTAGTCTACAACGGCCGTTGGCCCCAACCCATTGACTTCAATCTTCGCCGTCACGCTAGGGGGTAAGATGGATTCCACATATTGCCGGAATAGTTCGCCAATCTCCGCCGGACTTTGGTCGGGAACAAGACGCATCGAGATTTTGGCGTGGACGGTGGAAGGGAGGACAGTCTTGCGCCCCTCGCCGGTATAGCCGCCGATGATGCCGTTGACATCCAGCGTCGGCCGCGCCCCCAGCCGTTCGACCAGCGTATATTCCGGCTCGCCCCAAATGGCCGGTGCGCCGGTTTCGCGTAACCATGCTTCTTCATCCAGTGGGAATTGGGCTAACAACGCGCGTTCCTCAGCCGAAAGCGGCCGTACCTTATCATAAAATCCAGGGATCATGATACGGCCGTCCTCATCTTTCAATTTGGCGATGATGTGGGCGATGGCATTAATCGGATTGTTGATCCCCCCACCAAAGCTGCCGGAGTGTAAGTCATGGTCGGCCCCGGTAACGTCAAGGAAAAGATAGCACATCCCGCGCAAGCTATAGACCAGTGCCGGTTGCTCCGGGCTGAGAATGGAGGTATCGGAAACCAGTAGGGCATCGGCCGCCAACAATTCAGGGTTGCTGGAGACAAAGCGCTCCAAGTTAGGGCTGCCGATCTCCTCCTCGCCCTCAACGATAAATTTAATATTCACCGGCAAGCGTCCCTCGGTCTTCAGATACGCTTCCACAGCCTTCACATGAATGTAGACCTGCCCCTTATCGTCTGACGCACCCCGCGCATAAAGGTAATCCCCTTTCTGCGTCGGCTCAAAGGGCGGCGTTTCCCATAGATCGAGCGGCTCAACCGGTTGTACGTCGTAGTGGCCGTAAACGAGGACAGTCGGCACATCCGCCCCGGCATGGAGCCAGTCTCCATAAACCAGTGGATGGCCGGCCGTTGGCAAAATTTGGACATTCTCTAGTCCGGCATCGCGTAGCTTGTCTGCCAGCCAATCGGCCGTTGCCGCCACATCCGCTTTGTGGTCGGGCTGGGTGCTGACACTGGGCAAGCGCAGAAACTCGCGTAGCTCATCAAGATACCTGTCATGGTGGTTTTGTGCATAAGTGTGTGGTTGGGTCATTCGGTATACTCCAAAGGAATTAACTCACGCAAAGGCGCAAAGGTCGCCAAGCTATTTCTTTGTGTCCTTTGCGCCTTTGCGTGAGATTTACACTCTGTTATCGCGTATGATAACGCTCCCGTGTATAATAACGCTTGTGGAAACAATTGCCCAAAGTGATGGTGCGCGGCCGCCGGACACCACGGAAGCACTAGAGACAACGGCGCTACTGGAGAGTTTGCTCTTTATTGCCAGCGGGCCGGTGACGGCCGATCGTTTGGCCGCCGCGCTGGAAACAACACCCGCCGTTGTCCATTCCTTGCTAAAGAATCTGGAAGAGGATTACCAAGCGCGTGGTTTGCGTTTGCAATGGAGCAGCAGCAACCAGGTACAGTTAACCACAGCTCCAGGGGCAAGTAGCGTCATTGAACGCTTCCTGGGGTTGGAAGTAACCAGCCGCCTGAGCCAGGCAGCCCTGGAAGTGCTGGCGATTATCGGCTATATGCAGCCGGTGACACGGCCGCAAGTAGACCAGATACGCGGCGTCAACTCCGACGGCGCGTTGCGTTCACTATTGAGCAAGGGACTGATCGAGGAAGTCGGCCGCCTGGAAACACCCGGCCGTCCCATCCTATACGGCACCACACCGGAGTTTCTCCAGCACTTTGGGCTGGTCAAGCTAGAAGAAATGCCACCGCTGGCGGAAGAAGAGTAAGGGTATATTGGTATATTAGTGTATTGGTGTATTGCTAACACATTAATACAGTAATATACCAATAGACGAATACACCAATAACTTATCTATGGAACGATTGCAGAAGCTGATGGCGCAGGCGGGGCTTGGCTCGCGCCGGGCAAATGAAGAGTTGATCGCCACCGGACGAGTGCGGGTGAACGGCCGTGTTGCCAAATTGGGCGACAAGGCTGATCCGGGGCGCGACCGGATTGAGGTAGACGGCCGCCCCCTGGCTGCGCTTGCCGAGCGGCCGATCTACATCGCGCTGAACAAGCCGCGCGGCGTCATCTCTTCGCTGGAAGATGAGTTGGAGGAGGGACGAACGACGGTGCGTGACCTGATTGACGTGCCGGGGCACATCTATCCCGTCGGCCGCCTGGACAAGCCCAGCGAGGGCTTGATGCTGATGACCAGCGACGGCCAATTGGCCCACCGGCTGACACACCCTCGTTTTGGACATGAAAAAGAGTATGATGTAACGGTAGAAGGATCCATATCAGATGCAGCATTGGAACAATGGCAGCGAGGCGTGGAGCTAGACGGCCGCCAGACCGCACCCGCACGGATTCGCCTGGTAGAACGACGGCAAGACCAGACGCGGTTTAAGATCATCTTGCGCGAAGGGCGTAAACGCCAGATTCGCCACATCGCCGCCGATTTTGGTCATCCCGTCCAACGATTGGTGCGCGAACGAATCGGGCCGATCCGCTTGGGAAATTTGCGCCCAGGAAAATGGCGCCACCTGACCGCGCAAGAGGTCCGCACCCTCCAGCAAATTCACAACCACTCAAAACCTCGCCGCCGAACGGAGCAAAAGGGAGCCGCTGCATCCAGCAGATAAACAAATATTTATGAAGATGAATCACGTGATTGCAATTGACGGGCCGGCTGCCTCTGGCAAGTCGACCCTGGGCTTTTTGCTGGCCCGCCGCCTCGGTTATCTCTACCTGGACACGGGCAGCATGTATCGTGCGCTGACGTTGGCAGCCCTGCGTGATGGGGTCAACATGGATGATGAGGCCGCGTTGGCACAACTGGCAGAGGCGGTGGACATTGACGTCCGGCCGCTGGCCGACGAACAAGACGGCCGCCATTACTCCGTTTTCCTCGACGGCCAGGATGTGACCTGGCTGATTCGCACGCCGGAAGTAGACGCCGCCGTTTCCAAGGTGTCCAGCTACTCATCCGTGCGTCACCAGATGGTTTTGCAACAACGGCGCTATGCCACACGCGGCCATGTGGTGATGGTCGGCCGCGATATTGGCACGGTCGTTGTGCCGGAAGCAGGATTAAAGCTCTATATCACCGCCAGCCCCCAGGAACGCGCCCGCCGTCGCTGGTTGGACCGCCAACAACAAGGACATGCGGCCGACTATGAGGCGATTCTGGCCGATGTCATTCGTCGCGATGAGTTCGACGCCGGTCGCCAACACTCCCCCATGCGCCCCGCGGCCGACGCTATTGAGTTGGACACAACCGGAAAACCGGTGGAAGCGGTTGTTAATATCGTGGTTGATTTGCTCGCTTCCAGTGTGTTGGCGCAAGCAGCGGCGCAAGCAGCGGCGCAAACAGCGGCGCAAACGGCGACGCAAACAGCAGTCGAA
>CAYPHY010000006.1:142145-150381 GCA_964410625.1 uncultured Ardenticatenaceae bacterium | reverse complement strand
GGCGCAAGCAGCGGCGCAAACAGCGGCGCAAACGGCGACGCAAACAGCAGTCGAAAAAGCAGGTTGGGGATGACACTTTTTCAGGAGATCGATCTAACCACCTTTGCCGGTGGCCGAATTACCGGGGTCGAGCCAGACAGCGTGGCGGCCGAGATCGGTATTATCCCCGGAGACGAGCTATTGGCGATCAATGACCAGCCGGTACAGGATGTCATTGATGTGCAATATTATGGCGCGGATGAGTATCTGGAGTTGCTGGTACGTCGCGGCGAGGAGTACCTGCTCTTTGAGGCGGAGCGCGACTATAACCAGAGCCTGGGTTTGCTCTTTGACCACCCGACTTTTGATACCGACATCCGCTGCTGCAACAATCTCTGCGAATTTTGCTTTGTACTGCAAATGGCCCCCCGTTTCCGGCGCACACTTTACATCAAGGATGACGATTACCGCTACTCCTTCCTCTTCGGCCACTATGTGACCTTGACCAATTTGAGCGAGCATGATTGGTGGCGGATTGAAACGATGCGCCTTTCGCCGCTGTATGTCTCCGTCCACGTCACCGATACAGAACTGCGCCGTCGTTTCTTGCGCAACGACAAAGCGCTGGACATCGTGGAGCAACTGCGTTGGCTGGCCGAGCGCAACATCGAAGTGCATACCCAGTTGGTGATTGTGCCAGAAGTGAACGACGGCCGCTGGTTAGAACGCTCGATACGTGAATTAACTGTACTCTATCCGGCAAAGGAGGGGGATGGGGGCGTTGTTTCAATCAGCGTTGTGCCGGTTGGCCTGACCCGCCAACATAAATACAAGATGCGGCCGCATACAAAAGAGGAAGCCGCCGCCGTCCTGGACTATATTGAGCCGTTGCAGCGCGAATTTCAGCGGACACTGGGCATCCGTTTTGTCTATCTGACCGATGAATGGTACCTGGTCACCGGCCGTGAGGTGCCGCCGTTCGAAGCATATGACGGCCAGCAGTTACATGAAAACGGGCTGGGAATGGTGCGCCAATTCCTGGATGAGTGGGAGGCATTGCAGGAGGAGATCGCCGCCTGGCAACAAGCAGGACGGCCGTTACCCAATGAATTCCACCGCCTGACCTTAGTAACCGCCACACTCTTCGCCCCAACACTCCATGAGACCGCGGCCGAGTTCCAAGAGTTAGTCGGCATAGAGCTGGATGTACTGGCGGCCGTCAATCTGCGCTTGGGCGATTCCATCACTGTTGCCGGGCTGCTGATGGGTAACGATGTCATACAACAGCTTGAGCAGACGGGTTATGGCGATCTCGTCATTTTGCCCCGTGTGATGTTCGACCATCCCGACACCATCACCCTCGATGATCTTTCGCCACAAGATGTGGCCGATAAACTCGGCCGTCCTATCGCCTTGGCCGACACACTCGGCGACGTATGGGACGCGTTAATCGGCCAATCACGAGTCTTATACTGGCCGCGAGGATGAATGACAAGGTGACTAATAGGCTGACAGGGTGAAGGCAGGAACAAACTTCATCCCTCATCCCTTACCTTGTCATTGACGAATGATAGCCCAACTAACGTGAGTGGTTTGTTTTGTCGCCAACTCTCTTTGAGCAGCGTAGGGATGCTCTGTTTGAGAGGAATTTGGATTAGATTTGCTATAGTCATGTGTTTTCCTTATTGAACGTCGTTTGTAAACCGAACGACGTTCAGTATTCGACAAAAAAATTTAGCAGGCCAGCCCCCGGCTGAAAGAGAGCAACGTTTCGTGATCAGCCGTCTCAAAATCGGCCGGATAATCACGGAGATAGGTAATACGTAGCATGGCAATGCCATGCACCAAAGCCCAGGCATGATAGCCCATCGCTTCAACCCCATAGTTTTCGCGGCGCTTGAAAACACCTTCTGCTACCCCTCGCCGGATCGCTTCCAGCAACACGCCATACCCAGAACCTTCACTCCCTATTCCGGCCAAATTGTATTCTGGGGCGTTGGCAAACATCAATAAATAGTAATCGGGATAGCGCAAAGCAAAGTTGATGTAAGCATGTCCCAGAGCGATCAGATATTCACTGGCCGGAAGCGATTTATCTACCAGCAACAGGGCAGCCAGCAGCCGTTCATGCCCCTGGTTGCAAACGGCCTGAATGATCTCTTCCTTGCTACCGAAGTACTCATAGAGACCGGCGGGACTATACTCAATCTGCTCGGCAATAGCGCGAATCGAGAGGGCATTTACACCCTTTCGGTTCCCAATGCCCATTGACGTACTGGAACAAATATTCTATAATGTCGAGGCTTACAAAATAAACCCCATTTATCCTTTGTTTTAGAAATTATTGGAACTCCCAAGAATCTATGGCATCCACCTCATCTGCAACCTCAAACTCGCTCAAGATGGTCTATGAGGGTTGGGAAGGCTATCGGCAGAGTATCATCAAGGCGGTTGAACCCCTAACGGCCGAACAACTGGAGTGGCGGCCGTCACCTCATCTTCGCTCCGTTGGTGAACTTGTCCGCCACATCGCCCTGGGACCCATTGATTGGTTCCGGTGCATGGAAGCTCCAGGCAGCGAAAAGTTGGCCTCGCAAATCGAAACCTGGGAGGAAGACGCACACGGCAACCGCTACGTCGTCGAGGATGCACTGGCGATTACTGATCAGGCGGCCGAATTGGTGAAGTGGCTGGAAGCATCCACGCGGATGATCGAGCAAACCCTCCAGACCTGGACGGTGGATGATCTGCAAAAAACGTATCGCCACGTCTGGCGTGGCAACACCTATGCCATCTCGCTCCAATGGACACTCTGGCGGATCATGGCCCACGACCTGCATCACGGCGGCGAATTAGTGCTGATGTTGGGGATGCAAGGCTTGGAAAACTTTGAGCTAGGCGACTTGGGAGGGCATGTCGTTGAACCTCCGCTGCTCAATGAATAACAACTGCAACCGTAGCGACAATCCTCCGGATTGTCCGGCAAGGCGTTCGGACGCGATTTACCAAATCGCGCTACAATACTATTAACTTTGGAGGTAACGATGAGTAGTGTACGGGTATTGGTTGGCACACGAAAAGGTGCGTTTATTCTGACATCGGACGAGAAGCGCGAACAGTGGGATGTCAGTGGCCCACACTTTGCTGGTTGGGAAATCTATCATCTAAAAGGCTCTCCCGCGAATCCTAATCGAATCTACGCCTCACAATCCACTGGCTGGTTTGGGCAATTGATCCAGCGTTCGGACGACGGCGGCCAGACCTGGGAGCCAGTGGGCAACGAATTTGCCTACGAGGGCGACCCTGGAACGCACCAATGGTATGATGGCACGCAGCACCCCTGGGAGTTCAAGCGTGTCTGGTATCTGGAACCGTCGCTATCCGAGCCAGACACCGTCTATGCCGGCGTGGAGGATGCCGCCCTGTTCCGTTCCGGCGACGGTGGCAAGACGTGGCAGGAGCTGGCCGGGCTGCGCGATGTGAAGGGACATCTCTGGCAGCCAGGGGCAGGGGGGATGTGCTTGCATACAATTGTGCAAGACCCTGGCAACCCACAACGCCTCTTTGTGGCGATCTCGGCCGCTGGTGCCTTCCGCACCGACGATGGCGGAGAGACGTGGCGGCCGATCAACAATGGCCTCATCTCCCCCTATGAGCTCCCCGACCAAACGGCCGAAGTCGGCCACTGCGTCCACAACATCGCCATGCACCCTGCCCAGCCCAACGTGCTATTTATGCAGAAGCATTGGGACGTGATGCGTAGCGACAACAGCGGCGACTCCTGGCAAGAAGTCAGCGGCAACTTGCCCACCGACTTTGGCTTCCCCATTGCCGTCCATGCCCATGAGCCGGAGACGATCTACGTCGTGCCGATCAAGAGCGATTCCGAACATTATCCACCCGATGGCAAGCTGCGCGTTTACCGTAGCCGGTCGGGAGGCAATGAGTGGGAAGCGTTGACCAACGGCCTGCCGCAAAGCGATTGCTACGTCAATATCCTCCGCAGCGCGATGGCAGTGGATACGCTTGACTCTTGTGGGATTTATTTCGGCACAACCGGTGGGCAGGTCTATGTCTCGGCCGATTCCGGTGACCACTGGCAACCAATCGTCCGCGATCTTCCGGCCGTCTTATCCGTCGAAGTACAGGTGATATGATGGTCCGCGTTGTACTCCCAACCCACCTGCGGACGCTGGCCCGTGTGGATGGGGAAGTAACGCTTCAGTTAGAGGGAGCGATTACGCAAGGGGCGATTTTGGACGCGCTAGAAGCGAAGTACCCGATGTTGCGTGGGACGATCCGCGATCATGCCACCCAGCAACGTCGCGCCTTCATCCGCTTTTTCGCTTGTGGGCAGGATTTATCTCACGAAGCGGCCGACGCCCCACTACCCGACGAGATTGCGACCGGGAAAGAGCCTTTTCGGGTTGTTGGCGCGATGGCTGGGGGGTGAGGAAAGAGATTAGGAGATTAAGAGGCTAAGAGATTGGGAGATTGGAAGGCTATAGTCTCCCAATCTCTTAGTCTCTCAGTCTCTTTTTTAGTCTCTACTCCGCCCACCACTAAGCAAGAGGACATAGTAGAGCAGTTGGCCGATGGCAGCAACGGCCGCAGCGACATAGGTCAGGGCGGCCGCGTCCAACACCTTGTCCACCCCTCTGATTTCCTCGCCAACCATGATGCCACTGCTGGTCAGCAGCGCCTTGGCCCGCTTGCTAGCGTCAAACTCCACCGGCAACGTCACCAGCGTGAAGAGCACAGCCCCAGCGAAGAGGATCACCCCGGCCCAGGCCAGCGTAGTGAAGTTGAGCAAAAAACCGATAATAAAGAGGATCGGCGCCAGCGAACTGCCAAACTGGGCCACCGGCACAATCGCGCTGCGTAATTGCAGCGGTGCATATCCGGCGGCGTGCTGGAGGGCATGGCCCATCTCGTGGGCAGCAACTCCGGCGGCGGCGACGCTCGGCGTGCGATAAACATCTGGACTGAGACGCAAGACACGAGTGCGCGGATCATAATGATCGCTGAGGAAGCCCTGCGTCTCCTCTATCACCACATCATGTAGCCCCTGCTCATCGAGCAAGGCACGCGCCACTTGCGCCCCGGTCACATTCCGCGCCGTTCGCACCTGGGAATACTTATTAAAAGCCCCACGAACCCGCGCCTGCGCCCACAAGCCAAGTAGCAAACCAGGAAGTGCGAATATCAAATAATATGGATCGAAGAAAAACATTATTGCCCTTTATCGCCTGTTGTCGTAAGGCGAGAATTACGCTTCTTTTATAACGCGATTTGGCAAATCACGTCACTATCTTTTACGCTTTGGAAAACATAAAGTTTCAAGATACATTTTTGCTGGAAACATTAGCCAAGTCAAGTAGCGGCCGTCCGTTTATATGCTTATCTAACAAAAAGGAAACGAGAATGAGAAACGCTTAAGCGGCTTTTATTAAGCTATCCTTTTTGTCATTATCCAATTTGTGCCATTTTCTGGTTCATGTCGCAGACAGAGGCGAGAGTGATCCGGCCAGGCGACCCAAAACCGTGACCTTTGCCGAACCAGTTATTACGACGGTCGATCCCGCAGCACAACTGGCATGTCCTCTTTATGGGTTCCACTTTGCCGCATGATCTGATGCTGATATAACTTCTTAATGAGTTCAAGCACGTCAGACATACCGATTATCCTCTCCAGTGGTTCGCTATGGTCCTATGGCCTGGAGCGCTGCTTTGCGCTGGCGGCCGAGGCCGGGTTCGATGGCCTGGAGGTGATGGTTGACCAACACTGGGACAGCCGCCAGCCTGACTATCTGGCACGATTGAGCAACCGTTATTCATTGCCGGTGCTGGCGATCCACACGCCATTTATGGATGTAGAAGGGTGGCCGGGCGGGCAACCGGGGCTGGTCCGCGCCTCGGCCGAACTCGCGGAAGCGGTCGGCGCAACGGTCGTTGTCCATCACCTCCCCTGGCGGATGAGCTATGCGTTCTTGCGCACCGGCAGGCGAGCGTTTCCGCTGCCATTGCCCTTCTCCCCTTCCGAACGACAATACCGCGATTGGCTTTTGTCAGATGCCTATCCCGCTTTGCAAGCACAGACGGCCGTCAAGCTATGCATTGAAAATATGCCGAAAGTAACCTACTTCGGCCGTCGTTGGGATTTCGCACTATGGAACTCGCCAGAGGCGATGGCCCGTTTCCCCCATATCACGCTGGACACGACCCATGTGGGGACCTGGGGCGAACAACCAGCCGATGTTTATCCCCGTTTTGGCGGCCGCGTGCGTCATGTCCATCTCAGCAACTACGACGACCGCGAACATCGCCATCCCGAAGACGGCCATCTGGATTTGCAGCGATTTTTGCGGTTGTTGGCTGCCGATGGCTATGACGGCTCGGTCTCTATCGAGTTGCACCCGGAGGCAGTGGACGCAGGAGCGCCCGACGCCCAGGTCGTAGCGCGGCTGGCAGCGTGTGTATCGTTTTGCCGGCGGCCGTTGGCGCAACCACCAATGACGGAAATCCACGTCTGAGACAGAAAACCGTCAAAGCTGTTTAGTTAACGATTGCGGCCGTACTGTTCGTGGCTGGAAACCCAATCCGACGAGGAGATAGCCGAAGCGAGGGAGATTTCCCCGGCCAACACCACCCCGGCGATGATCTCCGCCAGCTTGTTGACCTTCCCCTTTCCGGCGCAACCGAGCAGCTTCAAACACTCTTGCTGTGTTGCCAGCCCCGTTCCGCCGCCATAGGTGGCGACGATCAGCGAGGGGATGGTGATTGAGATGTAGAGGTCTTTTTCCGGCGTCAGGTTGGTGTAGATGATCCCCGCCGAAGATTCGGAGACATTGGCTACATCCTGCCCGGTGGCGATGAACATGGCGGTGATCCCGTTGGCGGAGTGCAGGCCGTTGTTGTTCGCACCGGAGAGGATCGCGCCGACGTTGGCGATTCCAGCGTGATAGAACAGCTTTTCCGGCTCGACGCGCATGTGTTGGATCAGCACATCGCGCTTGATCGTCGCTTCGGCCGTCACCCGCTTGCCGCGCGTGTGCATCACATTCACCTGCGAAGCCTTCTTGTCCGTCGCCAGATTCGACTCCAGGAAGAAGTTTTTGATCCCCTTGTAGTTGTCAATAATCCAACTACAGGCGGCGAAGGTGGCACGGCCGACCATATTTTGCCCGGCTGCGTCCCCCGTGGAGAAGTTAAAGCGCAAATAGGCGAACTTGCTCGCCAGATAAGGATCGATCATCTTCAATTTGGCAACACTGGAAGTTGCCTCTGCTTCTGCGGCGATCTTATCCTCGTTTTTATGCACCCAATCAACGAAATCGCGTGCCTGTCGCGCATCTTCAAAGACAAAGACCGGGGCGCGTTGCATCGCATCACCCACCACGCTACAAGTGACACCACCGGAGAGATTGAGGATTTTCATCCCGCGATTGTAGGAAGCGACCAGCGTCCCTTCGGTAGTCGCCAGCGGGACAATGAACTCCCCCTGGGCATGTTCGCCGTGAATGGTGAGCGGTCCGGCGAAACCGATGGGAATTTGCGCCACACCGGTAAAGTTTTCGATGTTGCCCTGCAACATGTGCGGGTCAAAGGAGTAATGGGGCAGGTGTTGCAGTTTGACCCCGCTGAAGGATTCAATGAACTTTTGCCGTGCTTTGATCGCATCATCGCCGTAATCATCGGCCGCGTCGCGGGGAATGCGCGTCACCTGCTGTGTCTCCTCGCTGATCGCATCTTCAACATTCAGTTTCAACTTGCCGAAAGGTTTGGTATCGAAACGTACTTCGATGGCGTGTTTGCCAACGGGCAGCGGCTCAACGGCCGCAACAATGTCCAGCGTGCGGCGCAAGGGGAAGGGGAGGGAGTTTTGGTCGATCGCCTCTGGCGTGGTCGTTGTTCCATCTTCCAGATAGATGGTAATTGCCGAGAGGGGGACTTCACGGCCGTCAAACTTAACACTCTGCAAGCCGGTCAGAGTCGCATCGCTGAGGCGATTTTTGACCGAAAAACGGACGCCCTGCTTGTCGTTTTTCAGGCTGCCAAAGGTGTGCAGTTGTTTCAATAACATACTAGGAATGGGGATTGCCATCTGGGTTCTCTCCTGTGAAAACAGTTCGCCACAAAGGCACAAAGAAAAACCTGACTGCCTTCGTGGTTATTCTCTTTGATGGCGGCTAGTTTACAACGAATACGGCCGTCTTGCGAATTGAGCGGGCAACCCGGAGCCGAGCAAGTTGCTAAA
>CAYPHY010000006.1:0-142045 GCA_964410625.1 uncultured Ardenticatenaceae bacterium | reverse complement strand
AATACGGCCGTCTTGCGAATTGAGCGGGCAACCCGGAGCCGAGCAAGTTGCTAAATACGGAGAGACGCAAAGAGGCAGAGACGCAAAGACGCAAAGAGGCAGAGCCGCAAAGACGCAGAGCCGCAAAGACGCAAAGAGGCAGAGCCGCAAAGATAATGATTTAACCTCTGCGCCTCTGCCTCTCTGCGGCTCTGCGTTGAATATTCGAACTGGCTTCTAGTTTGGTTGTTTGTGGTCGGGGATGGTCTCGTCGCGGCCGTTGGCCTCATCTCCATTCTCATGCTTATTGAGCCAGTGGATCACCACCAGCGCCAGACCGAAGAAGAAGGGCAAACTACCGAGGATCATCCACGGGCCGATGCCGAAAGGCAACCTGCTGCCTGAAATCATAAAGCCTAGCGGCCATAAGCCACAGGATACCCCAAGACCTAACATCATGATCACAATTCCCCAACGAAGCAAGTCGCGGTTGCGGCGCGGCCGTTCCGGGCGCAATAAGCCATGTTCAGCGAGCGTGATGGTTTCCTTATAGCGCAGATAGCGTATAAAGGCGAAGAATAGGAAGGGGATCGACAATACAATCACGAACCCTGTGAGGATGAAAAATTCTTCAGACATGTCTTTGTGTTACCTCCGTATCAACCAGACGGCCGAACTGCCGCACGGCCGCGTCTTCCTTCTGTTGTAGATAGACAATAAAGAGGATAAATGCCAGGATGAAGCCGAGCATCAACGCCAGCACAAATCCAATCAACAACATTTCCAATATAGCCATATCTTGCCAAACCTCCGTTTGTTGTTTCGCTTTTCTATCCCTTTAGACAGCGGATTAGCAGAAAAGTTTCAAGCAACGTTGTAGCGCGGTTTGCCAAACCGCAGCTTAGAACGCACGATTTAGTGCCCGTAGCGCGGTTTGCTAAACCGCAGCTCAAAACGCACGGTTTAGCAAACCGTGTTCCAGTGAAACTTTTTCGGCCGTTTGTGGTCTAATGGAGGTAGGAGATATGATGCGGCCGTGAATCAAGACGAACTACAACTCATTCGCCAGGCGCAAGCGGGGGATAGGGCCGCGTTTGCCGCCCTGGTCGAACGCCACGGCCAATTTGTCTATAATTTGGCGCTGCGTACCTTAAACAACAGCGAAGAAGCGGAAGATATTGCCCAGGAGACCTTTCTCCGCGCCTGGCAATCGCTCGGCCGCTTTCGCGCCGATTCACAAATCCGCACCTGGCTCTATCGCATCACAACCAATCTTTGCTACAATCGGTTGCCAAAGCTGAGAGCTGATTTTGAGTCGCTTGACCCGGCCGATGAGCTGTTGCCGGCAGGGGAAAGGCGGTCGGTGGAGACGCGGATGGTTTCGGCCGAATTGCGCGAGGATATTTATCAGGCGGTGGACGCCCTGCCAGAACATTACCGGCTATTGATTACCTTGCGCCACAATGAAGGGTATAGTTATGAAGAGATTGCGGCGATTACGGAGTTGCCATTGGGGACGGTGAAGACCGGCCTCTTTCGCGCCCGCCGCCAATTGCGGGAAGCGTTGGCCGCTTATGAGGAAATGACGCATGGATGAGCGAACCCAACTTGCTGATGAGTTGATTGATAGTGCGCTGGCGGAACGGCCGTTGGCTCCGCTACCGGCCGGGTTCACCGAGCGCGTGATGGCACAAGTCCAGACGGCACAGGCGCAGAGCGGTGCGATTGCCATTCGCTATAAGTTGGAATTGCTGGATGTAGCTTTGCCGCTTCTGGCTGCTTGCCTGGTAGCGGTCGTGCTAGCGTTAACCGGCCAGTTGACCTTTTTGGGTGTACCTCCTCCGATAGATTGGACGGCCGCGCTGCAATCAATCGAATGGAGCGCTCCAGAATGGTTGGATTGGATTGCTTTACTCCTGGTTGCCGAGTTATGTTTCGGCGCGTTGTTCTGTATCTGGCTATGGTTGGATCGGCCGTTGTCGTTGATGAACGGAGAAGCATAAAACAATCGTAACCTGCAAAAAGATTGATAGATATGCTACTATTATCAGAATAGTGTACTTGTAATCAGGCGAAGGAACTGCTCGCATGAATCGTATAAACTGGCGCGACTATATTGTTATTGACCCTGAAATACATCATGGCGATCCATGCATCAAGGGTACACGTATCCCCGTTTCGACCATCATCGGCAGCCTTGCTAATGGAATGCCCGTTGATGATGTACTGTCTACATTTCCCCAATTAACGTCGAATGACATTCAAGCGGCGCTGGCCTATGCAGCAGAAGTAATGCGCCATGAACTCCTTTTACCTTTCGCCTGATAAAACATGCATGTTAAAGTAGATGAGGACCTTCCTCCGCTGATTGCTGAATGGCTCCGAGATCGAGGCTATGAGGCAAGTACGATTGTAGAGCAGGGGATGGGCGGTTGGAAAGATGCTCCTTTGTGGGCGGCCGTTCAGCGTGCAGGTGATTTGTTCCTGATTGCCGACAAAGGATTTGGAAACATTCGTGACTTTCCGCCTGGATCACACAACGGCGTTCTCTTACTCAGGCCGGATGAAGATGGGATTAGGCCAATTCTTGAACTCATGTCAACAGTTCTTGCCCAGGTCGATCTAAACGAATTAAGTCAAACAATAGCAGTTGCTACCCCTCGTGGACTGCGTATCAGAAGATAAATCAATTTTATATTTTGCTATTGCGAATAATTTCTAGGTGTCCCTCATAATGATCGTAAGTATTGCCAATAATCCAGTCAATAATCGGCCGTCCCGAATCCTGTCCTGGTTCGTCAGGCTGGAAGTAGGCGTAGAGCTGGTATAGTTCCTCCTCATCCAGGGCGTTGATCGCCGCCTTCAACTCATCGTGCGCTTCTTGATAATAAGCCAGCACATCCTCTAAATCTGCATCTTGATAGTGGCGGTGGATGATCGCGTTGATTTCATCCATCGTCAGGTCACGCCAGGTGGCTTTGTCCAGACCCATCCCGGCATAGCGCGGCCGTTTCTGCAACAAGAACGCGATCCCCCGCTCCCACGTCGCCAGGTGAGCCAGCTGGTCCTTCACCGTCCAGCCATCCTCATTGAACGCTTCCAACTCCGCCTCGTCCAACTCCACAATCGTCAGCGCCAACTCCTTGCGCTTAGCGCGGATTCGCTCCAGTAATTCATCCTTTGTCAATCGTGGCTCCGTTTCTTCACTCATACTCATCCTCTTCTTACTACTATCCACTTGCCACTCATCACTCGCCACTAGCTTCTGACCGCTGTTCCCACAACTGTCGCGTCATCTGCAGATGCCCCACATGCTGTGCGGTGTGTTCCAGCGAATGGAGCAGGGCATTAGCGACGCTATGCTCCTCACCCCCTGCCGGAGACAGACGTATTGCCCCCAAATCCTCCAACGTCAGACGGCCGACAGCCTGCCGCGTATACTCCATAGCGGCCGCCAGTCGCTGTTGCAACGCTTCACTCGTCAATCCCTCGGTCACAAACTCGTCCGAGCGCACCCGGCCAGATGGCTCTTGCATCGCTACATCGCCAATCCAGTAGCGTTGGGAAGCGGCCATATGCACCACCAGCACCGTGATCGAATTCATCTCTGGGCCAGGTGACCAGTCCAGGGCTTCGGCCGGTAAGCCTTCAATAACCTTATTGGCCTCTTTATGCAGCGTTTCAAACCATGCCAAATAAGACGTAAACGGTTCTTCCATCTCGACCTTCCCCTTAGAAACTTGGTTTCTACTTACTTTGGCATATTGTACCAGAAAGTTGCAGAGACCAACTGTTTGATACAATATGTGCTTTGAACATGGTGAAAACATGCAACAAGAAACAACCCTTTCCGTGCAACTCGATTCTCTGCGCTTTCGCGCATACATTATTCTTGGCCTTGGCATTCTCGCGCTGGGCTTTTCCGGTATCTTCGTCACCTGGGCGAACGCACCAGGGGCAGTGGCTGGATTCTATCGCATGGCGGTAGCGGCCGTTGTGCTGGCCATTCCTTTCGGCCGTCACTTACCCACTTGCCGCCCCTTGCCGCGCCGCGAAACGGCCATGGCTTTGCTGGGTGGCCTCTTTTTCTCCTGTGACCTCATCTTTTGGAACACCGGCGTGTTGATCAGTGGCGCGGCTAACCCGACGCTGATGGGCAACACCGCGCCGATTTGGGTCGGGTTGGGCGCGTTGATCTTCTTCCGCGAACGGCTCGGCCGCGTCTTTTGGTTGGGCTTGTTGATCGCCTTCTTCGGCGCGATTGTCATCATTGGGCTGGACGCCATGCAGGGGGTGGGCTTGGGAACCTTCTATGGCCTCTTGTCGGGGCTGTTTTACGGCTGTTATTTCCTGGTGGTGCAGCGCAACCGGCAACGGTTAGACGCGCTGACATCGTTTTGGCTGTCGGCCGTCAGCGCTTCATGCATCCTCTTTGTCGCCTGCTTGCTGCTCGACCAGCCATTGACCGGCCACTCGTCCTTTACTTATTTGAGCTTGCTGGGATTGGGGTTAATCCCCCAGGTTGGCGGACAGTTGGCGGTCAGCTATGCGCTCGGCTACTTACCCGCCTCACTGGTTTCGCCCACGCTGCTCGCCCAGCCGATTCTGACCGCGTTGCTGGCAATCCCCTTACTCGGCCAGCCCCTCTCGCTGTGGCAGATTGTCGGTGGTATTATCGTCCTCACCGGTGTCTACATCGTCCATGTGAGCCAGCAGCGACAGAGAAGGCCGAAAAGCACCAGCTTTTAAGCCTCTTGCCGCCCCCTCCCAATCTACCTATAATAATCGCTGTTTATCCATGATGAAGGCTTACCAAGTTTGCCATGCCATCGCCCCCCGTTTGACATGACAACGATATGATACACGATGAAGTGTATGCCCTCGTCTTTAACCGTTGGCTTAGAGGCAAGGAGTTAGTCTGTGATGACTACTAACATTAAGCGATTGCTGATCGGACGGCCGTTTCCGACCAGCGCAGATATACACGAGCGGGTAGATAATGTGCGTGGTCTGGCAATCTTCGCATCCGACCCGATTAGTAGCAATGCCTATGCGACCGAGGCGATCATGCATGTCCTGGTCCTGATCAGCGTGGGCGCATTGCGGCTGACCATGCCGCTGGCATTGGGCATCGCCGCGCTCGTTTTTCTGGTTGTCTTCAGCTACACCCAGACCATTCTCCATTATCCGCGAGGGGGTGGGGCTTATATCGTCTCGCGGGATAACCTGGGAGAGTTGCCGTCGTTGATCGCCGGCGCGTCCTTACTAATTGATTATGTGCTGACAGTGTCGGTGTCGGTGTCGGCCGGGGTGCGGGCCATTACCTCAGCCTTTCCCGAAGTCCATGATTTCCGGGTGCTCCTGGCAATCGGCTTTGTGTTGGTGCTGACCTGGATCAACTTGCGCGGTTTGCGCGAAAGCGGCACGGTCTTTGCCTTTCCCACTTATGCCTTTGTGGGGGGTGTGCTGCTGGTCATCGCCATCGGCATTGCCCGGCAATTCGGCATCTTTGGCCTTGGGCCGGCGACGCCAGTGATCTATGAGCCGGAAGTAGCGGCGACGCCGGTGACACAAGGGCTTTATATCTGGTTGCTCCTTCGCGCCTTTGCCGCTGGCTGTACGGCGCTGACTGGCATTGAGGCGATCAGTGACGGCGTTCCGGCCTTTAAGCCACCGGAGGCGTTTAATGCCGCCAAAACGATGGTGGCGATGGGGGTCATCGCCATGGCTTTGTTTTTGGGCATCACCTATGTCTCGGTGAATCTGAATCTGGTTCCGGTGGAACAGGAAAGCCTCCTATCACAGATGACGCGCAGCATCACCGGAAGCGGCGTCATCTACTACTGGGTGCAGTTCTTCACAGCCACCATTCTCATCCTGGCCGCCAATACCGGCTATCAGGATTTTCCTCGTCTCAGCTCCTTCCTCGCTCGTGATGGCTTTTTGCCACGCTGGATGCAGAACCGTGGCGACCGCCTCGTTTTTAATGGCGGGATTATCACGCTGGCGGTACTGGCTTCGATAATCATCCTCGTCTTCCGGGCAAATGAAATCGCCATGCTGCCGTTGTATGCCCTGGGTGTGATGGTCGGGTTTACGCTGTCACAGTCGGGGATGGTGCGTTTGATGACGAAGATCGGCCGCCTCGCGCCGGGCGAAACGGCCCACACCGGCATTACCGACATCCAGTATGAGAAGTCGTGGCAGGCCAAACGGGCGATCAGTGTGCTCGGTGCGGCCGTCACCTTCGTCGTTCTCATCATTCTCTTACTGACCAAATTTGTCGAAGGGGCGTGGGTGGTTGTGATCAGCATCCCCTTGCTGGTCCTGATGTTCCGCGCAGTGAAACACCACTATCGCGATGTAGCTGAAGCGTTAAGCACCCGTGATCTGGAAGCCACAGATTTGTCGGAAATTGCCAATGTGGTTATCGTCCCAATTGGCGATCTCCATCGTGGGACATTACGTGCCCTGAAATATGCCCAGAAAATTTCGTCCGATGTGCGAGCCTTGTCTATTTGCACGTCGGATGAAATGGAGGAGCGGATCAGACGGCGTTGGGCACGCTTCCCAGAGATCACGGGGCCGGTGGAACTGGTGATTATCCATTATGATTACCGTGATGTACTGGCCCCGATCGTCGATTATGTCGAGTACATCAACCATGTCGAATTTTACGACCAGATGGTCACGGTCGTGATTCCAGAGTTTGTCCCTGAGCGGTGGCCGGAGCAACTGCTGCATAACCAGACGGCGAACATGCTTCGCTTCCGGCTGCGCAATCACGAGGATATTGTGGTGATTGATGTCCCTTACCATATCCACGCCACTGACGAGCGACATGAGTTAACTGAAGAGGAGCAAAAAAGAATTGAGCATGAGTATCCAGAGATTGTTGAATACGTTAAACATAAATCAGGTTAACCCCGGCACTTGCGGAAGTGCCGCCGAAAGTGCCGCCGGAAGCGCCGCCACAGCGGCCGCCACCGGCTGGCTGGAAAGCGGCGGTGAGCGACTCACTTCCTATAACCCAACGACTGGCGAGGCGATTGCCGACGTGGTGCAGACCACTCCGGCGGCCTACGATCAGGTGGTAGAAGAGGCCACGGCCGCTTTCCAACGTTGGCGCGCTCTCCCCGCCCCCAGGCGCGGCCTGCTGGTGCGCGATCTGGGCAATGCCGTGCGCGAGAAGATAGAACCGCTAGGGGAGTTGATCAGCTTGGAGATGGGCAAGATTCGCGCCGAAGGGATTGGCGAAGTGCAGGAGATGGTTGACATTTGCGACTTCGCCACCGGCCTCTCACGCCAGTTGTATGGACTGACGATGCACTCCGAACGGCCGGGCCATCGCATGTATGAGCAGTGGCATCCCCTGGGGCCAATCGGAGTGATCACGGCGTTTAATTTCCCTGTGGCCGTCTGGTCATGGAATGCGGCGATTGCCGCCGTATGTGGGGATGTGGTGGTCTGGAAGCCATCGGAGCTAACGCCATTGACGGCTGTCGCCCTGCAGCACATCGCCAATGAGGTGATGGCTGATCATGGAGTCAGCGGCGTGTTTAATTTGGTCACGGGCGGGCCGGAGATCGGCCGTATGCTGTCCGCCGACCGTCGCTTGCCATTGGTTTCCTTCACCGGCTCCACCCCCGTCGGCCGCCAGGTGGCGGAAACGGTGGCCGGACGTTTCGGCCGCACCATCCTTGAATTGGGCGGCAACAATGCGTTCATCGTCGCCCCCGATGCCGATTTGGAACTGGCGACACGCGCGATTCTCTTTGGCGCGGTTGGCACGGCGGGGCAGCGCTGTACGACCACGCGGCGGATCATCGCCCATAAATCCATCAGCAGCGAGCTGTGCGGCCGTCTGGTGAATGCTTACCAACAGGTACGTCCGGGTGATCCCTTGCAGCCGGACACCCTGCTTGGCCCGCTGGTGACGGAGAGAGCCGTAGAGAAGTTGTTGGCGGCCGTTGAACAAGCAAAGGCTGAAGGCGGCGAGGTGTTGACCGGCGGCCACGCGCTGCCGGAAGTTGGCCCGCAATTCGTCGCGCCAACAATCATCAAGATGCCCGCCCAAACCGATATTGTCCGTCAGGAAACCTTTGCCCCGCTGCTTTATCTGCTGGAGTATGAGACGATAGAAGAGGCGTTGCAGCTGCACAATGACGTTCCCCAGGGGCTTTCCAGCGCGATTTTTACCGACAGTATGCGCACGGCCGAGGCCTTTCTCTCCGCCGGGGGGTCAGATTGCGGCATTGCCAATGTCAACATCGGCACATCGGGGGCGGAAATCGGTGGCGCGTTTGGCGGCGAGAAGGAGACGGGCGGCGGCCGTGAGTCTGGCTCTGATGCCTGGAAGTCCTATATGCGACGGCAGACAAATACGATAAACTGGTCGAAGGATTTGCCATTAGCGCAGGGTATCCAATTTGGCGATTAGTCTCTTACCGAACCGTGTTCTGGCAAATAGCGATCTGGGTGCACGGTTTACTGAGTCATGCCACAACGATTGGACTGTAGCGCGATTTGGCAAATCGCGTGTCTAAGCGCACGATTTACCAAATTGCGCTACACCGATTAAGTAAAGCATGAACCACAAGAACCAAAAACCGTCGGTCAAATTTTTGTCTGTCTGCACGTTGATCTTGCTGGTATTGTTAACCTCGCTGCTGGCCTGTCGAGAGGCGGCTTTGGGGGAGACGGCCGCCGGACAATCGGCCGCCGAACCAACGCAAGCCCAGCCAGAATCCCAACCGCAAGCCCCCCCACCATCAACAACGGCCGCTTCCGACCTCCCTTGCCCCCTCTTTCCGCCAGACAACATTTGGAATGTGCCGATAGACGACTTGCCGGTGCATCCGAACTCAGCGGCGATGATTGACACCATCGGCCGTGATAGGAATTTCCACCCCGATTTTGGCTCCGGCATCTGGCCGCCGGAAAATGGTGGGCCGATTGGCATTCCCTATGTCGTCGTCACTGGCGATCAGCCGAAAGTGCCGATTTCCTTTTACTATCCCGATGAGAGCGACCCCGGCCCTTATCCCATTCCGCCGAACCCGCCCATCGAGGGTGGCCCAAACAGCGACGGCGACCGTCATATTCTCGTCCTCGACAAAGATAATTGCCTCCTGTATGAAGTTTACGACGCTTATCCACAGGCGGATGGCAGTTGGGCGGCCGGATCAGGGGCGATTTACGATCTCAATTCCCATGCACTGCGGCCGGAGGGCTGGACATCGGCCGATGCCGCCGGACTGCCCATCCTGCCCGGTTTGGTGCGCTACGATGAGGTGATGTCGGGGCAGATCAACCACGCCATCCGCTTCACCGCGCCGGAGACACGTCGCGCCTATGTTTGGCCTGCCCGTCACTATGCTTCCGATCTGACCGCCGAGCAGTACCCACCGATGGGCCAGCGGTTTCGGCTCCGTGCCGACTTTGATATAAGCCGTTACGCGCCGCAGGTGCAGGTGATCCTCCGCGCGATGCAGAAATACGGCATTATCCTCGCCGACAATGGCTCTCCCTGGTATCTCTCCGGCGTTCCTGACGAGCGTTGGGACAACGACATCCTGCGCCAATTGCGCCAGTTGACGGGGGATGATTTTGAGGCAGTGGATGTCTCCTCGTTGATGATTGACCGGAACTCCGGGCAGACGGATGTGGATGGTGGTGGTGATGTTGAGTTACCCTTTCGGCTTTACATCAGTCTAATCGAGAATTAGAGACTATGAGACTGGGAGATTAGGAGACTAGAGTCCTATATCTTATAGTCTCTCAATCTCTCAGTCTCTCAGTCTCTTAGTCTCCCAATCTCCTATGCTCTCTCCCACCACCGCTCCCCTCTCCCCCCTCCAGGCCCCTGCCATCCGGCGCGATCCGCTGGCTTTTTTATTGCGCAGCGCGGCCGAAGTGGGGGACTTTGTTCATTATCCGGCCGGCCGCTGGCATGTCTATCTTGCCAACCATCCCGACCTGATCCGCCACATCCTGCAAGACAACAACCGCAATTACAGCAAGAACACGCTGCAATATAACACGCTGGCGCAAATTACCGGACGTGGGCTGCTGACCAGCGACGGCCGTTTCTGGCTCGACCAGCGCCGTCTGGTGCAACCCGCTTTCCATCGCCGCCGCATTGCTGCCTGGGGAGAGGTGATGGTCGAGGCGACGGCCGAGATGCTCAACCGCTGGGAAGCGGAACAAGACACGAAACGGCCGCGTGATGTGGACGCGGCGATGATGCAACTGACGCTGGAGATCGTAGGCAAGACGCTGTTTAACCTCGACCTGCGCCACGAAGCGCGGGAGATGACCGAGGGGGTGCTGGAGTTGCTCGATTACGTCATCTATCGCGCCACCCACCTGCTGGTTTGGCCGCTATCGGTGCCAACGCCGCGCAATCGCCGTTTCCAACGGGCGATCACCATGCTGGACAAGGTGATTTATGAAACGATTGCGGCTCGTCGCGCTTCCGGCCAGGATGAGGGGGATGTGCTTTCGATGCTGCTGCAAGCCTGCGACGAAACGACCGGGCAGGGGATGCCCGATGCCCAAATTCGTGATGAGATGGTGACGTTGATCATCGCTGGACATGAGACGGTAGCCAGTGCATTGACCTGGTGCTGGTATTTGCTGGCGCAGCACCCAGCCATCCGTGAACGGTTAGAAGCGGAGTTGGATGGGGTGTTGGGGGGGCGGTTGCCAACGGCGGCCGATATGCCCAACTTGCCTTTCACCCGCGCCATATTTGACGAGACGCTGCGCCTCTATCCGCCGGCATGGTTGATCACGCGCCGGGCATTGGCCGATGATCCAGTGGGGATAGCGGCCGATGGGATTGTGGTCATCAGCCCCTATGTTATCCACCGCCACCCCGACTTTTGGCCTGACCCGCTGGCCTTTAGCCCCCAACGCTTTATGCCAGAAACGGCCGCCGAACGGCCGCGATTTGCCTATATCCCCTTTGGTGGCGGCCCGCGCCTCTGCATTGGCGACCAGTTTGCGTTACTAGAAGGGCCACTGATTTTAGCCACCGTCGCCCAACGCTTTCAGCTCGATCTACTCCCCAACCGGCCGGTGAAAATGGAGGCACTGGTGACGCTGCGGCCGCATGATGGATTGTGGATGACGGCCGCGCGAAGGTAATATAGTCACCAGGTAGTAATAGACAATAGAAACCGTTCTCTATACAATTACTTTTATCCTACCACTTTGGTAGATTGGACTAATGGCTTCAATCAATGCTTTAAGCGAAAAAGAAATAAAGTCCTGGGTCGGCGGCCGTTCCTTCGAGCGCGGCCGTGCTTATTATCACGATAACAGCATCCAACGGCCGAGGAGAAGAGGGAATACGCTGGCGGCCGACTGCTATGGCTCCATGTCCCAGCCTTATCGCGTGGAGATCACCCTGCAAGACGGAGCGATTGCCTTCGGCGATTGCTCTTGCCCGGTGGGGGATGGTGGCCATTGCAAGCACGCCGCCGCGCTGTTGCTGACCTGGCTGCACGCGCCGCAACGGTTTGTCGAACTGGAATCGGTGACGAAATCGTTGAGCGGCCGTAGCAAGGAGGCGTTGATCTACCTCATTGAGAGGATGCTGGAGCGACACCCCGACCTGGAAGACATTCTCGAGTTGCCCTCTGTCGCTGCCGGGCAGGCCCCACAAGGGACGATAGATGAACATCTGATCCGGCGGCAAATCGAAAACCTGCTTGTCCCCTATGCTGATGAGTATGGCTATGGCTATGACTACCAGGCCGGACGCCATTTACAGCAGGGATTAAAACCCATCATGGAGGTTGGAGCCAGCTATTTGGTACATGGGGATTGGGCGAAAGGAATGTTGGTCTTCCAAACCATCATCACCGAACTATTGCCACAACTGAATATGTTTCATGACGAGTCGGATGATGTCTTTATCCTGATTAGCGATTGCGTGACGCAACTTGGGGCTTGTTTGGCCGCGGCCGACCCCCAAGAGCCTGGAGCGGCCGAGGCACGCCATTCAATGCTGCGAACCTTTTTTGAGGTGCAGATGCTGAATATTGAGCAGGGTGGTGTCGGTCTGGGCGAGGATATTGCGGAGATTGTAGCAGCGGGGGCAACGGCCGCGGAAAAAGAGACGATGGCCGGGTGGGTGGCGGCCGCTTTGCCGGAGATGGAGGAGCAGGATGAGGATAGCTGGAGTCGCGGCTGGCGGCGAAAGGCATATGGCGGCTGGCTGCTGAAACTGCAGGAAGAGGCATTGGACGACGAGCGCTATCTGGAGATTTGCCGCCAAACGGGGCGGACGGTGGATTTAGTGGAGCGGTTGTTGCAGCTGGGGCGGCTCCGCGAGGCGATCCATGCCGCCCAGGAGGCCAATGACTATACCTTGTTGCAACTGGCCGAGCGCTTTGTTTTTCATGGGCAGGCGGCCGTGGCGACCGATCTGGTATGGGAGCGAACGGCAGCAAGTAATGATAGGCGGTTGGAGGAGTGGCTAAGGCAACGAGCGGTGGAGGCGGGCAACAGGAAAGAGGCGCTGCAAATTAGCGAACGTCTCTTTTGGCAACATACGTCGTTGGAACGGTATCAAGAGATACAGGAGTTGGCAGAGCAACTGGGCCAATGGGAGCAACGGCGCAGGGTGATCCACAACCGGTTGGCAGAACAGGGCGCGTTCATCCGGCTAACGGAAATTCACCTCTTTGAAGATAATGTGGCGGCGGCACTGGGGAGTTTGCAACAGGCGGAGAGCCAGCCACAACCGTTTTACAGCTATGTTCCTCGGCTGGAGGTAGCGGAAGCGGCCGAATCCAGCCATCCCCAGGAGGCCATCCGGCTCTATCTGGCAGAGGCGGAAAAGCGCATTAATGCACGAGGGCGGGAAAATTACAAGGAAGCGGCCAAGTTGTTGGCGCAGGTGAAAAAGCTGTATGAGACACGGCTGGCCGACGGCCGCGCCTGGGAGCAGCTGATCCAGCGCATCCGCGAAGAATACCGTACCTTGCGAGCATTGAAAGAGGAATTGGATCGGGCCGGCTTATAATATTTCGACACGAATGACACGAATGGCACGAACAACTTTCATAATTTGTGAAATTCGTGCCATTCGTGTCGAAAAATCTTTGAAATCAGATGATGAACCAGGAATTGAGCTTTCACCCGCTGACGGCCGATCGCTGGCGGGACCTGGAACAACTCTTTGGGCCGCGTGGGGCGGTGGGGGGCTGTTGGTGCATGTGGTGGCGACAGAGCAGCAGCGACCACGACCGCAACAAGGGGGAAGCCAACCGGCTGGCCTTGAAAGCGATTGTTGAGGCGGGGAAGTGCCGGGGATTCTCGCCTACCGGGAGGGTGTGCCGGTGGGCTGGTGCTCCTTTGCCCCGCGTGAGCGTTATCCGCGCCTGAACCGCTCGCGCATGTTGAAGGCTGTAGATGAGACGCCGGTCTGGTCAATTGG
This sequence comes from uncultured Ardenticatenaceae bacterium, assembly GCA_964410625.1. GTDB lineage: Bacteria > Chloroflexota > Anaerolineae > Promineifilales > Promineifilaceae > CAYPHY01. The sequence continues at coordinate 128,616 of CAYPHY010000006.1, read as the reverse complement.
CTGCTTTTTCATCCCGCGCCACTTCCAGGGGCAGGGGATGAGTATGGCACTGTTGCGTGCGGCCGTTGACTATATCGCCTCGCAAGGCGGCCGCGTCGTCGAAGGGTATCCGATTGAACCCAAGCAAGGGGAAATGCCTACCGTCTTTGCCTGGACAGGGTTTGTCTCTACCTACAAGACCGTCGGCTTTGTGGAAGTGGCTCGTCGTTCGGAGACACGGCCGATTATGCGCCTCACCAAATGAACACGAATCTTCACGAATTTGACTTTATTCGTGAAGATTCGTGTCAATTCGTGGATTTATTCTATGGAAGAGGGCGAGCAGTAAGCGTACTATTACTACCTACTGCCCCCTGCTTACTACCCACCTACGGCAAGTCCACATGCATACTATGCAGTCGTTGTTTGTAGCCATAAGCAGCACCGTCCCAGTAGGGATGCACGCTATAGTTGTTTCCACCCAACGGCCGCACGATGAAGATGTCGTTTTCATCTCCGGTCAGCCCACCGACGTTAAATTTATCCCATACACTCACGAATAGATCGCCGCTGAAGGGGTTGTACCAGGCACCGATCAAATTCTCTTTTGCCAGTCCGGCGACATGCTTGCTATCGAGGTATTTTGCCCATGTTCCGGCCGAATTCTCACCATAGCTGGTGAAGTTAAAGACAAGCAGGTCCGATTTTGTTCCTTTCAGCACGCCGCCACCGGTAGCCGGGACGTTATACGCCTTCTTGGTGCTGATCAACAGGCGGCCGTCCGGCAGCAAGTCCATTGCGTCAATAATTTCACCGGCAGTGGTCAGTCCCACATCCGACCCATCCAGGAACCAGCTAAATGTACCGGCAGTATCTTCGCCCAGCTTGGTGGGGCAGAACTTGACCACATCATGTGGCTTGACCGGGCCCATTCCTGGTAGCTTCTTCTCATTGCCATTAAACGACATCAGCAAACAGCCAAAGGGATCAAACGTAAACCCGGTCAGATTGGTCTTCACACCCACATCGGAACCATCGAAGAGGAAGACCCACGTGTTGGTATCGAAGTCATAGGCGAGAATATCTTCATCGGCGTGGACAATGTTGGCACTGGGGATACTGCCGTTGCTGTTCGGGCTGATGAAAATATCGTAGATACTAAAGGGATTACCACACGCCTGGTTAAGGTCGTTGCTGTCCAGCCAGGGGTTGAAGGTGATGAAGTCGCTGACGGCGTTGCCCGTGCCGGGGCCGGAACCGGAGGGGCCGTCGGCCGCGCCCCACCAGTTGCAGGTGCCGATGACCGGCGTGGTCATGCCAGAGCGAGTGCCAAAGCCGCTGTGGCCGGTCAGGCTATTGCGCGTGATCTCCACCATCGCCCCCACCGGCACATTGCCAAAGACGCTGTTGATCTCATCGAAGATGCTCACCCCGTTGACGAAGTTAGCGATCTGGTTCTTGGTCAACAGGACATGGGTATTGGCGTGGGTGCTGCCGAACTGGTTGTTGTTGGTGGAGAGGAAGACGCCGGAGGAGGGCGGCGTGCCACCGTTGTTGCCCACGTTACCGCCGTTGATGGTGTTGCCGTCCAGTGTGACGTTATCCAGCCCGCCGAGGAGTTTGATGCCATGCGCGGCCGTTGCGCCGCCAAGTGTACCGGAAAGGGTGATCTGGTTGCCGAGAATGTCAACGGCCGCATGTGTGGTCGTGAAATCCATCCCCAGTTCGATTTGTGCGCTAGGGCCGGTCAACAGCCCTACATTTTGGGTGATCGTATTGTTTTGAATCGTTAGTTTGTTATTCAGTTCACTGGTGTCGAAGTGGGCGACAATCGCCGAGGCGCTGTGGTCGCTGAAGGTATTGTCCTCAATGATTGTATTGCCTGAATAGACCGGGGCGAGATTGACATCATCATCGTACCACACGCCGATCTCATTGCCGTTGAATTGACTATTTTCGATCAGCGAGTCGCGCAGTTCGTGGACGTGAATACCATAGGTGTTGTTGTTAAAGGTGGACTTGTCTACATGCAGATCGCGCAAATGCCCCGCGCCGTCACTCTGGCGAAAACCGGCGATACCGTTGTTTTGAAAGGTGGTGTTGAGCAGGTCGAGGCCGTCAACAATGACGTTGGACGACATGCGGATGCCATGTTCGCTGTTGCCATCAAACAGGCTGTCGCGGACGACAAGGTTGTTAATTGTGGTGTTGTTGTGCAGTTCAATACCACGTGTCTGGTTGTTGAGAAAATGGACGGTGTCGAAGGTGACGTTGCTGACTGACCCCATGTTTTTCCACAAACGCACCGCCCACAGGCCGTTGCTGACGTTGCGAAAGGTCATGGCTTTGACGTTCACATTGTCGGCCAGGATTTCAAAACCATCCCCGGCCGGTTCGACGAAGGTGGTCGCCGTTCCTGCGCCGATGAAGGTTAGCGCCTTGTTGACCTGTACATTCTGATTGCCCGCGCCGCTGTAGGTTCCGGAAGCCAGATGGATGGTGTCGCCCGCAACTGCCTGACTGACTACATAGGCGAGGGTCTTACAAGGCGTGCCAATATTGCTGCAATCCCCGGCGTCTGTCCCGGCGGGAGCGATATAGCGGTCGGTGGCGGCGAAAACGGCCGTCTTGGCCACCAACGCGGCCGCGATCAATAGACCAATAAACAAAAACAACAAGCTACGACTACTGTTACGTGAAAAGATCATTACTTTACTTCCTCCGTTACTCGCTTCTAAATTAAAAATAGGCATGGTGGAAAATTGCCAGGCAGCAATAATGCCGGGCAGCAACAACGCAACGATAACCACGCCGTATTCCAATACGTTCGGAGCAGTACGACAGACAGGTTTATAATTTTGGGAGTCTATGGGAAGATGGCACAACTGGCAGTTTTTAATAGTTAACTGTCAATTCACAACTGTGAATTGACAATCACTCTCGGCCGTTGCGTCTCGCGCCTCTTACCATACTCCTCAAAATTAGAAAGAGATGCTGGAACGCGCACAACTATTGCCAGCTTCCCGCCAGCATAGGCTAAATTACTTTCAATTTGTCTTACGGGGAAAGGTACGAAGAGTTAGTTTTACCTATTAACCGTGGTTGTTACGGATGGGACGGATCAATAGGGATACTAATTCGTGTCATTCGTGAAATTCGTGTCAAAGAAATCCGTATTTAGACTTTCAGCGAGCCACGAAATCCCCTGGAGGAATAAAAGGAGGGTGCACTGTTGTGGGACGTAAAGACACGGCCGTAGCGACGATCGCAATAGAGCGCACCACCTAACTCTCTAACATCATCAGGCGTTTTCACCCAGCTTTCTGTTTTCGTGTCAAATTCTCCAAGTTTTTGGAGTTCCCGATACTCGTCCTCCGTTAAAAGCTCGGTCCCCATAGCGGCCGCCAGGTCTACCGCGTTACCGGCCGGGTAAACACCTTTCTTCTCTCTTTGTTTCTGCGCTTCTCCATCGTAACAGATACTTCTGCGCCCTTTAGGACTTTGCTCTGAACAATCATAAAAGATGTACTCGCCCGTCTTTTTATCATAACCGACCACATCCGGTTCGCCGCCGCTGCTTTCCATTGCAAAGAGCGATGCTAACTTATCCGCATCCGCTTCCAGCTTCGCTTGTATATCAGCCCATTTAACACCTTTATGGCGGCTCATGTTTTCCTCAAAACGGGCTTGCAACGTTTCTAGTAACGCTTCACCTTGTTCTGGTGAAAATTCTTTTACTATTTCAATCTTTGGAGGAGGGCCACTTTTACCCTTTGATCCTTTTGCCATAGTTGTATCGCTCCTTTGGCTTTGAACATAACATTCATTAGACAATATCGGTCATAGACAGGATTAACAAGATTGGCAGGGAGGCTTTATCTTGTTAATCCTGTAAATCCTGTCTAAAGAGTTATTCCCACTAATCTCTATTCACCCACCTCACCCACCATACCGTTTTCTGCCTTTGAACTCAAGCACGCAGGAGTTTATATAGGCGCCTCTAATGCAGCGGCCGTCTCTTGAATCAACTTCCACGCCTGTTCCACATGCCGCGCTTCAGTGTGGGACTGGCCGATGCAGAGGCGCAGGGTGTAACGGCCGTCCAACACCGTATGGGTCAGATAAAGCTTGCCGCTTTGATTGAGCCGGTCGAGCAATGTTTGGTTCAGCTCGTCCCCTCCGTGGTGGCGGAAGCAGATAAGATTAAGTGAGGGTGGAGCGGCAAGTTCAAAATCGGCCGCTGCCTCAACCCAACCAGCGAACTGCTGTGCCAACTCGACATGGCGACGCACATGATAACGCAGCCCCTCAATCCCATAATGGCGAATGACAAACCACAGCTTCAGGGCGCGGAAGCGACGGCCGAGCTGTACATGCCAATCGCGGTAATCAATCACCGCTCCCGATTCCGTCGCCTGGTTGCGCAGATAGACGGGGAGGATGGAGAGCGTGCGGATCAGCGCGGCGCGGTCGGCGACGAAAAAGCAGTTGCAATCAAAGTTGGTGAACATCCACTTGTGGGGGTTGAAGGCGTAGCTGTCGGCCAGTTCCAGGCCGTCGTGGATGGAGCGAAATTCGGGGCAGAGCGCGGCCGTTCCCGCCATCGCCGCGTCCACATGCAGCCAGACATTGTGTTCACGGCAAATCTCGGCGATCTCGCGCACAGGGTCTATCGCTAGGGAGGAAGTGGTCCCAACCGTGGCGCAGACGAAGAAAGGCAGCAGGCCATCAGCACGGGCGGCCGCCAGCTGTTTCGCCAGCGCGTCCGGCCGCATGGCGAACGTCTCATCCGTTTCCACGGTGTGCATATTCTGGCGGCCGAGGCCAATGATGCCCATCGCCTTCGCCAGCGAAGAGTGGGCCTGGGTGGAGGTGTAGGCTCGCAGACGAGCATCGTTGATCCCCCACTCATTGCTCGAATAACCGGTTGCACGTTCGCGGGCAGCGAGCAAGGCACAAAGCGCAGCATTGCTGGCGGTATCCTGGATCACCCCGCCGCCGGAACTGCTCGATTTGAATCGTTCTGGCAGGCCGAGCATCTCCACCAGCCAGTCCATCATATGAGTCTCCAATTCGGTGCAGGCAGGGCTGGTCAGCCACAACATGCCCTGCACGCCCAGACCGGCGGAGAGCAACTCCCCCAGGATGCCGGGGCCGGAGGTGTTGGACGGGAAGAAGGCATAGAAGTTGGGCGATTGCCAATGGGTGATGCCGGGCATGATGATTTGCTCGACATCCTTCATCATCTCGGTAAAGGATTCGCCCTGTTCTGGTGGGTGGGGTGGCAGCGCAGCGCGAATCTCGCCCGGCTCTACCTGTGAGAGGACGGGCAAGCTTTCGATACGCTCATAATAGTCGGCGATCCAGTCTATTAGCTCGTGGCCGTGTTGGCGAAACTCGGCCGGGGTCATATGGTAGTTTCGTGGTTCAGACATGTAGTGAAAGGGATAATTAACTTATAAGCCGGGTTTCTTCGGGGAAACCCGGTTTCTACTAGCGGATAACTACAACGGATAGGGAAATAAACGGATGGTAAGGTAAGCATCCGTTTATTTCCCTATCCGCTGTTGTCTTTACGGCTTCATCGGAATGCGCTCGGTCAATTGCTTCACGGTCGGTGGCAGTTGTCGGCCGACCAGTTGCTTGAGTTGGGGTTCGTAGCGGTCGCCGAGAAGGGCACTGGCGGCCGCGCCACCAACGAAAGCCCAAAACCAGGAAGGTTTGCGAAAGAGGCCGATCAACAAGCCGGGGAGCAGGTTGCTGAAGACAGGGTTGGCGGCGATCAACGTTTCGCCTTGCTCGTTTTGCTGCACCAGACGCAGTTGGTGTCCCGGTTGGCCGGTCATCTGGGCGCGAATCTGTTCGCCAACCCAATTTCCGGCAAGGGTGGCGACGGTGATGACGGCCGTTCTTCCTGCGAGTCTAAACAGTCCAAACATGGTTTCTCCTTTGCGCTTAAAAATTGTTACGCGGATTGCGCGGATGAAACGTAGATAACGCGGATAAATCTCCAGTCTCTAATCTCTTAGTCTCCTAATCTCTTCTTCCTCCATTGTACATGAGCTATTGTTAAGCTTCCAAAAACGGCCGTACTTTGGACTGCCCCATCCGCCAAACTATGTTAGACTATAGGGTTTGTTGCTAAATGTCTGAGGTCTTCTTTGACCTCAGATGTTTAGAGGTTAGAGATTATGAACGCTTTACGAACCCTGACCCCTTATTTTAGACCCTACCGCTGGCACATGGCGCTGGTGGTATTGAGCGCATTGGCGGTGACGGCGATGAGCCTGGTCTCGCCCTGGATTGTGCGCGAATTGATCCAACTGATTACGGCCGATAATCTTGCCGCCGGTCAAACGCGGATTACACAGTTAGCCAGTGCTCTACTGGTTGCTTTCATCATCCGTTCGCTGGGCAAGTATCTCCAATCCTATGTCGCCCACATCGTCGCCTGGAACTTTGTCAGCGATATGCAAGGTGTGGTCTACCAACACTTGCAAAAGCTCTCGCTACGCTTTTATGCCAGCCGCCAGACGGGGGAGATCATCTCGCGTGTCACTGGCGACACGCAAGACCTGGAGCCGTTGCTGGCGCATACTATCCCCGATGGCATTGTCTATTCGTTGATGTTTGTCGGCGTCTCAACCGCGCTGCTGATCCTTAACCCCTGGTTGACGCTGCTGATCTTGCTGCCGATGCCGGTGCTATTCTGGTTGGTGCGTCGCTTTGCCGATGGGGAGCGAGAGGGCTTTGATCGTGCCCTGCGTAATCTCGGTGCGTTTCGCGCCCAGGTGCAGGATAACCTCTCCGGCATCAAAGAAATCCAAATCTTCGCCCAGGAAGCCCGCGAAGGGCAGCGGGTAGCGGGGATGGCCAAAGCGGCAACGGATGAGCGGATTTATGCGCTGAAGATGCAGGCGCGGATTCCGGCGGCCGTCGAACTGGCAGCGGGAATCGGCACGGTGGTGATTGTCTGGTTAGGCGGCCGTTGGGCGTTGGACGGTCTGATGCCCGTCGAAAATCTGGTCGCCTTTGTCCTCTATCTCAGCCTGCTATATGAACCGGTGCGCGTGTTGGCCTATATGAATGAAGGGCTGCAAATGGGCATGGCTGGCGCTGAGCGCGTGATCGAACTGTTGCAACTGGAATCGGAGATCACCGACCCGGAGGATGCGGTAGAGATGGACCACATCGAAGGGCAGGTGACCATCGAAAACGTCTCCTTCTCCTATCTCAGCGAAGTGCCTATCTTGGAGGATATTTCGGTGACGGTGGAGCCGGGGCAGGTGTTGGCGTTGGTCGGGCCAACGGGCGCGGGCAAAAGCACACTGACGGCGTTGGTAGCACGGTTTTATGATCCCGAACGCGGCCGCACGATGATTGACGGCGTGGATGTGCGCCAGATGCGGCTGGCGACCTTGCGCCAGAATATCAGCATGGTGTTGCAAGATGTCTTCCTGTTTAATGGCAGCGTGCGCGACAACATCCGCTTTGGAATGCCGGAGGCGAGTGATGAGGCGGTGGAGACGGCCGCGCGGGTTGCCTGCGCCCACGACTTTATCGTCGAATTGCCAGATGGGTATGACACGCAGATTGGCGAACGCGGCGTGCGACTATCGGGCGGACAAAAGCAACGTCTGGCGATTGCTCGCGCTGTGTTGAAGGATGCGCCGATTTTGATTTTAGATGAGGCGACATCGGCCGTGGACACGCAGACGGAGGCGGAGATTCAAGAGGCGATGAACCGGCTGATGAAGGGACGCACTTCGATTGTCGTTGCCCATCGCCTCTCAACGGTACGCAATGCCGACATCATCGCCGTGATGGAGCATGGACGGATTGTGGAGCGCGGCCGACATGAGGACCTCATCCGCCAAAACGGCCTCTATCGTCAGCTTTACGAACGCCATTTGCAAGATGAGCCTGTAGCCCGGTTTGTTTAACCGGGTGTGGTGCGGGCAAATCGCCTTGCGCTAAAGCCACGAGGCTATGAGGCGACTCTGGTTCAAACCGGCTTAGATATAAGCAAGTGCGTCTGTGCGGGTAAGTGCATTGTTTCAGAGAGATCCAACTGTCATTCCGAGCGTAGTCTTCAGAGTGAGGAATCCCCAGCAATTCACTGGTCAACATAATCGCCAGGGATTCCTTGCTCCGCTCGGAATGAACAATGAGGAAATAACTTTTAGAACAGTGTAGCAAATATCCCGTGTAACAAATGTTTACTACACCTATTCTCTGATGTACAATGTGTATACAATAACTTACATTTGTGGCATTGAGGAATTATGGCAAAGACAGCGGTTGTTAGTACAAGAATTGATCCAGAATTGAAGGAACGAGCCGAGCAGATTTTTGCTGAGCTAGGATTAACCACAGCACAGGCGATAACCCTGTTTTACCGGCAAGTTGAACTCAGTGCTGGTCTTCCTTTTCGTGTCCAGTTGCCAAACAAAGCGACTCGCCAAGCCCTGGCAGATGCAAGAGAGCGGCGTAACCTGACAAGTTTTGATACAGTGGAAGAACTCTTTGATGATCTTGGCATCTAAATGAAAAGGGTTACGCGCACTTCAAAGATTAAGAAGGATGTCAAACGCCTACAAAAGCGTGGAAAACGCTTTGACGAATTTCAAGCGGTTGTGAGAAAACTGGCGAGTGATGAGGCTTTAGAACCCAAGTATCGTGATCACCCTTTGCTTGGTGAATACAAAGGAACTCGTGAATGCCACGTCGAGCCAGATTGGTTGCTCGTTTATGAAGCCACGGAGCACGAACTGCTCCTGGTTAGAACGGGTACTCATGCAGATTTATTTGAATAGCTAAACGAATTCTTTATCTGCTACAATAGGGCAGCTTAACTTGAGAAAGGGCCAAGCCGATGCAACAATGAAAAGTTGAAACTGAACTACACCTCCTAACTGATGCAACTCGACGTATTGAACAGCGACTTGACGAATTTGAGGTAAGATAAAGACTATCTACCGTTCCCGACACTAAAAATCCACGCAAATCTGCGTACAATCCGTGTCAATCTGCGTCCTAATTTAACCGGAATATTCATTATGGCTGACCGTTCATTAAATCGCGCTGGTAAGGCGCTCGACGATACGACTTGGGATCACAAATGGGGATTTAAGGACACGCGTTTTATCGTTAAACCCGACCGCAGCGCATTTGTCACCGGCGGCCGTTATGCTGTCTCCGGTTACGATATGCCCGATCTGATCCCCTTTGCTGAGGAGATGTTGGGCATTGAAATTGATGTCAATGATGTCAAGCCGGAGCGCGACCCCAAGCCGGTTCCCGAACCAATAATCAACGAACCATTTTGGAATGCAATACAAGAGGCGTTTCCCCCTTCGCGCTATACGCTTGACGCGCGCGAACGACTGGTCCACAGTCATGGGCAGACAACGGCCGATGAGGTTTATCGCGTCCTCTATGGCGAGCTAGAGCGCGTGGCTGATGCTGTCTTTTATCCTGAAGCAGAAGAGGAAGCGGTGCAACTGATCGCCCTGGCGCGGGACCACAATGTCTGCCTCGTCCCCTATGGCGGCGGGACGAGCGTCAGTTGCGCCTTGTTGCTCCCGGCCGAAGAGCAGCGGATGATCGTCTCGGTGGATATGCAACGAATGAACCGCATTGAGTGGATTGACCGCGACAACTTGCGGGCCTGTGTCCAGGCAGGTATCACCGGGCAGGCGTTGGAGCAGCAGTTGGCCGAAGCGGGCTTCACTTGCGGCCATGAGCCGGACAGTATGGAGCTTTCAACGCTTGGCGGCTGGATCGCCACCAACGCCAGCGGGATGAAGAAGAACCGCTATGGTAACATTGAAGAAATCGTCGAGCAGGTGACGATGATCACGCCACAGGGGGTGTTGCAACAGCTAGAGGTCATGCCACGCCTTTCGATGGGGATGCAGCCACAGGCGCTTCTGTTTGGCAACGAAGGAAATTTGGGGCTGATCACAAAGGCGGTCATCAAAATCCATCCCTTGCCTGAGGTGAAAAAGTATGGCTCCATTGTCTTTCCCGACTTCGCAACGGGGACGGCTTTCCTGCAGGAGTTGATGCGGCGTGGCGTCCTTCCGGCGAGCATCCGGCTGGTGGATAATGTGCAGTTTCGTTTTGGACAGGCATTGAAGCCACGGCCGACGACCAAAGATAAAGTGCTCAGCAGCATCCAGAAGTTTGTCTTGCTGAGGCTGAAAGGATTCGACCTCCACCAGATTTGCGCGGCGACGATTGTGATGGAGGGGTCGGCGGCCGAAGTGCGTTACCAGGAAAAGCAGATTTTCTCCATTGCCAAGCGTTACCGCGGCATCTCTGGCGGCGCGGCCAATGGCAAGCGCGGCTATATGCTCACCTATGCCATCGCCTACATCCGTGACTTTCTGATTGACTTCCACATCATGGGCGAGACGTATGAGACGACCGTTCCCTGGAGCAAAATCCATGATGTGGTTGCGGCCGTCTCGCGCACCGTGGAGCAGAAGCACCGCGAATACAACTTGCCAGGACGAGCCTATATCTCCCCGCGCATCACCCAACTCTACCATACGGGGGTCTGCATCTACTTCACTCACGGCTTTTGCGCGCAGGGGGTGGATCGGCCGGATGAGGTGTTTGGCGTGATTGAGCGCGACATCCGCCGCGCCATTCTCGCCGCCGGTGGCTCTATCTCCCACCATCACGGCATCGGCAAGCTGCGCCAGGAGTTCATGCCGCAGGTCTTGTCTCCGGCGGGGATTGAGCTATTGCATACGATTAAGCAGGCCAATGATCCCAGCAATGTGTTTGGGATAGGCAATAATGTGTTCGCCAACGGCCAGTAGCGCGGGTTGCCAACCCGCAAGCTTCCGGTTTTAAGTCAATAACCCCAAACCGGGCTACACTCGACAGTTGTTTTAAAAACCGAGTTTTTAACAAAAACTCGGTTTCTGTTTCGTGGATGAGAAGTCGGTATATCGTATCGCAGTCGGCCGCAAAGCATGTTACAATTTTCACAAATGCCTCTGGTGATGGATGGCTATAGATTGAATAAAAGATCATGGATTTTGCCGATAGAGCTGCGGATATGAGTATTCATAGCCACTTTTATTTCGTGTAGAGATAGATTTAATAATCATTCCTCCCATCAGCCAGTTGGCAAACCCAACTAAACAATAACAAATTTGACAACCTTCATCACGAATCATCGAGACTCTGGTTGATGAGACGGCTGCAACCTATGCCGGGATGAAGCGTAATGGTAGGAAAATCACGGACTACAACGGATGAGAACGGTGTGTAACATCCTGACGGTGTGAAACATCCGTTTGTTTCTATATCTGTTGTTGTCAGGGTAGCAAGAGGTTCACGTAATAATGATGCCATTTAAAACATTATGGCAACGGAATCGCTCCAAAGGGGAGCAAAATGGCGAGTTTGTGGAACGTGCCGGGCAGAATGGTTATAGCAACGGCCGCGCCCCCAAGCTGATTGACCTGCGCCTGGTAGTCAAGGCATATGAAACGCCGGTGGGGGACTTTATCGCCCTCAATGGCGTGGACTTGACGATTGATCGCGGCGAATTTGTCGCTGTTGTCGGTAAGTCGGGCAGCGGCAAGTCCACGCTGATCAACATGATCACCGGCATTGATCGGCCGACCTCCGGCGACGTTATCGTCGCTGACCAACTGGTCAATGACCTGAAGGAAGGGCCGATGGCCGAGTGGCGCGGCCGCAACATCGGCGTCATCTTCCAATTCTTCCAGCTGCTGCCGATGCTCTCTTGCGTTGAGAACGTGATGTTGCCGATGGACTTCTGCAACATGTATAGCGCGAAGGAGCGCAAGGAACGGGCATTGCACCTGCTCGATCAGGTAGAGATGGCCGACCACGCCGATAAGTTGCCCTCGGAGGTGTCCGGCGGGCAGCAGCAGCGCGTCGCCATTGCCCGCGCTCTGGCCAACGACCCGCCTATTCTCTGCGCTGACGAGCCGACGGGAAATTTAGACTCAAACACGGCCGATTCCGTCTTCCATCTCTTTGAACAACTCGTTTCCGATGGCAAAACCATCCTCATGGTCACCCACGACAACGAACTAGCCGGCCGTGTCACGCGGACGATCACGTTGGCGGATGGGGTGATTGTAAGGGAGACTAGAGATTAGGAGACTGGGAGATTAAGAGATTGGCAGGTTATAGTCTCTCAATCTCTTAGTTTCCTAGTCTCTTCTTTGTAAGATGATTCCACCACGCTGGCGCAAAGTCATCAAGGATTTATGGGGCAACAAGGTGCGGACGCTGCTGGTTGTCCTCTCTATCGCCATTGGCGTCTTTGCCATTGGGGTGATTCTGGCGACACGGGTGATGCTCAACGCCGATATGACGGCACGATACCTGGCGACCAATCCGATCAGTGCGGTGATCATCACCGCCGGTTTTGATGACGAGATGGTGGACATCGTGCGCCGGATGGATGGGGTGAGGGAAGCGGAAGGGCGGAATGCCGCGTCGTTGCGCGTGCAAGTTGCTGTGGAAGACGAGGACAGTCCCGACGAATGGAAGGTGATGAGCGTCAATGCGTTGGCCGACTATGACGACAATCGCCTGAGTAAAGTCACCTTTGTCGCCGGGGAGTGGCCGCCACCGAAAGAGACGATGCTCGTTGAACGCGCCTCGCTGGAACTACTCAATGCTGGGGTGGGGGACACGGTGACGGTGGAACGGGCCGATGGCAAGCTGCGCCAGATGGAGATTTCCGGCATTGTCCACGACTTCAACCGCGAACCGGCGCAATTCACCGGCCAGCCCGTCGTCTATGTCACCCGCGACACGCTGGAATGGCTCGGCTTTGAAAGGGAGATGAACCGGTTGCTGGTGCAGTTTGCTGGTGATTCGCTAACCAAGGCAGAGGTGGAAGCGCGGACGAAGCGGGTGCAGGAAGAGCTGGAAAAAAGCGGCGTGATCGTCCTCGGTAACTTCATCCCCACCCCTGGCGAACACCCAGCACAAGCGGTGATTGACCCGCTGTTGTTGATTCTCGCTGTGTTGGGGGCGTTGTCACTCTTTGCCAGTTGTTTCCTGGTGGTTAACACGATCAACGGCCTGATGAGCCAGCAGACGCAACAGATTGGGATCATGAAGGCGGTCGGGGCACGACGAGGGCAGATCGCGCAGATGTATTTGACAGCGATTGTCTTGCTGGGGGCGATTGCCCTCTTGCTGGCGATCCCGTTGGGTGGGATAGCCGCATATGAGTTCACCAGTTTCATCGCTAGTTTGATTAACTTCGATCTAGTGGGTTTTCGTATCCCATTATCGGCCGTCATCGTCATGATCCTCGTCGGCCTACTTGTGCCGCTGCTGGCTGCCCTCTTCCCCGTCTTTAGCGGAGCGCAGATCACCGTGCGCGAAGCCCTCAGCAGTCACGGTTTTGGCAAGGGACATTTCGGCGGCAGCCTGCTGGACCGCTTTGTCAACTGGCTGACCTGCAAGGTGTTGAATCTGTCACGGCCGTTACAAATCTCGCTCCGCAACTCCGTGCGCCGCAAGTCGCGGCTGCTGTTGACGTTGGTGACGTTGACCCTCGGCGGTTCCATCTTCATCGCAATCCTTAGCGTCCATGCCTCCTTGCTGGCGACGTTGGACGAGGCATTGGCTTACTTTGCATATGATGTCGAGGTCAATTTCCGGCGGCCGTATCGCATCAGCGAATTGGAGGCAGAGGCGATGCGCGTTCCAGGGGTGGTAGCGGCCGAAAGCTGGATCGGCGGTACAGCGCGGCGTGTACGCACGGATGGCAACGAGGGGCCTGATTTGAGCATCCTCGGCACAAAACCGGACACAACCTTCATCGAGCCGCAGTTGCTGGACGGCCGGTGGTTGCAACCAGGGGATACCAAGGCGATCGTGATTAATAGCGAAGTCATCGAGGAAGAGCCAGATTTGCAGGTTGGTGACACCTTGCGCGTGACGATCAACGGCCGCGAGAGCGAATGGGAGATCGTCGGCGTGGTGCAGGGGCTATTGATCGGCCCCTTTATGTATGTGGACCGGGATGTGCTCGGCCGCGAATTGCGCGATGTAGGCCGCGCCAGCAGCGTACAGGTGAAGGCGACAGCCCTCGACTCTGCTTCACAACTGGGGATGGCTCAGCGGCTGGAGGCGCATTTTAAGGCGGCGGGCTACCAGTTCAGCCGAAGCTCGACCATCGGCCAGCTGCGCGAGGGGATTGAGTACCAGTTTAATTTGCTGGTCATCTTTCTGGCGGTGATGGCGGTCTTGATTGCGGCCGTCGGTGGGTTGGGGCTGATGGGGACGATGAGCATCAACGTGCTGGAGCGCACGCGGGAGATCGGCGTAATGCGAGCAGTCGGTGCGTCCGATGGTTCGGTATTGCGTATAGTCCTGGTCGAAGGGATTTTTGTCGGGGCAATTAGCTGGGTATTGGCGCTGGCAGCCAGCTATCCAATTGGCAAGATGTTGAGCAACATGGTCGGCATTTCCTTTCTCGATATGCCGCTAACTTATGTCTTTGCGACAACCGGGGCAGTGGGGTGGCTGGCGGTAGTATTGCTGATTGCCGCCCTCTCTAGCTTGCTCCCAGCATGGCGGGCCTCACGCCTGAGTGTGCGCCAGACGTTGGCGTATGAATAATCATGTACCGCGATTTGGTAAATCGCGGCTATGGATGTATAGAAAACCCTGCTGAAACAGGTTACACAGCGTGCGTTTTTACGCAGCCTTGTGTGTTAGGCGCGGCGTCAATCGATGTCAACAGCGCGCGGTTTGGCAAACCGTGCTATATAGAAGAGCAATTTATGTATCTGAGGCGTTTAATTATTGCGGTTATCATTATCGTTGTTTTGCTGGTTGGCAGCGTATTTGCTTACCAGCGCTTTTTTGTGCCAACGGCCGACGAATCCACCGCTCCCCTTGCCAGCGATCTCCCGGCCAATAACATCAGCCTGGAATCGGCCGATTCCGTCGGTGCGGAGGGGCAGATTGTCCCCTTGCGCCATGTGGCATTGGCTTTTCCCAACAGCGGACAGGTGGCGGAGCTATTTGTCGAGGAAGGGCAAACGATGACGGTCGGTGCGCCCTTGCTGCGTCTGGATGCGGCGGACGAGGAGGCCGCGCTGGCCCAGGCGCAGGCAGCGCTGGGCGAGGCGGAGGCCAATGTAAGGGCTGCCGAAGCGGGGGTGGTCGCGGCCGAAATTGGCATCCAGGCAGCCGAATTGGGCGTGCGGGCGGCCGAGGTGCAATTGGCGATAGCGACGGCCGATCCTACACCGGAGCAAATCGCTTTGCAGGAGAGCCAGATCGCGCTGGCAAACACGCAGATCAACCAGGCGGCCGCCGGGCAAAATGTTGTTCTTGAAGGACCGCAGACTTCGCAGATTCGCGCCGCGCAAGCCGAACTGGACGCGGCCGAAGCACAGGCCGTTCCGCTGCGTATCCGTTTAGATGAGTTGCGCGTGCAGGATGATCCCGATGCCGATATGCTGGCAGCGGCCGAGCGCAACTATGCAGCGGCACAGGCGCGGATTGAGGCAGCACGGCTGGCGTTGGACGAGTTACAAGCGGGAGCGACGGCGGCCGAACGGCAGGCGGCCGGAGGTGGCGTGGCGGCAGCGACGGCACAACGAGATGCGGCACAGGCACAGTTGCAGTTGTTATTAGCCGGAAGCCAGGCGGAACAGGTGGCCGCGGCCGAAGCGGCGGTTCAGCAGGCGGAAGCGGCACAGACCGAGGCACAACAGGTGGTGGGGCAGGCACAAGCGGCCGTGGAACAGGCACAGGCCGGAGTGGCCCAGGCACAGGCAGCGGTGGCGGCGGCCGAAGCGGCGCTGGCAAGGATGACGCTCACCGCGCCGTTTGCCGGGACGGTTGCCGAATTGAGTGTGGAAGTTGGCGAGGTGGTCAATGCCGGGCAAGCGGCCGTCACGCTGGCAGACTTCAGCGGCTGGCTGGTAGAGACGACTGATTTAACCGAGTTGGATGTCGTCGCCATTGCCGTCGGCGAACGGGTGAATGTGGCCGTGGACGCTTTCCCAGGCGCGACGTTGGCCGGGACCATCGTGGACATCGCTCCAACCGGGCAGGAAGTGCGCGGGGATGTGGTCTACGAGGCGCAAATCGCGCTGGATCACCAATCATCGTTGCCCTTGCGTTGGGGGATGACGGTGTTTGTGACGGCGAGGGAGGGGGAGGAAGCGGCCGCGTCGCCAGCGACTTCCGTCGCTACAGCGAACGGAACGGTATCGGCCGAAGGAGTGGTTGAGCCGTTGAGGTCGGTGGTCCTATCCTTTTTAACCGGTGGGACGGTGGCGGAAGTGGCTGTAAGCAATGGGCAGGCAGTTGAGGCGGGGGATGTGTTGGTGCGACTGGATGCAGAACCGTTGGAAAACGCGGTAGCACAGGCGGAGGCGGGGTTGGCTGCTGCCAGGGCCGGTTTACAAGCGGCCGAAGCACAATTGGCCGTTGCCGGATCGCGCCGAGCGGGGGCGGAAGCGGCCGTTGTCGCTGCCGAGGCGCAGTTGTCGCTGCTCCAGGCTGGGCCGCGTCCGGAGGAAATTGCCGCCGCAGAAGACCATGTAGCCGCGGCCGCCGCGGGCGTAACCCAGGCGGTTGGTAATCGTGATGCGTCGGTCACCGTTAGTGCAGCGCAGATTCGTGCCGCTGAGGCACAGGTGGCAGCGGCCGAAGCGGAGTTGGTCCCCTTGCAAGAAGCGTATGAAACGATCATTGATACCTGCTTTGAACTGCCCGATGGTGGCGAAACCTGTCCTTTGCTGGGGCCGCCGGAAGAGACGGTACGCTTCCAACTGCAAACCGCCGAAGCGCGGTTGAGCGCGGCACGGGCGGCGCTTGACGAGGCGCGAAATGGACCGACGGCCGCGCAGCAAGGGGCGGCCGATGCCGCCGTAGCCATTGCGGTTGCCCAGCAGGAGATGGCCGAAGCGCAATTGGCCCTGTTGCTGGCTGGAGCAACGCCAGAACAAATCGAAGCGGCGGAAGTGGCGGTGGAACAAGCACGGCTGGGATTGGCACAGGTGGAGAGCGAGAAGCAACAGGCAGAAGCGGCCGTTACTCAGGCACAAGCCGGGGTAGCTGGCGCTGAGGCAGCACTGCAAGCGGCGCAGCAGGCATTAGCGCGGATGGCCCTGGTTGCGCCATTTGCCGGGACGGTTGCCAATCTTAATCTGGAAGTGGGTGAAATCGTCCCACCTGGCGTGCCGGTAGCGGCCGTTGCCGACCTCAGCGGCTGGCAGGTGCAAACGACTGATCTAGTCGAGCTAGATATCGCAAAACTCAGCCAAGGGCAAGCAGTCGAAGTGACACTCGACGCCATTCCTGGCGAAAAGCTGCGTGGAACGTTGACGGCTATCGGCCGTGTCGCCGAACTTGCTCAGGGAGATGTCGTCTATCCAGTGTGGATTACCCTTGAGGACTATCCAGAGTTGCCTTTGCGTTGGGGAATGAGCGCTCTGATTAGCAGTGACCAGTGAATGACGAAAACTGACCACTGACCAATTATATTATATATTAAACTAATAAACCTTAGTTTAAGTATAAATGCTATAACAAGGGAGGCGCATGGAAATCGCGCCCTCCCTACTGATGATGCTCAATTATCAATTCATAGCGAATTGGGTGTCCCTGCTTTCTGCATAGCGCTTAAAGTTGCGCAGGTCTTCCGCCAGTCGCTGCTCTGGGTTGCTAAACAAATTGGCGACGATCTCACCTGCCTTACCCGCTGGCGGTGTATATTGCATCGTCACCGTCACTTCTGTCTCATTTTGCGGCAGAGAATTAAAAGTAACCTGGCCGCTGGTCGTAATTGTGCCGTCGCGGTCTTTGCTGTTCCAGGCAATACGCTTATTATCTTCCATTCGCGTCATTTCCGCGTCCCACTCCACTGTCATTCCCAATGGCCCTTTCACTTCCCAATGGCTGACCTTGGGGCCGACTTTCGTTACATCCTTTACATACTCCATGAAGTAAGGAAAGTTCTCAAAATTTGACCAGATCGAATAGATGTCCTGTACGGGTCTTTTCACGATTACGCTCTTTACGATTTGCTCTGTCATATTGTTTTCTCCTAGCTAAGTTTGGCGGCTGCGCCAAGTTTGGCGACAACGCCCTTGCTTGTCTTTATACTAGGTGGAAACCAGAGTAATTTGTATATATCAGGATAGACGGCCGAGGCATAAAAGCTTCACACGTTACTACACTGGTGGCATTTTGTGCCATGTCCTACGCCATGTGCTAAGATGGAAACCATGTCATCACGCGGCGCAATCTTGCCTATATCAGCACGCCCGCTGCCGGACGAACCAGCCTGGCTGGACGAAACAAGCTTTCTGGTCGAGGCGGGGGCGCAAAGTTTGAAGACGGAGAACACCTATCGCAGCGGCCTGCGCCTCTTTGCCGATTGGCTACAACACTTCGGCCGCGCCGGTTATTCGCTTGATGATCCCTGGCCCCTCTCACCCGACAAATTGGACACGGCCGTCATCCTCGCCTTTCGCAACTGGCTGCTGGCAAATCGCTCCCGCTCAACAGTGACAACCTACATGGCGGCCGTTGCCGGTTATCTCAACTATTTGGATGGACAAGACCGCCTGCCCACCGGCGTGCAACTGGGCAAACTACAACGACAGATGGCCCGCCGCCAGGTGGAGCGTAATCAGGCGGAAAACGTCATTGATCTCGATCTGGCTCGCCAGTTAATTCCACAGATTGTTAGCTATTATGACCAGCTCCCCCTGCCCCCCGAAAACGATCCCTATAATCGCCGCCTGACGTTGTTGCGAGATCGGGCGGTGATCAAGGTGCTATACGCAACGGCCGCCCGTATTTCAGAGGTCGTATCGCTTAACCGGGCAACGGTGCATCACGGCCGTTCCCCCTATGCTGTGATCACCGGCAAAGGCGGCCGTTCGCGCACCATTTACTTGCGCGACTATGCCCAAAGAGCGATAGTCGCCTATCTGGCCGAGCGACAAGACAGCAACCCTGCCCTCTTTGTCGCCCACAGCCGCAATGCACGCAACGCCCGCCTGACCATTACCTCGGTCCACAACATCGTCAAGAAAGCGGTGAAAGCCCTCCACCTGGAGAGTAGTCTCTCCGCCCACGACTTTCGCCACTTTCGCGCAACCCAACTCCTGCGTGAAGGAATGCCGCTGGAAGTCGTACAGGAGTATCTAGGCCACGCCGATGTCACCACTACACGCAATATCTATGCGCCGGTACTCGGCACACAAGTGGTCAGCGAATGGCTCGACAATCTGGATGTAACTCCTGAAGAGGCAGCAAAAAATCAGGCCTGATGGGACGCAGATAATCGCTGATATTTCGTAGATTGACGCTGAGCTTTCTAAAAATCAGCGTCAATCTGCGTTTTATCCGCGAAAATCAGCGTTCCCTCCTTAGAAAGTTTTATTCTTCCGCGATGGCCATTGGCAAGAAAACCTGTGTGACATCGGCTTCGTAGGTAATCGTCAATCGCGGCCGATTTTCAGCATTCGCAGCCTCACGACTATCAAACCGCTTCGCCGAAGTTGCTGCGCTTTCATTGCCGATGACAATCCAGCCAAAGTTCGTTTCCGGGGCAGCCAGCCAACCCTCGACATCGGTAATAAGTGTTGGTGATTGCCAACTATAAGAACCAACCCCGCTAACAGTCGTCGTTGCTGTTGCCGTTGGATTGTAGTCCCCCCCCGGCTGCGTCCAGGTGGCGGTGTCAAAAAAGGTGTGGAGCCAGGTTGCATCCCCGCTTGTGGCTGTCGCCCCCGCCCCTTCTTCGCCAACAGCGTCCGACTCACCCTCGCCCCAATCTTTTGCTACGGCATGAATGGCTACCGGAGACTCCGCCGCCATAGAGCGTGACATATTCAGCGTCAGCGTCGCCGATAGAATGGTCGCGCTCGCTGGAATGTTGCCCGCCACATCAAAGGCCAACAATGCCCGCCGTGCGTCGCCATTCCCCGTGTTTCCCGCAAAGAGGGACTGGCCCTTGCCGTTACTTACCGTTCCCAACTCACTCTCATAGAGCGTGTTGTCCTTGACCGGCTCCAGATCAACCATGATCGTCGTTAATCGCTGCGACACGGCCGTTACATGACCTGGACCCTGCGCTGCCAACCCAACCAACAGGATAACTCCCCCTACCATCGCAATCAACAGCATCTTCATCCGTTTGAAATTACTCATGGGACACCTTCCTGTTTCTTGCACTCTGGAATATTCAGTTTTTTGCAATTGGATTCAAGTCGTTCGTTTGGGGTCTAAGGAGCGAACGGCCATCTCCCGAATGGGATTATAATCATTGTCGGTCACGGCCACAAAACGGGCAAGCTGCCCCATCGCCAGCACTTTCCGCCCGGCAGATGAATCATGCATAGCCAACAACGCTTGTCTAATGATGTCGCCGTAGCGGTCGGCCGCCGTTTGCGACATCACCCAGGGCGGAATAGGGCTGGGGCCTAGCGTATCAATAATGCGAATGGTCTGCGCCACTTCTGGATGACGTTCCAACACCCATTCTAAAACCGTGCTATCAATTGCCGAAGCATCAACTTCCCCCTGGGTAACCAACTGCAACGAACGCCGGTGCGCGCCGGTTTCGATGAGTCGGCCGAAAAACGACCACCCCTCCCCCATCGTCGCCAGCCGGTGGCGCGTCACATGATAGCCCGACTGCGATCCCGGCTCATTGTATGCCCAAGATGCACCACGCAAATCGGCGAAGCTGTGGTAGGGGCTATCCCGATGGACAACGACATCGGAGAAGTAGGCTGGCCGATCCCCATATCGTTCTCCAGCCATCACCGGCGCGGCCAACAAGGTGACCGGTGCGGGCGACTGGTCCGCCAGCCGCACATAAGGCATCCCACAAATCCAGGCCATGTCCATCTCCCCCGCACCTACCAGACGGTACGCTTCTCGCCAATCAATATCATCGCGAAACACCACCTCGACGGGAAGCTGAATGCTCAGATAGCGAGCGATCTCACGGCTGACATCTACTGTGTTGGCCGCCTGGCAAGTGACGAAGGAAAGCTTATTCATTGAAAACCACGAAAACGACAAAGGCACAAAGACACGAAAAGGAGAATGCTTCGTGTCCCTGTGCCTTTGTGGTGAAGCAAGTAGCTCAAATCATCAAACCCAAGGGGAATGGCTATTGGACGCGCCAAAGGTCTTGCCCTCGGCATAGCGGCTGAAAGCGAAGGGCTTCAAGTCAGGTACATCGTCGCCCATCAGATATTGCGCCGCCAATTTGCCCGCGCCGAGCATCTTAAAGCCATGATTACTGTCGGCGATCATATAGACATTAGGCAACACCCAATCAATCACCGGCACGTTATCCGGCGTGAACGCGCCAATGCCGCCGTTGCGCCGTTCGCGGAAGTTCGGCCGAATATTCGCAAAGCGGCTCATCGTCTGTCCCATCGCCGAGCAAAGATAGTCGGCAAACTCCGGCTCCGCCTGGTACTCATCGTTGGCATGGCCATAGGGATCAACCGTCACCACTGGGCCGAGCTTCACCGGGATCGTTCCGCCCTGTAACCCCGGCCGATCCATACGCTCATTACCGTTCTTGAAGTAAACATAGGTGTGGTCGGCCAACTCACGGCCGCTCACCTGGTCAATCACCGGCGTATTCATCTTCTCGACATGGAGGACGGGCGGGTTCAAACCGGCGGCCGTCAGATATGGCTCATCATAGTAGACCTCTCCTTCCAGTAATCGCCAGTAGGTCCACATATCCTTGCCGCGCACCACATCCCCATTGGCATAATGGCAATCGAGGGTCATCGGTTGGCCCAGCTTTTGCCAATGCACGGGCGTCCAGGCCCCAAGTCCCCAAACAACCAGATCACAGGCAATGTCGCCCTGGTTCGTGACCACACGCGATACCTGTCCTCCCTGCACCACATAGTCACATACCTCAACGCCACTGATCACCCGCACACCATGGTCGGCACACTTCTGCGCCAACCCCTTGATCACCTGTCGCGTCCCGGCATAGCCGCTGACCTTTTCATGTAGGGCTACATCAATGCCATCAGTGATAAAGTCAGGCCAGACGCTGGTGAGAAAGTCGCGAGCCTCACGGCCGACGTACAAGTCAGAATGATAGCCTACCGAGTTCTGGCTGCGATGGACGCGCTCATAATCGCTGATCTGGTTGCTCTCACCGGCGGAAATATAGCCCACCTGCTGGAAACCAAAGGCCACCGGGTCATGCATCCAGACATCCACGCTGTGACGCAACAAGGCATGGATCGGCTCAGTCATGTAAAAGTTACGCACACAACCACAGGCAATGCCCGATGCCCCTGCCCCAGGACCACTTTTGTCCAAGACAATGACATCACGGCCGTCGCCGCGGCCGCGTGCCTTCAATTCCATCGCCAGATGCCAGGCTGCACTCAGCCCATGCACCCCGGCCCCAACAACCACATACTTCACCGACTGCGGAATCTCATTCATGGTTTTACCTCCAATTGAAAAAGGAGAGACTAGGAGATTAAGAGACTGAGACACTTTATTTGTCTAATCTCCTAGTCTCCTGGTCTCTGAATTTACAAACGATGTATCTTTGCCAACTCTTCCTTGCGCCGCGCCATAAAGTCGGTCAACGCTTCGGCAACGGCCGCGTCCATTGGCGGTTGTTCATAAGTAGCCAAAAGCTGTTTAGCAATTTGATTGGCCCGCTGTGGGGCGTCGAGCGAGCCGTTGTCTTGCCAGTTCTGATACCCCTGCCGATCACTGAGCAAGGGCTGGTAATGCTCCGAGCGGTAACGGGCGAGTGTGTGCTCAGTTCCCAAATGGTGGCCGCCCGGTCCGACGGCCGCAATCGAATCCAACGCCAGCGTATCTTCGTTAATCTGCACCCCATCCATCATGCGATGGATCACCGCCAGCCCTTCCACATCAATGATAAACTTCTCCAATGAGCAGACCAACCCCGCTTCCAACCAGCCCGCGCTATGGAGGATGATATTGGAGTGGGCCATCACCGCCGGCCAAAGGCTCATCTGCGTTTCATAGCTGGCCTGGGCGTCGGGAACTTTGGAATTGTTCAGACCACCACTGCCGCGATATGGAAGCCCATAATGCCGGGCGAGCTGTCCGCCGCAGAGCAAGGCCAACGCCCCTTCCGGCGTGCCAAAGGCCGGGCTGCCGGTACGCATATCAATATTGGTGGTAAAGCCGCCATAAATCACCGGCACGCCGGGACGCACCAGCTGAGTCAGGGCGATACCTGCCAATGCTTCGGCGTTTTGCTGGGCAACGGCCGCCGCCAGCGTGACCGGACTCATTGCCCCCGCCAAAATAAACGGCGTCAGAATGACTGGATGGCCGTGACGGGCAAAGGTCAACAGACCACCCAACATGCGTTCGTCAAAGCGCAAGGGGCTATTGACATTAACAACGGCCGCAAACACCGGCTCCTTTTCAATCTGTTCCATCCCCCCAAAGGCCAACGCCGCCATTTGCAGGTAATCGGCAGCCACCTCGCGGCCGTGCGCCGCCCCGGTAAAGACCTTGTTGCTATAGATCAACTTACTATACGCCTTCTCCAGGTGTCGCCAGGGAACGGGTACGTCCTGCGGCTCGACAATCAGCCCTTCCACCACATGCAACGGACCACACTGTTGGGTCAGCTTGACCATGCGCTGAAAGTCCGCCAATGTCCCCGGCCGCCGGCCGCGATCTAAATCAGAATAAAACGGCGCGCCGCCGACAGTAGCGAAGTTGATGTTATTGCCGCCAATGGTCAATGAATATTCTTCGAGACGAGCGCGTAAATTGAAACAGGAAGGGGCTTGGCGAACCAAGGAGAGCAGCAGATCGCGATCAATCCAAACGTGTTGGCTCGGCCGATCCACCTTCGCCCCCGCCTTTTCCCACAAAGTCAACGCTTCATCATCTAAAAAGTCAATCCCGATCTCTTCCACAATACGCATTGAGGCGTTGTGGATCTGCTCCAACTCTTCTGGCGATAGGGGTTCCAACGGCCGAAAGCGATTTCGCAGCCGCCGAAATGGCTTGTCAGCCAGCGGTGACAACGCTTTGGCCTCTTCCAGCCGTGCAGCTCTTCGATTTCCAGCCCGGCGATTGCCCAT
This sequence comes from uncultured Ardenticatenaceae bacterium, assembly GCA_964410625.1. Taxonomy (GTDB): domain Bacteria; phylum Chloroflexota; class Anaerolineae; order Promineifilales; family Promineifilaceae; genus CAYPHY01. The sequence goes on along the minus strand of CAYPHY010000006.1, from coordinate 104,506 downwards.
GGACACTTCTCCTCAAGAGACGAATCGTAACGATGGATCATAAACGATGGTTAGCAAGCGGCTAATTGATGCAACAATCAACCTATAGCCTACAGCCCACCGTTTGCTTTTCACTGAAACGCCCGCACAGCACGCCACTGTGGTGTTTCCTGATAATCATAATATTTGACCAAAGTTAGCGTTAGCTGGTCCGTATGGGCCAGTCCCGCGGGTAAGAGACCATTATAAAGCCGCACGGATAAATAATAATTGGGGGTCAGTTCGCGGACGGCCTGGGCGTGCATTTCTGACCGGCCCCAGTGACGGATGCCATCTTCCCTGGCAAAGACGACCAGATTGCTATAGTTTCCCGTTGGGAGCGCCAGCGTGCTATAGGCCAATAAATCTTCGTGCTCCGGTAATTCCCCTAGCATCGCCCGGTCCAGTGTGTGGGCCAGTTCTTCCTTGTCCTGGTCGCCATCCGCTCGTCGCTGGCCGAAGAAGCCGACAACCACCAACGGCCGTATGGTCGCCAATCGCCCCGGCTGTGTGATCATCACCCGATGCCACCAACGTTCGGGCGTGGGGAAATGTCGTTCAAGGAGCCTTTGGCCTCCCGCTTCAAGTTGCTCGCTATCCAGGACCAGCCCTAAGTGCGCCGCCAGGTAGCGCATGATCGCCAGATCGGTCTGAGTGTGTGCCACGTCGGTAAACGGCCGTCCAGCCACCACCTCTTCCGCTAGTAATGTTACTACTTTTGCCACCATCTACCTCCTCTTTGCCGCGCGTGCTGTTCCGATTGCCAGATGCGGCCGAAACAACCCACGTCACAACGTTTCCTGATTTCCATATGCCTTTGTCTGTTGGCATTTACCGGAGGCGTTTTTGGTGCGACCCAACCTCCGGGAGTTCCCAATCAGCTTATATATCCTAGCTCCGCCGAAATAGCGGCCGTGGCCTTGTGCAAACAGGGAATGAGCTTGTTAAACTTCGACTTTGACAACCGAAAAGAGGGTGCTGAGACGGCCAGAGCCGCTACGACCTGACCGGAATGGTCAAAAATAGGTGCGGAAATCGCGCCGAAACCCGTCTCAAACTCCTCCATCACAATCGCATACCCCCTGGTTGCCACTTCTGCCAGGGATCTTTGAAGCGCCTCATACGTCGTAATCGTGTTGTTGGTGTGTTTTTGCAGTGGAAACGTTAGCCGCGCCGCTCGCTCACTTTCCGCCAAAGCCGCTAACAGCACTTTTCCACTGGCCGAGCAATGGAGTGGGAAGCGACGGCCGATCCAACTGACATAGCGCACCGGTTGCGGGCTTTCCTTTTGCTCAACAATCAGGCAAACCGTCCCATCCAGGATGTCTACCGTCACCGTTTCTTGGGTCTCTCGCACCAGTTCGTCCAGATGAGGCTGCGCCGCGCCGCGAACATTAATGCGGCCCAGAGCCACGCCAGCCAGGCTAACCAGCCCCACCCCAAGCCGGTACTTGCCCGTTTCTGTGTTCTGTCCCACCAACCCCTCTTGTTGCAAAGTGGCGATAATACGCGAGATGGTGCTTTTGTGCAGTCCCAATCGCCGGCTCAACTCAGTAATGCCCAACTCCGGCTCGACCTCGGTAAAGCTACGCAAAATAGCTGCTGCTCGCTCAATTGACTGCACCATGTTATCGGCCGATCCTCAGCTAAAATACCATTTACCGCTGTTGCGCATTATGAAACATAGTCCCATAATACGGTTCTCACCATTCAGACCATTATAAAAGCCTTGTGTTCTCTGTCAAGGGAAAAATGAACAAGCTTTGACAATCAGCGCTATGCGCTTCTTACGACGTTTGACTGGCAAGCAGCAATTCGCGCCTCATTAAGGCCAAACCGATGCCCGTCCCCTGTCCCGGACGGACTAAGAGATAATCAGGGCGGCAAGCCAGGGCAATCTGGCAAGCGGCCGTTGCTGCTGCGACCGACTCCCCTACATGACCACCCAACACAACCCCCACCCCAGCGTCACGGCACAGACGAACGGCCGCCACCAGTCGGGAAAGGCTCCCCAACTGCATCCCGTCCAACCAGATCAAATGCACGCCTTTAGCCCTGGTGAGAGCGGTAATACCATCGAGACTTCCGGCATGGGCGCGGCCGACGAATTGCAAGCCCATTTTCCGAATCTGCGCAAAGTTTCGCAATTGGGCCAAAAAGGTGGCTTGCGCCTCCACTGGCTCCAACACCACCGGGTCTTCAACCAACACGGGGAGCGGCCGGGCCGCCTGCTCCAGGCCCCATAAATTACCGAGAACCGGCCCGCTCTTCACTTCGCCATGAGCAGCGGCCGCCAGCTCCCCAAACCCACCAGCTAAGGCAACATACAGGTGGGGAGCATACCCCCCACCCCCCAAAACAGTAATCCGTTCTTGCAGTTCACGCACAAACCGCTGTAGAATCTCCCCATGTTGCCCCATCGCCTCAAGCAGTTGGCCGCCGCTAAAACGATAGCCAATCGCCGCGGGTTGGTCTGCTATCATCTCATCAAATAGCGCGGCCGTTGCGGCAAAATCATGGGCTTCGGCCAATAGCGGAACGACCCCCTCCCCGCTGGCTTCGCTAAGCGGCAATTGGTAAATATCCGCCATAGCAGCCGCCATGGTCCTGTTTTGCAGATGCGCCTCGGCCGCCACGGCTGCCAGGCTCAGTCCATAGCCGATGGCGGGAGCAAGCGGTGATTGTGGGGCATCTAACCAGGTTTCAATATCGGCAATCAACGACAAGGGGTTATCAAAGGGACGACCAACCAACAGCGACGCCAGATGCGCCTGAAGGGCAACGGCCGACCAGTTTGCATCCGGTATAAGTGCATCGCCCCAAAAGGTGCCGACCTGATCGAGCCTCAGGCCAAGCGAGAGTTGCCACAGCCGCGCCTCCCCCAGACGGCCGCGCGGCGCAGGGATTGGGACAACATGAACAGCCGAGATGGACGGGCGAGATGGACGACTTGATTGCATAGAATAATCCACTAATCTACACCAATTCCGACGAATAACAATTCGTGAAGATTCGTGAAGGGTCGTGGATCAAGGGGCAGACCAACATGCCAAAAAACAACGACAATCGCAATATACTGCTTGGCTGCGGGTTATTACTACTGTTTGGTTTCATTCTGGTGAGCAGCACGTTGGTAATCGCCTTCAATCGCACCATGCAAGAGGTCCACTATCCTGGGGCCATTCCGCTCTCCAACCACGCCAATTACACGGGGCTGCCCACCCACGCCCGTTGGGATAACTCTTATCTGACCACTGATCCGTTCAATGACGTCTATCGCTGGTACTCCATCCGTTTCTCGCTGGGGGCCGAAGCTCGTGCCAACGGCTCCTGCATCACCCTTGAAGGGCCGATTGAGAATCAGTTTTTGGACCAGACGATCACAGTCGTCATTTGTGGCACCCCACGCGGGCGGATGATCTTTGTCTCCCGTTCCGTTGCTGTGCGCCGTCTGTAATCAGCCCACGCTAAACCGCATCCCGAATATCCACAATCTGCTGGTCAGGGACGTTGGACAGCAACTCTCGCGCTTCGGCGATGGTAATAGCGGGGATTTTGACCACCGCATCATAATAGCCATCATGGCGAGGGCTGGGAAAGGTGCCAATCCCCATCACCCCCCAGGATTGTTCGGACAAAGCGGCCGTCAACTTCGCAAACTCGCCCGGCCGGTTCGGCATCCGCATTGTCACCCGCACCCCACGCGCCGGTAAGCCCAGCATCTCCTGAAACGCATGTAATAGATCTATATCCGATAAGATACCGACCACAACGTCACCATCCTCTACAACCGGCAAACACCCGATCTTGTGTTCGGTCATGTACTGGGCTGCCCGTTCAATCGTTTTGTCGGGCATAATCGTGTGGACTCTGGAAGCAGGTAACATCAAGCCCTCAACCGTCAGGCCAGATAGTTTGCGTGAGATTTCCCAAACGTCCAGGCTACCCAAAATGGCCGGGTCAATCACCAGGGTCATGCGCGTGATCAGGCCAACCAGTCGCTTGCCATCGCCAACTACCGGCAAATGGCGAATGCGATTGCTGTTCATAATGCGTTGGGCCTCGGCCGCCGGTGTAGATGGTGAAACCATAATTGGATGTCGCGTCATACAATCTTTGACGAGCATGGATATCCCCTCCTTTGGGGTTATAGTTAGTGGTTAGTGCATAGTGGCGAGTGATTAGTCACGTATCGTGTGAAGTGCCAATTAATCAGCCGCCACCAGTTCTTTATTGGTTCCTGGGTTGCTAACAACGGGATCGAACGTCTCCAACACCTCAAGCGGAATGTGGCAGAAAATGCGATGCCCATCTCCCGCCTCTCGCCAGGGGGGGACCTCTGTCTCACAAATTCGGCCGCCATCCGGCAACAACTTCCGCCGCGGGCAGCGCGTGTGGAAGCGGCAACCACTGGGCGGGTTGATCGCGCTGGGGACATTCCCCGACAGGCGGATGTGGCGTTGTTCGGCCGTCGGGTCCGGTATCGGCACAGCGGAAAGCAACGCCTCGGTGTATGGATGGTACGGAGGCGCATAGATCGCATCCGCCGGACCAATTTCGACGATCTCACCGAGATACATCACCGCCACATAGTCGGAGAAAAAGCGAACCACACTGAGATCATGGGCGATAAAGATCAGCGTCGTCCCATACTCTTGCTGAATATCGAGCAACAGGTTCAGCAAGGCAGCCTGGACAGAGACATCCAACGCACTGACCGGCTCATCACACAACACCAAATCCGGCTGGCTGGCCAACGCGCGGGCAATGCCCACCCGCTGCTTTTCACCTCCGCTCAACTGGCGTGGCAGCCGATCATAGTAATTCTCGCCCAGGCGCATCGCCTCCAGCAGCTTAATGACTTCCCCTCTGATCTGGTTTTTGGGGACCGTCCCAAAACGCTCCATCGGCCGTCCAATTTGCTGCCCGATGGTAAACGACGGATTCATTGTCGAATCCGGGTTTTGGAACACCATCTGCAATTCCTGGATCAACCGCATATTACGGTCGCTGAGATCACTGGTGATGTCAAAGCCCATAAACGTGGCCTCGCCATCGGTGCTGCTTTCCAGGCCAACGATGGTCTTGATCAGCGTGCTTTTGCCACAGCCCGACTCACCGACAATGCCCAACGTTTTGCCCTGTGGCACGGCGAAGCTAACCCCTTCTACCGCCTTCACATAGCGCTTCTCCCCCATTCCCAAAACATCTTTCAGCGAACCGCCTTGCACTTCATAATATTTTTGCAGACCGTTCACTTCCAGAATCGGCTCCGGCGTTTCCACTTGCTCTTGCCCCGGTTCAAAGCGGCGAACCTCTTCCAACGGAACCCACTGGCTGGGATCAATCACCTCGGCAAAGTGACAACGGACCCAGGTGCCGTTGGGCATCGGCCGCAACTGCGGCCGTTCATCCACACAGCGCTGCTGCACATAGTCGCAGCGTGGGCTAAACACACAACCCGCCGGACGATTATTTGGCGGTGGCACACGGCCGCGAATCGGATAGAGCAAGCTGCTGGCCTTGTCCGAACCCAGCTTTGGCACGCAACGGATCAACCCCTGAGTATAGGGATGTTGTGGGTTCTTAAATAGATCATTTACGGTTGCCCGTTCGACCATCTCACCCGCGTACATCACCCCAATCCGGTTGCAAACACGGGCGATAACACCCAGGTTGTGGGAGATGAACATGATCGCCGTGTCGAAGTCGCGACGTAGCTCGGCGATCAGGTCGAGGACGGCCGCTTCCACCGTCACATCCAGCGCCGTCGTCGGCTCGTCCATAATCAGCAACGCCGGATTATTCAGCAACGCCATGGCAATCACCACCCGCTGCATTTGGCCGCCGGAAATCTGGTGTGGATAGCGACGCATAACGCTCGCCGGATCGGGCATATAGACGCGCTCCAACATCTCCACACAGCGTTTGGTTGCGTTCTCCTCCGACATCCCGCGATGAACGGTCAGCACCTCTTTCATCTGGTCGCCCAGGCGCATCGAAGGGTTGAGCGCCTGCATCGGGTCTTGATAGACCATCGCAATTTGGTCCCCGCGCAGCCGGCGCAGCTCTTCACCCGTCTTGCCCACCAACTCTTGCCCTTGAAATTTGATGCTGCCTCGCTTGACGTAGCCATTGGCCCCCAGGAAATTAACAATCGCCCAGGCCATTGTGGACTTTCCACAACCCGACTCGCCAACAATGCCAAACGATTCACCACGATGAATATCAAAGGTGACGTTTTGCACCGCCTCGATCTCACCGCCACGCACCTTATAGGCAATCGCCACATCTTCAGCCTGCAAAACCGGCGGTGAATGCTGTTGTCTTCTGTCTAAATTAACCATTGTAAAACTCTTGAAAGCCAGAGACTAAGCGACTGAGCGACCAGGAGACTATTTCCAGTCTCTTAATCTCTCAGTCTCTTCCTAACTCACTTCTGGTAGCGCGTCAACTCTTCGCGCACGCCATCGGCAAAAAGGTTCAGGCCGATGACCAGCGTCGCGATTGCCAACGAAGGCCAAACCACACCCAGCGGGTTGACAAAGATGAAGCGCCGGGCATCATTGACCATGCTCCCCCAATCGGGGTCAGGCGGCGGCAAGCCCAGGCCGAGGAAGCCAAGCGTGCCGATGGCGAAAATAGCATAGCCCACCCGAAGCATCGCATCAATCAACAACGGGCCACGCGCATTGGGCAAGATTTCGCGGAACATGATATACCATGGGCTTTCACCGCGCGTTTCGGCCGCCCGCACAAAGTCCCGCGTCTTAATATCCAACGTCAGGCTTCGCGCCAGCCGCGCCACACCAGGCGCGCCGGTAATGGCAATCGCCAAAATAACCACCAGATCGCCCTGCCCCAAAGCGGCAATCACCACCAGATATAACACAATTTGCGGGAAGGCGATCAACGCATCCAACACTTGCATAATCGCCTGGTCCCACCATCCACCGCGATAACCGGCGTTTTGCCCCAGAAATGCGCCAATGGTTAAAGAACCAATCACACCCCACAGGGCAACCCCAATGGGAATCGAGAAGGTCTTGCTATCACTAATTGGAATACGAGTTTTCAAAAGGATAACTTGGGTGCCTTCCATCAGACGGCTGGCAACGTCGCGGCCGAGATTATCTGTCCCCAGCCAGTTGGTGCTGTTTGGCGGCAAGTTTTGGGCGAAGATCGTCGCATTGGGCGGATAGGGTGTCCAAAATAAAGAGATAAATCCGACAACAACCCAAAACAGGACCATCAACAGACCAACAGTGGCGACTCGCGATTCAAAAATAATAGAAGCGCCACGCCACCAACGCTGCAGACGGCCCGGTTGGGGCGTCGGTTTAATAGTTGGCTGTGCTACGGCCATAGATTTCTCCTTATCGAAAGTTGAAGGCGAAAGGATGAGGGATGAGTAAACGCTTTTTCAGCCTTCATCCTTCAGCCCTCATCCTTTTTAAGCATAGCGAATCCGCGGATTCAACAAGGTATAGGCCAGATCGCCGATCAGGCGGGTGGCAACCGCCACAATCACCAGCACCATCGCCGCCGCCTCAATGGCATTAAAGTCGCCAAAAATCGCCGACCCATAGATGTAATCACCCAGGCCAGGATAGCCAAAGATCACTTCGACGACGACCAACCCGCCAATGAGCCAATTGACATGGAGCATAATGATCGTGATCGGTGCCAGCAGCGCGTTACGCACCGCATGGCGAAAAACGACGCGGCGGAAGGGCATTCCCTTGATGATCGCCGTGCGGATATAGGGTGTTCCCATCACCTCCACCATGCTGGCCCGTGTCATACGCACCACATAGCCCAGTTCAACGGCCGTCAATGTCGCTACCGGCAAAATCAGCAAGCTCGGGTTTTGGAACACAGCATCGGCGCTGGTGAAGATCGCCACCGCCGGTACGACTTTAAGCCAGATACCAAAGATAAGGATGAGGAAAATACCGGTAACAAACTCCGGCGTGGCGGTCAGCGTCAGGCTGGCAACCGAGATAAGGCGATCAACCGGCTTGCCCTCGTTGATTCCGGCGAGAATGCCCAATATCAAAGCCAGCGGCATCACCACCACAAAGGCCGCCGCCGCCAAAATCACCGAATTACGAATGCGTGGAATAAGCGTGACAGTAACCGGCCGCCCGGTTTCCATCGACTCGCCAGCGTCGCCACGAACCAGGCCACGTTTCAAGGGGATATACTGCTGCGGGCCATTCCCCTCCTGGCGCAGACCGGCGGAGGTCATCACCCAGACCGGCGCCCCCTCGCCGCGCACCCATTTAACGACGCTATTGTCGGTATTCACTCCCCAAAAGTACTCTCGCCCTTCCTCATCAGTAGACCAGGCCAGCTCTTCCACTGTAGAAGCGGCCGTCCCATTTTCCTGGCGGCGCAAAGTAAGCAACTCCCCATCCCGCATATTCCAGCGGGTCAGGGTGCCATCCACATCGGCCCACCACTCATTCTCTCTGGTAACTGAATTCTGCACCGTTACCAGCGGGTAGCCCACTAACTGCTCGGCGCGAAAGTCGCTGCCGACAAGCCAGTCCAGGTAGCGTTGCCAGGCAGGAGCATCCAAACCCAATTGCGAGCGAAAGGAAGCACGCTGTTCCGGCGTAGCAAAGACCCCTAAAATCTTGACCGAAATGTCACCACTCCCGATCTCCACCAGAAAAAAGAGCAGGATCGAAACCAGCAACATCGTAATAATCGTTGAAATGACGCTGCGCATCAGAAAACGGGCCATAGGCGTTCTCCTTGGGGAAGAGATTGGAGATTAAAGAAGGGTATATTGGTGTATTGGTGTATTCGTTGCTATACCAATACACCAATATACCAATATACCAATAACCCTCTAATCTCTAATTCTCGACTAAACCTCGGCCTCCCAAACGTCATACAGTTCGTCGTAAGCCGTCGGGTGGGCGGTCACATTCTGGAAACGTTCGTGGGTGATGTTCCAAACCTTCTTCCAGTAGCTGTTGCCAATCGGCCCACGAGATTGCATGATGTCCTGGACCTGGCCGACGATTTCACGTCGCGCTTCAATGTCCAGTGTCGCTTCCGCCTCGCGTAGCAAGGTCTCAAACTCTTCATCAGCCCAACGGGTTTCGTTCCAGGCGCCAATCGCCTCTTCGAGGTAAGCCAGCGCCAAAACCATCGTCGCCAACGGCCGATGCGTCCACGACGTGATGCCCAACGGCACTTCCGTCCAACGCTCCCAATAACCATTTGGTTCGGTAATGTCCAGCGTGATCTCGAAGCCGGCCGGAGCCGCCAACTGTTGCAACGCCTGGGCGATTTCCGGTTCGTTCTGGTCGTTCTTTGTGGAAAGCGTCACTCGCAGCGGCAGTTCAACGCCCTTCTCGGCCGCATACTCTTCCAGCAATGCCCGCGCCCCATCGGGATCATAGGGTGGGATCGGCCGTTCGGCAAAATCGGGCTGGCTGGGCGCGGCGTGGGCGTCAATCGACAGATCGCCCTGTCCAAAGTAAGAAAGCTGCAGAATCTGCTCGCGGTCTTGGCACATCTTCAGCGCATTGCGCACCCGTACATCATCCCACGGCTCCAGGTCTACACGCATCCGCAAAATAAGCGCCTGAGCGGTGCTAACATCGCGGACAACCAGACCCGGTACACCTTGCAACGCTTGTTGATCGCTGGGGCGCGGATCGTAGAGCGAATCCACCTGACCAGATTGGAGCGCAGCCACCCCTGCATCTTTGTCCGTAGAAACGTAGATGACCTGATCGAGATAAGGCAGAGCTTCGCCATCCTCACCCATGCGCCAGTAATCGGGACGGCGCTGGAAGACGGCGCGTTCACCCTCGGCATACTCCTGCAACAAGAACGCGCCCGTGCCAACAGGCTGGCGCACGATGTCCCCCTCAAAGTTGCGGTGGAGGACAATCGCCGGATAGTGGAAGAGGTGTTCCGGGACGCCGATGTTGGCCGTTTGCGCGTGCAGCCGGACATGGAAATCGTCTACCCGCTCAACGTCCTGAATGCCACTGAGATAGGACAACAAGCCCAACATTGAGGAACCAACTTCGGGGTTCAGCCATTCGCCAAAGGTAAACATCACGTCATCGGCATTGAACTGGTCACCATTGTTAAAGGTCACGTCCTGCCGCAAATACAGGTCCCAGGTTTTTACATCATCGCTGGCTTCCCAACGCTCTAACAGATAGGGGTGCGTAATATTCTCTGAATCCGTGACGGTCAGATATTCGCCAAGCTGGCGGACGATGTTCGCACCCTCTACCCAGGAGAGGCGGGCCGGATGGTCCAAAAGCTGCAACTGCATCGACTTGGTCAGCGTACCGCCCCGGCGAATACCACCTGCTACCGGTGCTGGTTGTTCTTCACCGCCGGTCTCTGGGGCCTCTTCTTCCCCGCCCGTTTCCGGTGCAATGGTTGGCACAACTTGTTCCTGGGCGCCACCGCCACAAGCAGCAGCCACGGCCGCCATACTGGCCGACATGCCCAAAAGCGTCGCAAAGCGCATAAATTCACGGCGGGTCACGCGCCCCTGTTCCAGCTTTTCATAGGCGTCCGGGATGGCGGGATGGATTTTTTCCATTGTCTTCTTAGAGACAACCATTCTTGGGGTCACAATTTTGGGATATTTCACTTTCTCCTCCAATCGGATAGTCGTTGCAACGGCATGATCACCACAACGACATGACTAACAAAACAATCAAACTTCTATGGAAGATTCACCATCTGACCGAGTTCTATTCGATAATCACCTCCTAAAATGAGTGTGGGGTGGCAAATATCGTTGATGAGGGGAGAATGCTGGTTGTTGGCTCGTTGTTGGCTTGCAGAGGTTAATTGCCCGGCAACTTTGTGGCAAGCAGCGGGTAACCCCAGCTTGATAAACCAAGCAAGGGTGATGCAATAATCAAGATTGCGTAATTGAATTCGTAACAAAAGTAAATGCCACCATGGGCTGCCACGCAAAAATGATAATTGGGGATCATTTTTAAGTGGCCTCAGTTAACCAGCAATCAGGGCGGACTCAAGCTGTGTCGCCCATAATAACATGAGTTCAAGCTCACGCCAAGTTGCGCTGTGCATAACAACTTTATTCATAATTTGTGTAAAAAAACCGACCTCATCCCTTGCCTTTTCAACAAGGTTGTCTGGATACGGTTTGCATTCACGAATGCCAACACGGATGGAAATCAGCGTTTGTCTGCGTCCATTTTTGGAAATCACAACTGGTTAGAGACTGCCACTTTTACACATAATGTTATAATCCAGAGGACTATGCTAACGGTACAAGAAGCTTTACGCCTTCCGGTGTTTGCAACATCGCGCCTGGTGGCAGGTCGGGCGGGTCTCGACCATGCTATTCATTGGGTCCACATTGTGGATATTCCCATGGCCACTTACCAATGGCAAAGGCGTGGTGTGCTCCTCCTCACTGCCGGATATGGCCTGCGCGATTCCCCTGAACAACAAGCCAACCTGATCCCCAAGCTAGCGGCCGAAGGCTTTGCCGGAATGGTACTTTCCACCGGCTACTACTTCGACGCCGTGCCCGACGTCATCCGCGAAGCGGCCGACGCCCTCGACTTCCCGGTGATTGAAACGCCGCGAGAGGTCTTGTTCATCGAGATTACCGAAGCGATTCTCGAACGGATCATCAACCGCCAATACGCCCTGTTGCAGCAGTCCAACCACATCTTCTCCCAGTTGACCGACCTGGTCTTGCGCGGTGCTGATCTCAATGAACTGGCGATGACGCTGGCAACGTTGATCGGCCGTTCGATCACCATCGAAGACACCTCCTTCCGCGTAATCGCCAATGCCCAAGTCGGGCCGGTGGATCAGGCGCGGCTTGAGGCGGTTGCCAACGGCCGCTCCTCACCACAAATGGCGCAACGCTTGCTGGAATCAGGAATTTATGCGCGGCTACTAGAGAAAATGGAGCCGATCCACATGTCGCCGATGCCCGACGACGGCTTTATGATGGACCGGATCATCGCCCCCATCATTGTTGATCGTGAAATACATGGCTATATCTGGGTGATCATTGGTGATAAGCCACTCGCACCATTAGACGAACGAGCGATCAGCCATGGGGCAACATTGGCCGCGCTCATCCTATTTAAGGAAGAGGCGGTGCGCCGGGCAGAAGCAGCACTGCGCGATGATCTGCTGGAACGTTTGTTGCAAGGGCCAGGCAACTCCACTTCCTTTTCCGAACAGGCGCGACGGCTGCAATTCCATATGGATCGGCCGCAGCAAGTGCTAATCCTCCGCAGTCACATGGAGAGCCAGGGGACCGTCCGCACCATTCAGCCCGTCGTCGAGAATTGGCTCCGCAAATGTGACTTGCACGCCTTGCTTGTCTGGCATAATAAATTACTGGTGCTCGTTTTAGAGGCAATCAGTGGCAACGGAAGCAAGCACATTGACGGCCGCCAGGTCGCCCAACAGCTTATCACCGAATTAAATCACCCGTCCAGCCGTCTGTTGGTGGGTGTGGGGCGGCCGTGTCCTCCCGCGTTGCTCAAAAGTGGTGGGCTGAAGGAGAGCTACAGCGAGGCGGCCGAGGCCATTGAAATCTCGTTGGCACTGGGCAAGACGCAGGGAGTCGCCGCATACGAGGAAATGGGCCTGCTCCACTGGCTCTACCATATCCCCCCCGCCGAGCGTAAAGGCAATATCTATCTCGATCACATTCAGACGTTGCACCAATATGATGCAGAACGGAACACAGAACTGGTCAAGACCCTGGAAAAGTACCTGGAACACAATGGCTCACTCGTCGAAGCTGCCCAGGCGCTATACATCCATCGCAATACGCTCCTCCACCGCCTTGAGCGCATCCGCGACCTTTGCCAGGTCAATCTTCGCAATGCCTGGGACTGCTTTAACTTATATGTAGCCCTCAAAGCCCACCAACTACACGGAAAGGATGAATAAGTATTTCCACAAAGGTCTGAGCATTAGTAACGAGTCACACTGACAACGTAAAAACGTTGTATCAACCACACCTTGTAGCCATCTTGCTCCGACGTACAATCCTCCGAACAACAAATCCGTTTGATCTCTAAACCCATTGTTGTTTTTTGAGGGTCAATGACCAAGCGTATCGTTCTCTTGCAGGCACTATCGTCCACACCAGTAGACATTGCTCGTATCGTGCGACTGCTGGATCAGCAAACGCTTCGCTGGCAAGCTGCCGCCGATCAATGGTCGGCCGCCGCCGTCCTCATCCACTTCGCTCAGGTTGAAAACGCTTACCGCCACCGGTTGCAACGCATCGTCCAGGAAAACAAACCGTATGTGCCTTCCATTGATCCTGCGGTGAATGAAATACCCGATGACATGACCGCGGCCGATTTTGTGCAACAATTTGAAAACGAACGCATACAAACGATCACTTTCCTTAAAGAGCTTTCCCCAGCAGCCTGGCAGCGACCAGCAATCCACGAATCATTCGGCCGTGTGACCGTGCGTACCCAGGTGCAAAACCTGGTTGAACATGACATTGAACACACAAACCAGCTAGTAAGTATTTTGCAAGAAAGGAAGAGAGTAGACACTCAGAAATTGGAGACTAGAGACTAGGAGACTGCGAGACCATTCGCTTCTAGTCTCCCAATCTCTTAGTCTCCTACTCTCTTTTTCAAGGAGATTCCATTGTCATTCAAACTCTTACGACAAGGGCTAAACGGCAAGCATCCCCCACCGCGCATGTGGCGGGCACATGAGTTGCAAAACAGCTATGATGTGGTGATCATCGGTGGTGGGGCGCACGGGTTGGCCTGTGCTTACTATCTGGCCCGAAATCATGGCATCACCAATGTCGCCGTTTTGGAAAAGAGCTATATTGGCTCAGGAGGTAGCGGCCGCAACACCACCATCATCCGCAGCAACTACCTCACCCCCGAAGGGGTCGTTTTTTATGACGAAAGTGTGAAGCTGTATGAGGAGATGTCGGCCGAGTTCGACTTCAACGTCATGTTCAGCCAGCGCGGTCACCTGACGTTGGCCCACACCGATAGCGCAGTCCGCACCATGCGCCGCCGCGCCGAGGTCAACCAGCTTCAAGGGGTAGACTCGCGCCTGATCTGGCCGGATGAGATCAAACGCCTCTGCCCGCCCATTGATGTCAGCGACCATCCCCGTTACCCGATCCTGGCCGCCCTCTACCATCCCCCCGGCGGCATCATCCGCCACGATGCAGTCGTGTGGGGCTATGCCCACCACGCCGACAAGCGCGGCATCCACATCCATCAAAACACCGAAGTGACCGGCATCCAGGTGGAAAGCGGCCGTGTCACCGGCGTCCAGACCACTCGCGGTTTCATCCATACCAACACGGTGCTAAACGCAACGGCCGGTTGGTGTACGACTATCGCCGATATGGCTGGTGTGCGCCTGCCGATCACCACCTTTCCGCTGCAAGCCTGTGTCACCGAAGCGCTGAAGCCCTTCCTCGATGTGATCATTGTCTCCGGTAGCCTCCATGTCTATGTCAGCCAGTCGGACCGCGGCGAGTTGGTGATGGGCGCGGCCGTTGACCCCTACGCTTCCTACTCCACCAGCGGCTCATTAGCCTTCACCGAAGGGATCGCCGGGCATATGCTGGAGCTATTCCCGATGCTGCGCCATGTGCGCGTTCTGCGCCAATGGGCTGGCCTCTGTGATATGACCCCCGATTATAGCCCGGTAATGGGCTTCACCCCGGTCGAAGGCTTCCTGGTAGATGTTGGCTGGGGGACTTATGGCTTTAAGGCTTCGCCAGTCTCCGGCAAGCGGATGGCCGAACTCATCGCCACCGGCCGGACACCCGACATCCTATACCCCTTCCGCCTCTCCCGCTTCGAGGAAAACGACCTCGTTGGCGAAAAGGGGGCGGCGTCGGTAGGGCATTAGTTATCGGTAATCGGTTATCAGTGAGCGGTCATCGGATTACCGGTTACTGATACCCGATTACCTGTATTTCCATATAAACAATGATCCAGATAAAGTGTCCCAACTGCGGTTTACGCAATTCCCAAGAGTTCCGCTATGGCGGCGAATATAATCCACGGCCGCCAAAAACATTGGAAGTCGCTGATAAGGAGTGGGCTGACTACATCTATATGCGCGACAACAAGCTCGGTGTGCAGAAAGAGTGGTGGTATCACCGCAGCGGCTGCGGACGTTGGTTCCTCGCCGAACGCCACACCAAAACAAACCAACTCCTCCGCACCTATCTTTGGCAACCAAAATCACCTCCGGCCGAAGAACCGGAGCTAACCCAACCAACGGCCGAACCCTAACCATAGAAACCGGGTTTCTTTAAGAAACCCGGTTTCTAAAGTAACTCACATGACCAGCACAACCACCCGCAAAACATTTCGCCTCCAACCTCAACCGGCCGAAACCATTGACCGCAGCCGCGAGATCACCTTTACCTTCAATGGCAAGTCCTATACCGCCTATCCTGGTGACACCATCGCCTCGGCATTAGCGGCCGCCGGAGTCAAACGCTTCAGCCGTTCCTTTAAGTACCATCGGCCGCGTGGCCTGCTCTGTTGCGCTGGTCATTGCCCCAACTGTCTCGTACAGGTTGGTTCCGAGCTAAATGTGCGCTCCTGTACTCGGCCGGTAGAAGCTGGAATGACGGTTAAACCGCAGAACGCCTGGCCTTCGCTTGACCGCGACATTATGGCCTTGACCGCTATCGGCGACCGCTTCTTGCCGGTGGGCTTCTATTACAAAGCGTTCATCCGCCCGCAAGCCCTCTGGCCGCTTTACGAAACCACTCTGCGCCACGCTGCCGGTTTGGGCAAGGTAGACCCGAATACCCCATCCGGCGACTATGACAAACAGTACCTCCATGCGGATGTCGCCATCGTAGGGGGAGGGCCAGCCGGTTTGAGCGCGGCCATCGCCGCCGCCGAAGCCGGAGCGCGGGTCTTGCTCTTCGATGACAGTCCCGCTGTTGGTGGTCACCTGCGCTTTTCGGCCGATGGTCAAAAGCATCTGGAAACGTTACAAGATAAATTAAGTCAGCAGTCAAATGTAGATGTCTATACGAATACAACAGTGCTGGGTTGGTATGAAGAAAACTGGTTAGCGGCCGTGATGCCCCAACCCAACGGCGCACGCCTCTTCAAGATACGCGCCAAATCAGTCATCTTCGCCACCGGCGCCTACGAACAACCACTGGTCTTTGACAAAAATGACCTCCCCGGCATTATGCTCGGCAGCGCGGTACAGCGGTTGCTCCATCTCTATGGTGTCGCGCCGGGGACAACGGCCGTCGTCGTCACCGCCAATGATGACGGCTGGCAGGTGGCCGCCGACCTCCACGCCGCCGGAATTGAAGTCGCTGCCATCGCGGACAGCCGGACAACAATCAACACACCTGTACAACTAGCCGTCTCCGGTGTCAAGACGCTGCTCGGCCATACGATTGCTGCGGCCGAAGGAAGCCATGAGGTGCGCGGCGCGGTATTAGCCCCACTGACAACTGGCGGTGGAGTGGATCGCTCGGCCGCGCAACGTATTCCCTGTGACCTGATCGCCGTCAGCGTCGGTTGGGCACCTGCTCACGGCCTGCTCTACCAGTCCGGCGCGAAGATCAACTATGATGAAACATATGGCGAATTCCTGCCCCACTCGCTTCCTCCCGGCATCTACGCCGCCGGACGCATGACCGGCAACCATGAAGTTGAGTCGCAAATAGAAGAAGGCCAGTTAGCAGGTATTGAAGCGGCCGCCCACGTAGAGCGATTTTCCAAATCGCTCCCCACCCCCAACACCCCCAGCCCAGCAAATCACGAGACAGGACGCGATTTATCAAACCGCGCGACATCCACCCGCACCTCAACGCTCGTCCATGTCCCCGGAACGGAGAAGCAATTCATCTGCTATTGCGAAGACGTAACCAAGAAAGACCTCGACACTTCCATTGCCGAAGGGTACGACAGCATGGAGTTGCTCAAACGGTATAGCACCATCTCCATGGGGCCATGCCAGGGCAAAATGTGTTCGGCCAATACCATCCACCTTTGTGCGCGGGCCAATGGCTGGACCATTGAGCAGACCGGCACGACCACTGCACGGCCGCCGATGACTCCCGTTGAACTCGGCGCGTTGGCCGGGCAAAACATGGAGCCGGTACAGCTTTCCCCCGTCCACGATTGGCACAAAGCGCAGGGGGCGAAGATGCTGGTCGCCGGACTATGGCTGCGACCGGAGTATTATGGAGATGCAGGCAATATCGCGGCCGAAGTCAAAGCCGTGCGCGAACGCGTTGGTCTAATCGACGTCAGCACGCTCGGCAAGCTGCGGCTGACCGGCCCCGGCGTCCCGGCGCTGCTCGACCGTCTCTACATCAACCGCTGGCAGAAATTAGGCGTCGGCCGCGTCCGCTACGGCGTGATGTGCAACGACGAAGGGGTGATCCTCGATGATGGCGTGACCGCCCGTGTTGGCGAACAGGAATGGTACACCACGACCACCTCCTCCGGCGCGGGGACGATCCTGGAGTGGATCCAATGGTGGGTGCAATCCGGTTGGGGCGAAGGGGTGCATGTCACGTCGCTCACCGAGGTCAACGCCGCCTTCAATCTCGCCGGGCCACAGGCGCGGGCAGTATTGCAAAAATTAACCGGCGAAGACATTTCCAATGAAGCGCTCCCCTATATGCACGTGCGCGATATGGAGGTGGCTGGTGTACCCTGCCGCCTGTTACGGATCGGCTTCACCGGCGAACTGTCCTATGAAATCCACTGTCCCTCCGGCTATGGGCTGCACCTATGGGAGGCGTTGATTGAAGCTGGAAGGGAGTTCGATATTCGGCCGTTTGGCGTCGAAGCCCAACGCATCCTGCGCCTGGAAAAAGCCCACATCATCGTCGGCCAAGACACCGACGCGCTGACCGATCCCATCTCGGCCGATCTGGCCTGGGCGGTCAAGCTGGAGAAAAGCGACTTCCTCGGCCATCGCGCCCTGACACAAGTGCAGGCCAACGGCCACAAGCAACGCCTGGTTGGCTTCAAGATGGTCACGCCAGGGATTGTGCCGGATGAAGGCTTGCAAATCGTCGAACGCAACGACCATGGCAAGCTGACCATCATCGGCTGGATCACCTCCTGCAAGTTCAGTCCCACCCTGGGCGAAACCATCGGCCTCTGTTGGCTACCGCTAGAAATCGCCAACCAAGCAGGGGCGGCGTTCAACATTCGCATGAACGGCCGCCTCGAAAAAGCCCGTGTCCATCATGGGCCATTCTATGATCCAGCCGGTGAGCGATTAAAGATGTAGCAGAACTACAACGGATGGGGAAAGAAACGGATGCTGGCTAAATCATCCGTTGATTTCTTTATCCGTTGTTGTCTTTTGAAAAAGAAATGAAACCACAAGCGATTAAACTATCCCCCCTCCACCAAATTATTCAACAGGCTGGTGTATCACTGGGTGACTTTGCCGGGTGGCAGGTGGTCGAGCATTACAGTGACACGGCCGCTGAAGAAACGGCCGCCCGCCAACACGTCGGCCTCGTTGACCTTTCAGCCAACGGCAAGATCATGGTCCAAGGTGAGCAGGCGGAAACGGCCGTCGCCACCTTACTACCCGGCCAATCACTGGCGATCAACCAGGGTGCAAACCTGGGGGATGGCCTTGAGATCTACCGGCTGCGCAGCGACCAATTTATCGTGCTGACACAGCCGGGAGATGAAAAACGAGTAGCTGGGCAACTGGAAACGGCCGCGCAAAGGATTGAGGGGCTGATTACTGTCACCGATATTACCCACGGCCGCGCCCAAATTGGACTCATCGGCCCACATAGCCCCGAACTACTCAGCCGTCTCTGTGGCCTCGACTTCCACCCTTCCGCATTTCCCAAAGGCACCGCCAAACAAACCAGCGTCGCCAAGACCACGCAACTGGTTGTCTACCATGATTTTGCCGATGCAGCCGCCTATTCGGTGATTGGCGGCCGGTCCCTGGCTGCCTACCTCTGGGAAACCATCCTCGTCGCCGGTCGTGATTTGGGGATACGGCCGGTAGGTTCAAGTGTATGGACGGTTGACACCGGTATAGAGAGATAGATAAAATCAGTGTATGACCGACACAATCACACTCGCCTTACCGGACGATACGCTTCAACGTTATCAAAGAGGGGCAGTTGCTGCACGCAAACCCTTAGAAGAATTTCTAGTCGAGCGACTGGTGGAGGCAAAGCTGCCTTTACCAACCGACCTTCCTTCCCCCTTTGCTGATGACTTGGCAATACTAGAGACGTTGAATGATGAAGCCTTATGGCAGGTTGCCAAAAGCCAACTTTCTGTTAACGACCAAAAGCTGTATGACAGGTTGTTAGAAAAAAACAGTTCCGGAACCATAACATCAGCAGAAACGAAAACCCTCCAGGCATTAGGCGATGAAGCTCGTCGGCTAACACTCAAGAAAGCCCATGCCTTTATGCTGCTTAAATGGCGTGGGCATGATCTTCCTGATCTGAATGCATTAGCAGACAGTGAATGAGTAAAACGTCAATCCCGGTTGCGCTTCGCCAGCAACTCCTGGCAGAATGGGGACAACGTTGTGCCTACTGCCAAACCACAATACTCATCACTGGCTCCCGCCTTGTAATTGACCATATCATACCTGAGGCAAAAGGCGGCCTCACCATTCGTGAGAACCTGTGTGTAGCGTGTCACTCGTGTAATGAATTTAAGGGCGTTTTGACCGATTATGATGATCCGGCTACGCTTGAACCTGTACCGCTATTTCACCCGCGCAAACACCAATGGTCAGAACACTTCACTTGGAGTCAAGATGGCAGTGAAGTTCTTGGCCGCACTGCAATTGGGCGTGCCACAATCGCTGCGCTGAAAATGAATCACATTGAGATTGTTGAGGCACGCCGCAGATGGGCTAGTGTAGGTTGGCACCCCCCACAATAGCACCAACTATAACCCTAGACCCCAGTTATACTCAATATTGCCAAAGCCATTGCCGAGGCCAGCCTGGGTCAGGTCACGGCCGCCCACCACCCCGCGCAACTCCTTCACCCGGAACATATATTCATTATAGTTATAACTGGAAAGCAACCGTCCCTTTAGCAGCGGCCGATCCATCAACACCTGGGCATGAGCATAGGACTCAATTCGATAAGCGATATGGTCGCCCGCGGCCGAACGGCACTCCACCGTGAAGTCAGGATACTCGTCGCGGCGAATGTGGGGCGTCACCCGCAGCCGGTTAAAGCGCACCATCTCCAAAGAGTCGCCCCAGACGAAGAAGGCGTTTTGGCTGATGCTGATCGTCTTCGATTCCACTGCATCCGCATAAAACCAGTCCCCTTTACGTAAGAAGTTGAGTCCGACATAAGGGATATAGCCGGAAAAGATGCTCTTGTCTTCAAAGACGGCATAAATCCACTTCCAGGGAAACGCCGGTACATTCAGCGATACGCGCTGGAAATAGCCCACTCCCTGCAACTGCTCCATCCCTCCCGGTGAACAAAACTCCCCGCGAAAGGAGAGCCGCCGCCAGGCGATCATATGCGCTCCGCCCAACGGCGTGACAATGTTCGTCGCCTCAAATGGTCTTGTCGTCTCCGAACGCTCATCTCCCCAGGTGGTGAAACGGCCGTACCCCTCCGGCCCCTCAAACACCGCCTCCAGGCTAAACGGCCCGGCGTCACCCGCCCTGATTTCCGCGCCGTACCGTTGGCGGCCGTCACCATTCACCCAACCACCCACATACCCCTGCTTTGACACCGTTGCCACAATCGGCTGGTTCAAAATACTGTGCATCCTCTCCCCGTCATAAATCCAGGAATGGGCATGGGTATTGAACTGGTCTTCAAAGGGGCTGCGCGGCCGTTTCAAATCCAGTCCCGGCTGCCAGATGCGGTTAATCGCCACCGTTTCTCCCGCTCTGGAAGCGAGGACAAACATCATCTGTTTCGGGCCGTAGCCCTCTGCTTGTTCGGGGAGGAGGAGGAAAAACCACCAGGAGGAGGAGTTGCGGTTCTGCAGTTCCGGCATCTGCGTCCAAATCGAATCGGGGGCGGGAGGAAAATGGTTCTTTGACTGATCACTCATCTATCTTATTTACTCCACATAAAAAAGCATCCTGAAGTCAACTATCAGGATGCTTCTAGTATACCGTCTATATAGTAACAGGCTAACTCTAGCCGCTTGTTCAGTGCGTTTTAACGCAGCTTCCCATATCAGTTGTGGATTTCAATCCGCAACGCTAATTCAAACAAGCACTCAACGCCAGATGAGCTTCTTGTTCTGCCTCATAGATACCTTCCAAATGACCTTGCATCTCAGCAAAGAGGGTGTGCATGTCGCTGTCATTGAGTGGGAAGTGGGCATTCAACTCCTCTTCCATCTCGTTCAATTGTTGGCTAATTTGCGCCACTTCATCCAGCCCATCTTGCCCCTTTTCCAGGAATGAGGCATATTTTTTCGCCAGCAAGCGGCGCGTCTCGGCTAAGGGCGCAATATGATCAGGCAGCACGGCATCGGCAAAACGCTCCCAACGCTCGCCTAAAGCGGTGTAGTGGTCAGCGGCCGCCTCTATCGCCGGATTCCCCAACACACCGGCCGCCTCATTTAAGAAATCGGCGTATAGATAACGCAACCCACCCCCCTTCGTGCCAAAGAGCTTGATCCCCTCATGCAACGAGCGCAGCGTGCTATATAGCCCTTTCTTCTCCTTAAAGACCACCGGCCAGCCCTTTTTGTTTTTGGTGTCGGTCATCAGCCGTGCCCACTTTTTGTAAACCGGAATCGCAAAAGTCTGCGAATCGCCACCAATATAGGCGACACAATCGGCAAGTCCGACCTGAATCGCGGCCGTCAAATCAAACTCAGCAGCGGTGCTATCCAGCAACAGCAGCCGGTTCTTATAGGAACCGATACGGCCGCGTGCCTTTGCAAACGATTCGCGGTCCACCAGCAGCGGCTTCTTGGCGCGATCATCCACGTAGACCTGTTCCTCGACCATGCCATAGACCGAGACAAAGTGACCGAAGCAACCGTTATACATCGGCCGCAAATAAAAATAAGGCAATCCCTGTTCGTCCACCCAGGCGATGGCAGCGCGGCCGTCACTGATCGCCTCCTCCAGGTTCTGCTCCGCCTTCTTCGCCCCACCCGTCTCCAAAAAGGTGGTCTGGACTCCCAGCCGGTCGCTCAGCTTTTGCATATATTCCGGTGTGTAATTCCATTTGTTTTGAAAGCCCATCACTAGGATCGCCGAATCATAAGCCTTAAACTCCCAGAGGATGTAACCACAACCAATTCCTCCGGCAATCCCAAAAATCATTGCCTCGCTAAACGGCCGTCCCGTATGCGGAGCCGTCAACCCCTGACCAGCCAATACGTTGGCCATCGTCGCCGTCTCCGGGTGAATCCCGCCAAATTGCGTGTAATTTTCAACAATCATCATGATCTCCTTCAATGTAGCACGAGTTGCCACCCGTTAGCTTCCGTTTAGCAAACTGGGCTATTGTAGCACGGGTTGCCAACCCGTAGCCTCAGTTTACCAAACCAGGTTACAGGGTTCGCTGTACAGGCAAATAAATATCCACATGGTTAAGCCGGTAATCGGCCGAAATGCGCGTCGCATGGTAAATCTCAATCACCGGCAAGCCAATTAACTCAATCTTAGGCAACTGCGTGATCTGCTGGAACAGTTCTCGGTAAGCGGCGCTCATCGTTGGTCCAAATGGCCCGGTATAGGCGGCCGTCGCATAATATCCGCCCGGCAATACCTGATACCCAACATCCCCATCAGCCACAAAGGATTCTGGCACAGTGAGGCAAACATCAAAGCGCATCTTGTCGGCCGCCGTAATCCCCGGATCATCATGACCAACACCGAGCAGCAAGCTATCAGCCGTATACAACCCCTTACTATCCGCCCATTGGATTAGCCGGTCGTAAAGTCCTATATCAACGGTCAGATACGGACCGAGATTGCGGATGAAGGCAACGGGAATGGGGTTCAGCTTCTGCACCATCACCCGCGAAAGCTGGTAGTCGCTGGTCAATTCGTTGAGTGGACGGCCGTTGGTTGGATGGCTGATCGTGCGGCCGAAGGAGTGACGATACTGTCGCGGCGAAACGCCAAACCAGCGCTTGAACCCACGACTAAACGTTTCATGGTTACGAAAACCATTGTTCAGCGCAATATCGAGAATCGAATCATCGCGGATTTTAAGCTGGTAGGCCGCCCGTTCCAATTGCAGCCGCCGCGTATACTCCTTCAGCGTTTCGCCAATCGTTTTATGGAACAGACGATGAAAATGATAGGAAGACAGCCCAGCCACCCCCGCCACACGCTCCAACGCCAACTCCCCATCCAGGTTCACCTGGATGTAAACCAGCACAGGCAGCAATTTCTCCAGATTCGTCAGTGCCATGTTGTTATTTGCCGTCACAGCAACCATTATAAGCGACAGCAGCAACCTTTTCTTGACGAATCTTGCTTTCGTCGTTCTAACCAAATTTCGTAGGCGCTGGCCCAAGCTGTCCAATCCTGCACCCACGCATCATCTGGTGGCTCTTCGCCATTTGAATACGCTTCGTAAAACGTTTCTGACAGTACGCCATACTTACGTTCGTAAGTACGCATCTCATCCTCAAGCGTGTAAATATCCTGGAGAATATCTTCTAGCGTCATAATACAACTCCACAAATTTATACTAAACGCATTTAGTTAAAACTACAAAGTGGGTTTCCTTCTTGAGAGACGTAAAATCGTCTCATTCAGCAAGAGTAGGATGAGACTATTAATCAGCAAAAAGGGAGCGATAATCTCCAGGGTGATGGAGTCAGCCAATACTCCGGCCAACCCAGGCAAGGCAGCCACCCCAATGCTGGCCGCGCTCATCTGGTAGCCAATGGCATTTGGCGCGTGCTGTGAACCGATGCGTCGTGGCGTGTCGGACATCATCGTCGGGAAGATAGCGGCCAACGAAAAGCCAAAGAGGATAATGCTGATCAGGCCGGTGATGGGATGGGTGAACCAGAGCAACACGGCCGCCACACACCCCCCAATAATGCTCGAACGAACCAGCATGATCGTGCCCATGCGTGGCGCAAGCGCACCCATTAACAAACGGCCGACCGTCAACCCACCCCAAAAGAGACTGACAAAAATCCCCGCCAACTCCGGGGCAATCCCTCGCGACTCCGTAAAGAGCGCAAATGCCCATTGCCCGGCCGTTACCTCTGTCCCCGCATAGAGGCCAAAGAAGAGGATCCCCAACCAGACCAATGGGATACGCAACGTCTCCAACGGCCGTGCCACCTTAGCCGCCGCTGGGGCTACGACGGCAGGGACTGCCGCGGGCACGGTTTCTATTTGGGTCTGTGCAGCCATTGGCTCGCGATCCGCACGGCGAATCATAGGAAGGAATAAAAAGGAGAGGGAAAAAATGGCAACAGCCAAGACAAAGTAACCGGCACGCCATCCATAGCTGGTGGTGATAGCGGCCGTCATGATCAGCGGGCCAATCGTCGCCCCCACGCCAAACATCGCATGGGTCCAATTCATCACCCGCACGCCATGATTCTCAGCGACAAAGATATTCAGCCCGGTGTCAAAGCCCCCTGTCCCCCATCCGCCAAGCAGCGAAAGGGCGATCAGCAACCACCAACTGGGCGTCAGCGCATGGCCCAAAAAAGCGACGGCCATGACCACATTGCTCAACAAGAGAAAGCGCACCAGCCCCAACTTTGCCGAAAGCTGACCAGCAATGACGCTGATCAGCAAGAAGCCAATCGTAGAGGCAGTGAGCACAAAGGCAACAGCGTCCAACGGCTGGTTGAATGTCTGTTGCATATAAGGCCAGGCAACGCCCAGCAAACTGCTCGACGCACCCAGGGCGATAAAACAGGAAAAATAAAGGATTAACGGTAAGTGGGCGCGGCGGAAACCAGCGCGATGCAGGCGTGTTTGGATGGTAGTCATGTGTGAATCAATATCTTATCTGTATGAGTGTATCTGGGTGTATTTGTATATTGGTATATCGCTATATTGATGCATTCGCCCAGTAAACAACAGCGTGGAATATTAGCGCAAATGAAGATTCGCGGGAAGGGGACAAGTGATACTTTATTATAAGGCTATGATAAAGTACATCTTACGACGCTCGCTACTCCTAATTTTCATCATGTTTACTATCGGCTGCACGGCCGATCAGCAACCGGAACCAACCGCAACAGCGGAACCAACCGCAACAGTGGAGATTCAAGAACCATCTACCGCTGAACCAACAATAGCAGCGACCGATGTAGCTCAGCCGGAGCGTGGTGAGGAAGCAATCGCCATCCTCAGCCCTGGCCCAGGTTCACGTGTGGTCACTCCGCTTCAAGTTGAGGGAATCGCCGATCCCACCTTTGAACAGGTTTTGGTAGTAAGGCTGTTGACGGCCGATGGCACCGAGCTAGCTCGACAATCCACCACCATTGAGGCAGAAATCGGACAGCGCGGCCCCTTTGCCGCCGAAGTCCCCTTCACTGTCAGCGGCGAGCAACAGGCGTTTGTTCAACTCTTTGCGAGTAGCGCCCGCGATGGTGGCATTACCCATCTGGCTTCCACTGGCATCACCATCGCCGACAGTGGAGAAACCACCATCGTCTCCGGGGAAGCAGACGCGCCAGAACAGATTGCCATTTTCCAGCCAGAAAACAATGCCACAATCAGCGGCGGTACAGTTCATGTTGAGGGGTTTGCGTTAGCCAGCTTTGAGCAGACGTTGATTGTTGATCTTCAGGACGCCGATGGAAATGTCATCGCCACCATGCCGATCATCGTCGAAGCACCCGACCTCGGCCAACCTGGCCCCTTCAGCGCCGATCTCTCCTTTGACATGCCTTCCGCCGGTCCCGGCCGCATCGTCGTCCGCGACCCCAGCCCCGCCTTTGGTGGAGATGTCCACTTGAGTAGCGTCGAGGTTACTTTCCAATAATTTGTTTGTAGGGGCAGGTCTTGTACCTGCCCTGTTCTTAATACCTACCTACCGTGAACCGGGCAACCACAAGGGTTACCCCTACAAGCGCATGTTTTTACTCAAGTGACCAGGATACAACCACGCGCACCTCTATCGTTTGCGTGCCGGTGGCAATCGGAACGGCACCACCAACATCGGCCGTCTCCAGCCCAAATGGGAAAGGAAATGAGCTACCGGCGTCAATAATCCGACGAACAGCCCCTAGCTCTGCACCCGTCAGTTCCGCCAATTGCTCCGCCTGTTCCTGGGCATTATTAACGGCCTGTTCGCGGGCCGTTACCAGCAACGCATCCTGGTCGTCAATCCGAAACTGGATATTTTCAATGCGGTTGCTACCCGCTTCAACCACCGTATCCAATAACTCCCCTAAATTTTCCAGGTCGTTCGATGTCACCTGTAACACATTCGTGGCTCGATACCCGATCAATTCATTGGTTTGCGTAAGCGGCTCACTCTGTGCTATCTGATCACGCTCACCTGTGCCAGTATAAATGGGTTGCAAACGAACGACATCAGTTTGGATGTCGGCTTCTTCCACTCCCGCTTCCAACGTCGCTGAAATGACTTCCGCCATCTGTTCACTGTTCGCCGATAAAGCGGCCGAAGCCGTTTCGTCCTGTGTTTCCACGCCAAAGCGGACAACGGCCGTGTCCGGCTGGGCTATCACGCGGCCGACGCCGGTCACTTCAACAAAACGCTCCGCCGTTTGATTCTCTTCTGTCGTTTGTGCCTGCACCTGTTGCGGCACTAGACCTGCACCAACAATTGCCAAACCAACAGCGGTGATCGCTATCAAGACAGCGATACCAATTGCCATGATTCTTTTCGTAAACATCTAGTCATACTCCTTGCTTTCGATAAAAGGTGCGCCAACACCAGACGGTTCTCATACTGCTAATGTCTAGTCCGGCAAGCAGCAAACAACAATGTGTTCAGATACACAAAGACGATATATGTGATGCATAACTTCTCCTGTAACGCGGTTTGCCAAGCCGCACTACTCTTACACCCACACTACTCCCACATCTCATCCACGCCATATCCACACCTTTGCAGCTTCACCCGTGAGCGATACATGCCTTGACGCTTGTTGGTTGCTCTGTTAAACTTTTGTCCATAATCAACAATTAAATAGCTAACCCGTCTCAGGTCGCCCAAAGCCCCGGATGGCTGGGCATAATCGCGAAACTGGTGCCCCATGTGTGAGTGGTTAATAACTATGGGAAGGCCAGTGCTGTATTCCGCAACTGTGATTCGACGAAAGCAACTATGTTTGCGCCGATAAGCCAGGTCGCCATCCTGAGATGAGTTTCAACCCTCGTGGATACGGGTCGGAAACTACGCTTAATACGTGGTTAAAACAGCAAAGCTCAATGTCCACCCATTGAGCTTTTTTCTCCCCCCAGTCCACTCTCTTTATTAACCAGACCATCCAGGGACCAGGCAACTTACCGCCAGGCTCCTGACGCTTTCCAGTTAAGGATCACGAGCGGATGGTCAACCAACCATACCTAAAGGGAGGTTTGGATGAAATTGTACAGAACGCTTACGCTCGCGGCCGTCTTGCTGGCTGCTCTCTTCTTTATCACCGGTATTGTTGCCGCCTTATCTATTGCGGATACGGCCGTCCAACCAGCTGATATTTCCTATTCCTATGCTGATCAACACGATGATCAGCGCTATGCCCTGCGCGATGCCATTTTCTGGGTCGTCGAAGAACATCAAAATGATGACGGCGGCTTTTCCAGCTTCAGCAGTGGAGCGAACCTGGCCCCCTCTGACGTCGGCGGAACGGTAGACGCCCTGGTGGCACTGGGCAGCGCAGGTTATGATGCGCGTGCCATTTTCCCTGGCAAATCAGCCGCCCCGCTCGACTTTCTCCAAGGCCATGCCAATGAGGTCACCGCCTATGCCGCCGCCAATGGTGGGCAGGCGGGTAAGCTCATTCTCGCGCTGACGGCAACGGCCGAAGACCCGCGCAACTTCCTCGGCCATAACTTCGTCATCAGCCTGACCGAGCAGTTATCGCCAACTGGTCAATTGAACGTCAATGATCCCTTTAACCAATCGCTGGCGATCTTGGCGCTGGCGGCCGCCCATGAACCCATTCCCGCCGCGGCCGTAGAGTGGCTACAGGACAAGCAAGCAAGCAATGGCTCGTGGGATGACGGCTTTGGAACGCTCAACAGCACAGACGCGACCGCGATGGCGATCATGGCGCTGCTGGCAGCGGACACGGCCGCCAGCGACGCCAATATGACAATGGCCCGTGAATTTTTGGCCGAAAATCAGCTACCTAGCGGCGGATGGGCTTATGCGCCGGGACTCCCCGAAAGTGTCAACAGCACCGCCCTGGCTCTACAAGCGTTAAAGGCTCTGGGCGAGGACTTCTTTTCCCCCAATGGCCCGTGGGCGCAAAATGGCAATACGCCAGTCACCGCCCTGCTCAGCTACCAAAACGCCAACGGCGGCTTTGAAATTGATTTTGGAACAGGCCCGACGGTGAACTTCTTCGCCACCGTGCAAGCGATTCCAGGGGTTGCAGGCAAGGCTTACCCCTTACCGGCCCGGCTGGAAGAAGCCTTCCACGCGCTAAGCTGCCTGGAAGGCCTGCAAGACCCAACAACTGGCGGTTGGGAGCAATTCGCCGGGTTTGGCGTCAATGCGGCTGGAACTTCAAGGGTGATTCAGGCCATCGCTGCCGCCGGGGGCGATCCCCAGTCCGACCGTTGGACAACGGCCGGAGGGACCAATGCTGTAGAAGCATTAGAGACTCTCACCCCTGACTATGTTGCTGGTGGGCGTGGCGGCCGTACTGGAACTGTGATGCAGGGCGTTGTCGCCGCGGGTGATCCCTACACGGTGACGGACTTTGCCGGGCTTGATTTGGTGATGGTCATCAGTGATTACCTGTCACCAACGGGCGAATATGACAGCACTGCTTTTGGTATTTTCTCCCACGCCGAGGCGATGCTTGGCTTGATGGCCGCCGAACAACCGGTAGACCCAACGGCTGTTGATTTCCTTCTTCATGCCCACAGCGGTGGCAACTTCGGCGACCATGATGCCAATGGTATTGCGCTCCAGATTCTCGGCCGTCTCGATCAGCCCATCCCACATGGCACACTCGGCACGATCCGCAAAAGCCAGGGGCCGGATGGAGGCTGGGGCTTTGATGTCGTTGCCAGCCCCAACTCCACCTCCGAGATTGTGCAAGGTTTGGTGGCAATCGGCGAAAACCCCTTCGCCCCCTATTGGAGCCAGGTAGTGAGTGGTACGGTTACGAATGCGGCCGATGCCGTTCTGGCGACGCAAGCCGAAAACGGCTGCTGGCCCAATCTTTTTGGGCCAGGGGACGACCCTTCCGCCACAACGGACGCGGTCATCCTATTGACTCAACATCCTGATTGGGGTTTTGTGTCCGCCGACCTTTACTTACCCGTTATCCAACCATAGATTTGCTAATAGTTTTGACATGGATTACACGAGTTATACAAAATAGAAGGCAACGTTCGTGTTATTCGTGTAATTCGTGTCAAAAAACTATGCTCAGTGTAATTGCTACTTTTACTGTGATGCGTAAACACATTGCCCTGCTATTCATCACCATCTTCATCCTGCTGGCGGTCTTGCCCTATGGCACGGACGCGCAGGAAACCAATCAGGCCGCTTTGGTCATTGACTATGGGGGTGGCAATGTAGAAGCGTTGTGTGTTGATTTCACCGAGCCGGAGATCACCGGCTATGAATTGCTGGTCCGTTCCGGGCTGGCCTTTGAAATAGACTTCGCCGGGAGCAATAGGGCGGTTTGCAACATTAACGGCACTGGCTGCCCGGCTTCCGATTGCTTTTGCCAATGTCGCGGTGGAGATAACTGCACCTACTGGACCTATTGGCATCGTAACAACAACGAGTGGGTGTACTCACAAGTGGGATCGCCCCTTTATCCCATCACGCATGGGGATGTAGAAGGATGGGCGTGGGGGTTGTCCTCCATCACCGAACGCCAGCCCCCACCCAATCGCTCCTTTGCCGAAATTTGCCAGGCCGAACCGGCGACCGAAACACCAACCTCAACGCCAAAGCCCACTGTCGTCATTCCTGTGATACCGACCGATCCACCCGAATCACCGACAGCAGTCGCCACCGCACGGCCGACCGAAACCAATACACCCATTCCTTCCCCGACGCCTGAAGTCTCACCGACCATTGCTGCTTCTGAGGAGCCAGCGGCCGAAAGCCTCCCCTCTCCATCTGCTACTATCCCTGCGGCCGGGCAATCGCCGCCATCGGTGGGCGAAACAACGCTCGACGCTACCCCACCGCCCGCCGGACAACCAACTACCAATGTGGCGGAAGCAGACAGCACGGCCTCAACCCCTTTAACGCCGGACTTAGCCGCCGAAGCCCTCTTAGTAGAGGAAGCAGCAAGCGATAGTCCTGCCGCTGAAGCGATAACCGCGACGCCTGTCCTTATCGAAACAGCTACTACCGCCCCGGCCGTCGTCGCTGCCCCTATCCTGGAACAGCCTGAGCAGCAACTATCCCCTTCGCCCACGCCAGTCGTCACGGTCATTGGCGCGTTGGCGGCCGTCACCGAACAAAATACAGCGGCCGTTCCTCCTATGTCATCCGCCACCAATCCGGCCGTCGCCCAAGCCATTGTCCCGGAAACATCCTGGCTCTCCTATGTCGTCTTTCTGCTGATTTGCATCAGCCTGGGCTGCTTGCTGCTCATCGGCCGCCTCCGCCAGAAAGGAGAGTCGGCAAAATGATCAAGCGCGTTTATTCGGCCGCTCTCTTCACGCTCACCGCCGCCACCGGCATCATCGCCTTTGTCTACCCCTTTCTGCTCCCCGTCCTACCTGCCAACGCCGGGGATGGGGGCACGCGCGGGCTGGAAGCCCCCTTGCTAACTGCGCTACTCCTGGTCCTCTGCCTCAGCGTCCTGCTGGTCGAGCTACAGGGGCAAGCGATCAGCGCGAAGATGGTGGCGGCATTAGGCCTCCTGGTGGCGCTGACCGCCTCCTTAAGGGTGATCGAAGTCGCCATACCGGGGCCAGGGGGGTTCTCCCCTATCTTTGCCGTCATCGTGCTGGCGGGCTATGTCTTTGGGGCGCGATTTGGCTTTCTCCTCGGCGCACTGACCCTGCTCGTCTCCGCCCTGTTGACCGGCGGCGTTGGCCCCTGGTTGCCCTTCCAAATGTTCACCGCCGGATGGGTTGGCCTGACCAGTGGCTGGCTGCCCCACTTCCAACGGCCGCGCCTGACCTTGTTCATGCTTGTCCTCTTTGGCGGCTTGTGGGGCATTCTCTATGGGGTGATCATCAACCTCTACTCCTGGCCTTTCATCGCCGGTGATCCGGCAATGAGCTGGCAAGCAGGCGCAGGGTTGGCAGGCTTCATCAGCCGCTATGGAGCTTACTACCTGGCGACCTCATTTATTTGGGACATTGGCGGCGCGATTGGCAATATCCTGTTGCTGCTGCTCCTCGGTATTCCGGGCATCCACGCTCTGACCCGATTCCGCGATCGCTTTCAATTCCAGGTGCAACCATCGTGAAAGGTCGATTCCACCCCCTCGCCTGGCTGGCCTGGTTATTACCGGCGGCCTTCCTGATTGTGCAGGTGCGTAATCCCCTCTATTTGATCGTCTTGCTCCTGGGAGTTTTAGTCGTGCGTGCTTTCTGCGCGGTCAGCCAATCCCCGTTGCCGCTCGCGCTCGGCCGCCTCGCCACGCTCGTTCTGCTTCTGTCCACCCTCTTCCACATGCTCACCGCCCACATCGGCCGCACCACTCTGTTCTCGCTCCCTGCCTCCTGGTGGCTGATCGGCGGGCCAATCACGCTGGAGTCGGCCGTGGCCGGGTTCGCCAACGGGTTAGCCCTGTTCACGCTGCTGCTGCTCTTTGTCACCTTCAACATGGCCGTACCCGTCTATGAACTCTCTCGCCTGACCCCTCCCGCCTTGCGCGATGTCGGCATGGTCATGCTCATCGGCCTGACTTACATGCCCCAAACCGCCCGCCACTGGCAACAAATCCGCGAAGCCCAGGCGGTACGCGGACACCGGCTGCGTAGCTGGCGCGACTGGCGGCCGATCTTCATTCCCTTGCTAACCGGTGGCCTGGAACGGTCAATGAATCTGGCCGAGGCGATGGTCGCACGCGGCTATGGCTCCACCAGCGACAGCCAACAACCGGCGGCCGTGCGGCTGGCCTTGCTCTTGGGACTGATCAGCGTTCTCGGCGGCTGGGTGTTGGCCGCCTGGTGGCCGCTACCGGGTTGGGGACTCGTGCTCCTCGGTGTGTTAATAGTAGTCGTGGTCTACAGGCAACTCGGCCGCCTCTCGCCGCGCACTATCTATCGGCCGCGCCCCTGGCTGGTTCGGGACACACTGGTCGTCGTGACCGCCGCGCTCACCCTCTTGCCCATCCTCCTAAACCGCTTCCTCGGCGGCACCGTCCTTTACTATTCATCCTATCCGGCGCTCACCTTGCCGCCATTCAATCCCTTAATCGGGCTTTCCCTGCTCCTGCTCGTTGCTCCTGCCATCATCGATCTAACCACAACCAACTGGCCCCATGTAGAGCGATTTGGCAAATCGCTCATCCCGCTCATCCAAACGCACGATTTACTAAATCGTAGGACTTACGCATTTTTGACACGAATGACACGAATAACACGAATTTTATCTTCTATTTTCGTGAAATTCGTGAAATTCGTGTCGGAAAAATTACGAACTGCGTAAATCCTGAATCGTCCAAATCGTGTTACAAAAGACGCATGATCTCCATTCGTAATTTGACCTACCGTTACCCCAACGGCCGCCAACCAGCTCTGGCTAACATCAACTGGCAGGTTGCAGGTGGCGAATTTGTCTTGCTGGCCGGGCCATCCGGCTCCGGCAAATCTACACTGCTCCGCTGCCTCAATGGACTGGTCCCCCACTTCAGTGGCGGCACGATTGCCGGGGAAATCGCGGTTGCTGGCCTGAATCCAATCACCGCTGGTCCCCACATCCTCAGCCGCCATGTCGGTTTTGTCTCCCAAAGCCCGGAAGCACAGGCGGTGCTGGACGAAGTGGAGGCGGAAATCGCCTTTGGCCTCGAAAACGCAGCTATTCCACCCCAGGAAATGCGCGTCCGCGTCGAAGAAGTCCTTGATCTGCTCGATCTGGCTCCACTACGTAACCGCACCCTGCCAACCCTCTCCGGCGGCGAACGGCAACGGGTGATGATCGCCGCTGCACTGGCCTTGCGGCCGTCCATCCTCGTCCTCGACGAACCCACCAGCCAGCTTGATCCCCAATCGGCCGAGGATGTCCTTCGCACCCTGGTGCGTCTTAATGAGGACTTAGGACTGACCATTCTCCTCGCCGAACACCGCCTGGAACGCGTGCTGCGCTATGTAGATCGCCTGACCTACCTGGAGGACGGGCAAATTGTGGCCGATGGCGCGGCACGGGAGGTGGTGGCGGCCGTTCCCGGTGTGCCGCCGTTGGTCGAATTGGCACGGGAACTGGCCTGGGAACCCGTTCCACTAACGATTAAAGAAGGGCAACGTTTCGCAAGTAAGTATGGTTACGCGAATAACGCCGATACCAATGCTGTACAGCAGAACAAAGCGCAAGACTTAGCGCCCTTTGCGGCTTTGCGTGAGATGAACCCAACGCCGTTGCTAACGGCCGAGCGATTAGGCTTTAGCTATCACCGCAGACCGGTGTTGCAGGATGTCAGCCTTGAGCTTTATCCCGGTGAGGCGGTGGCGATCTTGGGGCGCAATGGCTCCGGCAAGACAACGCTGTTGAAATGTCTGATGGGACTGCTGGCCAAGGAAAGCGGCCAGGTTTGTATCAACGGCCGCCCCACCGACGGCCGCGATGTGGCAGACATCAGCCGCGAAGTGGCTTACCTACCGCAAAACCCCGATGATCTCCTGTTTGCGGAAACGGTTCTTGATGAATTGGAAGTCACACTACGCAATCATGGCCTGCAACGGCCGCGCCCAGAATTGAAGCTATTACTAGACATTTTGGGGTTGGCGGCCGTTGCAGACGCTTACCCACGCGACCTCTCCGTCGGTCAACGCCAGCGGGTGGCCCTGGGCGCTGTGATGGTGACGGAACCCAAAATCATGCTGTTGGACGAGCCGACGCGCGGCCTTGATCCAGAGTCGAAGCGAGTGCTGGTGGGGTTGTGGCAGGAATGGCTACGCGAAGGCTCTACCCTACTGCTGGTCACGCATGATGTCGAGCTGGCGGCGCTGATCGCCCATCGTGCGATGATCATGAGCCAGGGAGAGATAATCGCCGAGGGCAAGACGGCCGACATCCTCTCCACCTCTCCCCACTTCGCCCCCCAAATCGCCCGCCTCTTCCCCAACCAACAATGGCTAACCGTTGCCGATGCTCTATCCGAGTTAAAAAAGGAAGAATCCGAAGGGATAAAATCCGCGTAATCTGCGTTTCATCCGCGTCATCAGCGTAACCCTTCTTCCCCACAGTTGACAATTCACAATTGACCATTCACAATTAACCATTAGACATGCCTAGACTAACCAAAATCTACACCAAAACCGGAGATGAAGGAACGACCGCACTCGGCGGCGGACAGCGGGTTCCCAAAGAATCCCTGCGCGTCACCGCCTATGGCACTGTGGACGAGCTAAACTCCCATCTCGGCGTCGCCCTGGCAATTGGCCTCAGCGAACGACTGGCGGCCGTCATCCCCGAAATTCAAAACGAACTCTTCCACCTCGGCTCCGACCTCTGCTTCCTCGAAGAAGATAAGGAACGCTATGCCCTGCCGCAAATTGCCGCCCGCCACGTCGAACGTCTGGAACAGTTGCTCGATGAGTTGACCCCCACCGTCGGCCGCCTCGACAACTTCATCCTCCCCGGTGGCAGCCTCTCGGCCGCGCAACTCCACGTCGCCCGCACCGTTTGCCGTCGTGCCGAACGGGATGTGATCGCCCTCTCCCGCGAGGAGGCGGTCGGCCCCTATGTCATCCGCTATCTCAACCGCCTCTCCGACGCGCTCTTCATCATGGCCCGTTATGAGAATCTCTCTCGTGGCATACCAGAACCCCTGTGGGATACGCTGGCATAAACGGCCGACGAATATTACAATCCCCTAAACCGGTAGCGACAATCCTCTGGATTGTCCTATAATTGGAGCACCCGGATAAACCAGAGGTTTATCCCTACAGTGGAGCAGTTATGAATTCGCTTTTGCTTATTGCCACGGTGGTCATTGCCCTATGGTTGATCATGATCATTTTGTACTTTCTGATTGCCCGGCAACAACCCAATCTGCGCGAACAAATCCAATCGCTGGAAAAGCAGCTAGATGAACGAGACGGCCGCCCCGCGACAAAAATCAGCCAATAAACCGGCCAGCCGCCTGGCGCTACTCCTCTTACTGCTAGTCGGTGGAATGGTGCTGGCCGCCTGCCGGCTTTCGACCGCGGAAACGGCCGATCTATGTACCGGCGAGGGCGTCCTCTTTGCCGATGATTTCAGTGGCGAAGAGGATTGTGGCTGGGTGCTCTACAATCGCGGCGGGGCAGTGGCGGCCGTCACCAGCGGCGTGATGCAACTCTCCACCAGTCAGGTTGGTTCGCTGTGGTGGAGCAATCCGGAGCGTAGCTTTGACGATGTGGTGATCACAGTTGACGCGCAGCAGATCAGCGGCCCAGACAACAATGCCTATGGCGTCATCTGCCGCTATCAAGACCCCGAAAACTTCTATCTATTCCTGATTAGCGGCGATGGTTATTACGCCATTGGCAAATACCAGAGCGGCAGTGAACAGGTCATCTACCTGACGGCCGACAACCAGTACCAACCCTCCGAAGCGATCAACCGGGGGGCGGCCGGCAATCGCCTGGAGGTTCGCTGCGTCGGCAATGAACTCAGCCTGACCATTAATGGGATGCCCCAACCGGCCGTCACCGATCCCACCTTTGTCGTCGGGGATGTGGGGTTGGGCGTCAGCACGTTGGAAGCAGGAACGGCCGTCGTCGAGTTCGATAACTTCCGTGTCACCGCACCATGATCCCAAGCGTTATCCGCTGTATTAATTCGCGCCACCAACCATACATCTGGTTGTCGGTATTATTGCTGCTTGGCGTCACGGTCGCTTGTGCCGATCTGCCCGTTGGCACGGTGGGCGGCAATACCGCGCTCTATCAAGATGCCTTTATCCCGGCCCAAACCGGCAACTGGTTTCTGGAAGGGGATGATCTGGGCGGCAGCGGCATTGTCAACGAGCAACTGGTGATTAACGTGAAGACTCCCAACACCGTCCAATTTGCCACCCTGCGTGACCAAACATTCTCCGACTTCGTGCTGGAAGTAGATGCGCACCAAAATAGCGGCACACCTGACAGCAGCTATGGCGTCCTCTTTCGAATGCAGGACAACGACCAGTTTTATCGCTTTGAGATTACCGGCGACGGTCATTTCATACTCGAACGGCGCAATGCCGATGGCACATGGACACGCCTCTCCTCCGATTGGACGACATCGGCCGCTATCAACCAGGGCCTCAACGCCGTCAACCGCCTGAAGGTCATCGCCAGCGGATCATTGATCACTGTTTACGCCAATGATGTATTGCTGCAAGAGGCCACCGACGCCACCTATGCCTCCGGGACGATTGGCCTGGATGCGGGAACATTCGGCGACAGCAATTTGCAAGTCAGCTTTGATAATCTAGCCATCTATGGGTCGGAAGCAGCGCAGTGACATGGAACTCCGCCGTGAAGTTGAGCAACAATTGGGGCAGCCGGTCATTGACATCACGCCACTCAGCGGCGGTTGCATCGGTCAGGTCTATCGCGTGCAAGCAAAGGACGGCAGCACCCTCGTCGCCAAAGTAGATGAAAGCCCACAACCAAAACTGGCAATCGAAGCCTTCATGCTCCGCTATCTGGCCGAGCATTCCCCCCTGCCCGTTCCGGCCGTTGTCCACAGTAGCGACCATTTGCTGTTGATGGAGTACATTCGCGGCGAGAGCCATTTTAGTGCCTCCGCTGAAGAACACGCGGCCGATCTCCTCGCTGCGCTACACGCAATCACTGCCCCCTCCTACGGGCTGGAACGGGACACGCTCATCGGTGGGCTGCACCAACCCAACACCCCAAACGCCTCCTGGTTAGCGTTTTTTCGCGACCAACGATTACAATATATCGTCTGGGAAGGGGTAGATAGCGGCCGCCTGCCAACCCACACCGCTCAACGCCTTGATCGCCTCAGCCAACAGCTCGACAAATGGCTACGCGAATCAGAACGCCCTTCGTTAATTCATGGTGACGTCTGGACGACGAATGTGCTTGCCACCAACGGCCGCATCACCGCCTTCCTCGACCCCGCCATTTACTACGCTGACCCGGAAATTGAGCTGGCTTTCATCACCCTCTTCGATACCTTCGGCCGCCCCTTTTTCGAGCGTTATCACGAGCAACGGCCGATTGCTCCCGGCTTCTTCGAGGAACGTCGCCACCTCTACAATCTCTATCCACTGCTGATCCATGTGCGCCTGTTTGGCGGCAGCTATCTGGCGGCCGTCGAACAAACGCTGCGCCGCTTCGGCTTTTGAGTGCCTTCCGATGAACCCCGCAACCGTTAGCCAATTGGTCGCGCTCAATCAGGCGTTTTATGAGCAGTTTGGCAGCTCCTTTTCCGATAGCCGTTCACGGCCGCAACCCGGCTTTCACCAACTACTCAAAGCCCTCCCTCCCCACACATCCACTGTACTGGACGTCGGCTGCGGCGACGGCCGCTTCGGCCGCTTTCTGCAGCAGGAGACTGGGAGAGTGGGAGACCAGGAGATTAAACCCATGCAGTCTCCCAGTCTCCCAGTCTCTCAGTCTCCCAATGACCTCCACTACACCGGCATCGACTTCTCCGAACGCCTGTTGGCGATTGCACGTCAATCGGGGCCAGGCGTCTTTTTTCAGTGCGATCTTGTCCAGCCGGGTTGCCTGGCGGGGTTGGGAGAATTTGATGTAGTAGCCTGTCTGGCAGCATTGCACCACATACCGGGCTATGCCAACCGCCTGCGCCTGTTGCGCGAGATGGCAGAACATCTGCAGCCGGACGGCCGCCTATTTCTCGCCACCTGGCAATTTTTGACCAACGAACGCCAACGGCGCAAGCTGCGCGACTGGTCGTTGGTGGGGCTGGATGCGGCCGATGTTGAGCCGGGGGATTATCTGCTCAGTTGGGAGCGCGAAGGCCAGGGGTTGCGCTATGTGGCGATGATTGACGAGGCGGCCGTTGCCCAAATGGCTGCCGAGGCGGGCCTGACCATTTTGCGCCAATTCCACAGCGACGGCCGCGAAGGCAACCTCTCCCTATACACCATTTTGCACCACCCATAAGCTCACCCTTCATCCTTCATTGTTCATTGTCTCATTGTTCATTGTCTCATTGTTCATTGCCTCATTGTTCATTGCCTCATTGTTCATTGTCTCATTGTTCATTGTCTCATTGTTCATTGTCTCATTGTTCATTGCCTCATTGTTCATTGTCTCATTATTCATTGGCGTGCGGAGGTGGGTTAGCCAGGCGCGGCCGCGTTCGTAGAGAAGGATGAGAGCGAAGGTATTGGAGGAGGTCTCAGATTTGGGCGTGTCTGGGAAGGGGGGAAGGTCGAAGAGTTTGTGCCAGGCGTAGCGGCCGAAGAGTCGCAGCGAGGCGATGACAGGGGCAGCAAGGACAGCGCCGAGGATTCCGGCGATGGATGCGCCCATGATGACGCCGACGATAACGATCAGCGGGTGCAGGTCTAACGCGCCACCGAGAATGCGGGGGACGAGGAGGATGTTTTCAAGTTGCTGAACGATTACCATTAAGCCAAGCACCAGCAGAGCGTGTTGCCAGGGGACCAGCGTGTAGCCGAGGACGATGTTGTCGGGTTGGAAGAAGGTGACGATGATGGCAACGGCCGCGCTGATGATCGGGCCGAGCGTCGGGACAAATTCGAGCAGTCCGGCCAGTGCGCCGAGGGCGAGGGCATTGTTGACGCCGAGGATAGTCAGGCCAATCCAGACGATGAGGAAGATGATCAGGGCGAGGAGAACCTGACCGCGCAGGTACGCGCCCCAGATGGGACCGAGGCGGCGCATCAGTTCTTCGGCGTCGCGGCCGTAGCCGGGGGTTTCAGCGAAGCGGCGGACGTATTCGCCAAAACGGGGAAGTTCGTTGGCAATGTAGATGGAGATGAGGAAGATGAAGAGGGCGTTGGTGATGACGCGGAAGGTGGAGGTGGCAAGGCGAGTTAATATCTGACCGCTTTGGCTTAAGGTAGGTTCGAGGATGTTTAGTAGCTGGGCGCTGAGTTGCTCCCAGGGGATAACGAGGGGATCAATGGTGATGGGGCCGATGATGATGGGTTCGGTGCGGCCGGTAATAGATTCGATTAGTTCGGTGGCTTGTTGGATGAGGCTCGGAGCCAGACGGATTAAGTCCTGGGTCTGCTGGAAAATGGCGACGCCGAGATTGATGAAGCCCCAAATGACGGCCGCGGCAACCAGCAAATAGACAAGCGTGATGACTGGCCCCCGGCGCAGATTGAGTTCTTTATCAATGACATTGATCAGCGGGTTGAGGATATAGGCCAGCATCAGGGCGAGAACAAGCATGGCGATCAGCGATTGGAAGCGCCAAGCGAGTAGGATGAAGAAGAGCAAAGCACCCACGGCGACAATGACTTTGGTGGTGCGGTTCCAGGGGGGGGAATCTGTCTCGACAGCATGCAACACGGGTTCGGCCGAAGTTGGCGGCGGATGGCTGGTAATATCGGCGGGATCGGTTTGCTGCATCTCGGACTCAGGTGTCATCGCAACTGATTTCTATGGACTGATCTTATCTCATTTCGGGGCGGATGTCTATGGGGAATCGTGGGGAGTGGGGAGTGGAGATTGACGAGTGGAGAGTGATTAGTCGCTTAGTCTCTTAGTCTCTCAATCTCTAGTCTCCAATCTCTAATCTCCAATCTCATAGGCGAAGAAGAGGGGGCGGCTGTAGTAGCCGTCGAAGGTTTGCAGGCGGCCGTTGGGGGCCTGGGCTTGCAGGGCGAGCAGTTCGCTTTGGCGTTCGGGGAGAAAGATGTAGACCTGGTTAGGAGCCGTGGCGGCAGGGAGAGGACCGGCGTCCGGCTCGACATCGAAAAGGTTAAGGCCCGGCTGGAATTGGGGCGTGAGAAAGGCCAGGGTGGGAAAGGAGACGTACATGGCGGGTGGGCCGTAGAAGTAGGCGGTCCAATTGGCGGCCGAGCTGTCCAGTTCATTGAGATATTCGGCCATGCGGCCGGCGACTTCGGTATTGCGGTCGCCGAAGCGGTGCTGGGACTGGTAGGTTCCGAAGTAGAAAGCGAGATCGAGCAAAGCGAGGGCGGCGGCTATGGCGACGACCGGCAAGAGGAAGTGCCGGGCGGTTAGGCGGGTGTTGGTGGTGGCGGCTGCTGTGGCGGCCGTGGCCGTTGCGCTTCGTAGCGATAGTGCCCTGACGACTGCCCGCACAATCTCAAAGAGAGCGATGGCGGCGAGGAGCATCAGGGCAGGCATGGCGATAAGCAGGCGGTGGCTGCTGGGTGGGTTTTCGAGCAGGACGCCAGCGAAGAGGATGGTGACGGCCGTCCAGATGACAAGGATGGCGTAGCGGGGTTGGCGGCCGTGGAGCAGCGCGAAGAAAAAGCCGAGCACAGCCAGAACACCCATCCCCCAACCGAGCAGCGGGGAAGGCGGGCCATAGGCGGTGCTGGTATCGCGGGTGGCGTTGAAGGCAAGGGCGGCCCGCCAGAATTGGCGGGTGAAGAGTTCGCTCTGGCTCAGACCACTGCGCAGCGCTTCCTGGCTCAACCAGCCGCTGTGGCTGTCGAGGATGCCCAGTGAATTAGCGCGTTCCATGAAGACGGCCGGGTTGGCGTTGTAGTAGAGCAGTTGGGGAAGGGCAATGATCAGCGCGACGGCCGCGGCGATGAAGATATGGATCGCTTCCTGGCGCACTCGTTGGAAGTGAAAAACGAGCAGCAGGAGGGCCAGGCCGACGAGCATCATCGGCAACAGATGGGAGCTGGTGAAGAAGTAGGCATTGAGGCCGGTGGCTATCCCTGCTAAGGCCCAAAGGGGGCGTTTGTAGGCGGAGGTAGCGGCCGTTTCCCAGGCGATGGCGATCAGGCCGAGGGCCAGTAGCGTGAACAGCGGGTCCCAGATGTTGGTCAATCCCAGGCGGCTGTAGTGGAGGTGGTAGTGGGCGCCGGTGAGCAGGACGGCCGCGCCAATGCCCACTTCGCGCCGCCACAAACGCCAGCCGATGAGTAAAACGGCGACAATGGTCAATGCGCCGATGAGCGGCGACCAGAAGCGCACGGCCAACACCGAAGGGCCAAACAAGCGCAAGGGCAACGACAACAAGAAAAGGGGCAATGTTGGGTTGGTCAGCCATCCGCTTCCAAAGGGGTTGCGGATGAAGCCATTGACCACCGCCTGCACATCAAGACCGATATTGGCCTCAGTCCCGTTGAAGATGGCGGGAATGGAGGAGAGGCTGAAGGCGCGTAGTAAGAGGGCGACGAGGAAGAGGACGGCCGCGATTCCCGGCCAACGACGAAGCCCCGCCCTACCCCACTCTCTCACTCTCCCAATCTCGAATCTCCAATTTCCAATCCCTTGCGGTAGCGGCCATACTCCTCCGACAAAGGCCAGTCCACCGGCCGCTAACCACAGCAAGATGGCAAAGCCAGGTCGTTGGGTTTCTAATGGGCCGTTGGCCTGTCCGGCGGCCATCAACGAGAGGAGCAATGCCGGAAGCAAGAGCCAGCGGGAGCGGGGAATGGGGTTGATGCCCCAGGACGGCCGTCGCAAGCCAAGACCCGACGGCCGCGCCGCGCGAACGGCAGCGACCAGCGACAAACCACTCAAGACAAACCACCATAATCCGGCCGTAGGCATTTCGGGGGTAGAACGCCAGAGGGATTGGCCGATGGCGGCGAGGAGCAAGGCGAGAATAGCCAGTCCGGCGCTGAGCGTGCGGCTGCTGGCCGGTCGCCGTGTCGTAGGCGCGGGATAGGGGGCCGGGACGACCGGAGCCGGTTGCGGCGGGATGGTTGTACTGCGTGTGGGGACAGTGACGGCCGGTTGCGGCTCGGCACGCACAGCGGCCGTTGATTGTACATCCGTTTGTACTGCTATCGAAGGTGAAACGGCCGCGCCATTTGACTCGGTCGCGGATGCAGGCGTGGCCGTGGGTGTGGGCGAAGGCGCAAATACGAAGGGATTGGGCGGGGGCAGTGGGTTGGTGGTTTGCAAGCGAGGGTCATCGGCCGACACGCGCCGGGCGATAAACAGCAGGTATGCGCCCCCTTCCGGGGATGGCGCTTCTTCGTAATACGGCCGCACCCAGCGTTCGGTCGGCCGCAGATTGCTCTCCCAGGGGCCAAGGATCCAATGGCCGGTCAGCGCGTGGAGGACGGCCGAGGGCAAGCCCTGGACATGACCGATTTCCAGCGCGTGCAAGGCTTCGCGGGAGAAGTAGTACTGCCAACGCTCGATAACAAAGCCCGCTTCGGCCAATCGCCGTGCCCACACGTCCGGCGGGTCGGTGTGGGCGTGGCGGGAGATAGTGTTGAAGAAGTCGCGGTAGCGGTCGGCCAACCCGGATAGCCCTAAACGCTCGAAGAAGCCCGCGCCGCCGAGCCATTCGGTGAAGAGATGGCTGGGGGTGGTGATGACAAAGCGGCCGCCAGGTTGCAGCACGCGGCCGACTTCGTTCAACACCGGCTGCACATCGGGGATATGCTCCAGGACAGAGTTACTGAAGGCGCTGGCAAAGCTGGCATCAGGAAACGGTAGATGGTCGCCCATTGAGCGCACCAGCACATCATACTTGTCCGTGCGCCGCGCCTTTTGCAACGGCCCCCACCAGGGGTCAATTCCGGCGGCGAGGCGGCCGGGAAAGGTCATCTGGGCAAAGTGGCCGTCGCCACAACCGACATCGAGCACCGGCCCTGGTAGCTCAATGTGCTGGTAAAATCGCGCCTCCACCGCCCGCAACAGGGCGCGAAAGGCGGGGATGCTCTTCAGCTGCCGCCAGAGCAAGTCATCCTGCGGGTCATACGCCAGCCCATTCGCAGCCGTCTGGTCATAAACGGCCGACCGCTCACCGCTAACCCCTAACCGCTCACCGTTCACCCCTGCTCCTCCGCCCCTCTGCTCTCCCGCATCTGCCGCAGACGTTCATACGCCTCTGGCTCGGTCGTTTCCTCTAGCTCATTTCCCTGGAGCAGGTAGTTAAAGAGGCGTATGTATTCGGCCGCCGTTTGTTCTGGCCGGAACGCATCGGCGATCAGTGCCGGGTCCATCACATAGTGGCTGCGCTGCTGCAATATACGGATGATCGCTTCGGCTAGGGCTTCGTGGTCGCCAACGGCCGTGACTTCGCCCATGCCGGTCATCGTCACCGGTTGGCGCACACCAGGCAAGGCACAGGCCGCCACCGGAACGCCATTGCTCATCGCCTCAATCTGCACCAGCCCAAAGCTCTCGGTGCTGTTCAGGCTACAGATACAGAGAACATCTAAACTGCGATAGAAAGCGGTCAGTTCCTCACCACTGAGCGTGCCGAGCAAGGTGTACTGTTGTTCGTATTGCTTAAAGAGCGGGGCCAGACGCGCGGCATAGGCTTCCTCGCCGATAATGTCCTTGTATGGCCCGGCGTGCAGCACTCGCGCCTGGGGAAAGCGTTCCAACACGCGAGGCAAGGCACGCAGCAACACCTCAACCCCCTTCTCGGTAGCTAATCGCGCCGAAATACCGATCACCGGCCCGCTGCCAAGCTGGTGGGTTTCGCAAAAACGGCGCACGGCCGCCTCCGAAGCAGGGGGCAGAGAGATCGGCGGGGGGATAATCGCCAGCTTTTTGTCTACATAGCGCGACAAGTAAGGGGAGTGGGTGGCATAATCGCGGGTATAGGTCACGACTGCATCGGCCAATGCCCCGGCGGCGCGGTTCAACGACGAAACGACGCGGTCTACCAGCCGGTTGAAGAGGCCCGTTGGTAGTTGCAGGTCACAATGGTAAGTCAGCACGACAGGCTTGCCCAGCAAACGGCCGCGCAAGGCAACACCAGGCGCGTCGAACTGCGGTAGATGAAGGTGGATGACGTCGGCCGAGCGTGCCAGCCGCCAGGCCATCGGGCCAAAGTCGGGCATAATCACGCCCTTGCTCACGCGCAACGCGACGGGAACCCGTACCACCTTTACCCCATCCACCACATCATAGCGCGGCAACACCGGGTCATATTGCG
This sequence comes from uncultured Ardenticatenaceae bacterium, assembly GCA_964410625.1. Taxonomy (GTDB): domain Bacteria; phylum Chloroflexota; class Anaerolineae; order Promineifilales; family Promineifilaceae; genus CAYPHY01. Next base: position 60,168 of record CAYPHY010000006.1, on the reverse strand, counting down.
AGGTAAGCACCGTCACATCATGCCCTTGTTCCACCAATGCCCGGCTGAGTCGCTCGACGTAAATCGTCAGGCCACTCACCCAGGGGCGGTAGTAGGTTAATACTTGCAGGATTTTCATAGGTAAATAGAGATTGGGCGACTGAGAGACTGGGAGACTGAGAACCTGTTTAGCCTCTCTCCTAATCTCTGAGTCTCCTAGTCTCTAAGTCTCCTGTAATATACACATCCATAACCACCAACCCTCACGCGGCCGACTCCCGTTGTCGTCGGGCGAAGGATTGAGCGGAGGCGACCACTTGTTTAAAGGTTGAGCCAGTACTAAGGATACCCCATAGCCCTAAGATGATCATCAAGACGACATTGAGCGCGTGGTAGAGAAAAGCAAAACTGGCGGATTCGGCCGCTGGTTGTCCCAACACCTGCAAGGCGGCAATGACCCCGGCGTGAAACACCCCCACCTGTCCGGGGGAAGAAGGGAGGGCGACGCTGAGCGCGGCCGCACAAACGACAAAGGCAGTCATCGCCGCTGTCGGCTCTAAATGCACCGCACGCATGGCGAAGTAATAGGCCAGGAGGATCGGCAACCAAACCAGGGTACTCAGTATCAGCAGTATCAAGCCATCTCGCCAGCGCGTCAGGCTGCTAAGTCCGGCCAGCAGGCTGTCGAGGTGTTTGAGCCAGGGTTCAAAGCGGCCGAGGCGCAAAGCCAGGAGAATGCGTCGCGCCAACTCTATCGCTCGCGGCCGTTGGTTGGCAGCAACGACCAGGACAACAATCGCCACCAGCGCGAGGATACCCGACGCTTGCGCTCCCGCCTGCATCCAGGCAGGCAATCTTTCCACCTGCGCCAGGGCGAAGGGCAGGAGCGTCACAATGAACAACAAATCCAGCACGCGCTCAATAACCATCGTTGAAACACCGCGTGCAATGGTGATCGGCGGCACATTTCCAATCAGCACCGCCCGCGCCACATCCCCCAGGCGCAAGGGCAGCAAGTTAGTGAGCATGTAACCGATGTTTTGAATGTGAAAGACAGTCCACCAGGGCGCTTCATTGTTAAGCATGAACCGCCAGCGCACAGTACGCAGGATGAGAAAGGCGACAATCCCCGCCGCGCTGCCCAGCAGGTATTCATAGCGGGCAGTTTGCAAGGCGGCGGCGATTTCGGCCGGTTCAATAAAAAAGAAGATCGCGCCCAGGCAAAGCACGCTGACGACCATGCCCACCCAGAACCGTTTCTGGCTACCGGTGTTTTGTTCCATACAAGAGGTGGATTATAGCAGAGAGCGCCAGGTCTTGTAATACTTTTCCGCTTTCTCCATATAATGGTTTGATGATGATGAAAACACGGGCGCTGACCTGGTTCGGAACGACAGCAACAGAAGCAGATTTTGAAGCACTATACCATGCCGAACTGCCGCGAATATACAACTTTTTTCGCTACCGCGTCGGTGATGGTCAACTGGCTGAAGACCTGACTTCAGAAACCTTTGAGAAGGCGTGGCGCAATCGCGGCCGTTACAAGCGCGATCTGGCCGCCTTTTCCACCTGGTTATTCACCATTGCCCGGCGAGTGGCTGTCGATCACTATCGCCGACATCGGGTTGAAACCTCTCTCGATGAACTGGTGCATTTGACCACAGATGAAACAACGGAGGAGCAGGCACAACAACAGGCTGATTTTGAGCGATTGACCCTCCTCCTGTCCCGGCTTGCAGACCGCGACCGAGAGTTGGTGGCTCTCAGGTACGGCGCCGGTCTCACCAACCGCGCCATCGCCAGTCTCACCGGGCTAAGCGAATCAAACGTTGGCGTCATTCTTCATCGCGCATTGCAGTTTCTACGCACCGAGTGGGAGGTTCAACCATGAACGACGATTTTCTCACCCGTTTCCGCAAATCACCACGACCGGAATTTGCGGCCACACTTACAAAAGGATTTCAAGACCTATGTCTATGTCTACTTCAAAACCGATGTCTCGCTCTCTCTTCCCCCGCCAGCGGCTGGCCTTTGTTTTTGCGGCCGTTGCCCTGATGCTGGCGGCGACCTTGATTGTTTCGCCCAAAGCGCGGACGCTGGCGGCTGGCCTCTGGAACCAGATCAGCGTGCTCACGTTCAGTGATCGCCCGGTTGGCGAGCCGGTCCTGATTGAACCAGCCACCGCCGAGCAAGTGGCGCTGGCCCAGGCCACCGCAACACCGATGGCGGCCGCTTCCCTGGAAGGAACACCTCTGGAAGTTGCCATTCGTAGCGCTGGTTTCCAACCTTACCTGCCTGGCTATCTCCCTTCGGGCTTTGTTGAGGTTGAAACGGTAGCTGCGGAGTATGTGGATGATGATGGCGTTCCGACGGGAATGGGCATTTTCACCACTTACGTATCGAACAGTGATGGTTATCTGGCAATCCAAACCTCACGCTTTGACGGCCGTGCCCAAGATATACCGACAGGCGGAACTTCGCTGACGGATGTTACCGTAAATGGGCAGTCCGGTGTGGATCGAGGGGCTTCCATTTGAATCAAACCTCACCCCCAGCCGGACACTCAATATGCTTCTCTGGGAGCAAGGTGAGTTTGTACTTGCCATTCAAGCCGACCAATTATCCCTTTCTGAGGTGTTGCGGATTGCAGATTCATTGAGTCAGTAAGGTAGCACGCTCGTTTGTGGATGAGCCGATCACGTAGCCCGGTTTGCCAACTCACAATTTTGGTTGGTCAACCGGCTACAATCATGCCGCCGGTTGGCACACTCAGACGGTAAATTGAGATTGACAGCGCTATTTTGCTCTGCTAATCTTAGGACAATATCAAATAGCTAAAAGCATTGATAGGGACAGGTCGTCCGGACAAACCGGCGTGCAGAGAGCGAATCCATCGGCTGCAAGATTCGCCCCCGGCCCCTGGCGATGACACCCTTGAGCTGGAGTGGTGAAAAGTCGCCCAGTCTCTTAATCTCCCAATCTCTTAGTCTCAGAGATTAGGAGACTGAGAGACTAAGCGATTGCGAAACTGAGTAACCACCTTCCGGGAACGCCCGTTATCGCGCTAATGGTCTGCTGAGAAGGCAAGCTTGCTTGTCCAATGGCAGAATCGCAGAGGCTCCTTGTTTGAGGAGCGAATGGCGGTGGTACCACGATGTGGCTTCTTGAAGCCCTCGTCCGTCCAGGATGAGGGCTTTTTTTATTATTTGCGCCAGAAAGCGCAACGATAGCCCTCGTCCTCCAGAAAAGGACGAGGGCTTTATTGTGTATTGGTGTACTGGTGTATTGGTATATTAGCCTAGACCACTACACCAATATACGAATATACCAATATACCAATACACCAACCATGAGGAGATTATGATGCAATCATCCGAACCGTTTTTTATCTATACGACGGAAGCGGCCGACCACATCGGCCGTCATGTCCGGCTCCAGGGCTGGTTCCACAATTTGCGACGGATGGGAGGGGTCAATTTTATTATTTTGCGCGACGGCCGAGGCACCCTGCAAGCTGTTACTGAAGATGAAGCGGCATTAGCCCAGTTACAAGAGGCGGCGTTGGAATCGGTGATCGAGTTGGAGGGCGTTCTTGTGGACACCCCCCAGGCTCCGGGCGGGGTTGAACTTCACCAACCGCGCGTGCGGCTGATAACGCCGATCAAGGAAGCACCACCCGTCCCGTTGCACAAGCGGCAATTGAAGGCGGCCCTGCCCACCCTGCTCGATCATGCCGTTGTGGTCAATCGCCACCCTAGCCGCCGCGCGGTCTTTCGTCTGGCCGCCGGGGTGATGGCTGGTTTTCGCGCGACGCTGCAAGGGCTGGGCTTCACCGAAATCCAGACGCCGAAGATCGTCGCCTCGGCCACCGAAAGCGGTGCAAATGTCTTCAAGTTAGATTATTTCGGCCGCGACGCCTTCCTCGCCCAAAGCCCGCAGTTCTATAAGCAAATCATGGTCGGGGTTTTCGGCCGTGTCTTTGAAGTCGGCCCGGTCTTTCGCGCCGAACCCCACGACACCTCGCGCCATGTAAACGAGTATGTCAGTCTTGATGTCGAGTTCGGCTTCATCGAAAATCATTTCACCGTTATGGCATTACTACGCGAAGTGGTCGCCGGTATCTTTAGTACGCTGAATCAGCAGTATGCGGCAGATCTCGCCCTGCTTGAAGCTCGTCTGCCCGCCGTCCCGGCGCAAATTCCGCACATTGATTTCACGGCCGCCCAGGAGTTGATCTACCAGAAGCATGGTGTGGATGTGCGAGGCGAACCCGACCTCTCCCCACAGGATGAACGCTGGCTCGGCCAATGGGCGCAAGAGGAACATGGCAGCGACTTTCTCTTTGTGGTCGGCTATCCGATGAGCAAGCGGCCGTTTTACACCCATCCCAACCCGGAACGGCCGGAGTACTCCAACTCCTTCGACCTGCTCTTTCGCGGCACGGAAATGGTCACGGGCGGCCAACGACTGCATCGCTACGAGGACTATCAGGCGGCGCTGGCTAAACATGGCTACAGCGAAGAGCCGTTCGCGGCTTATCTGGAAGCGTTTCGCTATGGGATGCCGCCCCATGGCGGCTTCGGGATGGGGTTAGAACGGCTGTTGATGCAACTGCTCGACCTGCCCAATCTACGCCTGGCGACCCTCTTCCCCCGCGACCTGAACCGGCTCACGCCGTAAGGATTTTCTTGCTGCAAAGATATGGGGGTAAAAAGCATATTGGTGTATTGGTATATTGGTTTATTAGTTTAGGACTTATGCATTTTGACGCGAATGGGCGCAAGATTTGCGTCCGAATAACACGAATTTAGTCTTCTATATTCGTGAAATTCGTGTCATTCGTGTCGAAAAATTGTCGCTGCGTAAGCCCCGAGTTGTTGGGACGCGGACGAACGCAGACGAACGTGGAGAGAAATCAAATCTCGGCATGTAGGTGTGGATGTGGGTATCGGAGTAGACTTTATGATTATTCCAAAACGACAAAATCAGCCCCTGTTTCTGTAGGTAGTCGTTCCTCGGTCTGCGGGTTGTAGACGCCGAGACGCCATTCAACGGCACGGCCGCTATCTGGCACTTCCAGGATTTGCAAGACGATGTCCCCTCCCCGCCAATAAGCGGCCGGCGCACCCAGGCGATCATCTTGCGTGAACAATTCGCCTGACTCATCCAGCAGATGCAAGAAAAAACGGCGCGGGCCATCGGCCGCTTCTACCACCCGCCAATAGGTCAACAGCGTACAACGCCCCTGCTCACAGACGCGATCATAGCCCAACCACTGCACTTCCCCGCCAAACGTTGCTTCCTGCGGAAGTTGCGGCCGAATCTCTGCCCGTTCCGCCAACCGGTAAACAACAAACCCCTCCCCTGCCTCAATCTCAACCGGCAGCTCCGCCAACACGCGATCCACCAACGAATGAAATGGCAATATCTCCGGCCGTACCACTCTCCCCTGCTCCTCTGCTCCTCTGCTCCTCTGCTCCTCTGCTCCTGGAAATATCACAGCTTCCCGCGGATCAAAGTAGCGCAATGCCAAATCCTCGCGCCGCAAAGTCAGCTCCATCGTCGGCGGGTCCATCGTCTCCGGCGTCCAGCCGCCGATTGCCACCGGCCCCACTTCGGCCGATGCATCCAAATATCGCGCCGCCTCCGTCAATGCCGCCTGCCAGACAAACTGCACCTCCTCATTCTCACGCCAAACACCCAACAAGGCATCGGCCGTGCGCCAGCCGTGGAACAGGAACAGTCCAAACAGGAGTAGCCAGATGAGTGGCGAGTAGCGAGTGGCGAGTGGTGCGACTGAGAGACTGGGAGACTGGGAGACTGCGAGATGCTCCTCTGCCCCTCTGCTCCCCTGCTCCCCTGCTCTTTTACTTCCCACTCCCCACTCTCCACTCTCCCCACCTGTGGATAACTTATCCCAAACTGTGGATAACTTGGGCAAACTGTGGATAAATAAGGCGGGGAAGAGCATGAGGACGGGCAGGAGCATGATGAGGCGTATGCTGCTGGGGGCGTCAATGGTGGCGATGCTGGGCGCGGCCGAGGCCACTAACCAAAGTAGTAACAAAGCATAGCGGCTGTCGCGCCAACGCCAGAGGCAGATGATAACTCCGGCGTAGAAGGCAATCGCCAACAATGGCTCAAACACCGGCCACCCGGCCACATTCTGTCGCCACAGTGGATCGCCACGAAAGCCGAACATCGCCGCAATCTTCAGCGTGTTGTCCACAATGGGTCTAAAATCTCCCTGGCGCAACGCTCGCAGCGGCGCATCCACTTCGGTAATACGGAACTCGGCTTGCGGATTAGTGGCTAAATAGATGACCAGGGGCGCGGCAACAAGCATGAATAGCAGCCAAAATAAGACGATGCCCCGCCAAACCTGCTTGAAGCGCGGCCGATGAAACAACAACAGATACACCGTCCACAACCCATAAAAAATCGGCAACGCCCGCGCTGCCATGTAGGTGTGGAGACTCAATCCGGCGAGTATTCCTGCGACTATAAACCAAAGAGACTGGGAGACTGGGAGACTGGGAGATTGAGAGACTCCCCTGTGCTTCCCTACTCCTCCGCTCCCCTGCTCCCCTGCTCCTCCACGCCTCTGCTCTCCTTCCCAAGCATTCCACCAGGCGTAAAGTGACGCTCCAGCCAGAAACGGCAAAGCAATCGCGCGGAGGGCAAGACGGCCGTAAAACACCGGCCACAGCAGCACCGCCCCGAATGCAGCGGCTATAATTCCCGCTTGCCAGCCGAAGAGGCGACGGCCGAGGGCGAAGGAGAGGGCAACCCCCAACAGGCCAAAAAAGGCGGCCGGTAAGCGCAAGGCCAGGGTATGGTCGCCCAACAAGATTTGGAACAGGGTCTGGATGTAATGGAAGCCCGCTTCGTGGCCGTAAGCTTCGGTGAAATAGACGGCGTGTTGTCCGGCGCGAATGGACTGGTTGATCAGCCAATGCGCCACTTCGTCATGCTCCAACCCCGGCGGCGTGAGGTTGTTGAGACCGTAGAGGCGAAAGACGGCCGCGATGAGGAGGATTCCGACGAGAATGGTTTTCTTCATTAGTAGCGGTAGGTAGAGGGCAGTTAGCAGTAGTAGGGGCGAGGCAACCGGCCGAAAATTGGTAGCCCACAATCAGCTTGCCCTCCGGTTGCCTCGCCCGTACAAAAGTCAATAATCGGCCGTTGTTGTCATTCGGAACCGTGCTGCAATCGAGCCAGGCAAGACTCTTTGCAGGATGGTCAACTCTTCCTCTCCGATGATCCGCAATAGCCACAGACCAATCAAATACACCAATAAACCAATAACCACGCCAACCGACCAGTGCACCTGACTTCCTAGCCACATCACCCCAAGCGTCACGGCCGTCAGCAACAACGGCCGCCCGGCAAAGTGCAACCAGTTCATCCCCGGCATCCGTTGTCGCCGGTAGTAGTCAAATAAGATCAGTAGCACTACCTCAGATAAAATCGTTGTTATTCCAGCAACCACATAGCCATAGGGGCTGCCGACCAGCGGGATCAGTAGCCAGTTGCTCAAGACATTGAAACCGACCGCCAGCAGAAAGGCGCGTGGTTGTCGCGCCTCCAGGCCCAGGCTGACTAATACATAGTTGGTGACGCTGTTTAGCCAGCCAAAAGGGATTGACCACATAACGACCTGCAAGGCAATGGCTCCATGCGGCAGAAATTCCGCGCCACCCAACACGCCAATCAGGAAGTCGGCGGCAAAGGTCATGGTCGCTGCGATGGGCAAGGCCAGCAGCAACATCAGCTTTAGGGCCAGCCGGTACATTCGCGCGGCCGATTCCAAATTGTTGGCGATTTCGCGAGAGATAATTGGAAAGAGCGCCAGCGTAAAATAAGAAGGGACAATTTGTAGCGCGTTAAACCATTTGTACGCGCTGTTGTACCAGCCAACTACCTCCTCACCATTTGCCAGCAGTTGCCGCAGAAAGATCACATCCATGGAGATAAAGACCGTTTGCAGCAGGTGGATCAGCATCAGTGGGAAACCCATCCGCACCATGCGCCGTTGCAAATCGGCGTCTATTTGCCATGGCCCGGCCAGCGGAAAACGACGGAAAGCGATAATAGCCAGGGCGAGGAGGGTGATGAAATTGACGAGGATGGAAACGGCCGCCAGCCCGACAAAGCTATAGCCCAACAGCAACACAACGACGCCAAAGCCGACCTTGAGCATCGTCGTCACCGTAGACATCGCCGCCGGTATCTCCGCTTCTTCATAAACGTAGAACAGACCCGTTACCCCTAGAGCAAGGCCGGAAAAAACCATGCCGATCATCATCAGCAAAATCGCCGCCACTTCCGCCCCACTCAGCGGGTTGGCGGCTTGTGTCCCCGACCAAAGATAGAGCAGGATGGGCAGAAAGGCCACGGCCGTTGTCCCCACGCGTAGCAAGCTGGTGTTCAGCAAATAACGCCTGGCCTGCCTTCGATCCTGCGACACTTCGCGGATCAAGAGGATATTCAGTCCGAAATTGCTCAAAATCTCGAATATACCGGCTACGGCAATGGCGGTCGCAAAACTCCCTGCTTCGGCCGGGCCAAGCACGCGCAAGTAAAAGGCGGCAAAGACAAAATCAATGCCCTTGTTAAAGAGGTTCAAGAGCATCGGCAAGGCGCTGTTTTTCGCCACGCTCGTTGTCGAAGTCAGCACGCCTCTCGGCCGATAAACCTGTCGCCAGCCCCACACCGCCAAGGCAAAGATAAGGATAAACACACCCATCGCGCTCGCCAGCCCGCCAAGCTGGAAGCTACGCGGGCTGTAGCGAAAGCGCACCGTCCATTCACCAGGCGGCAGCTCCACACCGCGAAAGTTGCCATTGACGCGGTGGATTGTCGTTTCCTGTTCCGCGCTTTCCGCCTCGCCACGCGGCCGCACAAACGCTCGCCATCCCGGAAAATAGCTGTCATTCAGCACCAACCACGACGGCTCCTCGACGGCGGCCGAGACCAACACCTCATTTAAGCGATAGGCGTCTATCTCGGCCGATTGCGGATTAGGGATTGGGGATTGCGGATTTATCAATTGACAATTGACAATTGACAATTGACAATTTTCAATTCCCCCCTGCTCCTCCGCATCCACAACGACAAAGTGCCGTGGGTCCAGCTCCCGCATTGCCGCCAATGGATCCTCGACGACGGCCGTTGCCGTTCCTGGCAAGGTATAGGCCCGCGGTGCAACAGCCAGGTTCTCATAAATCCGTATCCCCTCCCCCTCCCAGGCCAATTGCAGTTTAGGCAGTTCCAAAAGTTCCGTTGTCGCGATGTACTTTACGCCCAATACATCAAGCAGGGGTGAATCCAGTGCTTCCAGGCTGCCAATGGGTTGGATACGATTTTGCAAGAGGCCATTCTGCGGTTCAATCGCTTCCATATAACCGGTGTATTGCCGGGTGATGATCGAGTCATAGCCACGAACATCTTGCAAATCGAATAACCAGGGCGTGTTGGCATTCAAGACCTTTGTGCCGGTCGGGTCAAACGTGGTCAGTCGCCACGGGCCGGGCTGTGCTTCCAGCCATTGAATCGCCTCCGGCTTATAGGCGAGCAGGGCAGGATCGGCCGCTGTATGGAAATCTCCGCTGGCAAGATACAAGTCCGCCCCGATAACTATCAACGCCACAACAATCCACCAGGAGCGACGCAGACTCAATAAAATCACCAGCCCTGACGCCAGCAACATCCCACCCAAAATCAGAAGTTGCCAAAAGGTATAGCTATAGAAAGCCTGCGCGCTGGGAAAGGCATCGGCCGCCTGTGCCAGTCCCATGAACACACGCTCCACCAAAGGCTCCACCTGTCCCCAAAACATCCACGATCCTAGCAACCCCACGAATACAATTACACCGGCCGCTACCGCTATTAACCCAACGGCCGTTCGCCAACCCTGCCAACTTCTCAGCCTCCTACTCTCCCAATCTCCTAGTCTCCCAATCTCCTCTGCCCCGAACCCGGCCAACACGGCCACGCAGAACGACAACGGAAATACCCAACGAAAAGGGGTGTGCAACTGGTCAAAAAATGGCAGCCCGTAATATAAGAGGGCATATAGGGGTGTGCCGAAAATAAAGGCCAGGGAGATGAGCGCCAGCAGGGCAAAAAACAGGGTTAATCCCCGTCGTTGGCGATTGCGTAGACCGGCGACCATGCCGACGGCCGCCAATATCAACGGCAAGATGCCCAGATAGGCCGCCCCTTCAACATAGTTCTTAATCCCCCAACTGCTGCTATGTGGGCCATGGGGATTGAACTCACCGTAATAGTTGCGCTCAAAGGGGATGACACCGCCATCAACCACGTCACGATAGGCGTGGTGGGCTGGATTGCCAAAGAAGTTGGGGAGGAAAAAGGCGATTAATCGCCGGTTGGGAAAGGCCCAACCCTGCACCTCGCTGAAGGTTGTCCCCCCTTGGCGGAAGTTGACCTGCCCCACCTCAAACAGTGGCACGAGTTGGACGGCCGCCAACATCAACCCCAATCCCACCATCGCCACCAGCCATAACCCAGGACGAAAAACGGCTTGCACCCAGGAAAAACCATCTACCCTTCTTCCCTGCCACCAACGGTTAACTAATCGCCACGCAGCGTACAAGCCCATGATCAACAGCGTGTAATAAGTAAACTCCGGATGCCCGGCCAACACCTGTGCTGCCAGAGCTATGCTGCCTAATGCCATCCACAAAACAGAGAATGAGAGACTACGAGACTGGGAGACTGGGAGACTCTCCTCCGCTCCCCTGCTCCTCTGCTCCTCTGCCTTCCCCCCACCAGTCGCCTGAACAACCTTCTCCACACAGGCTAACAACAACGGCAACCAAACGACCGCGCCGCTGATCATCGGGAAGACGGCCGCGCTGATCACCATAAAGCCACAGCCTTGATAGACCAACCCGGCCAGCATCGCACTACCCCGGCGCAAGCCCAAGACGCGGCCGAGAAGATACATGCTGATTCCGGCTAACCAAAGCTGGCTGAGCGCAAACCAGCCATATGCCTTGGAGAGAGGTAGGACAAGAAAGAGGATGCTGAAGGGATAGAGGGCGGAGTGTTGCCCATTGGCCAGGAAGGGCGCACCGGCAAACAGGTAGGGGTTCCACAGCGGAAGCTCGCCGCTGCTTAGACTATTGAGGACAAATCGCTTCCAGGCGTAGTTCTGGATAATCAGATCGCCGATCAACTCGTTGTGGGGGATGGTAACGCCAAGCTCGGCGGCAGCGGCCGACCAGGGCGGCCAGCGAAAGAGGTTATCTACCGGCAACATCGTGCGGCCGCCTACCGTCACCCCCCAATATAAAAGTAGCGGCAACAGTAGCAGTCCGGCGATTACTAAGAGTTCGTTGAATAACCTACGTTTCATTCGTGGGGGTGAGGGGTGGCAGGTAGCAAGTGGCAGGTGGCAATTAACCGTTGACCATTAACCATTGACAATTGACCGTTGACCATTAGCCATTATCTGATCGGTTCTTTTTCAATGCGAAACGCACACGCCTTAGCCCCCATTGCCCGGCACGCCTCCTGGGCGACGCGGAACTCCATTCCTTTGCTAAAGGCTCGCAGGGCTTCTTGCAAAATGCCGATGGTCATCTGGCACACCGGTTGCTGTGCTTTCCGTCCCCAGCACATCGGGCAACGCTCCACCGTATATTGAAAGTAACCGTCATGGTCTTCGACACGGCCGCTCTGGTCGCTATATTGGGTGAAAATCCGCGCCACCGCCGGGACACCAATCCGCAGCTTGGTAGACAGCGGCAATACCTTAATCGCTAAATCGCTGATACCGGTGACCAGGCCAAATTCATTCAAAATGCGCTCGCCCATTGCCCGGCCGCAGCGCAAGGCCAGCCCTCGGCCGCCGCGTGGCCCATAGACCATATCCAACCCCTGGTTCAAATTCGCTACGCAGGCAAAATCAAATGTCCGTGCCAGGTCGTCGGCCGATTTATCGTCGGCCGATTTATCCTCTACCTTTGATCCAACGCCGGTCAGATTGAGCAGGGCATTCAACCCATTGGGGCCGATCACCGATTCTAAGGAGGAGAGCAAAATGCGCTCCATTCGCACGGGCCAGTAGTAACCGCTGAGTGCAATGGTATTATTCACGGCATACCACCGCTACGCACTGTTTCAAACGACAGCCAACAAGCATGATATAATCCCTTGACGTTCCAAGCCGCCAAAGTATAACAGGCGGCTGTGGATTAACAAAGTAAGCAGTGAGCAGTAGACAGTAAGCGGTATTCCGGTAGTATACACAGCTGATTACCGATAACCGATCACCGATTTGAGGAAAAAATGGCAGTTGCCAAATTAACATTCCCCTCCGACTTTCGTTGGGGGACTGCTACCTCTTCGCATCAAGTAGAGGGCAATAATACCAATAATGATTGGTGGGCGTTTGAACAGGCGCGAACAACGGCCGACAAAATCCCCCGCCCCTGCATCCAGGATGGCACAACTTCCGACCGGGCTTGCAACTGGTGGGAAAACGCCGAAGCCGACCTCGACCTTGCGGCCGAGATCGGCACGAACGCCCACCGCCTCTCGCTGGAGTGGAGCCGCATTGAGCCGGAACCGAGCGTCTTTGACGCGGCCGCGCTCGACCGTTATCGTGAAATCCTCCAGGGGATGCACCAGCGCGGCATTGAGCCGATGGTAACGCTCCATCACTTTAGCAACCCGCTCTGGCTGGTGGAGAAAAATGACTTCAATAGCGATCTGGTTGTGGACTACTTTCAGCGTTACACCAGCCGTGTCGTCGAAGCGCTGGGCGACCTGGTTCCCCTGTGGATCACAATCAACGAACCGATAGTCTATGTCGTTCAACGGTATCTGACTAAACTATTCCCACAGGGCAATAAAAGCGGTTGGTCGGCTCTGTTGCACTCCTTATACAATCTGTTGCGCTGTCATGCGGCCGCTTATCATGTCATTAAGGAACGCTACCCAACCGCGCAAGTGAGCGTGGCGAAGAATATGGCGATCTTTGAGGGGTGGCCGCCGAGCAACCGGCTGGACCGGTGGTGGGCCGACCGTCTGACTTATCTGTTCAATGATATGTGGATGCAGAGCATGACCACTGGCCGTCTCTATTGGCCGTTGCGCGGCCGCATCTCCAACCTCGCCGGGACCTTCGACTTCGTTGGCCTCAACTATTACACCCGCTTCTACACCCGCTTCCCGCCGCCGCGCGGCTTCATCAAACAGGAGTGGCCGGAGGGGGCGGTGGTCAGCGATGGCAACTATGGGGAGGTGTACCCCTATGGCCTCTACCGGCTGATCCGCTATGTCGGCAGTCGCTATCGTAAACCGATCTACATCACCGAAAACGGCCTGCCGGACAAGGCAGACCGCCTGCGCCCGGCTTTCATCCTTGACCATCTGCGCCAAATCTGGCACGCGCTCGTCCTCGGCTATCCCGTCATGGGTTACTACCATTGGACACTCGTGGACAACTTCGAGTGGGACCGCGGCTGGTCGCAACGCTTTGGGCTGGTCGAACTCGACCTGGAAACGCAAGAACGCACCTGGCGGCCGAGTGCCCATCTCTACAGCGAAATTTGCCGCAGCGGGACGGTCAGCAGTGAGATGGTAGAACGGTATGCGGCCGAGATGCTGCCGACGATGTTTCCTGGCGAAGCACCGGCGGCCGTGCCGATGCCTTTGTAGCCTGTAGTGCGGGTTGGGGTTTTCGTTTAAAGCGGCAAGCTCCGGTTTAGGCAAACCGGGCTACAATGGTTTGGCAAACGGGGATACGAAATTGCGATCTTGATTGTCACTATGCTATAATAACCACCTATTTTGGTGAGTCACAAACTCACTCCGATTCGTTCAAATTAAGCATTACCCGGCCTATTTTTGTGAAATTATCCAAATCTCAGGGTGCAGCGAATGGTCTGTCATCTTTTCGCGCCCTGTTTGACCGGTAATAGGTAGATAGGTTAGGACTTACGCATTTTTGACACGAATGGCACGAATAACACGAATTTGCCTTCTATTTTCGTGAAATTCGTGTTATTCGTGTCGGAAAAAATTATGAGCTGCGTAAGCCCTGTAGGTAATAGAAATTCATTGATCCACGAATCGACACGAATTTACACAAATGATTCGTGGATGCTCAGGAGACAACAAACGATGTCTGGACATTCGAAATGGTCCACTATTAAACACAAGAAAGCAGCGGCCGATGCCAAACGGGGTAAGGAGTTTACCCGGCTGGCAAAAGAAGTGACGCTGGCAGCAAGAAATGGGGGTGATCCTAACACCAATAATGCGTTGCGTCTGGCCGTTGCCAAGGCCCGCGCCGCCAACATGCCCAAAGACAATATCGAACGAGCCATCAAGCGCGGCACAGGGGAGCTAGAGGGTAGCGAACTGACCGAGGCGATGTATGAAGCTTATGCCCCGCACGGCGTGGCTGTCCTGGTCAGCGTCGTCACCGATAATCGCAACCGCGCCATTGCCGATGTACGCCACGCCGTCAGCAAGTATGGCGGCTCGATGGCCGAGGCGGGAGCCGTTTCCTGGCAATTCACCCGCAAGGGCTACATCGCCATCACGGAGCCAGTTGACCAGGATGAGCTATTTTTGATCGCGGCCGAAGCGGGCGCCGAGGACATCCAATTCAATGGCGAAGTGACTGAAATTTACGTAGACCTGGAGAATTTCCAGGCGGTGCAAACAGCGCTTGAAGAGGCGGGGATCACCATGGAAGAGGCAGCCATCATTTATGACCCCAACAATCCCATTACGCTGGGCCAGCAAGAGAGCGTGCAGGTGATGAACCTCATTGAGCGCATCGAAGACCTCGACGATGTGCAGGATGTCTATTCCACGCTCGAAATCAGCGACGAGGCGATTGCCGCACTGGAAGCAGCCTGAGTTATAGTGGCTAGTGGATAGTGGATAGTGGTTAGCTAGAAAACTAATCACTATCCACTATCTACTAACCACTAATCACCAGCCACTCACCACTCGATGAGAATCCTCGGACTCGACCCCGGAACGGCTACCACTGGCTATGGCATTGTGGATGCGCTAGACGGCCGCCTGCACATGGTGGACTATGGGACGATTGACACACCGGCCGGAGAGAAAGCACCCCTACGCCTGCAAACAATCTATCGAGAATTGAACGCCCTCCTGGAGCGCTACCGGCCAGACACGGCCGCGATTGAGGAGGTGTTCTTCGGCCGCAACATCACCACCGCCATTAGCGTCGGCCAGGCACGGGGGGTGTTGCTGCTCTGCCTGGCCAACGCCGGTATTCCCATCGGTGAATATTCGCCACCAAAGGTCAAAGACGCGGTTACAGGCTATGGCAAAGCTGATAAGGCACAAGTGCAGATGATGGTGCGTAACCTGCTCGACCTGGAGGAAACGCCGCGACCGGACGACGCGGCCGATGGTTTAGCCGTGGCGATTGCCCACTATAACTATTATCATTTACAAACTCTGATAGAAGAGACTGGGAGACTAAGAGACTGAGAGACTTTCTCTTTCCAGTCTCCCAATCTCTTAATCTCCCAGTCTCTAATCTCTCACTCTCCTAGTCTCTTAATCTCCTAAATTATGATTGCTACCCTGACCGGTTCCATCCAAAAAGTCGAAAAGACCAGCCTGATCATCGGCCTCGGTGGCGTTGGTGTTCGCGTGTTTGTGCCGCGCAATGTGCTGGAGGATGCGGGTGGCCCCGGCCGTCGGGTTCATCTCCACACCCACCTGCTGGTGCGCGAAGACGACCTGACACTATATGGCTTTGAAGCGGAGGAAGACCTGCAACTGTTTGAGTTGTTGCTCGGCGTCAGCGGCGTCGGTCCGAAGGTGGCTCTGGCGATCCTCGGCACGCTTAGCCCCGAACTGCTGAAGAGCGCGATTTTGCGGGAAGAGACGGCCGTTCTCCAGCGCGTCCCTGGCATTGGCAAGAAGACGGCCGAGCGGATCATGTTTCAACTGCGTGACAAACTCGATGTCGGCGCGGTGCAATCAGCCATGCCGTTGGTCAGCGATGTGGACGCCGATGTGATTGACATCCTCACCGGCCTCGGGTTCAGCATTGTTGAAGCGCAAACCGCACTGCAAAACGTCCCCCGCGATGCCCAATCCATAGACCAGCGTGTGCAGCTTGCGTTGCAACACCTCGATAGGTAGCAATGGATAATGAACAATGAGACAATGAACAATGAACAATGTAGCCTGCAACCCTTGACCTGCCACTTGCTACCTGCTACTTGCTACCAACCGCCTACTGCTTACCGCCCACTGACGACTGACAAGGAGACACGCCCATGCCCTTCTTTCCCTCTCTTGATGGCTTTGGCCCAACCCGTGAAACGCTCCATCTCTATGCCCATGCTATTGGCGTCATCCCGCGTGTGCATACCATCAGCCATCCGAAGTGGTGGAATGTCAGCTTGAAAATACAGCCCAGTGGCCTTGTTACTGACAACATGCCTTTGCCCGGTGGCGGTATTTTCCATTTGCGGATGGATTTGCTGACTCACCAGATCATCCTTGCCACCAGCGACGGCCGCCACCAAACCTTCGACATGCGTGCCGGAATGACGGGGACGGAAATGGGCGATGCGGTGATCAAAGCCGTTGCTGGGTTGGGGCTTAGCGGCGAATATAGTCGCCAACGTTTTGAAAGCGATGAACCACGCGTGTATGATGCGGAAGTGGTCGGCCGTTACTTCACCGCGCTGGTCAATGCTGACCAGATCTTCAAAAAGCATCTCGCCCGACTTGAGGGGGATACAGGACCTGTCCAGGTCTGGCCCCATGGCTTTGACCTCTCCAGCGAATGGTTCGGGACCTGTTGCATTCAAGTGCAAGAACAGGACGAAACAAAAGCATATCCCGCCCAACTGAACCTCGGCTTCTATCCCGGTAACAACAACGACGACAGCTATTTCTATTCCAACCCCTTCCCCTTTGAAGCCGACAAGCTGCTCGACAAACCACTGCCCCCCGGCGCACGATGGCACACCGAAGGCTGGCAAGGTACATTGCTGCCCTATAAAGCGTTGATCAACGACCCCGATCCCGAAAGTCGCCTTCTCGACTATGCCCAGGCGGTGTTTCGGATCGCTTCTCCTACCTTACTGGAAGAAGAGATTAAGAGACTGAAAGACTGAGAGATTGCCTCTATTCAGTCTCCTAATCTCCCAGTCTCTTAATCTCCTAGTCTCCGATTTCCTCATTTTTGACAGTCCGCCACCTCGCCAGTAAAATGGGTTAGCCTAATCGAGAAGGCTCGTTTATTTACAGATATTAATGAGAGCTGACAGTGGATTTTGCCGTAACCCTATACGAGCAAACCCGCTGGCAATGCGCCAGTCATATAATGCTGCTTTCTCGTCACAGGCACATTTGCCACTTCAGGCATACCCCCGTAATAAACCCCCTTTTTGGCAATCTAAACATCCCCAGGTCTGTACCCTGATTGCTTCACCAACGAGGCTGAAGCATCATGCCACAAATTCAATGACGGTTTCATGGAGGTGATGCCATCTTCAAACACATTTGAAAGCTAACCTATCTGGTCGAGTTGATGAGACTTGCCCTAAATTATCGTCTAATTTCGGAGGAGAAAATGAGTCGAAAAAGATTTTTGCCATGGACAGTGGCGCTGTTGTTTGTGTTAGCGCTCACCCTGGTCGCCTGTGGCGGCCAACCGTCACAAGAGCCAATTACCGAAGATCCCGCGGCCGAGGAACCCGTTGCTGAAGAACCGGCCGAAGAACCGGCTGTAGAAGAACCAGCGGCCGAGGATGGGCCAGCGGCCGAAGGCGACCGAAAGATCGCCACCTTCATCTTCACCCAGGAGTTTGATACCCTCAGTCCGCTTTATACCGCCATGTGGTTCACCACCATCACCTTCCCGATCTGGAACGCCAGAGCGTGGGTCTTTGATGAGAACAACGAACCGGTACCGAACCTGATCACGGAAATGCCCAGCGAAGACAATGGGGGTATCTCCGAAGACGGCCGAACGATCACCTTCAACCTGCGGGACGACATCAACTGGTCAGACGGCACGCCGATCACCTCTGATGACTTTGTCTTTACCTATGAGATGATCGTCGATCCGGCCAATACGGTGCAATCCACCTATCCCTATGATGGTGTTGAGAGCATTGAGGCACCGGACCCGCAAACGGTGGTTGTCACCTTTGCCGAGCCATTCGCGCCCTGGGTTGCCAACATGTGGTCAGGGCTTTTACCCGCCCATGTCCTTCGGCCGGTGTATGAGGCAGACGGAACGCTGGACGAGGCCGCCTGGAACCTTGCTCCGACCGTTGGCGCAGGCCCCTATGTCTTTGAGGAGTGGGAATCGGGTAGCTTTGCTCGCTTTGTGCGTAATGAAAACTACTACGACGACCCGCCGATCATTGATGAGATTTTCATCCGCTTTGTCCCTGACGATGCTTCTCAGGTCGCGGCCTTGCAAACGGGCGAAGGGGACCTTGGTACGTTCGTTGCCTACTCGGATGTAGCCCCATTAGAAGAAGCAGGCGTTAACATCGTTACCGTCCCCTCTGGTTTCAATGAAGGCTGGTACTTCTACCTGGGCGAGGACGGCCATCCTGCGCTCCAGGATGTCAATGTTCGTAAGGCGATCGCCATGGCGATTGATCGGGAGACCATCAACCAGGACTTGCTGCTCGGTCTGACCCAACCGGCCGCCACTTTGTGGGACAACATGCCATATAACAGCCCGGACATCGAACCCTGGCCCTATGACCCCGAACAGGCTAATGCCTTGCTGGATGAAGCGGGCTGGGTAGATAGCAACGGCGACGGCACACGGGACAAGGATGGAGAGGAACTCGTTCTCACCCACGGGACCAGCATCCGCGAAGTACGCCAGGATTTACAAGCTGTTGCCCAACAACAGTTGGCAGAAGTTGGGATCGGGCTGGACATTCAAAGCTTCAATCCTGATATCCTGTTTGCCAGCTATGGTGAGGCTGGCCCGGCCGCTTCCGGCGAGCTGGACATCTTTGAGTGGTCTGATGCTCCGGCCTTTCCCGATCCTGATCATTACTACTGGCTATGCAGTGAAATTCCGACAGATGAGTATCCCGACGGGGCCAACTGGCAGCGCCTGTGTGATGAGCAGCTTGATGGCCTCTTCCAACTCCAGGCCACACAGACAAACGTCGAAGAACGGACACAAACATTCCATGAGATCACCCAATACATGCACGACAATGTGATCTGGCTGGGATTGTGGCAAGACCCGGACGTGTGGGCGCTCAGCGGCCGTCTGCAAAACGTCACCCTCTCCGGCGCAACCCCCTTCTTCTCGATTGCTGAATGGGACATCAGCGAATAAGAGAAGGATGAATTAGGAAGGATGAGGGATGAAGGCTGAGGAATGAAAGCCTAATTCATCCTTCATCCTTCATCCCTCATCCTTCACACCAGGTGTGTTATGGCTCGATACATCATCCGGCGACTGTTGCAGGCCATTCCGTTGTTGTTAATCATCACCGTCATCTTATTTGTGCTGATGCAGAATATGGGCGATCCGCTGGCGACGATGGGCGGCCGACGCGCCACCCGCCCGGCCGACCGCGAACGCCTGACGCGCCAGCTTGGGCTAGATAAGCCCATTTATCTGCAATACCTATACTGGCTCGTCGGCAATGATTGGGACACCTTCGACATGGATGGTGACGGCATCGAAGAGTCGCCCGGCACACGGCGCGGGGCCATTCGTGGTGACTTTGGCAATTCACTCCTCCGGCGCGGTAACACCGCCTGGGAGGTCATTGCCGAACGAATCCCCAACACCCTGCTTTTAATGGTCGCCTCGGAAGCGGTGATTATCGTCTTTGCCTTGCTGATCGGCATTTTTTCCGCGCTGCGGCAATACTCGTTGGCCGACCATATCATTACGACGATCTCCTTCATTGGCTTTTCTACACCGATTTTTTTCATCGCCCTGCTCTCGATCTATATCTTTTCGGTCAACTTCCAGCGTTGGGGGCTTCCTTCCCTGCCGGCGGTCGGCATGTTCGATCCCCAGGTGGGCAAAACACCGGGGCAGGTCGCGCTGCACATGATTTTGCCGGTCTTTAGCATTGCTGTGGTCAGCACGGCCGCCTATAGTCGCTTTATCCGCAGCACGATGCTGGAAGTTCTCAGTCAGGACTATATCCGCACTGCCAGAGCCAAAGGGCTGAAAGGGCGCTATATCCTGATGGTCCACGCCTTTAAGAATGCTTCCTTGCCCATCGTCACTATCGTCGGCCTTGACCTCGCCCTGCTGCTTGGGGGCGCGTTGGTCACAGAGCGCATCTTCGCCTGGCCGGGGATGGGTCGCCTCTTTCTCGACCACGTGCTGCGCTTTGATGTTCCGGTGGTCATGGGCATCCTCTTCTTGCTATCTGTCCTTGTCATTGTTTTTCAACTGCTGACCGATCTCACCTATGCCCTCCTCGACCCACGCATTCGCTACGACTGAGAAAGAAGGGCTGAAGGATGAGGGCTGAAGGATGAATAGGATTTTTCATCCCTCATCCTTCAGCCTTCATCCCTCAAGAGAGTGTCTATATGGCTACATTGGACTCTTCTGCCTTAGAACCTTCTCCATCCGTTGTTTCGCTTGACGCGGATGAACTGGCTCCGCCGCTGTCGTTGGGGCAAATGACCTGGCGACGTTTTCGCCGCCACAAATTAGCGATTGCCGGTGGCATCACGTTACTATTGTTGCTCCTCTATTCCTTTGGTGGAGGGCTGATTTATACGGCCCAAGTCGCCAACTTTACCGACACGTCGGCGCGTCTGCAGGGGCCATCGGCCGAACATCCCTTTGGGACGGATACGGTCGGCCGTGATATTTTGGCGCGGACGATTCAGGGCGGCCGAATCTCCCTGACCATTGGCGTCGCCGTTGCCATCCTCGAAATCCTGCTCGGTGTGGTCATTGGCGCCATCGCTGGTTACTATGGCGGACTGACCGATAGCGTCCTGATGCGCCTCACCGAAGCGATGCTGATCATCCCGCAGCTTTTCCTACTGATTGTGATGGCGCGGATCGTCGGCGGCAGCGTGCCATTGATCATTATCATCATCAGCGTCACCAGTTGGATGTATGTCGCCCGCATCGTTCGCGCCGAGTTTCTCTCGTTGAAGGAAAATGATTTTGTGCTCGCCGCCCGTTCCATCGGCACGCCCACCAGCCAGATCATCTTTAAGCATATTTTGCCCAACTCCATCGCCCCCATCGTCGTCTCGGCCACGCTGGCCGTTGCCAACGCTATCCTTTCCGAAGCCTACATCAGCTTCTTGGGCCTGGGCGTCCAACCACCCACCGCAACCTGGGGTAATATGCTTGATGGCTCCTATAACTATATCGAAAGTGCTCCCTGGCTGTGGATTTTTCCTGGCTTGCTGATTCTGCTAACGGTGCTTAGCATCAATTTTCTTGGTGATGGTCTGCGTGACGCACTTGACCCACGCAGCCGCACAGTCTAGCAAACCGCGCTACAGTAAACCGGCCACATCTATGATGAACCATAATAACCAGAAGAATACCCTGCTAACAATCAACGATCTGCGGGTGCAATTCCTGACACCAGAGGGTGTGATCCACGCTGTCAACGGCATCTCCTATAAAATCCATGAAGGGGAAGCGGTTGCCGTGGTAGGCGAGAGCGGCTGCGGCAAATCGGTGAGCATGATGGCGCTCCTCGGCCTGATCCCTATGCCGCCGGGTAAGGTGACGGCCGGTGAAGCCCGTTTCCTGGACAAAAATCTCCTCGCTCTGAGCGCCGAAGAGCTGGAGCAAGTGCGTGGTGGTGAAATTGGGATGATCTTCCAAGACCCCATGACTTCGCTCAATCCTGTGCTGACTATCGAACGGCAAATGACGGAAGCCCTGCGTAAGCATTATGGGATGAATGGCGAACAAGCGCGTAAGCGAGCGGTTGAACTGCTTGATCTGGTTGGCATACCGGATGCGACGCGCCGGTTAAATGACTATCCCCACCAATTCTCCGGCGGGATGCGCCAGCGGGTGATGATCGCTATGATGCTGGCCTGCAACCCTACTTTGCTGATCGCCGATGAGCCAACCACCGCTCTGGATGTGACCATTCAGGCGCAAATTGTCGATCTGGTGATTCGGATGCGAGAACATTTGGGCATGGCATTGATCTGGATCACGCATGATCTTGGGGTGGTGGCGGGTATGGCCGACCGGGTGATCGTCATGTATGCGGGAACCATTGTTGAAGAGGCGGACGTAGATAGCCTCTATGAGAATCCGCGCCATCCCTATACGCTGGCTCTGCTCGGCGCGCTGCCACGAGTGGACAAGCGACGCGACAAGCGGCTGAAATCAATTCCCGGCGCGCCGCCTAACTTGCTGTTGGAGCCGAAGGGTTGTCCCTTTGCCGCTCGTTGTGATTTTGTCATTGAGCGTTGCCGCGAGGAACGGCCGCCCCTCGAACCCATCGCCCCCGGCCAAAAGATCGCCTGTTGGGTGGATGTGCGAACTGGGCTGCCGCGCCATTAGGGAGTTAGCAGTAATCAGTGGGCAGTAGGCAGTGGACAGTAAATCAGCGTTAATCTGCGTTTGATCCGCGTCATCCGCGTAACACTCTTTAAGGAAGACGATATGCCAGAGAGCAACGGCACAAATAGCCAACCAAACCAACCACTCGTCCAGGTAGAGGAGTTAAAAAAGCATTTCCCGATCCGCAAGGGGATCATCGTCCAGCGTACAGTTGGCGCGGTAAAGGCGGTGGATGGGCTTTCATTTTCCATCCAGCGCGGCGAGACATTGGGTTTGGTGGGCGAAAGCGGTTGTGGCAAGTCTACGGCCGGGCGCACCTTGCTTGGGCTTTATCCGGCGACGGACGGCCGTGTCACCATTGACGGCCACGATGTCCACCAGGCTACCGGCAATGAGTATCTGGCAATTCGCCGCAAGGCACAGATGATCTTCCAGGACCCCTTCGCCTCGCTCAATCCGCGCTGGACGGTCAACGCCATTGTCGGTGAACCATTGCGCGTCCACCGTTTGTTAGACACCGAAAAAGAACGGTTGGAACGAATTAAGGAGCTGATGCAACTGGTGGGCCTGGACGGCCGCTTTCTCAACCGCTTCCCCCATGAGTTCTCCGGCGGCCAACGGCAACGTATTGGTATCGCCCGCTCGCTGGCCTCCGACCCCCTCTTCCTGGTTTGTGATGAGCCTATCTCCGCGCTCGATGTCTCTATTCAGGCGCAAGTTGTCAATTTACTGGAGGAGTTACAAGACCGCCTGGGGCTGACCTATCTTTTCATCGCCCACGACCTGAGCATGGTACGCCATATCTGTGACCGGGTCGCGGTGATGTATCTGGGTGTGATGGCGGAGTTGGCAGAGAAAGATGAGCTATACGAAAATCCACTCCATCCCTATACGCAGGCGTTGCTCTCGGCCGTTCCCGTCCCCGACCCCAAAATCGCCCGCCGCCGCAAGCGCATTGTCCTCGAGGGGGATGTCCCCAGCCCGATCAATCCCCCCAGCGGTTGCCGCTTCCACACCCGCTGCCCCATCGCCCAGCCCCATTGTTCACAAGTCGTCCCCGCCTGGCGCGAGGTACAGCCCAATCACTGGGTCGCCTGCCACGAAGTGGAGCCAAAATTTGTCCCATAGTTTTTGACCCGAATTTCACGAATGGCACGAATAGTTATGCAGAAAGATTCGTGTCATTCGTGAAATTCGTGTCGAAAAGGATTCTGAATTAGATTTCAACGACAAATTGCATTTCGCTGGCTTTCTGCACAATTTGTGAAGCCCGTAGAATCTCGAAGCGAACCAACTGTCCATCATAACCAAAATCCGCGATCACGCCGGGGCGTACTTCGTCGCTTTCTCGAATACGCTCATCACGCAGGGTAATGATCAACGTATCAGTTTCTTTGTCGTACACAACTTTCATTTGCTTTATTCCCTTAAATATCGCGTCATGCGAGAGACTTTATAGAGGGTGATAATAGTTATAGCATTCGGTGATTCAGCGACGATCACACGTAACAACATCTCTTTATCAAGTATTTTGTCGTAATAGCGCCGCATGTATATTTGTCTGTCTGGTGGACTGCCCTCAACTCGTCAGGTTTCCTAATCGTTATTTCCGCTTCGTCCTGATCAATTTCACGCTCTTCCAAGTTCTGGCGAGCGTGCTTTGTCCAAATTATCGGCTTCATTGATATTTACTATTATACTCTAGTTTCCATTAGTACAGCCGGGATGATAATTACCAAAACCTAACTGTAATACCATCAACGAAGGAATATTTCTGCCATGCACAACGAAGTGAAACTTACCGAGAAATACGAACGCAACGGCTGGCCGTCGGTGCAACGGCCGGATATCAAACCACCGGATGGATGGAGCCTGGAGCTGGTCAGTTCGCTGAATCTGATCCACCATCACCAGCTTTCACCCGATGGCTCGCATATCGCCTTCATCCGCGAGGCCGACGGCCGTTCCGACATCTACCTAATGCAGAGCAGCGGCGGTTGGCCGCAACGACTGACTCCCAACCGCAAAAAAACGATCTATTGGCTGGACGGTGCGCCACAGTGGTCGCCCGACGGCCGTTGGTTAGCCTTCACGCTCAATGACCATGTCCACATCCTGCCCGGCGACGGCCGTGGTTTGCCGAAAGCGCTCACCGACTTCACCGCTTCCGCCTGGTCGCCGGTCTGGATGCCGGACGGCCACCAACTGATCGTCACCGCCGACCGCCAGGAAGCGAGCATCCTGCTGCTGACCGATATTGATGGGGGTTGGCCGCGCCTGCTCACGCCCGGCTTTGACGGCAGCGCCCGCGACGCCGCGCCCTCACCCGACGGCCGTTTCGTCGCATACACCTTTTACCCCTATGACGATCTCAACCGCCTGGAGCTGCGTCTGGTCGAATTGGAAACGGGGCAGATACGCCAGCTGACCGGCTCCCCCAAAGAAAAGGATTGGTCGCCGCAATGGTCGCCCGATGGGGAGCAAATCGCCTTCCTCTCCCAACGCTCCGGTTACACCGAGCTGTGGCTGATTCGCCCCGATGGGGAGGGTACGCGCCAACTGACGCATGGCAATCAGGACTTCAGCGAGTTTGCCTGGTCGCCCGACGGCCGCAGCCTCGCCGCCACGATTCATAGGAATGCGGCCGTAGACCTGATCCTCGTAGACGCCGACACGGGAGAGACAAGAGATTTGCGGACGGGTCTCGGCGTTTTTTCCGGTCCCAACTGGTCACCGGGCGGCGATTTCCTGACCGTTGAGTATGAAGATTCCGTCACGCCGCCCGACATCTATCGCGTGGAGGTAGATAGCGGCCGCATCACCCAACTGACCTTCTCCAAGCCCCCTGCCCTGGCCCAGCATGATCTGATCGTCCCCGAACGGGTCAGCTATCGCAGTTATGATGGGTTGGAGATTCCGGGGCTGCTCTCGCGGCCGCATAAACCCAATGGCGCGGCGATTGTGCGGCCGCATGGTGGCCCGGCCGATCACTACACCTTCCTGTGGGACATCCTCGCCCAATACCTGCTGGCCAAGGGGTATACCTTCTTCACCCCCAACTTTCGTGGCAGCACCGGCTATGGCGAGGCCTTTGAACATGGTAATTACAACGATTGGGGTATTGGCGATACGCAAGATGTGCTGCATGGGGCGAAGTTTCTGCACAACCTCGATTGGGTTGACCCGGAACGGATCGGTATCTTCGGCTCCAGCTATGGTGGCTACATGGTCGCCTGTTGTCTGGCAAATGACCCTGAATATCTGTTTGCGGCCGGGGTCAGCAAGTATGGCGACGCCAATCTCTATAGTTCCTGGGCGCAATGCGAACGCTCCACCCGCCTCTACACAGAGATGATGATGGGCCACCCGCGCTCCAATTGGGCGGCCTATCTCGCCGCATCGCCGATTTGGAATGTGGAAAATATCAAGAAGCCGATCCTGCTGCTGCATGGTTTGGAAGATGACATTGTGCCGCCGCAATCCTCCGAAGAGCTAGTCGAAGCGCTCAAACGGCATGACAAGGTGTTTGAATATAAAACCTACGCCGGTGAACCACATGGCTTCTTGCGTTATGAGACGGAAATGGACTGGCAACAGCGGCTGGAACGCTTTTTTGATTGGTACTTAAGGGTTTGAAGCTGCTGCTACGGCATCATTACAAATGAGCCAGAAATTCCTCAAGGCTCATTTGAGCTTGGCGAAGTATGGAGCGTAGTACGTTTGGTGGTAAGATCACCGGCATGCATTGGAACTGTGACAGCAAGATTACCTCGTTTCAAGCGCAAATGGCTGCCACGTTGGCGAACTTGTACAAATCCGGCTTTTTCGAGTGCGCGAACCACTTGACGAGGCTTGAGAACCGGAAGATTAGGCATATGCGTGAACAGCTATGTTTACTTTGAAGCGAAATAGCTCAATAATAGTATCGTGTGCAGTTTGGCGAGGATCATCGGTTATCGGAATAGGGCGTAAATAGGGTAATCCATCCTCGATAGCGCCCTCGATATGCAGAGTGGCCGCTTCCAGAAGCATTGCCTTAGCTTCCTCAGGTGTGTCACCAACCGAGGCGATATCTAGTTCGGGACAAAGGGAGCTATAGCCTTGTTCTTCTTTTATGATGATGCCGGTAAACGTAAACATGTCCATAAAGCTGTATAATAGCAGAGTAAGCGCACTTTGACAGCATTTTTAGGGCATGATATAATTTACAGGTTCCCTCTGGGTGTTGGAGGGATGGCAGAGTGGACGATTGCGGCGGTCTTGAAAACCGTAGTGGGCGCAAGCTCACCGGGGGTTCGAATCCCTCTCCCTCCGCCTGACAACTCAATTGTCAGCAGTCATTAACGATTTAACGTTAATAATTGATAAACCCATCACCGGAATTGTTCGGGGAGGTGCCAGAGTGGTCGATTGGGGCCGCCTGCTAAGCGGTTAACGGGCTTAAACTCGTTCAAGGGTTCGAATCCCTTCCTCCCCGCTCCGAATGTTAGAAACTCTTGCCAAAACCGGTTAAATCGGGTATAAGGTTAAGAGATAAAGTACGCGCCCTTAGCTCAGTGGATTAGAGCGCTACGCTACGAACGTAGAGGCCGGGAGTTCGAATCTCTCAGGGCGTACCAGAACTGTTATTGGAGTTCACTCCTATTGAAGCTATGTCTTGATTGACATAGCTTTTTCTTTATGGAGGGATTTATAGACTGTTATGAAACAGTGTGCCCACTATCGGGAATGGAAAACAATTGAAGAATTTGCTTTTAGTAATCGCCTGCTCGGAACCAGGCAAAAACATTGCCGCGAATGTATGAGCAAGTTTAATAAGGAAAGCTACAATCGCCGTACTGAAAAATACCGACAAAACATTTACGACAATAGAAACAGGCGGAAAGAGGAGGTTAAAAATTTTGTATGGGATTACCTTGCGGCGAACCCATGTATGGAGTGCGGTGAAAGTGACCCAAGATTACTTGAGTTCCATCACATTGATCCGTCACAGAAAGAGTATAATGTCTCAGAATTGGTAAACGGCCGTTACTCGATTGAGCGAATACAAAAAGAGATCAGTAAGTGCCAGGTATTGTGTGCTAACTGCCACCGAAGGAAAACATATGAGGAAAAAGGATGGTTTTCTCGGTAGTCTTGATTGGATACGTTAATTTAATACAATAGCCCATAAGGTAGCTCTATTTTTATGATTACACCAGCCGGAAAAGAGTGTCGTTTTTATTTTCAGGACTACTTTCGCGGCCGTTCCCAACAGGAGTGCCGCCTGATTGACAAAAACCCTCGCTCACCGGAATGGAAACCAAGTGACTGCTCCACTTGCCCCGTTCCAGATATTCTACAGGCCAATAGCAACCCCAATCTGGTCCTGGAAGCAACGGTCAAGAAAGGCATCCTCGGCCTTAACCGGCATGTGGAAGTGAAGGCGTTTTGCAGCCGCCATTTGATTGACGTCCCCCGGCCGGAAGTGGGCTGTCCAAAGTGCGCCGAAGAAAAACCAGGACTGCGCGAACTGTTTGACGATCTTGGATAAAACCGTGGTAGTTTCCTATGCTTAAGGCGATCCTGTTTGACCTCGACGATACGCTGCTGGGCAATGACATGGATAATTTCATTGCCCATTATTTTAAGCTGCTCGGCCGTTACGCGCGGCCGCTCCTCGACGAGCAAACCTTCATCCAATATTACCTGCAAGCCACCCGCGCGGTGATGGTTGGCACAGATACCTCACGCACGAATCGGGAGGTGCTTTGGGATCACTTTGAGCGATTGAGCGGCCGTCCACGCAATGAACTGGAACCATTTTTCGGCCGCTTCTATAATGGGACTACACCACCCACGCTACCCACGCCACCCGATCTCACTTTGGCTTCAGGGTATGGCACGCTGGATGCTTTGTATCCCCTGCTCCAGCGTGGTTGGCCGTTCGCGAGCAGCAACTAATCAGCAACCAGCCATAAACTCCATTACTTCCATGCAAAATCCTCCTCCCGTTCCCCTGCTACTGGCCGAACTGGCTGAGTTTCTCTCATCCCTTTTGCAGGCGTTGGCTGCTCCTGACATTGACTGGCGCAGGCGGCCGTCGGCCGAGGCATGGTCTATCGTTGAGATACTCTGCCATCTGCGCGATGTAGAGCTTGAAGTCCACCAACCCCGTTTTCGGGCATTGGCGGAAACAGACAATCCCTTTATCCCCGGTGTTGACCCCGACCAGTGGGCTGAGCCGCGCAACTATTTCTGTCAGGACGGCCGTGCGGCCCTGGCTGACTTTAGCGACGCCCGCCGGGAGACATTGGCACTATTAGAAAGTTTGCCCGAAGACGCATGGCTACGCGAAGCCCGCCACGCTTTCTTCGGCCAGACCACGCTCCATGAACTCCTCTATCTGGCCGTGCAACATGATCGCGTGCATTGGCAGCAGATTCAACAGAATCTTTAAGCAAGTGGGGAGTGGGGAGTGGGAAGTAAAAGAGCAGGGGAGCAGGGGAGCAGAGGGGCAGAGGAGCATCTCTTAGTCTCTCAATCACTCAGTCTCATAGACTCCCCCCAAGCTCTTCCCGCAATCGGTCAATCTCCCTACGGCTGCGAGCATCGGCAAATAAGGCCTGATGGTGCTTTTGATAGGCCAGTTTGCTTAGCTGATTGAGAAAACGGCCGCTGCGCCAGTAGGCGCCGATACCTCCTGATCGCAAGGCATCCAGACGATAACGCGCCCGGCCAAGCGCCCGGTGGGCCAGGTCATATTGCTCGGCCGTCAACAACCCCTCGTGCAGTTCTTCCGCCAGATAGGTACGCATCCAACTCCCCTCCTGGTATAAGGCCCACCAGATAATCACCACGGTCAACCATACCCCACCCCAATCGGCGAGAATACCGACGCAAAGCAATGGCAAACTATTAAAAGAAACAGCAAAATTATGGAAGGCATGGAGCAGGACGGCCGCCAGCCAACCTGCCACCGGTGCGAACAGACTTAGCCCACGATTGGTGCTCATTCGCGCCAGGGCAACCCCTAAGCCAGTCATGCTTGTATAGAGCGCGTGGTTCAGTCCGAAAACGATGCCGCGCATCACCACATTCAGGCTCCACGCCTCACTGCCGCTCTCTCCGAAAACATTGACAAAGTAAAACACGTTTTCGACGACTGCGAAGCCCATGCCGACCATTGCACCATAGATAATACCGTCCAACGGGCTATCAATTTCGTGCCGCCAGAGGAAAAAGATAGCCACCAAAGCAAACCCTTTGACACTCTCTTCAACCAACGGGCCAATGGTAATCGCGGCCAATGTGTTGGCTGATGTCTCATCGGTGAAAAAGTAGAAGGGGACGCTAAATAGTGTATTGAACAGGAGCGCCAACAAAATGCTGGGAACGGCCCCCCATAGAAAGGTGGCGGCCAATAACCAGGCTGGTTCCTTTTCGTACCGATCTATCCAATATATCAGGAGTGTATAAAATAGTGCCGGGAATGTGGCGGCAAGAATAGAGAGGGGGAGGATGTTTGTCGTTGTCAAGTTAGTACGGCCGTCTCCTGAAAGATAGTAAGCAGTATTCGGTGAGTGGTCATCAGTAACCGGGATGGCTCTAGGCTTGGGGCAATTATAGGGCAAGTTGGCGATAATGGTAAGTGTGAATCAAGTGAAAATTGCCTGAGCTTGTGAAACGGAGGAAGCCGGAGGAAAGCGATGCAAAATTGGCCTGATTTGTGAGAGATTTTGGCTGATTTGGATTGCGTTATCGCCCGGCCGATAGCCAAGACCTGGAATCGCTGATTTATCTCGGCCGCCTCAAACGCGAACAACAATAGACCAATAGACCACTACACCACAAGCAGTTAATAGAGCAACTCAATAAACTCGGCCGTTTCCATCACCCCGAAGTACTCACTGAGATCAACCGCTTGCAGGGCGGCCGTTAACCCTGGCCGGTCATACCGCACCCCCACCAGCAGCTTCTCTAGTTCGGCTATATCTCGCGTGCCGCTGAAGTCGCCATAAAATTTCACCTCGCGGATCCGTCCCTGGCTGACGTCAATGTGGGCATCCACCTTCCCGGCGGGCAGGCGTTCGCTTTTGCGTACATCAAAGGCGGGTGAACGGCCGATGTTCCATTCCCAGGTTCGATAACGACTGTCAGCTATTTCACGCACGGCTTGCCAGTCGGCTTCAGTGAGTAGATGGGCCAGGACAGGGCCTCCGTTAAAGATACCGGAGAGCAAGGCGGTGCGAAATTCCTCTAATGTCATCGGCCGTGGCAACAACTCGCGGATGTTGGTCACAAAGTTACGCACCGACTGCACCGCCTTCGACTCAATTTGTACCCGGCGGGGATTGATGGCGCGTAACATCTCTCCTAAATCGGTGTCGAAGAGCAACGTGCCGTGGCTGAACATCCGTTTCGACGTGGCGTATTGGGCGTTGCCAGAAATTTTCTTGCCGCCAGCGAAAATGTCGCTCTTGCCGCGCAACTCGGCATCAACACCCAAATCGCGCAAAACACGGGTAACCGGTTCTGTAAAGCGGTGGAAATTATGTAAAGCTTCCTTGCCGTTGGTGATAAAGCTGAAGTTGAGATTGCCTAAATCGTGGTACACCGTCCCCCCACCGGAAAGGCGGCGCACGATATGGATACCCTGGGCTTCGACGTAATCGGGATCGATCTCTTCCAGGGTGTTTTGGTTGCGGCCGATAATCACCGATGGCTCATTGACATAAAACAACAAGAGTGGTTCATCCACTTCCACCTGCCGCAACAAATACTCCTCCAACGCCAGATTCAGGCGCGGATCGGTTGTTCCCTCATTATCAACAAAACGCATGAATACCTCTTTTTTGCAACGAATCGACAAAACTTTGCTTGTGATCTTACAAGACCTGCCGCTCAATACACCAATAAACCTAGATACTCATCCACCCTTTACACCAACGGAAAAACGGCCGCCAACAACCAGCCAAAAAACAACCCATTGCCAAGTGCCACTGCCCACGGCCGCTTCACCATATATCCCCCAATCCCTAATACCGCCAGGATAACCGGCATCAGCGGCAGGAGCAAGAGTACAAAAGAGAAATCGGGGGTGAGCGCAACCATCAAGGCCAAACCGAACACGATGGCGATGGATTGGGCCAGCCAATGCCACAAACGGCCGCGCCACCCCAACCCTTGTTGTGCCGCTCCACTTGCCAACTGCCAGGGTAGGACGGCCGCTGCTAATAAGGGCCAGCGCAATAGGCGTGGCGTATTCATCATCCAGGGCAACCAGGTCAGTTGCGCCAATGCGCCAAAGGCGAGAGATAGGAAACCAAATAGTACCATCCCCCAGATGAGATCATTCCGGGAAGGTTTAGGGATGTAGATGGGGTGGATGGGAGAAGCAGCCAGTAACCAGCCGAGGCCAAAGAGGAGAAACCAGATAGCCAACGCACCGCTAATGAGCATACCACCCAGGCTGCTCAGATCAAACGGCCGATTCAGCAAGCTAACCACAATCCCGGCAAGCAGTGGGCCAATGATCAACCCCAACCAGTTTCGCCGGGTGCGGCCGTCTTCCGCCTCTCGAACCGGCAATAGGGGCGCAATCGCCACCGCCAGCACCAACCAGCTGGCTAAATGCGCA
Source organism: uncultured Ardenticatenaceae bacterium (assembly GCA_964410625.1). Classification (GTDB taxonomy): domain Bacteria; phylum Chloroflexota; class Anaerolineae; order Promineifilales; family Promineifilaceae; genus CAYPHY01. Next base: position 28,015 of record CAYPHY010000006.1, on the reverse strand, counting down.
AGATACCAGACAAATCGGCTATCTCGATAGACAACGGCCGTCTCGCGGCCGAATACCTCATCCAACCAGCTTAAGGCAGCTTGGTGGCTGGCTGAACTAAAGAGAATGGTGATATGCTCGACGTTGGGTATCACCACCAACCGCCGCGCAAGACCTTCAGCTATGTTTTCGTTCGCTCCACCGGCCCTTGCCAGCAAACGTTGTGCATTCGCCAGGAATGGCGGTTCCAGCGTCCCTGCCTGTAAGAGTAAATTGCGCGGCCGATCGGCCGTCACCTGGGCATCGGTGGGAGAAATGGCAACGGTAGCCTGATAGCGCTCTGCTTGTCGGATTCCGGCACTCATCACCGCCCCGCTACCCATTGAGTGCCCCAAGAGAGCGATGTGGTCTCCGTCAACCTCTGGCTGGATAACTAATTCAGCGTAGGCAGCATCTAAATTGGCTTGCAGTGTGTCGCTGCCCCATTGTAGAGGACGGCCGTTTCCCCCATGCCCGTCAAAATCCAGTAGCATCACGCCATAACCGGCTTGCGCCAGCACATGGGCATAGCCCAACATCAATTGCCGTGAGCCGGCAAAGCCATGGGCGACTACAACGCCGGGAACGTTTGCTTCACCCTCCCTAACGAGGAAAGTCAACGGCACACCCTCCCGAAACAGCGTGCGCTTGATCAAACCTGCTTCCGAACGCCACACTTGCCACCAACAGATGATGATAAGGGTTAGCGCAACGACGGCTATCAGGATAGGAACGCTTTTCCCTCTTTCCATAGGACGAATTTTACATGAAGGGTACAATCATAAGCGAGTTCAATATGATAAGTACAATGTTACAAAAGAAGTTTGACTGTCATTCCGAGCGGAGTCTTCGAAGCGAGGAATCCCTATCAATTCGCTGATCTACGAAATCGCAAGGGATTCCTCGCTCCGCTCGGAATGACATTGCGACCACTTTTGAAACAATGCAATAAGGAACAAAGTATATTCAATGACCTCAACAACCCGTTGGCTACTTTATGGTGCGTATGGCTATACCGGCCGCCTGATTATCGAGGAGGCAGTGCGTCGCGGTCACCGGCCGGTGCTAGCCGGACGCGACGCGGCAAAGCTGGCCGTCCTAGGCGAACGGTATGATCTGGACTGGATCGCCCTCGATCTGACTTATGCCGACCGGCTGGTGAAAACGGTGGAACGCTTCGAGACGGTGTTGCATGTCGCCGGGCCTTTCATCCACACCGCCGATCCGATGATCCGCGCCTGTCTGGCCGGAAGGACCCACTACCTGGACATTACCGGGGAAATCCCCGTCTATGAAAACACGCTGCGCCAGGATCGGGCGGCCAAAGCCAGCAGTGTCGCGCTGATCTCCGGCGTTGGCTTTGATATTGTCCCTTCTGACTGCCTCGCCGCCTATGTTGCCGAGCAGTTGCCCGGTGCGACCCATCTGGAAACGGCGATCAGCAGCGGTTCGGGCATCAGCGCGGGAACGGCGAAGTCGTTGTTTGGCATGGTCAATCATTTTGGCCGAGGGGCGGTAGTGCGACGCAACGGCCGCCTCGTCGCGCAACCCTTCGGCCGCCAGGGCCGCCATGTGCGCTTCAGCAACGGCAAAACCCGCCATGTTATCCCCATTCCCTGGGGGGATGTGGTCACCGCCTACCACAACACCGGCATCCCCAACATCACCAGCCATCTCGCCTTTCCCAAGGCCCCTGCCTTTGGTCTACTGGCTGATCCCGCCCTGCGGCTGGCGATGTCACCGCGCTTCGACCGGCTAACGTCGGCCGCGTTGGAGCAAATGTTCCCCGGCCCCGACGAAAAGGCGCGGCAAAAGGGGCGTGCCTATTTGTGGGCTTGTGCGAGCAAGGAGGGTGGGGAAACGGCCGAAGCGTGGCTGGAAACCCCAGAGGCGTACCATTTTACGGCCGTGTGTGCGGTGCGCTGTGTCGAGGCTATCGCCTCTGGCCGTATCACCGGCGCTCTCACCCCCGCCCAGGCGTTCGGCACCGATTTTGTCCTTTCTATTGAATCTACAAAGCGAGTGGATCAGTTGGCAGAGGGAAACGGATGACGGCCATGTGCGGTGCGCGGTACGGGCGAAGCGTTTGGGACTAGCCCTCTGGGGTGGAAACGGGTGTTTCGATGGGTGTATCTGCTGTTGACTCAGGTGATGGGGGTGGGGGTGGTTCGGCAGCTTCCGTGGTCGGCGTTGGCGTCTTAAACGCTTCGGTCACCACTTCTACGGTGGCTACTTGCCCCGGCAAAACGGTTACCGGCACACGATACTCCACGTCTTGCAAGCGAGTGTACACTTCGTAGCTCCCCGGTCGCACATCGGCAAAGACAAAATTCTCCGCCAGGCCCTCATCGGGGTTGATCAAATCCAGGGGATCATCGAGATAAGACCAGCTATTGATCAAGCCCTGTGCGCCGGTGGTGTCAATCAGGGTCAAGGTCACCCCTTGCCACGGCCGACCCTCCGGGTCTACCAGCCGTCCAGCAATCACCCCGCGCGACTCTCCCGGCTCAATCCACAACATCGGGTTGCGTGTGGAGTCGAAGCGGTTCTGGCCGACGCGAACTTCAAAATGCAAATGGGGGACGACGGCCGCGCCGCCCACCCCAATTTCCGCCACCTGTTGCCCCCGGCTTACATGCTCTCCCTCGCGAACGACGATGTTCAACACATGCCCATAGAGGATATAGACCGGCTGACCCTGCCACTGCTGGTCTAGCTCGATCACCACCAACTCCCCATACCAATCACAACGCCAGCCAAACAACTCCGACTCATCAGCGCGGGCGACGACGACTGTGCCATCGGCCGCCGCCAACAGCGGCGTGCCTAGCTTCTCGGCCGTATCCACCCCGTTGTGCAGCAAATAACGGCCGCCGCCATCCCAGCCATAGGGGAAGCTCATGTTGATCAACATTCTTCCCGCGCCAGGCAGCGGCCGCGACAACCAGAAGTGAGACTGCGAGGCGGCCGCGTTCGGCCGCGGCCAAGACTGTGGCGAAAGAAAATTGGCCGCATAACCGGGCCGCAACGGCGCAACCGCCGGGCAAGGTTCGCCAATACGAACGGCTACTGGGCTGGGGGTTAGTGTGGTTGTTGGCGAGGGAGAGCCGGTGAGGGACGCCGTCGCAGTGATGGTGCTGGTCATTCCGGCCGTTGGTTCCAGCGATGGCGTTGCTGCCACTTCCGTCGGCCGTGGCGTTGGTGAAGCGGGTGCGGGCAAGGGAGTTGGCGTTTGTGGAATAGCAGTTGGTGGAGGCGGCACGGCCGTACTCGTGGCCGTCTCCACGTCCGCCGGGCTGGTAGCGGTCATTTCCGGCGTCACTATTTCGGTCGTCGCATCTCCTGGCGGCCGACAAGCCACCAGAAATAACCCATACACCAATAACCAATACACCAGTCTTGCTATTCGTCGAACCATAACGACGTATTGTCCGCGAGGTTGTCTAGCTGTCAAACAAACCATTATTTTTATAATCGTCAAAAAAACTGCAAGCCCTATAATAACTGGATGGACACACTAACTCTCAGCCAACACAGCCTGCAAACTTTTCTGATCTGCCAGCGCCGTTTTCAACTGCGCTATCTGGTCGGGTTGCCCTGGCCCTCCATCCCGCTGGACGACACGCAGGAAACGGTCGCCGAACACGGTCGCCAATTCCACCAACTGTTAGAGCGCCACTTCCTCGGCCTGCCTACCCCACCGGAGACAATTGTGGATGATACGGTGCGCTCCTGGTGGGGTATTTTCCAACGCAACCAGCCACCGCTGCCCTCCGGCCAACGCCATCCTGAACGAGAGTTGACCGTCCCCATCGGCCGCCACCTGCTGACCGGCCGCTTCGACCTGCTGGTCCTCGGCCGCGACGAGACAACGGGCGAACCAGCGGCCCAACTCTTCGATTGGAAAACGGGACGGCCGCCCGCCAATGACGAACAACTGCGACGCTCCTGGCAAACGCGGCTCTATCTGGCGCTACTGGCCGAGGGAGGTCATGTGTTGCTGGGGGGCGAACAGCAGGAAAGGCTCGACCCTGACCGGCTGGCAATCACTTACTGGTATGTGGCTAAACCGGACCGACCGCGCACCATCCGCTATAGCCGCGCCGAGCATGAACAAAATTGGGCGGAACTGACGGCGTTGGTGGGGCAGATTGAGGAACGGATGGCCGAAGGTACATCACTTGATCATACCTGGCCGCTGACGGATGATTGGTCGGTTTGCCGGATGTGTTCCTACCAGGCGTTTAACGGCCGCCAGGAAGCGGGACCGCCTCTACCGGCCACCATTGATGAGGATGAGGAAGCGGCCGAAACAACTGCCCTAGATACTCTTGAACTCGAACCGGCCGCCCCGTAGCGACAATCCTCCGGATTGTCTAGCTGCACGTAATGGCAATCCGGAGGATTGTCACTACGGTTGTGACGACACCATTCGTTCATGGACTACGCGACTTGGCATTTCCTACTATCGCCTACCGGCCAAACGCTATTAGCCGAAGTGGGGACAGAGCCAATTACCCCTAACAACCATCTGACCCTCGCCGCTCAATTGCGAAAGCAGGTTGTGCCGGAGTTGGCCCAGGCTGTGCTGGAGACCGCCCTCTTGCGTCAAAAAGGGACCGCTAAATTCACCCGCGCGGCCGAGATGTACTTTACCCGTCCCGCACTCGAACAGGCGTCGGCCGAAACCATCAGCCACTATCGCGCCCAACGCTTCTTTGAGGCCGGGTTTGGGCAGGCGGCCGATCTTGGCTGCGGCATCGGTGGTGATGCGCTGGCCCTTTGCGCCAAACTGGAAGTCGTGGGCATTGACCTCGATTGGTTAAGGCTGGCAATGGCCCGCGAAAACGTATGGGCTTACGGGCATGAGGGGCGTTTCCTCCCTGTTAAAGCTGATTTATTGACCCTGCCCCCTTTGCCGGTGGCGGCCTTTTTCTTTGATCCGGCACGGCGCACGGCCGAATCTCCACAAAGCGCACCCTCGCGCCGCCTCCACTCTGTCGCTGATTACCAGCCACCGCTGGCGGCCGTCCTTGAGCGTTGGTTACCTTCTGTTCCCCATGGGGCGGTGAAGGTCAGTCCGGCGATTGATTACGCAGAGATTCCGACCGACGCAACGGTTGAGTTTATCTCCGTTCGCGGTGAAGTGCGCGAAGGGGTGCTGTGGTTTGGCGACCTGCGCGGGAACGGCCGCCGCGCCACGCTCCTGCCCGAAGGCCACACCCTTGAAGAAGATGGCGAAACGGCAATGGTCGAAACCACGCCGCCGCGTGCCTATCTTTATGAGCCGGATGGCGCGGTGGTCCGCGCTCATCTGGTGCAGACGCTGGCAAGGCAGCTTGATGCGACGCTGATTGACCCGGAGATCGCTTATCTGACGGCCGATAGTTGTCGGCCGACGCCCTTCGCTCGCTGCTACGCCCTGGAAGCGGCCTTTCCTTTCCAGCTAAAACGGCTGCGCCACTATTTGCGGGAACGGCAGGTCGGCCGGGTGACGATCAAGAAGCGGGGATCCCCACTTGATCCACAATGGTTGGAGGGACAACTACGGCTGAAAGGCGACCACAGCCGCCTTATCTTCCTCACCCAGGCGGCCGGGGAGCCCACCGTCCTCATCGCCACCCCCATAAATTAAGAGAGGGCAAGCCGCTAACAGCCTGCCCTCTCTTCGGAGAATCTAACCGCTTAGTCGCTTAGTCTCTCAATCTCCAATCTCTAATCCCTAATCCCCATCCGGCCACGCTACTTCCTGCGCATGGCAGCTACCTCTGGTCATCCAACCATCCGTTGTTCCAGGGGCATGGTTGACAATTACCATCTCCACCGGCGTCGCGCCTGGGCCAGAGTAGTAGAGAACATCAACATAGATGGAGGGGTAAGGAATGTCAATATCGGTGAACCAGCCGCTATCCTGCCAGCCATCCAGGGCATACCAGGTAGCCAGTTCGGCGCCGCCCACTTCCTGCACCACGTAAAGACCGCGCCGTGCCTCGTCACCGCTGACATCAAAGTTGACGCGCGTGCAACTGTTCAGGCGAATGCGGGTTGGCGTTGGCGGCGTTGTCGTCACAGTCGGCGTTGCCGATGCAGTGGGTGTTGCCGAAGGATCAACGGTTGGTGGCGCAGGTGAGGTTGAGGTGGGTGTTTGTTCAGCCGTACTGGTAGCGGTCGGCGAGGGGGTCAACTCTACCGTGCCAGTGGCCGTCGGTGAAGGCGTTACGGTTGCTGAACCGGTTGGCGTCGGCGATCCGGTCGGTGTCGGCGTAAACTCTGAAGTAGCTGTTGCGGTTGGTGTAGCTGTTGGCCCGGCCGTCCCTGTTGCTGTCGGGCTGGCTGTCCCTGTCGCTGTTGGTGAAGCGGTTGAGGTCGCCGTGGATGTCCCCGTGGGTGTCGCCGTTTGTTGGGCCGCACACAAATTAATGTAAATGCCCACACTATCGTCAGCATCTAATGATAGCGTACCACTTGAAGGAACGGTGAAGCTATCGTACATCACCAGGTCTGGCGCTTGCGGCATCGTATGAACGAACGAGCCATTTAACAAGAAGACGTTGATGCGATCATCCACGTCATCATCAATCGCCACATATTGGACTGTACAACCTGCTTGAACCTGGCCGATGTCCATCGTCTGGCGGTATAGTGCTGGTGGGGCACCCGGTGCGCCAATGACTGAATAAATACGCTCCTCACTTCCCGCAGTATAGGTAGGCCCGTCAAACAAATGAATACTTAAAGGTCTCCGACGCTTAACAATGAATTGTTCATCTGGCCCAATCGTAAAAGTGCCGGTATCACCCAGATAAACAATAGAAGGCAAACCCTGCCCTGGTTGCACCGTCTCTAGTTGATGTAATGATTGTGTCCAGACAAACAACAGGGCCAGCAATCCACCCGTTACCACAATAAAGGAAAGCGCGTTGCGCCTCATACCGTTTCTCCTTGATATGTACTGCGTGAAAGAATATACGAAGGTTATTGAATAAGTATAACGCGACATAATGTAAAAAGTCAATCGCCCAGAGCCAAAGCAAGGTAAATATGCCGCCAAATATACAGGATATTTCTCCTATTGCCCTTGTAGAATTATGTTGTAATGCCTATACCCAAACAAAAAGTGGGCGAATCGCAAGCAATTCACCCACTTTTATCCTGCTGTAAGGGCAGTTTAACGTTCTTTATGGTTACACCGGCCGACAAACCGGCAGAGGTTGTTCGCTCCGCTCGGAATGGCGATTGACTAAGCTTTTATCACTACAAGCTACTCCCCATCGGGCCAGGCCACTTCGAGTGCGTGGCACATACCACGACTAAGCCAGCCATGTTCGGTTCCTGGCGCGGGGTTGAGGATTGTCATCCGCACCGGCGTCGCGCCAGGGCCGGAGTAGTAGAGTACTTCAACGTATACGGAAGGATGAGTGATGTCAATGCCGGTGATCCAACCGCTGTCTTGCCAGCCCTCATCGGCGTACCAGCTTGCCAGCTCACGGCCGCCAATCTCCTGCACCACATAGAGCCCACGCCGTGTCACATGACCACTGATGTCAAAGTTGATGCGCAGGCAGCTATCCAGGCGCGGCTCTTTGGTCGCGGTGGGCGTGGGCGTCCCCAGTCCGCCGCCGCTGGAAGGGGGCGTGGGCGAAGGGGTTACGGTGGGCAAAACGGTTGGCGGTGTAGTTGGCGTTTCCGAAGGCACGGCCGTCACCGTCACAGTTATTGTCCCCGTTGGAGTCGCAGTCACTGTCCCCACATCCGTCGGCGTGGGCGAGGCGGTCATATCGGGCGTGGCTGTAAGGGTCGCCGTTACCGGTATGGTCGGCGTGAGGGTTGGGGAGGCGGTCTCCGTTGGGGTAATCGTCCCTGTTGCCGTCATCGTCGGCGTCGGTACGACCACCGCCTCGCAGAAGTTCAGATAGATGGCGATGCTATCATTGGCGCGATAGTGAAGCGTGCCGTCACGGGGAATTATAAATTGGCCGCTGGTGACCATCCCTTCCGCCATTGTATGGAGCAGTTCATCGTCGAGATAAAAATGGTTCAAACGGCCGTCCAAATCATCATCAATGGCGATATACTCGATCACACATCCGGCCTGCACCGGGCCGACTTCGCGATCTTCGGCATAGACGGCCGGTGGCTCCCCTTCCGCGCCGATGATTGACCAGACACGCTCCTCGTCGGTCGCGGTATAAGTGGGTCCGGGTTCAATATCGAAGCGGAAACGGTGGAGTCGCTTGACAATAAAATGGTAACCGGGATCAATGGTATAAGTGCCGGCTTCACCGAGGTAGGTGATCGAAGGTAATGGCGCCCCTGCCTGGATGGCACCTATCTGGCTTAACGATTGCAACCAGACGGCCGCCAACATGAGAACAACTGAACCTGCTATGAGGTGCACAAATGCACGTTTCATACCCTACTTCCTTTACTAAGCAAACAGTACTACTAATCTACTATTCATTTTAATGGAGAAGCAGGTTAATTCAATCTATCCGCAGTACAAATTACGTGAAAACTGCATTACTATTCGGTGAAAGGGTAGCAAATTAGTACTAGAGCGTCTCACTGGGGCGGCCGTTGTCATTTACCAGGCGTAGCCCTTGCACATCTTTGCTTACATTTAAACGCTGCAAGGCACGTTGTCGCACTCTTTCGACGAGCAGATCGGCGGCATCGTCACGCAGCCACATCTGCCCTCCGGCCATCGTTCCATGCCCCCCGGCGACGCCGCGACGGCCGACAATGTATTGCGCCAACTTCCCCGCCCCACCCTCCAGGCTGCGCGTGCGGATCGCCAAATAGAGCGCGTTGCCGAATACGCCGGTGCAAATGACCCAGCGTACTGTCTCCAGCCGCAGTAACCAATCGGCCATCTCGGCCGCCCAATCAGGATAGAGCATCTGGCCGATATTGGCAAAGAGGACATCCTGATAGAGGATGGCGGCCCCCAACGCCTGATCAAAGGCACGGAAATAATCTATTGAGACCTGGGCACGTTCAACACGGAGCAGCGCCACCTGATCGACAAAGGGCTGCAACTCCAGGAACGCGGTCGTGTCCTCTGCGGTCACCCCACGTGTCAGGCATAAGGTATCGGTTTTAATTGCATACATCAGCGCCGTAGCAACCTGGGCTGGAATCGGCAAATTGGCTGCTTGCAAATATTGCATCACTATTGTCCCCGTTGCTCCCAGGCCTGCCCGCACATCGCTAAATTTCGCCGCCGCTGTTTCTGGCAACAACGGGTGATGATCAAAAACGGCCGTGACTTGTTTGCCTTCTTCAATGGGATTATTCCCCGCCCCTGGTTGGGTGTCTACCATGATCAGCGGCAAACCGCGCTGCTGCCAATTTTCTTCTAGCGGGGTCAGGGGATACTCTAAATAGCGCTCCAATGCGCGGTTTTCGGCACGGCCGATTATCCCTTGATAGACAATTTGGGATTGGATGGAAAAGCGTTCGGCCAGGAGATAACGGATCCCCATCGCACTGGCCATCGCGTCCGGGTCCGGGTCGTTGTGGGGGAAGATGATCGCTTCCTGAACACCTTCAAGGGCAATTGCCAATGCTTGCAGTCGTTCGAGCATGGCTAATTGTCAATGGTTAGCGATTAATTGTCAATTTTTTATTGACGGCTGCTCTCTTACGAGTATAATTCACTATACAGAGTATTGAACGCGCAGAATGGAGCCTTCTGCATTTGATTTCCTTCTGTATTGCATAAAACTGAATAGTTGCTCAGTTGATTATCAACGGCCGAACGAACCACGGAGCTAACAATGATTGATCATCACAACAACGGCAAAGGTATTCAAGACAGTAGGGCCAGCAGTCCGAAGCAACGCGCCTGGTTGGCAGCCTTGTTATTGCAGCGGCGCGGCCGTTTGCTAGGGCAGTTTATCGCCTATTACCGGCGAATTGGACAGCGGTTGCGGGCGCTACCGCGAGCACTGCGGCGGCCGTTGCGCCGCCAACTGGCAAGCAAAGTCGGGCTAACGTTGGCTGGAACCGTCCTACTCCTCGCTCTCAGCCATAGCCCGGCACGGGCAGACCCCATCATGGTCGTTGACGGCGAAGTAGAGGTAGACGACAACGACCGGTGCTCATTGATCGAGGCGATCATCAACGCCAACGATGGCGCGCCAACCCACGAGGATTGCGACCCCGGCGACTTAGGCTCAACCCCATTCGTCATCCAACTGCCAATGAATGGCAATTTTCTGCTAACTGAGCGCTACGCCGCTTATTATTATGACTACGCCGGTCTACCAGCGATAACCGGCGAGATCATCATTGAGGGTAACGGCTCCACCATTGCACGCGCGGACAACGCCGAGCAGTTTCGCCTGATCAGCACAGGCGAGGACAGCTATCTTCACCTTCAAGATGTAATCATCACTGGGGGGGAAGCACAATATTACGGCGGTGGGATCATGAACGCCGGCGTGATGATTATTGAAGGCAGCACGATAAGTAACAACGACGTGCTTGACGGATACGGCGGTGGTATTGTCAATTTTGGCACATCATTGACCATCCACAATAGCGTGATCAGCGAGAACACAACCAGTAACCCAAACAATTATGAATTCCGTGGGACGGGCGGTGGCCTCCACAACAGTTTCGGTTATGATGTGACGATTAGCAACAGCGTCTTTCGTGACAACGAGGCCGTATATGGTGGAGCCGTTTATAACCTCTTCGGTTCTCTTACCTTCATTGAAAGCATCTTCAGCGGCAACAAGGCCAGCGATGATGGCGGGGCTGTGGTTCAATGGGGTGGTGATCTGAATCTGACCAGAAGCCTGGTCTATAATAATGAAGCCGAAGACCAGGGCGGCGGTGTTCACATTGGGCAAGGCAATAGCGTTATTGCCAACACAACGATCAGCGGTAATACGGCTACCTTCGGCGGGGGTGTCAGCAACGCCGCCGAGACGACCACCATCATCAACAGCACCATCACCGGCAACACCGCTACCTACGGTGGTGGTTTTGCCCATCCTGTGGGATCTGCGCGAACATACATCTCCCGAACGTTGCTCAGCGGCAATAACGCGCCATATGGCAGCGAGATCTATAACAAGAACCTCCCCTATCCCTCCTTCATTTTCGCTGATGATTATAACGTCTTTGGTCACGGCGGATACGGCGGCGTGTACCAGTACCAAGCATTTCTCTATTTTGGCCCTGGTGCCACTGACTTTAATGCCACCCGTGACGAGTATGACATCCCTTTGAGCGAGATTCTCGATACAACGCTGGCCGGCAATGATGGCCTACAAGCGGGACTTCCTAACTCCCCAGTGACCATCCGCTCTCATGCGTTGGCGGAGAATAGCCCGGCAATCGATTACATTCCCAATGGCCAGTGCGACGAGCCACCCATTGATGGGGTTGATCAACGGGGCAAACCACGCGAAGTAGATGGTAATAACGACCCGACGGAGATAGAGTGTGACGTTGGCGCATTTGAACGCCAACCGGAGGACACAGCACAGCCGGGTACGCTATTTGTCTCGGCCGAAACCACCGGTCAAACCAGCGATGGCGTCTCCTTTGGCCCTGAAGACATCCTCCATTACGACGGCGAAAACTGGTCGCTCTTCTTCGACGGCAGCGCGGCCGGGCTGCTCAACGGCCACGACGTCAACGCCATTCATATCAATGGAGAGGACGACTTTTACCTCAGTTTCTTCCAAAACAAGGTCAGTACCCCAGGCGTTGGCAACGTCTTAGGCCACGACATTCTGCACTATGACGGCAATAGCTTTAGCTTCGTCTTTGATGGCTCCGATGTTGGACTGACCGCGGTGGAGGAAAAGATTGATGCGCTTCACGTCCTTGCCAACCCACCCTCCGGTTGTAACGCCTACTTCTTGCTCAGCTTCTTCGGAACTGGCCGCGTCCCCGGCGTGCCCTTCCAGGGAGAAGACGTCCTCGGCTTCTGTGCCACCAATACCGGCACAGGCACCAGCGGAACGTGGGAGATGGTGTTGGATGGCTCGTCCGTAGGGATGCCCAAAAATAGCACCTTTAGCCTTTCGGCCGATGAAGATGCGTCCGTGCTTTATTTCACGACGAAGAGTGTCTTCAATGTCCCTCCGGCCGTCGGCGGCCATTCGATGATCTATCAGTATGACACGAGCAGTGGCGCCTTCAGTGGCCCCCTCTTCGACGCTCCGTTCGCGGGCTTGGCAGAGAAGATTAACGCTTTGCACGTTGCAGGGGAAATTCCTTAGCTAAGTCAAGAGTTTTTAGCAACGAATTAGCACAAACAAACCTTCGGCGCGAATTTTCGTGAAAAACAGACTAAATTTCGCGTTCATTCGCGCCAATTCGATGCAAATGCGTAAGTCCTGTAGATGTGATTATCGGTACATGAAGTAGAAAGGGAGCCTTCTACAACATGTCGCTGTTTTTGCTGACTCTATTGGTATTGTGAAAGACACCTGGGGCGGCTTCAACGCCACACTCACCGGTCCCAAGTTCCGCCCCAAGAATCTGTTTGCATCTTTGAACAGTCTGAGCTTTGCCGCAGGAGTTTAGCATCGGGTGAGTTGGGAGAGTCTTTATACGAAATATCCACACCGGGTAGCCACACCTCTTTATTGAGCGGCTTTTATGGAGAAGGGAGCCGTTCACGACTTTGAGTGAAGGGACAGTGGGGGCAGCAGTACCGTCCCTGCCACAACAATCGTTATGGGAGTTCACACAATCGAATAATCCGCTAATTATCTGCTTGCGGCCGACGACCCATTGATGGTGCACGAGGGGTGAATTGTTCGCCCTTCATTGCGCCTGTCATTTGTCGCCTGGTTGCAAGACACGGACATTGACGAAACCAGCAGTTTCGCCGACGAAACCGTGCAGTTTCGCCACGACGCACAGTAACAAACGTGACCTTGTGGGAGCCTGGCTTAAGGCCAATCACAGGTGATCGGTAGTTTGGTTTTCCTGTTTTTAACATGTTCTGTTTGCTACTGGAGGAAGTATCATGCGTTCTATTCTTATCCGTTTCTTTTTGGCAGCCATTGGGCTGGCCTTATCAGCGCTATTTATCACCCCGGCGGAAAACGTTTTTGCCCAAACAGACCCAGAGATCGAGGTAACAAAAACTGCCAACCCGACTCAGGTCGTCGAACCAGGTGGCAACGTCACCTTCACCATTGAGATCGAGAACCTCGGCGAGGAAGTCAACATCGCTTCCATCGTTGATGATGTCTTCGGTGATGTAGCTGACGACACCAATCCGATGCTGATCAGCACAACATGTTCCGTTCCGTTTTTTATCTTTGAAAACAACACAGAGAGTTGTCAATTTGTCGCCAACGTAACCGGCACAGCCGGAAGCACCCACACCAACACAGTCACCGTTAGCGGGGCCGGTACATCTACCGAACCGGGAATCCCGGTCAGCGACACCGCCAGCGCTGAGGTCGAGATCACGCTCCCGCCGCCAACGACAGGCAATATTATCGTCGTGAAGGAAACCGACCCCGATGGCGATCTAACGGAGTTCAGCTTCACGCCTAGCTACGATTTGCCGTTCACCTTATCCGACGGAGAAAGCAACGACTCCGGCCCCTTGACGCCCGGAACCTATAGCGTGAGTGAGAGCGTTCCCAGCGGTTGGACGCTAACCAGCGCGACCTGCGACGATGGCAGCGACCCTGGTAATATTGACCTGGTAGCCGGTGAAACCATCACTTGCACCTTCTTGAATACTGAGGATCCACCAGAGCCAGGAACGATCATCGTCGAGAAAATAACGGTCCCACCTGGCGATTCGACCGAATTTACCTTCACACCCAGCTATGGCGCTCCTTTCACCTTGTCCGACGGCCAGAGCAACAACTCTGGCCCGCTGACCCCAGGAACGTATAGTGTAGTGGAGACCGTACCGGCGGACTGGATGCTGGCGGATGCATTTTGTGACGATGGTAGCGACCCTGACAACATTGGACTGGACGCCGGTGAAACAGTCACTTGCACATTTGTGAACAGTAAAGTCACCGTGCCGGAAATTACGGTAACGAAGACGGCCGATCCCACCTCGCTTCCCGAACCAGGAGGCGACGTCACCTTCACCGTCCTCATCGAAAACACCGGCGAGGAAGATGTTCGTATTTCATCGTTGACCGACAACATCTTTGGCGACATCACCCAGGTCGCCGGAGATATATCGGCGACCACCTGCGCCTTTGACCAGCCAGATAATATTGAAATTTATTTAGACATTGATGAAATTTATCAGTGTGAGTTCACGGCCGCCGTTACCGGCAACGAAGGGGACACCCACATCAATACCGTCACCGCCTCTGGACTCGGCACATCCACCGAACCGGGGATTCCCATCAGCGATAGCGATGACGCCACAGTGGAGATCACCGGCGACACCCCATCAACGGGCAATATCATCGTCGTGAAGCAAACCGACCCTGCTGGTGACACCACCGAATTCACCTTCGACCCAAACTATGGCGTTGATTTCACCTTGTCCGATGGAGAAAGCAACGACTCTGGCCCGCTGGCGGCCGGAACCTATAGCGTGGTCGAGACAGTTCCCAGCGGCTGGACGCTAACCAGCGCCACCTGTGACGACGGCAGCGACCCAGACAACATTGACCTGGCGGCCGGTGAAACCGTCACCTGTACCTTCTTGAACACGCAAGATGTGATCGTACTACCTAGTGTCTGTCCCACCGGTGTCGGCGATTTTCGGTTGACGCAAATCGTTGGCAATGGGATGTATAAGCCAAAAGCGAAGACCAACCAGAGCAACGTCACGCTCGTCAATCCTCAAGACCTGATCGAGGTTTACGCCCAGCTTGCCGGAAAGCGCTATGGCGTGCCGAAGAAGGTGGTTTTCCAAAGCAAAAACGGCAAACAACTTGTTGACAAGGTAGTCTTCAACAATAAGTTCCCCACCAGTCCAGGGTATCGCGCCGCGGCCGTCTATTGGTACGGCGCCGAGCTAGACCCGGCAGCGAAGATTACGGTGCGTAGCAACGAAACCTTCAAAAAAGGGGAAGCGACGCCCCGCGCCTTCATCGTCTACCCCACCTATTCGACCATGGAGGAGTACTTCAATCACTTTGAGGTATTGGAATCGAGCATTGATAACCATGTTTACTGGGGGCCGAGCTTTATCTCCGAACAAACCCATGTCGTCCAAATCCCAGCGCTGCTGGGGCCGGTGACGATCAACGCCTCCATCGCCCTGGTGGACAACGATCCTGACGGACGGCCGATCTATCTCACCGTTTCCGCCGGAGGCGTCACCCAATTCTTCGCACCAGGCAACCCCAGTCACGGGAAAATGCTCAACATTATTGATGTGGTATTAACCAATGTTCCGGCGGGAACTGATGAGGTGGTCTTCCACCTCCTCTCCCCCGGTCCCAATAGTGAGTTTCCTGACGGAGGTGACTCAGTGGCGATGGTTGGTCTGACGGTCAACTATCCTTGTGTTAGCCCGTAAACCGGGGAGCAAAACGACAGAGAAACCGGGTTTCCTAAGCAACTTCGTTGGCAACGAAGTTGCCGAAACCCGGTTTCTAAGTTCCACACTTCCTTAATCACCAATCTCTAATCCCCTACTCTCTTACGCTCCGGCTACGCCACCAGATCCCTGGCAAGCGTGAAAGTTTGCCCCAGGACGACACATAAGCACGGCGTTGAAAGACGTCATAGTCGTGGGCTTCAATGTCATTGAGTATCGCGCGGTATAGCTCGGCCGCCGCGCCAATGGCAAAACGGCCGTCAGGGTGCAACAAGCCAATGCCGGGCAACGCCTCAGCATACAACTGGCGATTGCGATTTAGCTGGAAGCACATAAAGTCGCGCCAGTTGTCCGTCACCTGTCCGCCTTCCACATCCGCTTCTGATAAACCAAAGGCCGCTAACTCCTCTTGGGGTAAATAGAGGCGGCCGTTGCGCCAATCTTCACCAATATCACGCAAGATATTTGTCAGTTGTAATGCCACCCCCAGCTTAACGGCATAAGGAATCGCCTCTTGCCCGGAAAAACCGGTGATGTGCATACTCATCAGCCCCACCGTGGAAGCGACCCCATATGAGTAGGCGGCCAGCTCTGCAAACGTTTTGTAGCGCGTCTGGAAGAAATCGCGGGCCACCCCAGCGATCAGTTGCTCCACGTAATGTTGGGGGATGTGATAACGGCAACGTGTATCCGCCCAGGCGATGGCGACGAGATCGTCGGTCGCGGGCGCAAGCGACATAGACAGCTTTCGCCAATCCGCTAATCGCTCCCGGGATGAGACGCCCGGCACACACTCTGGTTGGTCTACTAAATCATCGGTCACCCGGCAAAAGGCGTATAACGCACGCACAGCTCGCCGCTTGTCGGCCGGCAGCAAGCTTGAGGCCAGATAAAAGGAGCGGCTGTGGTCGGCCGTTAATCGCTCACAATAATCATAGGCACGCGCCAGCAAAACAGGATCATGCCCCGCATCGGTAGGCGTCTCGATTACATGATGAATAGCGGAACGTGCCATCGAAACCAAAGCGTGTTCCCAGGTGTGGACAAAAACCGTCATCTCTAAATCCTCTCCATAGCGAAGCAGACGAAAAGCCTTGAAATACAAAAATCCTTTACTTGTTGCACAGACTACCATGAATCTGTACAAATTGTCAAGCAAATATAGACATATTGTTGACAAGACAAAAAGGATTTGTTATGCTTTTTGACAGAAAGAGGCCGTAAACTGTAGTAAAATATAGACAAAAAGTAAACAGTTTGTGATATTGGTGAACGCGGCTTAATTTTCGGCCGCCGAGCCAAGAGTGAACCTTAGATGCCGAATCGAGAAAGACCAACTTTTAACCTGAAAGCAGTCGTTCAGGAAACAGGGCTTAAGCCCGACACCCTGCGTGCCTGGGAGCGTCGCTATGGGCTGCCTGCTCCTAAGCGCACGAGCGGGGGCCACCGCCTCTATTCGCAGCACGACATCAATATGCTCAAATGGCTACTGGAACGGCAAGATGAGGGGTTGAGCATTAGCAGGGCGGTTGAGATGTGGCGTAATTTGGCAGCCAATAACCGCGACCCGCTGCGGGTAATGCCGCTGAGCGAAACAACCAGTGTTGCCCCTGCCCCTGTTGAATTGGGCGAAACGATTATTGAGCTGCGCCAGTCATGGATTGACGCCTGCCTGGCTTTTGATGAACAAAAGGCGGAGCTGGCATTGGCCCAAGCCTTTTCTTATTATCCGCCAGAGACGGTGTGCGTTGAACTGCTGCAAAAGGCATTGTCGGAAATTGGCAATCGCTGGTATAGCGGCGAAGTGAGTGTGCAGCAGGAGCATTTCGCATCTGCGCTGGCTTTGCGACGGCTGGACGTGATGCTGGCGGCCGCGCCCATGCCGACCCGAAGCGGCCGGATAATCGTGGGCTGTCCGCCAGGAGAAAACCACACCTTTGGCACGCTGCTGATCACCCTTCTGCTGCGACGGCGCGGCTGGAGTGTGGTCTACCTCGGCGCTGACGTCCCGATCAACCACCTCCACGCCACACTCAGCAGCACCAAACCCGACCTGGCGATCTTTTCGGCGCAACTGTTGGAAACGGCCGCTTCCTTGCTCGATGTGGCCCTGCGTCTGCAAGAAAAGGATGTACCGGTCGCCTATGGGGGTTACATCTTCACCCGCATTCCCGAACTGCAACGGCGTATTCCAGGCCACTATTTGGGTGGCGAGATCAGGCGTATCCCACAAATCGTTGAACACCTGCTGACGGCCCAACCTGCGCCACCGGCCGCCGAAGCCCCAGAGCTGGCTTATGAAAAGGCGCGAGCCTATTTCCCACAGCGTACTGGCCTGATCCACTCCTACCTCCTCGAACAGTTAGATGAACTGGACATGTCCGAACAGGAACTGAACAGCGTCAATGAATATTTCACCCGTACCATTATCGCTGCGCTGCGGTTGGGCAACCTGGAGTATGCCAGCGCTGATTTGGACTGGGTTGAAGGGCTGATCATCAATTATGGCCTTTCGGCCGAGCATCTGACGCGCTATTTGGACCTCTACTATGAGGCCGCCAAACTACATCTGACCGCTCCGGAAGGGGAGCTAGTTGGAGAGTTGATTGCTGATTGGTTGAGAAAGACAGCCGAGCAAACCGCCGAAGCAAAAGGGAGTTGATTATGCGTGTTATTATCACCGGTGGCAGTGGGATGCTTGGCTCCCACCTCTCCATTCATCTAGTAAAAGAGGGGTATGAGGTTGTTGTCCTCAGCCGCAACCCGGACCGGCAACAAATGCCACCGGGCGTGCGCGTGGAGCGGTGGGATGCGAAGACGGCCGACGGTTGGGGCCACCTGGCTGATGGAGCGTTTGCCATCCTCAACCTGGCTGGCGAATCGCTGGCGGGTTCGGGCTTGTTTGGCATCTTTCCTTCGCGCTGGACGGCCGAACGCAAACGACGCATCGAACAAAGCCGCTGGAACGCGGGGCAGGCGGTGACGGCGGCCGTTGAAGCGGCAACCACCAAACCGCAAGTCGTCTACCAGATGTCCGGTTCAGACTACTACCCACCAGGAGACAAAGTAGCCACCGAACAAGACCCCCCTGGTACGAACTTTATAAACCGCGTTGTCGCCGAATATTGGGAACCATCTACTGCAATGGTAGAAAAAATGGGCGTGCGCCGGGTCATCGGCCGCACTGCACCCGTCCTCAATCTGGAAAACGGGCCGTTGCCGCCCTCTGTTTTCCAATTTAAGCTCTTCGCTGGCGGCCGTCTTGGTAGCGGCAGGCAATGGTTCTCCTGGATCCATCCCGACGACACCACGCGAGCGATCCTCTATTTAATACAACATGAAGCAGCGCACGGCCCCTATAACCTGGCTGCCCCCGAAGTTGTCACCAACAATGAATATACGAAGATGTTGGGCAAGGTGATGCGGCGGCCGACATTGCTCCCCGTTCCCGCCTTTGCCCTCAAGGCCGTCCTCGGCGAAGTCACTGCTCTGGTTCTCGAAGGTCGTCCGGTCAGCCCACAAAAGCTGCTCGACCTCGGCTTTGAGTTTCACTACCCCACCCTGGAACCCGCACTACGCGATATATTGAAGTAAGCTTCGGCAGTAATTAGCAACGAATTACACGAATTAACGAGGCCAAACAAGTTGTCTCTACCCAGGAATGCCCTTCACCAAATCCCGCCCTAATTAACCATTGACCATTCACCATTCACCAATGACCTACATCGACTTCCTCCTCTTCTTCGTCTGCCTGCCCATCAGCTTGCTACTGCTGACGCACTGGCTCTTACGCCAGCATCGGCCGCTGCCCGCCACCCTGCTGGGCTTCTCTCCTGCTTTAGCCATCGCCATCCACATTCTCCTGGCCGTCATATACACCACGCCGTGGGACAACTATCTCGTTGCCACCCGCGTCTGGTGGTACGACCCGCAATTAGTCACTGGCATCGTCCTGGGCTGGGTCCCGATTGAGGAATATACCTTCTTTGTGCTGCAATCCCTCTTCGCTGGTCTGTGGTTGCTGTTGTTGATGCGACTGTTGCCGGCGAGTGACGGCCGTTTCGTCGCCGCCCCGGCCGTGCGCCGGTGGGCAACCGGCCTTAGCTTGCTAATTTGGCTCATTGCTGTGGTCTTACTGTTCGCCGGGCCAGAGCAGACCAACTATCTCGCGCTCGAACTTAGCTGGGCCTTCATACCGCTCACCGTCCAATTAGCGTTTGGAGCGGACATCCTTTGGCGACACCGCAGGCTGGTCTTTTGGAGCATCTTTCCGCTGACGGTCTATCTCTCTGCGGCCGACTCGCTGGCGATTGCCGGCGGCACATGGACAATTGATCCGGCGCAATCGTTACAATTCTATCTCGGCGGTATTTTACCTGTTGAGGAACTGCTCTTCTTTCTGCTGACCAACACGATGTTGGTCTTTGGTATGACACTGCTGCTATCGCGTGAAAGTCAACAGCGGCTACATGAAGATTTATTGCCACGAACGGCCGCGCTTCGCAAGCAATGGCTCGGCCGCCAGCATTAAAAAAGAGCCGGGTGTTTGTTAATAGACACCTGGCTCTTTTTGAGCTAAACGGTTTGGGGTGTTGCTCACTAAGTGGTTGACATAGAGGTACGTAGAAACCGGGTTTCTATTGAGCAATCGGTTCAGTCTAGTAAAAGCTAAGAAACCCGGTTTCTTCTCAAGAAACTTGCCGCCATCTACTTAGCGACGGCCGGTGAGCAAGTTTAAGGCAAATAAGACAACTACCGCGCCGACCACCGCGATAATAAAGCTGGTCAAATCAAATGTGGCGGTAAAGGAATTGCCCGTAAAAAAGCGATAGAGTGCCCCGCCAACGAACGCGCCAACAACCCCGGCGACAATATTCGCCAGGCAGCCCATCTGGTCATTGCGGCCGGTAATAATACTTGCCACCCACCCGGCAAGCCCACCAAAGATAATCCAACTGATAATGCCCATCTTTACTTACCTCCAATGGATTACTACATTCTGCTAAACAGTATCAATGCTTGCTCAGAATTGAGCCGACATTTCTACACCTTACTAAACATTAGTACGCCATCCACACCAGGAAGTTGCATAGCACACCTCGAGCAAGACTCGTCTTTTAAACCAACCGAATAACAAAAACACCTGTGTAACCGATTGGCTACACAGGTGTTTGGAACAACAGCTTCAAATAAATCGAATAAAGCTGGAAATTTCTTGCTTAGTCGGCGGCAATCGCCAAATCCAAATCCTCTAGCATCTTCTTCTTGCGCTTGCGGCCCGGCCGCCTCCGCTCCTGTTGTTGCAGCGCCCTTGTTTCGTCAACAAGTCGCCTCCGCTCCTCCTCCAGACGAGCCAGTATCTCAGCGTTACGACGCTTTTGATCTTCGGTCAACGTTACTTTCTTTTTAGCCATGATCTGTCAACTCCTTTCGACAACGAACATTGTAAGCCAGAATCACCGCAGTGCGGGGAATAAACAAGAGGTATTTGGTGTGGTAGGTTTAGGGGGGCGGGTGAGGGAGATTGCCTGTTAAGTGCAGGCAATGGACAATCGCAAGGTAGCCCATCCAGGGCAAGGCTGTATAGCATGACACTCATTACAGAAAACAGGCGCTTAACGAAATTCGCGCCTGCTGAAGGTTTTTCATGTAAGGGAAGGGTGACACCCTGAGTTTGACAAGCTTTGAACCCACATTCACCCAGCTTCCGCTCTTATTTTACACCATCTCACCCCCTTTTTTCAACACCACTTTTGAAATTGGATCATCCTGTAGCGCGGGTTGTTTACACGCGCGGGGTCACGCGGGTAACAACCCACGCTACACGGGCAGGCTTTGGACGGATCAGTACCATCTACTACAATAAGGGAATGTCTACGACTATGTTTGCCTGGCTTGGCTCCGGCCGCACCCGACGAAATGGGGTTGGCGCAAGCGGGTGCTTGCTTGATGAAGCTACTCGCGCTCGCCTCCCCGTCCCCAATGGGGCGGTTATCCTCGACCTCTTTTATCGCCTTGCCGAGCAAGAGGGGTTGGTCGTCATAGAAAACGGCCGTCTCGCCTTTCCTGATCCACAACGGCTGAGCGACACACTCTACCAGGGCGTCCGGTTGCCGCGTTTTGACCGGCCGGTCATCGCCCGCACCGTTTATTCTCAGGCAGTCGCGCTTCCGACGCCCGAAGAAAGCTTCATCGCCATTCCGCTTACGGACGCCAACAGTCCTCGGCAGCTTGCGACGGCCCTCGGCCGTGTCTGGGCGGCAGCCAACCCGCTGGACCCCACCTGGCGACGCGATACGCTGCTCCTGGAAATGATTGAAGTGGCTGAACATGGCACGGCCGTTAGTCGTGACAACAGCGCAAACGACACCATCTATTATCCTTCCCTGGCTGCCCAACAAGCGCTGGAGATACCAAAATTAAGTGGCTGGCAACGTCCCGATGAACAATTCGCCTCCCACCTCCGCCGACTGCAACAACTACTGCGCGGTGTTCGCCGCACCTTCGGCTCTGGGGAGTGGGCTATCGAATGGGCTGATGATGGTGACGTTTGCTGGCTGATGAACATTTGCCCAATCCCCATCGAGGAAACATGAAACGATTAAACCGTTTGTCTATACTGTTCGGACTCTTGGCGCTTCTAGCCAGCATATTCGTCGCCGGTTGCAGCTTGCTGCCAGGCGGGGAACCGGCCACACTGGCTCCCACGGCCGCCCTTTCCACCGCAGAAAACGAGAGTAATGCCCCAATCATCATCGCTTCCACCTCAGGTGCAGAAGCTCCGCCAGCGGCGACAACGGTCGCCACCCCAACTTCTCTACCCACCCCACCTACCCCCACCATTGCCGCCACCCCAACAGCGGCCGAATCCCCCACCCCACCCCCATCACCAACGCCCTCCGCGCCACCCGTCTACACCTTCAACATCGTCAACACCTTCCCCCACGATCCCGAAGCGTTCACTCAGGGATTGGACATCGAAGATGGCAATTTATATGAAGGGACAGGGCTTTGGGGGCAATCTTCCTTGCGCCTGGTCAGTCTGGAAACGGGGACGGTGATTCAGCGGGAAGAACTCTCGCCCGAATACTTTGGCGAAGGGATCACAGTGCTTAATGGCCGCATCTTCCAGCTCACCTGGCAGGAAAACACCGGCTTTATCTATGATCAAAACAGCTTTGAACTGCTGGAAACCTTCAGTTATCCCACCGAAGGCTGGGGGATCACCCACGACGGCTCACGGCTGATCATGAGCGATGGCACCTCGACGCTCTACTTTTGGGACGCGGAAACGCTGGAGGAGATCGGCCGCATCCAAGTTTCCGACAACGAAGGGCCGGTCATTCAGTTGAATGAATTAGAGTATATCAATGGGGAAATTTGGGCCAATGTCTGGCTGACCGACCGTATCGCCCGTATCTCGCCGGAGACGGGGCAAGTGCTGGGCTGGGTTGACCTGACCGGCCTCCTCGACACCAGCAATCTGGAGCAGCCGGTGGATGTGCTGAATGGCATTGCTTATGATGAGGAAAACGGCCGTCTCTTCGTCACTGGCAAACTATGGCCGACGCTGTTTGAAATTGAAATCGTTCCTCGCCCATAAGCGAGTGTCCGGTGAGCAGTGGTTAGTGGGCTTTGGGCTTTCTTCTCTATCCGCTGGTTCACTGCCCACTACCCACTATCCACTGCCCGCTGCTTACTAAGCTCGCCGCCGGCGAATTAGCTTGCTAACTTCAATGGCAAAGAAAACGATGGTGCTGACCGCCAGTGCGATCAGTAAATCCCGCAGCGATAAGGCCTCGGTCCCAAAGAAACCCTGTAAGAATGGCACATAAATCAGCGCCAGTTGCAGCAAGAAGGTTGTGACAACGGCAATGACCATCAAGCGGTTGGAAAACAGGCCGATCTCCGCCAGCAGGTCGGTGTTTGAGCGGATCGCCAGCGCATTGCCCATTTGCGCCAGTGTTAGCGTAGTAAAAACCACCGTCTGCCAGGGACCATTGGGGTCTTGCAACCAATAGATATAGCCAACAATAAGCGAAACAAGGCCCATCAACATCCCAACCCAAAGGATTTGCCATCCCAAACCACGGCTAAAGATACTTTCCTGCGGGTGGAAAGGCGGCCGCTTCATCGTTCCCTTTTCGGAGTTCTCGACTGCTAATGCCAGACCGGGAACACCATCGGTGACGAGGTTGATCCATAGAATTTGCACCGCCAACAGGGGCAAGGGCATTCCCAGGAAAGGTGCAACCAACATCACAAACAACTCACCCGTATTGCTAGACAAAGTATATTTGATGAATTTACGAATGTTGTCATAGATCGTCCTTCCTTCCTCGACGGCGGCGACAATGGTGGCAAAGTTGTCGTCCAACAATACCATATCGGCCGCCTCCTTCGACACATCCGTCCCCGTTATCCCCATTGCCACACCAATCTGCGACCGCTTCAGTGCCGGGGCATCGTTCACCCCGTCGCCGGTCATCGCCACAACCTGCCCCTTATCTTGCAATGCTTCGACAATATTCAGCTTGTGTTCCGGCGAAACACGGGCGTAGACATCCACATCTTCGACGACTTCCTCAAGTTCCTGCACAGTCATCCGTGCCAAATCCTGACCAGTCAAATAGTGGTCGCTGTCGGTGATGCCCAATTCATAGGCAATGTGCCGTGCCGTTAGCGGATGATCACCGGTGATCATCACCGACCGGATACCCGCTTCCTTAGCTACCTCCACCGCCCGTTGCACTTCCGGTCGTGGCGGATCAATCATACTTACCAGACCGATGATGATCAGGTCGTCTTCTAGCTCTTCCTCACTTGGATGATCGGGGAGCGTGTTCAAAGGCCGGTAGGCCACGCCTAAAACGCGCTGTCCTTGCTTAGCCTTGTCCTCATTCGCATCCACGATACGCTTCAACATCGCCTCATCAATCGGCAGAATCGAATCTCCCTCCCAAATGCGGTTGCTAACATCCAACAGGCTATCCACTCCACCCTTGCAGAAGGCGACATACGGCGCGTCGCGCCAGGGGGCCTCTGTTTCGCTGCTGTCCACCACTACGCGGTGGATCGTCGTCATCCGCTTGCGCTCGGAAGTAAAGGGGACTTCGCCCACACGCGGCCAGCGTGCTTCCAATGTGTCCTTGCTATATCCCAGTTCGGCCGCCGCCAGCACCAACGCCCCCTCTGTCGGGTCACCCAGTACCCGTTGGGTTCCGTCCGGTTCCGTTTGTAAAATGGCATCATTACACAACGCCCCAGCCTTCAACAGCAAACTCAAAGTCCGGTGATGCGCCGGCTCCTCGGGGTGTAACTCAGCATCCTGAATACGCCCTTTGCTATCCATCAGCGTTCGGATATCTTGGGTCTGACCGACCACATCCAGCAACTGCACTGTCATCCGGTTCTGGGTCAGCGTGCCTGTCTTATCAGAGCAGATAGTAGTGACGGAGCCGAGTGTTTCGACCGCCGGTAGACGACGGATCAAGGAGTTGCGCTTCAACATGCGCTGCGAACCCAACGCCAGCGTGATCGCGACGACGGCCGGAAGGCCCTCTGGCACGACGGCCACGGCCATGCTGATTGCTACCAGGAATAGTTCATCCAATGTTTCGCCGCGCAACAAGCCCAGGACAATCACAATGCCGATGATCACTATCGCAATCGCTGCCAACGATTTGCCCAACCGCGCCAGCCGTCGTTGCAGTGGCGTGTCTTCTTCCTCCACACCTTGCAACATTTCGGCGATATTACCCAATTCCGTCTTCATGCCGGTGTCGGTAACAACGGCCGTGCCTCGCCCATAAGTAACCGCTGTCCCCATGTAGATCATGTTGAGCCGGTCGCCAATTCCCAGGTCTTTTTGCCCCATTGGCTCAATCGTTTTCTCGACCGCTTCCGATTCACCGGTCAGCGCCGCCTCCTGTACGCGCAGGTTAACGCTTTCGAGCAAACGGCCGTCGGCCGGGACAAAATTACCCGTTTCCAGCTTCACTATGTCACCGGGAACGAGTTCACGCGCTGAAATCTCTTGGAGGCGGCCGTCACGCACCACCGTTACCGTCGGAACCGACAGCTTCTTCAGTGCGGCAATGGCCTGTTCTGCGCGGTACTCCTGAGTAAAACCAATAATCGCATTGATCACCACAATCGCCAGAATGATGATCACATCCTCGAAATGGCCCAGGGCCAGCGAAACGATTGCCGCCCCGATCAGCAGCAGCACCATTGGTTCCCTAAGCTGGTCCCAAATAATCAAAAGAGGGTTTTTGGCACCCTTCTCAATCAGTTCATTCGGGCCATATTTCTCCAGCCGCTGGGTAGCCTCAGAGGAAGACAGCCCCTCTAGCCCTGAACTTAATTCGCTTACTACTTCGTTTGCGTCTAGTTGATACCAACTACTCATCTGTACGTTCTCTTTTTCCTCTCCCAAAACGGGTTGAAGTTTGAAGCAGAAGCTTGCTTCATTTTTCTTTATCAAAAAAAAAGGCGCAACAAGTCCCTGCCTTATCAAGGATAAGGCATCTCATTGCTACACCCTATTGCTTACGGCTTTTAGCCAATTTGGTTGCAGTCATCAATCTGGCAAGTATATCATTTTGTTGGATAATGGGAAGAAAGAGTGGAGAGTGGGGAGTGGCTAGTGGTTAGTGATTAATGGGAAGCTATTCACTAACCACTAATCACTAGTCACTAGCCACTAGCCACTGTATGTAAGAAGGTGATAGGTACATGGAAAATTCATATATACCGGAGCGGGCGATGTTTATCTATGCCCATCCTGATGATATTGAGTTTGGAGTGGCGGGAACGGCCGCCAAGTGGGCGAAAAACGGTTGCGAAGTAGTCTATGTGGTGATTACTGACGGCAATGTCGGCAGCCATGAGGAAGGGATGACGGCCGCTAAGCTGGCCGAAATCCGCCGCGCTGAACAAACGGCGGCGGCCGATGTCGTCGGCGCGAAGTGCGTCTTTCTCGGCTACCATGATGGCTTTCTGCAACCCACGCTGGAGTTGCGCAAAGACCTGGTGCGGCTGATTCGCCAACACAAGCCTAATGTCGTTGTTTGTGGCGACCCGACGATGTATTTCCCTTCAGACGATTACATCAATCACCCTGACCACCGCGCTGCGGCACAGGCGGCCATTGACGCGGTGTTTCCGGCAGCGGAAATGACGCTGCTCTATCCTGATCTGGCGGCCGAGGGGCTGACCGGCCACAAGCCAAACTATGTCTTTGTCTCGTTCACGCCTGATCCCAACTACTATGTGGACATCAGCGAAACGATAGATTTAAAAATCGAAGCGCTGCTTAAACACACGAGCCAGCTCGGTGATTGGGACCCGCGCCAGATGATTATGGAGTGGAGCAGCGAGCGCGGCAAGAAGGTCGGTTTCAAATACGCGGAAGCGTTCCGCCGTATTACGTTGCTTGACCCCGCCGCGGTCGCTGAAGCGGAGGCGGACAAGGAAGAAATACCACCGGAAGTGCTTTCCGAAATACCCCCCGAAGCAGATGATGAATGAACCTCCTAAACCTTTGAGGTTCTTAGTTCAACCTGCTGATCCGAGACCCTTCTACTAAGCGCGACGGCTTCACACCCCATATCTAAATCAGTAGCACGGGTTGTTTACCCGTGCTACTTAGATACGGGTAAACGTCCCGGTAATCACCGGATCACGGCCGCATAAGAAGGGGAGATCAATCGTCGCCTCGGCCGTTACTGCTTGCCCGTCCTCCGATAGGTCGGCATCGAGATCGAGCGTGATCGTAAAGCTCTGGACGGTGAAGGTTGCTTCTGCATCGAGATGATTGGGGGTAGTGGTGTCCACTTCCCCGCTAGCTGATTGTGTCCCGGCGGGAACGGTCGTTGCTCCGCAATTGCCGCCATCAATCAATAAGCCCTCACCTACTGTGATCGTGCCGCTGACCGATGGGCCATCCTGTTCCAGCGTTAGCGTCACCGGCGCGCTGCTCCCTTCATCTCCATTCAACATACCCTCGAATGTACCGCTAAATGGGTTCGCGGCCGTGCTCGGCGGAATGGGCTGCGGTTCTGTTGGTTCGGCCGTTGGCAACGTAGCGGGGGTTGGCGTGGGCGCGACCGTTGGTGTTACGACCATTGTCGCTGGTGGGGTGGCTGGAGTGGGAAGGAGCGGCGGCAAAATGGGCTGCCGACGACAACCGATGAGCAACAATGAAGTCGCCACCAGGAAAATGAGTTGGTTCTTGATCATAAGCCCACTATACCAAAAGTGCTACCCGCTTATTATCATCGTATGCAAACACACATCAAATGCTTATCGGGCTGAATAGCATTGAATTGGCGCAAGCATTGCGGCGCGAATATAGCAGCGCTATGACTCGATTTAGAGGGTTACGCAGATGGGCAATAAGCATTGCTTGCGGATAAGACGCGGATGACGCAGGTTTTGCCTTTGCAGTATAGTCGGCCGTGAAAACGGTTATGGTGTCGTGATGATGCC
>CAYPHY010000005.1:204909-266763 GCA_964410625.1 uncultured Ardenticatenaceae bacterium | reverse complement strand
ATACTGTTGACAGATGCTTCACCGATTACTGATCATCGAGTCACTTATGCTGCTTTCATTGGAGCGTTCTTTGCAGTAGCAGGAACTCTACTCGTCGTTGTTGACATCAGGGTGCATGAAACAAAGCATGCTCGCAAGCTATTTAATAGCGATCATTTGCTACTTGGGCGACGTGAAGTATTAACCGGCCTTGGAGCAATAGTTTTAAGTCTCTTTTCACAACGTTGGCTCGGAAAGGCTGAGGCGAGTAGCTGTTGCCATTGCCAAAAATATGATCATTACGAACCCGGATGTTGTGACATATATGCAGAGAAGAGAATCTTTCATCACTTCCAACGTTGCTGCAATACCTGCACAGGTGTCAACGGCTACTGGAGAAAGTATGCGCCCGATACGTGTGTATACTCGTGTGATTGCTATGCTTCCTGCGATGTGCTTTATGGTTGTAGTGGGAGTAATTGTCATTGCAACGATTGTGGCTGTTGCTTATAGACGCTGTGCTGTACCTTCAAGCGATGGTTTAAAAGGGAGATTTAGATGGCAAATACAATTTTACATTGGGTTTATCACCTTTATGAGTTAGAAGGGATTCCACCGTTTCCAAGCCATTTTCTCCCTATCGACTTTTACATTTCTAGCTGGATGAGTACCTCCGATACGCTTCTTTTTCGTAAGGAGAAACACTATGTTATGCAAGACTTGATAAATCCACAATCGGGTCTAGAGTACTATATGGTTAGGACTGGTGCGAACAAACATCAAATTCATCGTGAATATTGGGAGGGAAGCCTTTATCAGGAAGCTGTTGAATCTCTAAATGTGTCTCCACTCAGCTTCGATACATGGTTGAACACGATTGCAGAGCGAGGAAAACATTTTATCGAAAGCGTCAAAAATGCTGGTACAACCTTAGCGTTTGAAGAAGCAACAGATGATATATTTGGTCCTGTGCAAGTAGCTACTTTGCGAGATACGATACGTGGTACCGATCAATTCCTAAGTCTTCCTCTGGAAGTCAAATATAAATTCGACCTTGAAAATATGCGCCACATTGAACAATCAGAATATGTAATTTTGGAGGATAATAGTCGGGTTCTTCACCGCAACTACCGCCTAACGAAGTGGAGTTATTTACAGCCTGATGAGGTATCAAATCAAATCTTTGATCCAGAATATGTGGTCGGGCTAGAGAATGCATTATCAAATTAGATAGCTTAGGGCTTACGCATTTGCATCGAATGAACGTGAATTTTGGCCTGATTTTCGTGTAAATTCGCGCAATTCGTTGCTAATAATTCTTAACTGCGTAAGTCCTAAGCTAACTTCAGAGTTTGTATGAACATTATAAAACCTTGTAATCGTCTGCTACACCAATTATCATTAGCTAGTCTATCCTTAATCCTCTTTACCTTCATCCTTCTTGGTTGCACAACTACTGGACAATCTGCCTCGCCTGCTGCAACGCCTGAAATTGGAAGTGAGACGCCCCAATCACAAGTGACGGCCGTTGCACCAACGCCAACGGACTTGCCACCGGCAACCGGCACAGCCGCGCCAACGTTGACAAATACAGCCCCACCTACCGATACGTCAACACCTTTGCCCGAAACACCGACTATCACCGTTGCCACAATGCCCTTTCAATCAGAACTTAGCGGCCGAATTGCTTTCGTCTCCTATCGCAATGGCAACGCCGACATTTATCTGATCAACCCCGATGGAAGCGGGCTGATCCAGTTAACAGATAACCCTGGAAATGATCTCCAGCCATCCTGGTCGCCGGACGGCCGACGCCTTGTGTTCACTTCCCAACAGAATGACAACCTGGACATCTACCTGATGAATGCTGACGGCAGCGGGTTAACGCCGCTCACAGATGATCCCGGGGAAGATGCTTCGGCCGACTGGTCGCCAGCCGGGCAACGGATTGTCTTCTCCACGATGCGCAGCGGCAACTTTCACATTTGGACGATGGATGCGGACGGCGGCAATCTTGAGCAGTTGACCTCCGGAGCAGACGTTGACCAGTCGCCCCGCTGGCTCCCGTCGGGCGACCGCATTCACTTTGTGCGTCTGAGTGGAAGCGGCCGCCGGAATTTTTGGATGCAATCAGATGGGCAAGCACAAGAAGCAGTTGACATAGCGAACCTGCCACCTGATGCAGAGCATCTTGCCTGGTCGCCAGACGGCTCACGGATCGCCTTTTTCCGCATTGAAGACGGAAACCCGGACATTTGGGTGCTAGACATCACCAGCGGAGAATTGCAGCAATTGACCGACGACCCTGCTGCGGATGTAGAGCCGGCATGGTCGCCAGATGGCGCTTATCTTGCCTTTGTATCTGAGCGAGACGGTAACACCGAAATCTACATGATGAGAGCCGATGGCACGGACGTTGTTCGGCTGACCGACAATCCCACCCACGATACCTCGCCGACCTGGACTACGGGTGAATGATAAATCTCTCAATCTCCTCGGAAAATAGCAACGAATTGGCGCCG
This sequence comes from uncultured Ardenticatenaceae bacterium, assembly GCA_964410625.1. Taxonomy (GTDB): domain Bacteria; phylum Chloroflexota; class Anaerolineae; order Promineifilales; family Promineifilaceae; genus CAYPHY01. Next base: position 264,262 of record CAYPHY010000005.1, on the reverse strand, counting down.
ATTTTACGGCGCAAAATTTGCGACGCGAATGAACTCGAATCTTGATTTTCATTCACCGTTGTGGGCTGTTGCCCACGTAGACTTCTCAAAAATCGTTACACGGATGACACCGATACTCCGCAGATAACGCAGATTTCTCTAATCTCCTGTCTCCAATCTCTAATCTCTAATCACCGGTCTCTAATCCATCATTGCCGCCACTTATAGCCAGTGCTAAACTAAGATAGGAGCGAATGTCTTATGTCTCAAGCCCTCTATCGCAAATGGCGGCCGGCCCGTTTTGACCAGGTGATCGGCCAGGAACATGTTACCCACACACTGCAACAGAGCGTGGCCGCCGGGCGTGTTGGTCATGCCTACCTCTTTTGTGGCCCGCGCGGGACGGGCAAGACGACGCTGGCGCGTTTGCTGGCGAAGGCGGTCAATTGTCTGGCAGAAGATGTTAAGCAACGGCCGTGCAACCAGTGCGCCAACTGTCTGGCGATCGGCGAAGGGCGTTTCCTCGACCTGATCGAGATTGACGCCGCCTCCAACACCGGCGTGGATGACATTCGCAGCCTGCGCGATAAGATCAACTTCTCCCCCACCCAGGGACGGTACAAGGTCTATATTATTGATGAAGTCCACATGCTCTCGACGGCCGCTTTCAACGCGCTGCTGAAGACGCTGGAGGAGCCTCCGGCCCACGCCATCTTTGTGCTGGCGACAACTGAGGAGCACAAGGTCCCGGTGACGATTAAGTCGCGCTGCCAGCAGTTTAACTTCCGGCTGTTGAGTGGCGGAGAGATTAGCGACCGGCTGCGCTGGTTGGCAGAACGGGAATCATTGGATGTCGAGCCAGAGGCGTTGGAGCTGATCGCCCGACAAGCAGAAGGGAGTTTGCGCGATGCGGAGAGCCTGTTAGACCAGTTGATCGCCGGGCCGGGCGACCAGATCACGCTGGACCGGGCGCAGATGATTTTGGGGACGGCCACGAGCGCGGCCGTGCTGGGGCTGACCGACGCCTGGTTAGAGGGGGATGGGGCGGCCGGATTGCGGATTATCCACGAGGCATTGGCGACGGGAACGGACGCCCGCCAGTTTTGCCGCCAGATGGTCAACCATCTGCGGCAATTGTTGTTGCTGCGGGCGGCCGGTGGGAAGTTGCCTTTTGACGGCCCGGTGGAACAGCAAGAAGCGATGTTGGTCCAGGCGCGGCGTGCGTCGCAAACGGCATTGCTGGAAGCGGTGAAGCGTTTCCAGGAGGCGGCGTTGCGGCCGTTGGGCAATTGGCAACCACAACTGCCGTTGGAACTGGCTTTTATCGAGTTGCTGCCAGACAAGCCCTTTACGCTGCCGCCGAGTCCTGCACCGGAAACGGCGGCAACCACCACAGCCGCACCCAAACCGGCTGCTGCAACACAACAACCGGCGAAATCAAAAGCGGCCCCGGCTCCTGTAGCAAGCGATAAGGGGGCCAATCATGCCGCCACGTCTGATAAGGATAGCGACGGCCGTCAGCCAAAGTCTCCCGCTCGGCCAACGGGCAAAGAGGCGGCCCCTGCTAAGGCGGCCGTCACCGATGGACAACCAGCTAAAAAGGAACTGACGCTGGCGGAGGTCTCCCACTTGTGGCGGGATATGGTGGCGCGTGTGGGCCACTATCATAAGAATTTGCCGCCACTGTTGGCTATGTGTCGGCCGTTGGCGGTGGAAGGCGTGTGCATTATTCTCGGCTTTGATTACCCGATCTTTAAGAGTAAATTTGATAAAATGGAAGGAGCGGCACGGGCCGTGACGGAAGCTTACCGGGAACTGACCGGCGTCCCCTGCACCATCCGTCTGGTTGTCACTAGCGAATACGCTGTCCCCATCGCCCGCGAGGAGTTTGATGCGCTGGCGGAGGAGTTGGGGGGGGTAGTACGGACTGAATGAGATTGGAGATTAGGAGACTGAGAGATTAGAGATTGGAGATTAAGAATCCGCGTTATCTGCGTAACGATTTTTGAGGAGTAGCAAACATGACAAAGAGAGGATTTCGAGGAAAGCCAAAACGTAAATCAATGGGTGGGCCGGATAATTTGTTGTCACAGGTGCAGCAGATGCAGACGGAGATGGCGGCCGCACAAACCGCATTGGAAAACGAAACAGTGACGGTAACTGCCGGAGGTGGCGCGGTCAGCGTGACGATCACCGGCCACCAGCGGGTGCGCGAGGTGGTAATCAACCCGGAGCTGATGGACCCGGAGGAGCGCGAGTTGCTGCAAGATTTGATCGTCTCGGCCGTCAATGCCGCCATTGAACAGTCGCAGACGATGGCCGCCGAACGGATGGAGTCGATCACCGGCGGCATCGGCGGCATGGATGGGCTGTTGGGTGGCCTGGGACTAGGATAAACTGTGGCACAACACGTACTTCCCCGGCCGGTACAACGGCTGATTGATGAGTTTGCGCGTCTGCCAGGAATCGGCCCGAAGTCGGCTTCCCGGCTGACGTTTTACTTGCTGCGTGGCGGCGACAGCCAAGCCACTGATCTGGCGGCCGCCTTGCAAGAGCTAAAAGAGCGTACCCAGCTTTGCTCGGTCTGTTATAACATCACCGAAGAAGACCCCTGCCTGATTTGCCTCGATGAAACGCGCGATCCACATCTGCTCTGTGTGGTGGAAGAGCCGCTGGATGTGTTGGCGATTGAACGGGCGCGGGCGTTTAACGGCCGTTACCATGTCTTGCATGGCGCCATCTCGCCGGTGGAAGGGATTGGGCCGGAAGATTTGAAGATCAATGAATTGGTGCAGCGCGTCAGCCGGGGCAACTTTCAGGAGATCATCCTGGCAACCAATCCGACACTGGAGGGTGAATCCACCTCGCTCTATTTGCAACGGCGGCTGGCGGACCAAAACCTGCGCCTGACGCGGCTGGCCCGTGGCCTGCCGGTGGGCGGCGATCTGGAATACACGGACGAGATCACGCTCGGCCGTGCGTTGGAAGGGCGGCAAGCGCTCTAGAAGGAAAAAACATCCATGAGTAATTTGCAACGTTGGGAAGGGTTGGTTGGACAGTGGACAGGGCAGAATGATTTATACTTCATGCCCGGTGATCCGGTGCGGGAATCGAATTCGGCCGCTTCGGTGGCTTTGGTGGCGAAGGGGCAGTTCGTCAAGGTCGAATACGACTGGGATTACGAGGGAGACCCGCAGGAAGGGTTGATGTTGTTCGGCCGTGCAGATGACGAAGACGGCATCAAGATTGTCTGGGTGGACTCGTGGCATACGGGCGGCCGGATCATGACCAGCGAGGGGAAGGTTGATGACGGAGGAACGCTTACCGCCATGACTTACTACTCCGCCCCGCCTGGCCCCGACTGGGGTTGGCGCACCATCCTCAAACCAGGTGACGGCTCGTTTGAAATCCTCATGGATAATATTACGCCAGATGGGGAAGAGATGCGGGCGGTGGAAGCATCTTATTCGCGGTGATCTCTGCTACTATAGCTCTACTTCAGCGAGAATTTGAACGATAACATCGCTGTCTCTCATTTTACGTGCTAGTGGTGCATCGGCCGTAATAAGCGGTAGACGCAATTGTTGTGCCAGGGCAACATAGCACCCATCGTAGGCGGTTGTAGCGTAGGTTAAGGCAATATTTAAGGCTGTCTCCAGAAGATCGGCCGTTGATACAATGACCAAATCGAACGCTGCCAAATCAGTTATGTCTTGCCGTGCAGAATCGGCCTCGTAACCAAAGCGGCGCACATACTTCCAGAGGATGTTGGCACACTCAACATAGAAAAGATCGGGAACGTAGAAACGTGCAGGTTGCTCTTCCGTAAGTCGCTCAAAAAGCCGAGTTGCTTTGTCTGAATCTTCTTCGACAACAAACAACTTAATCGCCACACTGGCATCTACCACACAATCGCCACTCATCGGCCCCTATCCTGACGCAAAAGAGTGGTACTATCCGGTGCGTTAACGGCCGATGGGCGAAAGAAACGGCGTCTACGAATACGATCTAATAAGTCAACCTGCTTTTGACGATTTGTCTCCATTGCTGAATCCAGTAACATGATAACTTCAGCACTTAGAGAACGATTTTTGTCTTCTGCTTGTTGCCTGAGCCGGTCATATAATTCATCGGGGACGTTTCGCACATGTAAAGTTGCCATCGCAAGACCTCTCATGTAATCGTCCCCGTATTGTAACCAAATGTGGTTGCACAGTGCAACACAACCAGGGAATTTAATAGAATCAATACACTGTCTCAAAAGTTATCTGCTTGTCTGTCATTCCGAGCGAAGTGAGGAATCCCTGGCGATTGAGTTGACCAGTGAATGGCTGGGGATCCTCGCTCCGAAGACTCCGCTCGGAAGGACAGTTGGATTACTTTTGAAATAATGTAATCAAGCATCTTTAAGCGTCTAACTGCCCAGCTTGCAAACCAACGGGCAGGGGCAACGGCCGTTCGCATTGGCTTTTGATCTGGATGTGACGGCCGCCTTGTGACGACTCCTCAAACGCTTCCATCAACTCCAATACATGGTAGGCCATTGCACCGCTGGCGCGGTGGGATCGGCCGCTTTGCAGGGCATGGGCCATGTCGGCGACGCCAATACCTCGGCCGACATCGGCGCTATGGGTAAGCGGCACCTCGCTCCATTCGCTCTCGCCCATGCGGCGCAGGCGCACCGGGCCGCCAAAGGTGTTGGGGTCGGGGACCACGAGGGTCCCTTCGGAACCATAGATTTCGATACGCGGCACGTTAGATGACCAGACATCAAAGGTGATGATCATCGTTGCCAGCGGGCCGCTAGCAAACTCCAGCGAGCCGGTGACGTGGGTGGGGACTTCCACCTGGAGCCGTTCGCCATAGCGTGCTTTGCTGGTGGCGATGCGCTCAGGAAAGCTGGTGCGCGTCAGCGCGGCCAACCGTTGTACCGGCCCCAGGAAGCTGATCAGCGCGGTTAGATAGTAGGGCCCCATGTCGAACAGTGGCCCGGCCCCTTTGAGGTAAAACATGGACGGGTTGGGATGCCATGATTCGGGGCCGTGGCTGATCATGAAGGCGGAAGCGGCCACCGGCTCACCAATTGCCCCATCGTCAATCAGCTTGCGGCACGTTTGCAGGCCGCCGCCGAGGAAGGTATCGGGGGCGCAACCGACGAGGACGCGCTTTTCTTCGGCCGCCCCCAGTATTTGGCGGCCGTCTTCGGTGTTGATCGCCAGCGGCTTCTCGCTATAGACATGCTTCCCGGCGGCAATGGCGGCCAGGCTGACGGCGGCGTGGGCTTGCGGCACAGTCAGGTTGACGATGATGCTGATCTCCGGGTCTTGAAGTAGTTGCTCAATGGTCAGCACTTTGGGGATGCCATGTTCCTGCCCCTTCGCTTCGGCCGCGCTGTGGACAATATCGGCACAGGCGGCAACTTCCAGGATGTCAAAGGCGCGGCAACCTTTGATGTATTGGTTGAAGATGTTGCCACAGCCGATAATTCCTACCTTCACTTTTTCCATAACTCTCTCCAAAAGCACCTAAATTAGCTCACGCAAAGAACGCAAAGGCGCAAAGTAAAGGGTAAGCCTTAGCGAACTTTGCGCCTTTGCGTGACAGTTTTTTTATGATTGCAACTCTAGCCAGGCGATTTCTTCGGCCGACAGTTCTATTCCAGCAACGGCCACGTTCTCAGCAAATTCAGCGCCGCTGTGGCAGCCGACGATGGCGAAGATATTTAATGCCTGGCTCATGACATAAGCCAGGGCTATTTGTGGCAAGGTTAGCCCTTTTTCGGCAGCCAATGCCTTCGCCCGGTCCAGGCGACGGAAGTTATCTTCGTGGCAATAGGCATTGATGCACACCTGGTCGAAGTAATCGCTGAAGGAGCCTAGATTGTCGCGGCTGAAGCGGCCGGAGAAGAAGCCACCGGCCAGGCTGGACCAGGTAAACAATGGCATCCCTTGTTCGCGATACCAGTCGCGAGCGGCCGCTCCGGCACGGCCGCTAATAGACAGACAATCAGGCCAGGGTTCCCGCACCTGCTCGGCCAAACTAAAGTTGGGGCTGCTGACGGTAAACGGGGCCAGCCCATGGGCAGCGGCGTACTCATTCGCTGCACGGACCCGTTCGTGGCTCCAGTTGGAACCACCAAACACACCTATTCGTCCCGCCTGTTGGTGTTCGTTAAGCACCTCGACGATGGGGCCAACCGGCACAGTCGGATCATCGCGATGGAGCATATAAATGTCAATATACTCTGTCTGCAAACGGGCCAGCGAATCGTGGAGATCGGCCGTGATATAGAACGGCGTCACGCGGCGGCGAGGGACGTTGGAGTATGGGTGTGCCCCTTTACTGATGATCACCACCTGCTCGCGTAAGCCTCGTTCTTGAATCCATCTGCCCAACGCGAGTTCTGATTCCCCATGCATGTAAGAATGGGCCGTATCGAAGGTATTGCCACCCAGAGCGAAAACCTCGTCGAGCAAAGTGAAGCTTTTCTCCAGCTCGGCCGAATGGACCATTACCGTCCCTTGAACCAGACGTGAGATCGGCTTGTTGATACCGGGGACGCGGCCGTATTTCATTGGGCCAACTCTCTCAGAGTACGATAGCTTTTAGCAACGGCTTCGAGCATGTTGGTGGCGCAGCGGTCGAGTTCGACAACCAGCCATTCGGGATTGTCTCCGGCGGCACGAAGGATGGCGGAGAAGTCCATCACCCCTTCGCCAACGGCCGTCATCGGCTCTTCCTTGGTCGCCGGGCCATCTTTGATATGCAGCAAGGGGGCACGGTCGCCAAACTCGGCGACGACGGCCGCCGGGTCAAGCCCGGCCGTTTTCACCCAGTAGGTATCAATCTCAAAAAAGACGGCCGGATCAAGGTGTTCTAGCCATAAATGATAGGGGTATTGACCTTCTACCGGTTCAAACTCCCACCAATGGTTGTGCAGGCCAAAGGAGAGACCGTTGGCAACAGCGACGGCGTTGGCTTCGTTGAGCATGTCGCAGTTGCGCTTGATCTGGTCGAGGCTGCGATATTCATCGGGGCTGAGATAGGCGCAGACCAGCCGCTGGCAACCGAGGGCGGCCATGGTCTCTAGCACTTCCCCCTGGCGGTCGCCGAGGGGCAACGGGGCGTGGGCACTGCTGACGGTCAGGCCAAGCTCTTGGAAGAGGCGAGCGGCCGCTTGGGGGGTGGTTCCGGGAAAACCGGCCGTTTCTACGCCATCATAGCCCATGTCGGCGATCTGTCGGATAACGCCATCAAAATCTTGGGCCAGGGCATCGCGGACGGTATATAGCTGAAGGGCGACGGGTGCAGGCATAAAAGAAAATCTCCTTGTTTAGATGGTAAGCGGTTAGCCATATGAGTGCACAGCAAGTAGTAAACGGTAATCTGTTACCGGTTATCGCTCTTTTGGGAGGTCATTTACTCACCGCTTCTCTAATCAAGGGGATTTTACTACACAAATTTAAGATGTGCGGTATATAAAAATGAATGCCCGGAACAAGGCGCTGGCTAACCCGATTGTGTTTCTAGCATCGGCGTAATAACCACTTTTCCTCTGGCATGTCCCTCGCCCACATAAGCAATCGCCTCAGGAACCTGATTTAACGGATAACAGCGGTCAATCACCGGCATGACCTTCCCCGCTTCAATCAGCTCTTTCATAAAAATCAGGTCTTTTTGGTTTGGTTTTGCAGTCAACTCGCCCATTGTCCGGCCCTCTTTCCGCGACAGCAAGCGGCCGAAGATCAATGCCTGGAACAGTTGCGCCGTGGTGCCTCCGGCCATCACATAAATTCCCTGGGGTTTCAACGCCCGCTGATAATCGGACAGCGAACGGTAGCCATTGACCGCCAGGATCAGGTCATATTGCTGCCCGTTGCGCGTGAAATCCTCCTGAGTGTAGTCAATCACATGGTCTGCGCCCAGCGAACGCACCATCTCCACTTTTGTAGTGCTACATACAGCCGTCACCTCCGCCCCAAACGCCTTGGCAATCTGCACGGCAAACGTCCCCACGCCACCGGACGCGCCATAAATCAAAACCTGTTGTCCCTGTCGAATCCGCCCCTTATCGCGCAGACCCTGGAGGGCAGTAACGGCCGCCATCGGGACGGCCGCTGCTTCTTCATAGGTCAGATTGGCCGGTTTCAACGCCACTGCCTCCTCGTGAACCGCCACATATTCGGCAAAACTGCCGGTCCCACGACCAGCCAGGTCGCCATATACCTCATCACCCGGCCGAAACTGCTTCACGTTGCGCCCAACCGCTTCCACTCGTCCCGCCACGTCTGCGCCGAGCAACGGGTTTTTGGGTCGCAGCAACCCCATGCCCATCACCCGCACCAGGAACGGATCCGCTTTCATCAGACGCCAATCATAAGAATTGACGGCCGCTGCAAGGATTTTGATCAAGACCTCGTTGTCTCCAGGAGTTGGCTTGTCAATCTCTGCCATTTTGAGAACATCGGGCGAACCATATTCATAATAAACAATCGCTTTCATCACAGAACACCCCTTCATTTGATCCCTTTCATATTCTACTACGAGTTACCCGCTGGTGAACCACCGGTCCGGAGAGAAGCATATCACCATTGTCTTCCAGCGTGATCGTCAGTCCGTCAAACCAACCGGTCCATTCACGACCCAGATGGCCTTTAACCCTGATTTGATAGACAGCTACTTGATCGGGGTTACGCTTAGGGTTTTGGATGTTTGACATGACCCTGTGCCTGTTGCCCAATGATTTCGGCCGCATTATTTCGACGAACCGAATTACTTCGGCCACAAAGGTTCCGACACGGTGAAGCCGAGATCGCCATGCCAGCTATTACGCGCAGCGACCTCGTGGACTGGTTTCCGCGTGCCAACGCCCCAGCGGCCGGTCGGGTAGCCCATCACCACCACGCCGTGCAGATACCAGCCTTCTTCCTTTGGCACGCCGAGAATCTCAAACACCTCGTTGGCAAAGAAGCTTTGCAACATGCCGGTCAAGGTGGAGCCAACGCCTTCAGCGCGGGCGGCGAGCATCGCGCTCCATAGCGCGGGATAGATGCCGCTGCCCTCGCGGGTGCGGCCGAATCCAATCAGCAACAACGGCACTTCCGCAAAATGATTCGCCAGATGAACGCCGGAACGAATCGTCCGGCCCATCTGTGAATCATCTTTCAATAGAGGGCCAAAGACTTCCTCAAGCGGCCCGCCCACCATCCGCTCAAACCCCTGCCGGTAGAGCAGAGCAAGTTGGGACTTAATCGCTGCGTCATCAACCAGAATAAATCGCCACCCTTGCTCGATGTTGGGTGCGCGAACGGCCGCATCAAGGATGCGTGCCTGTGTCTCATACGGAATAGGGTCGGGCTTCAACCGCCGCATGGCGCGAGTCGTATAGAGTGCTTCGTAAACGTCCATCATTCTCCTGAAAAGTTACGCTCCTGCTAAACGGTATCGCTTGCGGTCAGTTAGTTAGCTCAGACCTTGCACATACTCCGCCAGTTGCGCCAACTCCGCCTCATAGACCTGGCGCATGGTGCGGGGGGTGACCAGCCGTTCAATAAAACCCATCAGCCCAGGGCTGGATTCCCAATCGGTGGCGATCCTCACCTCCGTCTGCTCCCCATTCCCCACCGGCCTCAGCGTAAACGTCGTCACCAGATCAGACAACATATCCGTCTCCGCCAATACTCGTCCCGGCTCCGGCTCAGTGACCTTCATCCGAAAGTCGCGCTGTGTATTCATCACATGAGTACGTACACGAAAGACCGTCCCCGCCCCTACGCCCCCTTCCTCTACCTCGAGATCAGAAAAATATTGCCTGGGCAGGATGTTTGGGTGATGGTGTTGATAGTCAGCAAGAATCGTATAGACCTTCTCCGGTCTGGCATCAACCACGGCCGCCGCCTCAGCATGAACCTTTGCCATACTTCCTCCTTCTCCTCGCTATTCTGTAATCAGTAATCGGTAATCGGTGCTCGGTAATCAGTATTCCGAATACCACTAACTACTAACCACTAGCCACTAACCACTAACCACTAGCCACTAGCCACTAGCCACTAGCCACTAGCCACCAAATTGTATCACTTTTTGTATCGCCAAGTGACCTTATGGAGCAACGGCCGTTCTGCTTTAATGTCAGCATGATTCAATGGATTCAATAACGTCAATAACGTAATACAAAAAGGTGAACATGATGACCAATGTAGAAATGATGAACGAGAATGTACGGGCGATGTTAGGCGCACGCTTTCTGGCGCAACTGCTGGGTTTTGAAGGCGCAGCAGGTAAATCAATGAGCGAGCCAATCTTGGATGAGCAGGGGAACAGTGAGTTAACGGCCGCCCGCGCCACAGACCGCCTTTGTGAGAGCTGGCAAGATCTGCGGAAACAGTGGAAAGCCGAAGCAGCACAGCACGCCAATTTTGCGCCTGTGTCTTAATGGCGAACGATTTATAGGAGACAAAAATATGAGTACCAATAAAGCTGTGGCATTGTTTATCCTGGCAGTTGTGGCGCTATTTGCTGTTGCTTTTAATCTGCCATCATCGGCCGGAGCAACGCCAACTGGCCTGGTGATTCAAGTCAACAAAAGCCTGGTGGATGCGCCGGACGCCAACCCCGGCGACGAGGTCTGCGAAACGGCCGCTGGAAACAACGTCTGCACCCTCCGCGCAGCCATCATGGAAGCCAACGCCTACCCTGGCGCAGACACGATCCAGCTCCAGCCCGGCGCAACCTATGTGCTGACGCTCCCTGGCGATGACCAGGCCGCCCACACCGGCGATCTCGATATCCTCGAAGACCTGACCATCGAGGGAGCGGGAGCAACCGTTGATGGCGGTGGGGATGCGGTCAAAGACCGGGTGATCCAGGTGTACAATCAAAATGCGGCCGTGCAGCTCTTCGACCTGACGATCACCAATGGGAAGCCGGTGCAAAATGGTGGCGGCATCTACAACTACGGCACATTGACATTAACCAATGTCACCGTTCGCGACAACTGGACCGGCAACTATGGCGGCGGTATTTTGGATGCTGGTGGCGACCTGACGCTAATCAACAGCACGGTTCGTGACAATGAATGCAGTTGCATCGGCGCAGGTATCTCCATTGCCCATAGCACGCTAACCTTGCTCAACAGTACGATTAGCGGTAATGATTCGATCAACGGCCGAGGGGGTGGTCTGGACATCTACGGCCAGAACAACAGTAGCACAGTCCTGATCGTCAATAGCACCATTAGTGGCAACCACACCATTTGGGAAGGCGGCGGCGTCTACAGCCAGGGCAGCACGGTAACGTTTGTCAACAGCACCGTCAGCGGTAACTCCGCCGATCGCGATGGCGGCGGTCTCTTCGCCTACAATGGGACGGTGAATCTACGCAACACGACCATCGCCCGCAACTATGCCGATTGGGACTTCGACGGCACGGGCAGCGGCGGAGGTATCTATAACGCCTCGGCCGGGATTAATCTGGCAAATACGCTACTTGCCAACAACGTGGAAAATATTTTCATCGGCCCAGACACACCTGATGATTGTGATGGCTCGTTTAATTCCGAAGGGTATAACCTGATCGAAACCACCACCGATTGCAGCCTCAGCGGCAATGCGACGGGCAACCAGACCGGCATCGCGGCCATGCTTGGCTTGTTGGAGATTAATGGCGGGCCAACGGAGACGCTCGAATTGCTTCCGGGCAGCCCGGCGATTGACGCCGGTCATGTGGATGGTTGTGCTGACACATTGGGAAGCTTGTTGGCGGCTGACCAACGCGGCTTTGAACGGCACACAGACGGCGGCAGCGGCAGCCCGCGCTGCGACATCGGCGCATTTGAGTTTGGCGCGGCCCTCTTGCCCCCAACGCCGACGCCTACAGCGACCGCCTCACCAACGGCCGAGGCATCCTTTACGCCAACCGCCACCGGCACGGTCATCCCAACGATGACGCCGACGATAACCACTACGCCGCCAGCAGCCGGTGCGTCATCTCTGCACCTGCCCTTTATCACCAGATAAAGTTGTGGAGGCGCTGCGTTTTGCAACGTTGCATTCCACGTTTGCAGAACGCAGCGTCCCTACAGCATCTTCTCCAACTCGGCCGCCACCTGTCGCGCACTGCCCAATCGTTCCCGCCGCTCTTTGACCAACATGCGTTCTAGCAAAGCGAGCAACGGTACAGTGATTTTCCCCTGTACTGCCGCAGTCAGGGCGGGTAACGGCTCTTTGAGGATCGCCAGCAGCGTATCGGAGAGCGTCGGCCGTTGGAAAGGATGGCGGCCACTGAGTATTTCATAGAGAATGATCCCCAACGACCAAATATCCCCGGCTGCATCCAGGTCTTCCCCCCGGTGCGCTTCAGGACTCATATAGGCGACGGTGCCGATCAATACCCCCGGTTCGGTCAGGCGTGGGGCATGTTGGCGCTGATAAGCGAGACCAAAGTCAGTCAGGCGTGGTGTGCCATCGGCCGCCAACAACACATTCTCCGGTTTCAGGTCGCGGTGGAGGATGCCCAGATGGTGGGCGCGGGCCAGTGCGTCGGCCACTTCTAACCCCAACGCTACCACTCGCCCCGCAGGCAGTGGTGCTTGTCCATCAATCACATCACGTAAGGTTCCACCAGAAACATACTCCATGATGATCAACTGGCGGCCGTCCTCCGCTCGCGCTTCCAACATCTTGACAATGTTGGGATGGTTGAGTTGGCGCAGCAATTCCCCCTCGCGTATAAATCGCTCCACTGCCTCCGGGTGATTCGCCACCAGATCGGAGCGCAACCGTTTGACCACCACCGTTTCACCTGTCACGCTGTCTCGGCCGAGGAAAATTTCACCCATGCCACCGGTTGCCAGCAGTGTTTCGGCCGTGTAGCGCGGAGAGAGGGGAGATTGGAGATTGGTATATTGGTCTATTGGTGTGTTCGGAGATTGGGCGACGGGTTGTGGAGCGACATTAACCGTTAACCACTGCCCATTCACCATTAACCGTTCAACCGCTTCTTCCAGGGTTGAGGCACGGCCGTCGGCCCACGCCTGGTCAATACCCTGCTCGTCCAGATTGGCACGAACCAAGCGCAACGACTCCTCATATATGCGTTGAAACAAGGGCAAGCGAGGCAAGAACTTGTTTTCTTCGCGGACGACTTCCGCCTGCCCCAGCAATTGCACCGCCAACGTCGCCCAATCCGCTTGCCGCTGTTGGGCGAAGAGCAGCGCGGCCGCGTCAAACACCGATAAGATCATCCGCTTTAGCCCCAAATCGCGCCAGACGGTAAGGGCGTAGGACAGTTGCTCCCAGAGGAAGCCACGGTCGCCATTAGCCAACAACGCCACCATCGCCAGACCAAAGCGGGCAAAAGCAATGGTATTACGCCGCAGGCTTTCAGCAGGCAACCCCAACACCGCCTCGTAACAACTTCGCGCCTCCTCCAGTCGCCCCTCCGCCAGCCGCGCATCACCCAGGCTGCCCAGCGTCATCGCTTCCCCTTCCAGGTCACCCAGTTCGCGGGCAATCGCCAGGCTCTCTTCGAGCCATCTTTCCGATTCCCGGTACTGCTCCTGTTCACCCAGAATCGCCCCCAGCGCGTTTAAGATGATGTACAGTGTCCACCGGTCGCCCGCCTCTCGCGCTTGTGGCATACTCGCTTGAAACTGTTCGGTAGCATATTGAAAATCCCCCTGGTCCCAGGCGATCAAGCCCAAATTATAGCCCACGATAGCCGCGTCATACTCCCGGCCGAGGCTGCGCTCAATTGCCAGAGCTTGTTCTAGAAAATCACGAGCGCGGCTAAGCTGCTCCTGTTGCCAGGCAGCAAGGCCAAGAATGCGGAATGCGCTGGCGATTTGCGGTTCCTGGTTGCCAGCGGTCTGGTAAAGGGTCAGGCTTGTTTCCAACGACTGTTCGGCCGCTGCATAATCCTCATGATAATAGGCCAGCAACCCGGCGGCGTGGTGGGCGTCGGCCTGCAAAGACGCGGGCGCATTCGGAAAAGACGCCAATGCCTGCGCCAGCCAGCGCCGCCCTTCGCTCAGATGGCGGCGGATCTTCCAGAAGTTTGCCAACTGGCTCACCAATTGTAAGCCGACCCAGCCCGTTTCGGCCGCCGCAGCAGCGTCTACACCCATGCCCCAGGCCAAAGCCGCTCGCAAATTATCATGCGCCGCTTCCAGCCGCTCTAACCAGACGACCTGCTCCTCGCCGGTCAGTTTGCCGGCCGCCTTCACTAATGCCAGATAGTAAGCGGCATGAGCGGCCTGAATGGCCTGCAATTCCCCCCGTTGTTCCAGTTGCTCCAGCGCAAATTCGCGCAAGGTGACAAGCAAGCGAAAGCGCGGCAGCACATCTGGCGGCCGTGGCTCCAATTGCTGCACCATGCTCTGATCGGCCAACGCCAGCAAGTCGGCCAGAATGGGGAGGTCGCTGTTTTCCTGGAGGGAGACAAACTGCCCGGACTGTTCGGCCGCCCTTGTGCCGGTTAAGCTGATGACCGCATTGGCTGCTTCGGCCGTAAACTCTCCGGCAAAAACGCCCAGGCGGGTGAAGAGTTGTTGCAACGGTTCATCCAGCAAGTTATAGCTCCACTCAATCGCCCCGCGCAGTGTGCGCTGCCGTTCAGAAATGAAACGTTGGGATGAAGTGAGGTCGAGACTGCGTTGCAATTGCGCCAGTAACGCAGCCGGGGGCAACAACCGGCTCCGCGCCGCCGCCAGTTCAATCGCCAGTGGCAGCCCGTCCAGGCGCGTGCAAATCTCGACAACCGTCGCTGCATTCTCCGCTGTCAGTTCAAAGCCCGGCCGCGCGGCGCGACTGCGCTCCACAAACAGGGCCACGGCCGCATAGTGGATGTATTGCGACGGCCGTTCCTCAGAGGCGGCCGCCGGCAACGACAACGGCGGAACCGGTAGCTCATACTCCCCATAGAGATGAAGCACGGCGCGACTGGTGACGATAATCCGCAACTCGGCCGCTGCTTGCAGTTGTTCCAACACGACATCACTTCCCTCTAACAACTGCTCAAAGTTATCCAAGATGAGCAGCAGTTGGCGCGATTGCAGGAAGCTGGTCAGCAAAGCCGCAACCGATTGGCCGCCGCTTTCCTTCAGCGCAAGCACCTCGACAATAGCCGGAAGCACGTGCTGTGGTTCGCTGACTGCCGACAAATCAACGAAGTAAATGCCATCGGGAAATGCCTCTGGCTGCTCTTTCCACAGATGGCGGCCGATGCCAATCGCCAGCCGCGTCTTGCCCGTCCCCCCTGGCCCGGTCAGCGTTAGCAAACGCACCTCTCCACCGGTGATATAGTCGACGGCCGTCGTAATCGCTTCTTCGCGGCCGAGGAGCGTAGTCAGCGGTGCGGGAAGGTTTGTTGGCGGTGGCGTGCGCAGCGGTGGGGGTGGAGGCAGGGGAGAGACTGAGGGAGTGGGAGATTGGGAGATTGGAGATTGAAGATTGGGCGATAGAGCGACGGGGAGTGTGGGTGGTTGGGAGGTGGGCAGCGGTGGCGGTGCGGGTACGGCAACCAGCGGCTGGCGGGCATAGGCGACGAATGCCGAACGTTGTTCAGCGGGGATCGCCAGACAATCGGCCAGCAGTTCGGCCAATTGCACCGACGGCCGTCGTTCATCGGATTCCAGTTTGCGGATTGTCATCCGCGAACAGCCCGCACAATCGGCCAATGCTTGTTGTGTCATGTCTACGATGCGCCGCCGTTTCCGCAGCCAGGAGCCAAAGGTTTCGTCGTTGTTGTCGTTGCTCATAGGTGCACAAATTGTAGTCAGCTAATCACTTCCCGCAACGTGTTTCTTTTTAGCGCGGAGCTTGTCCTGAGTCGGCCGAAGGATTGCCAACCCGCAAGCTATAATACGGGTTGGCAACCCGTGCTACAAAGTAAATTTTTCTTGACAGCCCACCCTTATTTGGACTATAATCCCATGTCGCGGCGAAAAGCCGCTTATTTTTTGTCGCCTGTATGTGGTGGACTCAGATGGTCTAATTCACTCACAATTAACCATTAACCATTCACAATTATTTAATTCTTACGAGGTTTATCGTCATGGGTGCTGTACCAAAGCATAAAGTTTCCAAATCGCGGCGCGACAAGCGGCGCACACACGATGCATTACAACTGTTCCATCTCGTCCCCTGCCCTGATTGTGGGGAGATGAAGCGAGCGCACCGCGTTTGTCCTGCTTGCGGCAAATATAACGGCCGCCAAATTATCACCGTCGAAGAAGAATAAACTGCTAATCAAGCTTAAACCTCTGAGGTCTCCGAAGACCTCAGAGGTTTTTAGTGTATGACCGCCGCTTACCTTTTCCCCGGCCAGGGGTCGCAGTTTGTTGGCATGGGGGCTGATCTCTATCAGCAGGAGCCAATCGCCCGCACGCTTTACGATCAGGCCGACGAGTGCCTCGGTTTTGCCCTTTCGCGCCTCTGTTTTGAAGGCCCGGAAGAAACGCTGACCGATACGATCAACCAGCAACCGGCGTTGTTTGTCACCAGTTTAGCCGCCTGGGAAGTGCTGAAGGCGCGTGGTTGGCGTGGTTGGTCGGCCGCTGACAGCTACCCCGCACCAGCCTTCGTTGCCGGGCACAGCCTGGGTGAATTTTCGGCGCTGGCTGCTGCCGGTAGCCT
The DNA here is from genome assembly GCA_964410625.1 of uncultured Ardenticatenaceae bacterium. Lineage (GTDB taxonomy): Bacteria > Chloroflexota > Anaerolineae > Promineifilales > Promineifilaceae > CAYPHY01. Next base: position 247,652 of record CAYPHY010000005.1, on the reverse strand, counting down.
CTCTTTCACCGACGGGCTGAAATTGGTGCGGCGACGCGGCGAGTTGATGAAAGCGGCCGGAGAACAGCAGCCGGGGGCAATGGCCGCCATCCTCGGCTTGGGTGCGGAGGTGGTTGCCAAGATTTGCCAGGAAGCGGCCGACGCCACAGCCCGCCCCGTCCAGCTTGCCAACGACAACTGCCCCGGCCAGGTCGTCATCTCCGGTGACCAGGCTGCCCTGGAGGTGGCGATGCAGCGACTGGAAGCGGCCGGTGCGCGGAAAGTGGTGCGTTTACCAATCACCATTGCCGCCCATTCGGTGCTGATGGCCCCCGCGGCCGCAGCCTTTGCCGCGGCGATTGAAGCCACACCCGTTTGCGCCCCCACCATTCCGATTATCGCCAATGTGACGGCGCGGCCGTTGACCACCGAGGCCGATGTTCGTGCCGAAATGAATGCCCAACTGACCTCCCCCGTCGCCTGGACTGGCTCGATCCAACACCTGAGCGAACAGGGTGTGGATACCTTTGTCGAAGTCGGCCCCGGCGATGTGTTGTTGGGACTGGTCAAGCGCATAAACCGCCAGGCACGACGGGTCAAGTTTGAGGTAAACGGTGATCGGTAATCAGTGTGCAGACACAAACGATTGCTGCTCACAGGTTATTTTGAAGGAATAAATCCGCGTAATCAGCGTTTTATCTGCGTCATCCGCGTAACTATTTTCTGAGGAGATTGGAATTGTTATTAGCAGGAAAAGTCGCCATTGTCACCGGAGCATCGCGGGGTATCGGCCGCGCTATTGCCCAACAGTTAGCTGCTGGTGGAGCCAGCGTCGTCATCAATTACCATAGCAGCGAAGCGGCCGCCAACGAAGTCGTACAGGCTATCACCGATCAGGGTGGCAAAGCGGTTGCCATCCATGCCGACGTAGCCGATTTCGCCGCCGCGCAAGCATTGGTCAAGGACACCCTGGATGTCTATGGGCAAGTAGATATTTTGGTCAACAACGCCGGGACTACCCGCGACACCCTCCTGCTTTCGATGAGCGAAGAGCAGTGGGATGTGGTCATTGATACCAATCTGAAAAGCGTCTTTAACTGCTGCAAGGCGGTGGCCCGGCCGATGATCCGCCGCAAGCAAGGCGGCCGCATCATCAACATCACCTCCGTTTCCGGGCTGATCGGCCAGCCGGGTCAAGCCAATTATGCCGCCTCCAAAGCGGGTATCGTCGGTTTCACGAAGTCATTGGCTAAGGAACTCGGTTCGCGGCAGATCACCGTTAACGCCATCGCCCCCGGCTTTGTGCTGACCGATCTCACCGCCAATCTTTCTCCTGATCTGAAAGAACAGACGATCAACCATATCCCCCTCGGCCGTTGGGGTGAGTTGGACGAGGTGGCCCATCTCGCCGCCTTCCTCGCCTCCGACCACGCCTCCTATATCACCGGCGAAGTGATCCGCGTTGACGGAGGAATTGCGCTATGAGTAAGGATGAGGAATAAACTTTCAGCCTTCATCCCTCATCCTTCATCCTTTCAAGGGTTTTTTATGAGCGAAGTAAAAGAAAGCATCGGCCGCATTGAAGTTGCACCAGAAGTATTGTTAACAATTGCCCGGCTCGCCGCTTCGCGTGTCGAGGGTGTGGCGCAGTTTGCGGCCGTGCCGGCCGATATTGCACGCCTTTTTAACCGCGGAACCAGACAAGAAGGTGTGATTTTGGACTTGTCGGAAAACAAACTCCGATTTAATATTTATGTTATAATGGATCCGCACGTTAATTTGATGGAAACGAGCCGCCGCCTCCAGGAAGCTGTCAAAGAAGCGGTGGACACAATGGTGGGCATTCCCGTCGAAGCGGTCAATGTGTTTGTTGAGGATGTCCAATATGCTAAAGGAGAAACCGTTTAATTCCTCTCCGGCAGGTCGTTTGCAAGGTCGCTTATGAAAACCAGGCGTCACGCTCGCCGTGCTACCTTAGAAACCTTATACGAATTTGATATCGCCGACCATCCGCCGGACGAGGTATTGGAACGACGGTTGGAGGCGAATCCAATTGAACGTGCAGGCGCCGAGTTTGCCGCCCGGCTTGTCCATGGGGTTGTAGATTACCAGGATCACATGGACCGGCTCATTGCCCGCTACGCCCCCGAATGGCCGCTAGACCAGATGGCCGTCATTGACCGCAACATCCTCCGCATCGCTATCTTTGAATTTTTGATCACCGACGAAACCCCTGTTAAAGTTGCCATCAACGAAGCCGTCGAATTAGCCAAAGTCTATGGCTCCGACAGCGCCCCCCGCTTCATCAACGGCGTCCTCGGCACCCTCGCCGACCAGATTACAGAGTTAAAGCACGAAGTCGAGCCAATGGCAATTCCCGGTTAAGCGTATGTAGTAAGCAGTTGGCAGTAACCAGTCACCCCTTCACCTTGTCACCTTGCCATCCAATCTCTCAGTCTCCCAGTCTCTCCCCCCATGCTCCCCTCCCAAGACCCCACAGCCGTCTGGTGCTATGATGCGCTCGGCAATGCCGTTGCCGTTCCCCCGGAGAAGCTGGCTTACCGTCCGGCCGCCTATGGCCTCTTCATCGAACATGGCGCTATCTGGCTCCTGCGCCATCCTGAAACCCAATTCTACTTTCCTCCTGGCATCATCCTCGACAATGACCAAACCCCACAATCAGCCCTCCTCGCCCATTTGCGCCGGCTCACCGGCCTGACCCTCGCTACCGGCCCACTCGTCTTCCTCGAAGAGCAGTACCGCATTGGCGAAAACGGACAGGCGTGGCATCTCTCTGCAATGTATTATGGGGTGACGCGGCCGTCCCTTGCCGTTACCATGCCCGTCGAAATCAGCCACGGCCCGGCGGCCGAGTGGCTCCCCCTCTCCGAACTGACCCGCGAACAACTGCAATTCGGCTATCAAGCCATCCAGGCCGCCCGCCGCGCTCTATAAGTGCGTTTCTAACGCAGTCCTGCCAGACGGCCGTTCACCCTCCCTTATTGAACACAAATTGAACAACGTTTGACCTGGAAACAGGCACAAACCATCCCTACAATGAGGCTATATCGTAAGCCGGATGGGATGCCCCAATCCCACTTACGACAGTGTTTCAAAAGTGAGCGCAACGTCATTCCGAGCGGAGCGAGGAATCCCTATCAATTCGCTGGTCAACGAAATCGCAAGGGATTCCTCGCTCCGAAGACTCCGCTCGGAATGACAGTTGTTCAAACACTTACGAATAATAGCTACCATATCCTGATTCAATGATTCAATAGAGAGGTCATCATGAACAAACCCAAACCCATCGGCTCCGACTTGAAAGCGTTGTTCGTCATTCAACTGCTCAGTTCCGCGCTCACCGGTCTACTCGGCACATTAGCCCCCAGTCTGATCATCGCCCTGTCTGGCTTAGACCCAGCGGCCGTCCCCGTGATGCAACAAGCCGGTGGCCTCGCCCTCGGCTATACGACCGGTGCGCTCCTGTCTCTCCGCGCCACTACTTGGGAGCAAGTACGTATCTTCGTCGCCGCTTCCCTCGTTGCCTACGGTCTGAGCTTGATTGGCGCGATCTACTACATCTTCATCGTCGGCGTCGTCTCGCTTGGTCTGATCGTCATCTTCACCGCCTGTCTGATCATGACCCTCGGCCTGATCTACGTCTGGCGCAAGTATGATGGTGGTATGGGCGATCAAGCTCTATCCGACCGCTCTATCAAATCCACCTGATATTCCCCCAAATAGACAGCTTCTCTGCTTATCCTTTGTTTTTCCTGTCCCTTGTGGCCGTCATAATGCGCCAACCTGCCAGACAACCGTGTATAAGCTTACAGTAATTTTATTTCCACGGCGGAGAAGGCAAATGGCAAGATTGATAACTGGATATAGGGTTGGCAGACTTGGGCAATTAGCCATCGGTTGTTCAGCAACCGTCCTCGATGAAACAAAACAAAAGATGCTCTTGATCCGCCGCACTGACAACGGCCGTTGGGCCGTCCCTGGTTTCTTCACGGCGGCCGAGATGCTCCACCTCGACATTGCCGATTTCGACCAACAACGTATCAAAGATGGTTTTGCTGCCCAACCACTTCCGCTCATACGGTAGAAACTGAGGAGGGTTCTCCCTCAGCTACTACAGGAATGGCTTGAATGAACAAACAAGACTTATGGACCCGAACCTAAAAAATCCGCGTCCATCTGCGTCCTATCAGCGAAAATCTGCGTCCCGCTTAAATCTTATCGTTCATACCCCAAATTAGAAGCCAACCAGCGCTCGGCCGTCTCCACATCCATCCCCTTCCGCCGCGCGTAGTCCTCTATCTGGTCGCGGCCGACGCGCCCCATTCCGAAATACGCCGCCTGCGGATGGGAGAAGTAATAACCGCTAACCGACGCCGTTGGCAGCATCGCATAATTCTCCGTCAGGCATATCCCCGCTTGCCGTTCCGCATCCAACACACGGAACAATTCCCCCTTTTCGGTATGATCAGGGCAGGCGGGATAGCCCGGCGCGGGGCGAATACCCTGGTATGCTTCCTTAATCAGCGCCTCATTGTCCAGCGACTCCTCGGCCGCATACCCCCAATACTCCCGCCGCACCCGTTCGTGCATCATCTCCGCCAGCGCCTCCGCCAGCCGGTCGGCCAGCGCCTTGGCCAGGATCGCATTATAATCGTCATGCGCCGCCTCAAAACGGCGCACCACCTCATCCAGCCCAATCCCCGCCGTCACCGCAAAGAAGCCTATATAGTCTGTCAGCCCGCTGTCCAGCGGCGCGATGTAGTCCGCCAACGAGTGATTCGGCCGACCCGGCGGCTTCTCCATCTGCTGCCTTAGGAAGTGGATAGTGGTGAGTGGAGAGTGGTTAGTGGTTAATGAGGAGTGGGGAGTGGAGAGCGGCTGCCCACTATCAGTCTCCCAATCTCCTAATCTCCCACTCTCCTCCGCTCCTCTGCTCCCCTGCTCCTCTGCTCGATAAACAACCACATCATCCCCCACACTATTCGCCGGGAACAATCCAACCACCGCCTTCGCCGTCAGCCACTTCTCCTGGATGATACAATCGAGCATCGCCTGGGCGTCGTTGTAGAGCGACCGCGCGGCCGCTCCCACCACCACATCATCAAGAATGCGCGGGAACTTGCCATGCAACTCCCAGGCCACGAAGAAGGGCGTCCAATCAATGTAGTTGCGGATCTCCGCCAGATCGAGGTCGTCAAACAGCTTCAGCCCTATCATGCGCGGGACAGGTGGCGTATAGTTGCTCCAATCCAGTTGCAAGCGGTTCTGGCGTGCTTCGGCCAGCGGCCGCAACCGCGACCGCGACGTCCGCCCTTCCCGCGAGGTACGAATCTTCTGGTACTCATCCTTGGTCTCTTCAATGAAGTTGTTGCGCTGCTCCTTGCTCAACAACTGCGACACCACGCCGACGGCCCGCGATGCATCATGGACATGGACAACTGGCCCGCGCTGGTACTCCGGCTCAATCTTGATCGCCGTGTGGATCTTCGAAGTGGTCGCCCCGCCAATCAGCAGCGGCAAGCTAAACCCTTCGCGCTCCATCTCCCGTGCCACATGGCGCATCTCCTCCAATGAGGGTGTGATCAGTCCACTGAGGCCGACGATGTCCACCTGTTCTTGCCGTGCTGTCTCCAGGATTTTCGCCGCCGGCGTCATCACTCCCAGATCAATCACCTCATAGTTGTTGCAGCCCAGCACCACACCGACGATATTCTTGCCGATGTCGTGGACATCCCCCTTCACCGTCGCCAGCAGCACCTTGCCGGCCGGGCCGCTGTTATCCCCGGCCACTTTCTCCGCCTCGATAAAGGGGGTCAGGTAAGCCACGGCTTGCTTCATCACCCGCGCACTCTTCACCACCTGTGGCAGGAACATCTTCCCCGCGCCAAAGAGGTCGCCGACGACGTTCATCCCATCCATCAGCGGCCCTTCGATGACATGCAGCGGCCGTTCGGCCGCTTGTCGCGCCTCCTCCACATCCTGTTCAATATAGGTGCTGATCCCATGCACCAACGCATGGGCCAGCCGTTCCGCCACTGGCTTCTCGCGCCAGGCCAAATCTTCCTTCTTTTCCTTGCCGCCACCCTGCACCGTTTCGGCAAACGTCACCAACCGTTCGGTGGCGTCCGGCCGCCGGTTGAGCAGCACATCCTCCACCCGTTCACGTAACTCCGGATCTAGCTCTTCATAAATCGCCAACTGCCCGGCGTTGACAATGCCCATGTCCATCCCCGCCTGGATAGCATGGTAGAGGAATGCGCTGTGGATCGCCTCGCGCACCGGCTCATTGCCGCGGAAGGAGAAGGAGACGTTGCTCACGCCGCCACTGATTAGAGCGTGGGGTAGCCGCTGCTTAATTTGCCGCACCGCCTCAATGTAGTTAATGCCATAGGCGTTGTGTTCCTCAATGCCGGTGGCTACGGCAAAGATATTGGGGTCGAAGATGATGTCTTGTGGCGGGAAGCCGACTTGCTCAGTTAAAATCTTATAGGCATGGGTGCAGATGTCTACCTTGCGCTCAATCGTGTCCGCCTGTCCCTGTTCGTCAAAGGCCATCACGATCACCGCCGCGCCATAACGCCGCGCCAATTGCGCGTGGCGAATAAACTCCTCCTCGCCCTCCTTCATGCTAATTGAGTTGATGACCCCCTTGCCCTGCACACACTTCAACCCGGCCTCGATCACGCTCCACTTGGAGGAATCAATCATCACCGGCACGCGCGAGATGTCGGGTTCGGCCGCCACCAGCTTCAAAAAGCGTTCCATTGCCGCCTCTGAGTCCAGCAACCCTTCATCCATGTTCACGTCAATCATCTGCGCCCCGTTTTCCACCTGCTGCCGGGCGACATCCAACGCAGTGGCATAGTCGCCATTGAGGATCAATTTGGCAAAGCGGCGCGAACCGGTGACGTTGGTGCGCTCGCCGATGTTGACGAAGTTCGTCTCCGGCCCAATGACCAGCGGCTCCAGCCCGCTGAGGCGCATCCGTTTGGGAACGTCGGGGATTGGGCGCGGCGGCAGGCCAGCAATCGCCTCGGCAAACGCCTTGATATGGGCTGGGGTCGTGCCACAGCACCCCCCGGCGATGTTGACCAGCCCTGCTTCTGCATATTCGCGCAAAATCTTCTGCATATACTCCGGCGTGTCGTCATATTCACCGAACTCGTTGGGCAACCCGGCATTGGGGTAGATATGGGTGTAAACATCCGCCACCCGTGACATTGCATAGAGGTGGTCGCGGAACGCCTCCGCCCCCAACGAGCAGTTCAGGCCGACGATCAGCGGTTTGGCGTGCATCACCGAATACCAGAAAGCCTCGGCCGTCTGCCCCGACAGATTGCGGCCGCTATTATCTATAATGGTCACCGAGAGCATCAACGGCCGTTCCACCCCCGCTTCCTCAAAGTAGTTCAAAATGCCATAGATCGCCGCCTTGGCATTCAGCGTATCAAAGACCGTCTCCACCAGCAGGATGTCGGCCCCGCCATCTACCAGACCACGCGCGGCCGTTGCATAGGCGGTCGCGATCTCCTCAAAGGTCACAGCGCGATACCCTGGATCATTAACATCAGGCGAGAGGGAAAGCGTGCGGTTGGTTGGGCCGATGGCTCCGGCGACGAAGCGGGGGCGGCCGTCGCCTACCTTCGCTTCAAAAGCGTCCCGTGCTGCAACGGCCAGTTGGGCGGCCGCGCGGTTGATCTCATAGTCCAGCGCCTCCATCCCATAATCCGCCTGGGAGATGGCGTTGGCGTTGAACGTATTCGTCTCAATGATGTCCGCTCCCGCCTCCAAATAAGCGGTGTGGATGGCGCGGATGATCTCCGGCTGGGTCAGGCACAGCAGGTCATTGTTCCCCTGTAAATCACGCGGCCAGTCAGCGAAACGTTGCCCGCGAAAGTCCGTTTCCGTAAGCTGGTACTGTTGCAGCATCGAACCCATCGCCCCATCAAGGATGAGGATGCGTTCCTGGAGTTGTTGTTTCAGCAGTTCTGTTCTGTTCATATTGTTCTTAAAGCTCACGCAAAGGCGCAAAGGTAAAATGCCTGGCGAACTTTGCGTCTTTGCGTGAGCTAAATATAAAAAAAGCCTCTCATGATGAGAGGCCAGAAATAACAATTGTCTTGCCCTCATCTTTCAGAACACCAGTTGACGCTGGTTTCTGCCGGAATTGGCACCTACTGCTCAGAGTGGTTGCCGAGGCTTCATCGGGCCGGTCCCTCTGCCTCTCTTGATGAGTTAGTATGTAAGATGATACTAAAGTTTTATCTTGCGAGTAAGCATAGTCCAGATTGGGAACAAAGTCAAATGTGGCGCACCTTGCTTGACTCAGCGTATAAGCATTATAAAATCACTTGTTGCGATGCTGTCGGCCTAAACCAACAGCAAGAAATCCGATCAATAGATGACTATACCAATAGGACTTACTGCATTGTTTCAAAAGTTTGAACAACTGTCATTCCGAGCGGAGTCTTCGGAGCGAGGAATCCCTTGCGATTTCGTTAACCCGTATTGATAGGGATTCCTCGCTCCGCTCGGAATGACGAATGAGCAAATAACTTTTGAAACACTGCACTTACTACATTGTTTCAAAAGTAATCCAACTGTCATTCCGAGCGGAGTCTTCGGAGCGAGGAATCCCTAGCATTTCACTAGTCAACGCAATCGTCAGGGATTCCTCGCTCCGCTCGGAATGACGGATGCGCAAACAACTTTTGAAACGGTGTACTTACGCAGCGAAAAATTTTAGCAACGAATAACGCGAGTTTTCGCAAATATTAAGCCAAAATTCGCGTTCATTCGCGTAAATTCGATGCAGATGTGTAACTCTTAACCAATAAAGCAAATGGCTGAACTATTTGACAAAATCGCCAGGGTCGTTGACCGCTATGAGGAGATCGAAAACCAGATGTCTGATCCGGACATCGTGGGCGATCATGTGCGGCTGACGGAGCTGGCGCAGGAACGGGCTGAGCTAGAGAGCCTGGTTGAAACTTATCGCCAATATCGTAAGACGCGCGAGGAATTGCAAGGCGCACGCGATCTCTATGAGCAGGAAACGGACAACGAGATACGAGCGATGGCCGAAATGGAGATCGAATCACTATCCGAAGACCTGGAAACGCTGGAAGCACGCCTGCGCACCTTGCTGATCCCCAAGGACCCGCGTGATGATAAAAATGTGTTCATTGAAATTCGCGCCGGGACGGGCGGGGATGAGGCGGGTATCTTCGCGGCCGATCTCCTCCGCATGTACACTCGCTATGCCGAAGGACGCAACTGGAAAGTGGATATTGTGGACGAAAACCCGACTGGCGTGGGCGGCTATAAGGAAGTGACGCTGGCGGTGCGTGGCAAAGGGGCCTATTCGCGGCTGAAGTTCGAGAGTGGCGTCCACCGTGTGCAGCGCGTGCCGCAGACAGAATCACAGGGGCGCATCCACACCAGCGCGGCAACAGTGGCCGTCATGCCGGAAGTGGCTGATGTGGAGATTACGCTCGACGAACGGGATCTGGAGATCACGCCGACCTTTTCTTCCGGGCCGGGCGGCCAGCATATGCAGAAGAATGCCACGGCCGCGCGTATCGTCCATAAACCAAGCGGCATCGCAGTGAAAATTCAATCGGAGCGGAGCCTGACGCAAAATAAGCGGCTGGGCATGGCGATTATCCAGGCGCGGTTGGAAGAGATTGAGCAAGAAAAGCGGGATTCGGCGATTGCGGCCGACCGTAAATCGCAGGTAGGCAGCGGCGACCGCAGCGAGAAAATCCGCACCTATAACTACCCCCAATCGCGTGTGACCGACCACCGCATCGGCTTTAGCAGCTATAATCTGCCGGTCGTCCTCGACGGCGACCTCGATCCATTTATTGACGCGCTGATAGTGGCCGATGAGGCGGAGAAGCTGGCAGCGGCGGAGGAGTAGACAGTAGGGGCGAGGCAACCAGAAGCAGCTTGGTCAGTACCGGCAATCTATTTGCCGGTTGCCTCGCCCGTACAGCAGTAGGCAGTTGGCAGTAGACAATAAAGAAAATCAGCGTTCATCTGCGTAGCATCTGCGTCATCCGCGTAACCATTAAAGGAACCATTTATGAGCAATTCGGCAACCTACCAGCCTCGTGGCTATTTTTTTGAGGAGTTTGAGATCGGTCTGGCTTTGCGCACGGCCGCGCGGACGATTACAGAAACGGACATCGTCAACTTCGCCGGTTTATCGGGGGATTACAACCAAATTCATACGAACGAGGTCTATGCCGCGCAAGACACCTTCGGCCGGCGAGTGGCGCATGGCTTATTGGTGCAATCGATTGCCACCGGTCTGGCGGTACAAGCGGGATTCATCGAGGGGACGGTGCTGGCCTTTCGCGAGATGGATTGTAAGTTCAGCCTGCCGATCTTTATCGGCGATACGATCCATGTGGAGATTGAAGTGACGGACAAGAAGCATTTCCCGCGATTGAATGGCGGCAATGTGATGATGAAGTACAGCGTCGTCAACCAGGAGGCCAAAGCGGTGCAGCGCGGGAATTGGGTGATGCTGATTAAGAGCAAGGGGTAGCCCGGTTTGCTAAACCGGAGGCTTGCGGGTTGCCAACCCGCGCTACAACTCCATTTAGTGCTATAATGTCATAATGCGGCCGTGATCCTCCGCGTGGGGTAATGGCACTTGATAGTGGCGTGCGGGTTAGCAACCCGCGGTACGGCCAAACCCTACGCAAAAGCGACGGTAGAGTGACGGGTAGCCAACGTCTGGTGTGGTGGGCGGAACGAACGCCGCCTCCAGGGCGTTACAACAGTAGCGACGTAGCGGGATAAGTCGGCGTGGTTGGCGTGCGGCAAATTTAGGTGAAATGGTAGCTGCGTCACGCGAAAACGTATGACGAAAGAAGTAGATCAGAACAAATCAGAAAAGAAAGAGCAGCGGAAGGAGTCGCCGAAGAAGCCGGAGACGATCTCGCTGTTTGAATTGATGGAGGCTCACGCCGCGGACGAAGAGGAGACACCGGCAGCCCAGCCCCCCGTTGTTGATGACAACGACGTCACCCAAACCGTCCAACGCCCGGCCGAGTTGCCACCGCTGACACCGGAAAGCCCTCGCGAGGATGAAGAAGCGACGGCCGATGGCCCAACGGCCACCGTGCCACGTGATGCGACCACCGCCAGACCGGCCCCACGGCCGCCACGTGCCGGTCTGCCGCTGACGCCGGAACAGTTGCGGCCGAATGAAGCACGGCCGCCAATGCGCGATCCTGATGCAACCAAGGTGCAGCCGCGTGTGGCCTTCCCTGGCGCGACGCAGCCCGCGCCCCGTTCGCGCATTCCACAACGCGACGTTCCGCAGCGCGATGCCCCGCGCCCACCAACCCAACCACCAACCGGCCGTCCCATTCCCCCTGTTCGACCGGCGGAAGAGGATAACCCCACTGTCCGGTGGCAGGAGCCACCAGCACAACGAACGGCGCGCCCGGCCGCTCGGCAACCAGCCCAACGGCCACAACCGGCCAATCAACCCACCCGGCGCACAGCTCAGGCGGCCGCTCCTCGTTCTGCGCCAGTACGTGAAGCCCCTCGTCCGGCGGCACAACCGGCAATGGTGGCGCGGCCAGCGACGCCCGCCGCTGATCGACCCTCTTCGCGACGCAGTCGCGGAAGCTGGTTTACGCGCTTTATGCTGGTTGCTTTTGTCACCGGGCTGGTTTCGCTCATCCTGGCCGCTTCGGCCGCGGCGATTGGCTATACCGTCATCGCCAGCGATCTACCCAATCCCGGCCAGCTTCGCGCCAACGCCAGCGCCTTTGAAACAGCACGGATTTATGATCGCAATGGCGGGCTGCTGTATGCTTTGGCCGATCCCACAACCGGCAATCGCACCTATGTCACTCTGGATGAGATCGCGCCGGTGCTGGTCCAGGCGACCATCGCCACTGAAGATTCCCGTTTTTATGAGAATCCTGGCTTCGACCCGATTGCGATTACCCGCGCCGTCCTGGAGGCAGCGCAAGATCGGGAGTTTAACTCCGGTGGTGGGGCGAGTACCATTACCCAGCAGTTGGTCCGCGCCGTTCTCCTGGAGGAAGATGAGCGCACCGAAATCAGCTTCCGGCGTAAGGTACGCGAGATCGTGCTTGCCGCGGAAATCACCCGTACCTACGAGAAAAATGAAATCCTTGAACTCTATCTGAACGAGATTTACTATGGCAATCTCGCCTATGGCATTGAAGCGGCGTCACAAAGCTACTTTAATAAATCGGCCGCCGATCTGAACCTGGCCGAAGCCTCCCTGCTGGCCGGTCTACCCCAGGCCCCGGCGTTGTGGGACCCCTATATCGCGCCGGAAAAGGCGCTCGGCCGCCAGCGTGAGGTGTTGAGCCTGATGGTCGCCGAAGGGTATGTGACCCTGGCAGAAGCGCAGGCGGCGTTGGATGAAACGGCCGCTGTTATCTACACGCTAACGCCGCAACCGGTCACGATCCGCTCTCCCCATTTCACCTTTACCGTCTTGCAACAGGCGGAAGCGTTGCTGGGGGCGCAGTCCATCTATCGCGGCGGGTTGAGCATCCAGACGACGCTCGATCCCGACGCACAACGGCTGGCGGAAGAGGCGGTGGTCGCCCATCGGGATTCGCTGGCGGCCGAAGGGGCTAACAATGCGGCGATGGTTGTCCTACAGCCGGAGACGGGCGAGATTTTGGCGCTCGTCGGCAGCGTTGACTTTTCCAGCGAGGCGATTAGCGGGCAGGTGAACATGGCGCTGGCACCACGCCAGCCGGGTTCGGCGATCAAGCCCTTTGTCTATCTGGCAGCAATGGAGCAGGGGTGGACACCGGCGACATTGATTTGGGATGTGCCAACGGAGTTTCCCAATGGCGCGAATCCCCCTTACGTCCCCAAGAACTATGACGATGAGTTTCATGGCCCGTTGCGTTTGCGGCCGTCGCTGGGCAACTCCTACAACATCCCGGCGGTAAAGGCCTTAGAGTATGTGGGCGTTTGTCCCTTCATCACCCGGATGCAGCAACTGGGGCTGACTTCCTTGCAAGATGATGGCTGTGCCGAAGTGGGCCAGCCGCGCAACTATGGTCTGGCGCTGGCGCTCGGCGGTGGGGAAGTCAGCGCATTGGAAATGGCCGGGGCGTATAGCATCCTCGCCAACCAGGGTCGCTACGCCGAACCCTTTGCCATCCAGCGCATTGAAAACCGGACGGGCGAGGTGTTGTTCGAGCAGCAACCCGTCGCCCCCGACCAGGGACAGGTGGTGCGGCCGGAACATGCTTATCTGCTGACCCATATCCTGGCGGACAACAACGCCCGCCAGCCGGAGTTTGGCGTGGACAATCCGCTGGTCATCCCCGGCCAAACGGTAGCGGCCAAGACGGGGACCTCCGGCACAGACCGCTTTGATGTGCGTGATGGCTGGACGATTGGCTACGCACCGCAGGTGGTCACGGCCGTCTGGGTGGGCAACACCAACAACCAGCCAATTGGCGAAGGGCGGTCGGGGTCGCGCGTCGCCTCGCCGATCTGGAACCAGTTTATGAGCCAATATCTGGCCGGGCAGCAGCCGTTGACCTTTGTGCGGCCGCCGGGGATTGTCGAGTTGGAAATTTGCGCCGACTCTGGCACGCGCCCCAGCGACTCTTGCAGCCAGCGCATGATGGAACTGTTTGCCGGTGACCAGTTGCCGCTGGAAAGCGATCTCGACTTTCGCCAGCGGGTGCGGGTGGACTTGTGGACGAACCTTCGCGCAAATGAAGCGTGCCAGGAAGCGGTTTATGAGGCGTTCTTCTTTAATCCCCTGGTCAGCGGCCGTGAGGAGGTGCTGGCCCGTGAACAAGAGGGAGCGCGGCGTTGGCTGGAGACAACGGCCGGCGGCCAGTTCTGGGCGGCGCAACGGGGCATCAGCCTGCCGTTGAGCCTGCCGCCAACGCAATCTTGTGATGCGAATACGCCGCGGCCGCGTGTGGAGATCAACCAGCCGACGCCCGGCGAAGAGTTGACCGAACAAATCGGCATTCGCGGCACAGCGCGAGGGCCAAACTTTGGCGGCTACCAGGTGGAATATGGCCTGGGGCAGAATCCCGGCGGTTGGGGGCTGATCCAGGAGCGACGGCCGGAGGCGGTGGAAAATGAACGCCTCGCCGTGTGGGAGACGCCAGGGTTGAATGAATCGGGGCCGGTGACGATTCGTGTCGTTATCTTTGGGCCGGACAATCCCTATACGGCCGAGGCGGATCCGGTGACGATGGAAGCGCGGGTAACGCTCAACTATCTTGCGCCAACACCGACGCCAACCGCTACGCCGACGGAGACACCGACGCCTACGCAAACCCCAACGGCCACGGCAACCAACCAGCCGACCGCTACCCCATCGCCAACCACGGAACCAACAGCGACGGAGGAGCCGGGTGATAGCGATCCGAACCCCACCCGGCGGCCGACACGTGAAGGGCGCAACACCCCGACACCGGAAGCCGAAGTAGAACCTACGGCAACGCCGGACTCCTCTGATTCTTAAACTGGACCACGGATTAACACGGATCGGACGGATAAACACGGATAGAAAAATCCGTGAAGATCCGTTCTATCCGTAAGAATCCGTGGTTTTTCCTCTCAATACCCCGTTTTGATAGTTTTTGACAGTCCTTTTTCGGCCGTTGGCAGGGAATGGAAGTCTATCCGTGCATAATTAAGTTTGTTGTTCCGCCATTTGGTGGGGCTAGACAAGTAGAATCTTAGCTTATCAAGACCAAAGTACCGGACAAGGTACTTTGCGGAGGACGAGAGGAAATGCAAGTATCACGTCATTGGCGACTCAACCAGCAACGCTACGGACTGGTCGGCGAAACCTGCGATAACTGTGGGGTGAAGCTCTTCCCGCCGCGTGACGTCTGTTTGGAATGCGAAGCACCGGCACAAGAACTCTATACCTTCACCGGCCTGGGTGAGGTCTACTCTTTTACCACCATTTACGATCCCCCTGCTGGCTTTGAACACAACGCGCCGTATACGGTGGCGCTGGTCAAGCTGGAGGAAGGGCCATTGGTCACCGCACAACTGACCGACGTAGACAAGGACAGTATCCAGATCGGGATGCCCGTCGAAATGGTCACGCGCAAGCTGCGCACCGATGGGCCGGAAGGGATGATTGTGTATGGGTATAAGTTTCGGCCGCAGGTTGCTGTCGAGGTAACGGTCTAACAACTAGCAGTTGATAGTTTTTTAGTAAATAACAGCCTGGCTTTATAGCCAGGCTGTTTTGTTATTGGTCTCCTGTGTATTGCGCGAAAGGGACACAACCATGTTAGGTAGCTAAACATTAGCTAAGGACAAGGGCGATGAGGCCAATGATGCCTAAGATCGCTAACCCAGACAACAAAGCATAACGCAATACGCTTCCCTCGTTTGCGCCGGGAACCGTGCTGCTGCCGACGATCACCTTCGCCGGCGCAAAGCTGCTGCCGATCGCGCCCCCGGCCGTTTGCGCGGCAAGGATAATCGCCACCGACCGCCCCAAGGCCAACGCAGTCTGTTGTTGAAGCTGGCCGAAGACAACATTGCTGTTGGTGTTGCTGCCGGTCATAAACGCCCCAAGCGCCCCGATGAACGGGCTGAGAAAAGGGAATAAGGAACCGGTGTTGGCGCTCAGCACCAACGCCAGCACTTGGGTCATCCCCGCATGTTGCATGGTCAGCGCCATCGCCACCAGACTATAGATGCCGATGGTGGGCTTAATCGAGCCGCGCCATGTCTTTTGCAGGATGGAACGGCCGTTATATTCAGCGGCCGACTTCGGCGCCAGGGGACCGCGCCGCTTATACCAGACAAAGACAAGCAGGCTCGTATAAAGCAACAACGCGCCAGCATGTCCAAAGACGCTGATTGAACGCCCTTGTTCTGCCGCTGTCTCCCATCCTATGCTGGTCGCTACCGCCGGGAAGGTGGGGGCGATCTCGACCGTATCGAGAAAATCCAACAACAGCAACTGGCCGACCACAATCACAACAATCAAGACGGCATAGGGGAAAAACGCTTCCAGCAACGGCCGCACCCGCAAGCCAACGCCGCCCCGTGCCAACAAGGGAATGGCTACGAGCAACCCGGCCAACCCACCACCAACCGAGGCTAATGTCCACAGGCCAACGGTCGCCAGTGCCCATTGCACTACGCCCATCACCACGGCGAGAATGATTAAAAACAACCCCCGTTGCCGTATAGCGGCCGTTCCCCCCGTTATCCACAGCACAACCAGGCCGCAAAAAAAGCCGCAGATGCCTAACAATGTAGCCGATGGCGCGGCCAGTAACGCCCCTGGTACACCTGTCGCCGCTACCAGGGAGATGAACGAGGAACCCAGCGAACCAAATGTCACTGCCCAGGCGTGACCAACTAGCGCAGCCACCACTGCTGCTGTTGGGGCAAACCCCAGTCCAACCAACAGTGGGGCGACGACGGCCGCCGGGACGCCAAAGCCGGTCGCTCCTTGCAAGAAAGAGGCAAAGACCCAGGCGACCAGTAACGCCTGGGCCGGTTTGTCGCTGGCAACACCTGGCAACTCGCGGCCGATCGCGCCAATCACCCCCGCATCATTGACCACATGATAGAGCAATAAGGCCATCCAGATGATATAGAGCACAAATATCGCCAGCAGGACGGCCTTACCCCAGGCGACCAGCAAGAGCAGGCCGCCCGCCCCAAAATAGACCACACTGACCAGGACGGCCGCGCCCCAACCGGCCAAACCCGCCCGGCTCCCCTCCCAACGACGGCCGACCATCAGATAGAGGACAACCAAGATTGGCAGTGCAGCTAGAACAACCGTTAGAACATTTAATGGTGGAAGTATCATCGCCCGATTTCCCTATAATCAAACAGCTATTCTCAGGAAGAAATGTGGACTGTACAAGCGCACTGTTTCAAAAGTTATTTGCTCATCCGTCATTCCGAGCGGAGCGAGGAATCCCTGGCGACTGCATTGACCAGTGAATTGCTGGGATTCCTCGCTCCGAAGACTATGCTCGGAATGACAGTTGGGTCACTTCTAAAATAATGCAATAAGGTAACTGCAAAAAGCTTTTTAACAAAACAAAATCGGTCTGCGGATTCAGGTGCTCATTGTTATCGGTACCAGTTTCGGCCGCAATCCAACATAACTGAGCTAGTCCTGCACTAATTACCTGTCCTGATGAGCAGTATGTAAATCCGCTAGAATTCTCTAAGCGTAGACAGTAAACTTGTAGCGATTGAGGACGACCTCATTCTTCCATTATCAACCGGGGACGACCCCAAGAATCAGTAAGGAAAAAGCAATATGGCATGGGTTATTCTTGTTCTTGCAGGACTGTTTGAGGTCGGCTGGGCAATTGGTTTGAAATATACAGAAGGCTTCACCCGACTCTGGCCTACCCTTTGGACAATCGCATCAATGGCCGTCAGTGTTGGATTATTGGGCGTTGCCATGAAAGACCTGCCCGTTGGCACGGCTTATAGCATTTGGGTAGGCGTAGGCTCTGTCGGGACCGTCATTCTCGGCATCATCTTGTTTGGAGAACCGGTAAACCTGACCCGCGTGCTTAGCATCGCACTCATCGTTGCCGGTATCATCGGTCTCAAGCTGGCAACCCCTGGCTAAGCGACGCTCCATCAGACAACTTGCAACGACGTCGTTTTACTGATAAAAAGACCTGGTTTGAATACAATCAGGTCTTTTTTTACTTTATCGCATTTTTGACACGAATAACACGAATTGCACGAAAACGGATGGCAAAAATCGTGTTATTCGTCGGCAAAGTAGAAAGGCGTACTCCCAATATTCGGAAAGCAGATGAACCTCGAATTCAACGGTAAGATTTGGTTTTGGAAAGGCCCTGCCCCCTGGTACTTTGTGACGGTTCCGCCGCAAGAGGCTGACCTGCTGCATTCGGTATCGGGAGCCGTGACTTATGGCTGGGGGATGATCCCGGTAACGGTTCAGATTGGCAAAACAAGGTGGAAGACTGCCCTGTGGCCCAAAGACGACTCTTACATTGTTCCGCTGAAAGTAAGTGTCCGCAAAGCGGAAAAGCTGGCGGAAGGGGACGAAGTGACTATCCGGCTGGAAGTTTATTGAGTGGGAAGTTAGTCGTCCGCTTGTTCCATCTTTTCGGCAAAGGGGGCGCGGATCAACGCCTCCATGATCGGCAGTTCCGGGCTTACGGCCGTTTCTCCATTCCGGGCAGCGGCCGTTCCCAGGGCGGCGATGGCCTTATCCGCGCTCCAGAATACATGGTCTTCTCCCAGTTCCGCCAGCACCCCTGCCCTTTCTAACAACACGCGCACGCGCTCATCCATCGAAGTCAGAATGAGGTCCCCTTCCCCTTGCCGTTGGCGGTGCAGGAGTTCGCGCAGGACTTCAACGCCGGTAGCGTCAATAAGCGGGACGCCACGGATGGAGAGGATCAGGGTTGTACCGGACGGGTCGTGGCTTTCCACAAACTCAATCAGACGGCGGGCGGCCGCAAAAAAGAGTGGCCCGCTCAGATAGTAAACGGCGACATCATGACCAGGATGAACAAAGTGCTCGCCTAGATTGTTCAGCCGCTGCACTTCCACCGGCTTGCGGCTGATCTGTAGTTCGCTCATTTGCGCCATAAAGATCAGCGTGCTGATGCCAAAACCGATCAGGATCGCTTGGGTCAAGTCGAGAACGACGGTAGCGACGAGGGTGATCAGAAAAGCGATGATCGCGTGTTTGAGACGGTGGCTGAAGTAAAAGCGAATGGTGTGCCACTCATTCATGCGCCAGGCAGTGACTAGCAGCACCCCGGCAAGCGCAGCCAGGGGAACACGGCCGATGATCCCGGCCAGGAGCAGGGCAGCCAGCAACAAAGCCACGCCGTGCAAAATGGGAACCAGGCGCGTGACCCCGCCGCTTTTGATGTTGACGCTGGTACGGGCGATGGCGGCCGTCGCCGGGACGCCACCAAAGAGGGGAATGACCACATTACCAATACCTTGGGCGATTAATTCGATGTTGTTGTTGAGGCGAATCCCGGTCATGTTGCCCGCCACCGCGCCGCAGAGCAGGCTTTCAATCGCCCCCAGTGCCGCGATAGACATGGCAGGGATGATTAAATCTCTAAAATCTGACCAGGGAATTTGGCTGAAGGTCAGGCGCTCGTCGAGCAAGATGGTACGCGGAATGGAACCGATGATCGGCACATCCCAGCCGGCAAACATCACTAGCAGGGTAGCCAGGATGATGCCAACGAGGGAGCCGGGAATGCGTTGCCCCCACTTGAAGCGCGGCCAGAGGATCATCGTTACCATGACCAGCAGGGCGACAATGATCGCTTCACTGACAGGCGTTACGCCATGTTCCAAATAATAACGTAGCTTTTCGATGACGCTTTCCGAGGCAGGGGTGTGGATGCCCAGAAAGTTATCGATCTGGCCGAGGGCGATGATGATGGCGATGCCGCTGGTAAAGCCGGAGATGACGGGGCCAGGGATCAGCGCGACAACGCGCCCCAGGCGAAAGACACCCAAGAGGATGAGCAGGATTCCGGCCATCGCCCCAGCCACCCACATTCCCTGGAGGCCGTAACGGCTGGCAAGGACGATCAATACGGCCGACATCGCCCCTGTAGGGCCTGAAATCTGGTAAGGTGCGCCACCGAGGAAGCCGATGATGATACCGGCGAGAACGGCCGTAACTAGTCCCGCCGCCGCATCCGCCCCCGAAGCCACACCAAAAGCCAGAGCGAGTGGCAGGGAAACGGCCGCTACCGTAACACCGGCGAGTATATCTTTTTGTAATTTGGTTTTGTCGTAGCCAGTGAACTCGCGCCGATACATGGCTACCCAATCTTGAATCATGGTAGTTATCTCTATGTTTATTCGTTTATATTTGATTGAATTTGGCGTCCGGCACCCTAACCCATAAAAAAAGACACGCTGCAGGCATGTCGTTTGCTGTGCTGGGTGATACTATGTCGGTTCGTCTTGCTGATTTTACGCCCGGAGAGAGAAGTAGACAAATAATACAGACACAGATTTTCCGACACGAATTACACGAATTACACGAACACTGTCTTTGCAGTTTTCATAATGGCGAAAGATGGAATAAAGATAATCGCTGATATTACGCTGATTTTTAGAAAGGATCGGCATGATTCTGCGTTTTATCCGCGAAAATCAGCGTCCCCTCTGAAAGCGCAAATATAGTGACGAATTTTGTCCTTTATTTTCGTGAAATTCGTGTCATTCGTGTCAAAATACCTAATTCCAAATTTTTCTTAACTGAGTTGTGCTTTCATTTGGCCGATAAATTCCTCCCACACTGGATAATCACTTCCCTCCCAGATCGAAGCTCTAAACTCGTCGGCTTGGGCTTCGTTCCAGCCCAGGTGCTTGAGGGCATAGAGCGAGTAGAACGCGGTCACGCGAAAGTTGGCGGCGCAGTGGATGAGCGTTTTTTCGTTCGACAGGTCTTGCATGACGCGCTCAAACTCCGCAAAATCGCTTGCTTGCGGATTGTTCCAATCTACTGGAATGTAATGATAGGTCATGCCCAGTGAGCGCACCAGTTCCGCTTCATCTGGCAATGAGTTGCGGTTCGTGGGGGCCAGGTTAATCACCACCTGATACCCTTCTTCGGCGGCCGCCTCTAGCTGCGCTTCATCCGGCTGGCCGCCTGTAATAAGTTGGTCGTTCACTTTGCGATAGTTGAAAATTGCTTCGGTACTCATCCATGCTCCTTCAAAAATAGCTCACGCATAGGCGCAAAGATCGCCAAGCTTTTATACTTTGCGTCTTAGCGTTCTTCGCATGAGATTTTCATTCTTGGTGGTTGCCAATCCGCACTCTCCGGCTTAGCAAACCGCGCTACAGTAGCTTTGCCAGAGATGTTATCATCTGACATGCCAATATTATCGCTGCAATGCGGCCGATTGACAGATACAAACGGAAGTCACTCTGTTATCACTTGTTGATGGTTTGGTGGTTTTCGGCCGTTTTGTTTTTTTGGCCTGGTTGTGGCACATTTAGCGACATGAATGAGCAATTGTTGGGCTATCTGTTTGACGAGAAGGCCGATACCCACCTGTTAGCCTCGTCAATGAGCCGCTGGATCGACTTATCGCCACGCTTCAGAGCGTTTGCCACCACTTACCGCGACAAGATTCGCAAGAAAATCAGAACCACCCAGAGCGACGCCAGCATCAAAGACCTGGAGGCGGAGCTGGCAGCTGCTTTTTGGCTGCTCCAGGAAAAACGCTTCACCGTTGCCTATGAACCATATAGCAGCGAAAAGAGCCGCGCCCCTGACTTTGCCGTAACCTTTAAGTCTTTCACCTTTAATGTGGAAGTGACACGGATTGGTTTGCGGGAAGGGGAACGGCCGACCCCGACAACCGCAAACGAACCCGCACTCACTCTGGAGCCGGAACAGGTTGGCGGCCGATTGACCGACAGCGTCTGTGACAAACTCGGCCAGATGCGGCCGGGGATGATCAATCTGCTGCTGGTGATGATGGACAGCGACTTTTTCCGTGTCCTGGACATCCAGCAGGCGATGGCACAGCTTAGAGTGCGGGCCGAGCGTAAAGAAGCGGGTTTGTTTGCTCGCTATGGCTTTGTCAATTCCTCCGATTTTTTCAAGTATTATCTGCGTCTGAGTGGGGTGCTGGTGCGGAACGCGGGTGAGCCTGGCGAAGAAGATGGGACGGCCGACTCCCTTCTCTGGCTCAATAAGCAGACCAAACACCCCCTGCCGCGCCCCCTACAGACGCTCTTGCAACGAGGATAATAGGGGCGGCCGCCGCTTTCTTATTAATATACAGGATTTATTTTTCGACACGAATAACACGAATTTCACGAAATTAGAAGGCAAAAATTCGTGTTATTCGGTCGCAAAATTTGCGCTAATTCGTGTCAAAATGCGTAAGCATCGAATTAACACGAATTTTTTCGCGGAAATTCGCGTTTATTCGATGCAAAACCCATGCAAAACACAACTACTGACCATAATCATTTGCATGATAAAATTAGCCGATGCAACGACGAAGCGGCCGTGAATTGAAACGCAACCTCCGCGCCAGTTGGCGCGATACGCTGCTGTTGCTACGCCAATTTGGTTGGCCGCTGTTTATCTTCATCCTGGTCATGGTTGGTGGGGGGCTACTCTACTACCGGCTCTCCCAACTGGCCGGTGATCCACTGGTCAATCCCATCGAAGGCATCTACACTGTCCTCACCCTGACCTTCCTCCAACCCCCCGGCGACTTTCCCGGTGTGTGGTATTTGGAAATCTTCTACTTTTTGATGCCGATCATCGGCATTGGTATCCTCGCCCAGGGGCTCGCCGACTTCGGCGTGCTGTTCTTCAATCGGCGGGCGCGAGGAAAGGAGTGGCAAATGGCTGTTGCTTCTACATTTCAAAATCACATCGTTCTGGTCGGCCTCGGCCACCTCGGCTTTCGCGTCATGCGTGCCCTGCAGGCGCAGGAGCAAGAGATGGTGGTCATTGAGCTAAACCCGAAGGCCAACCTGATCACACAGGCACATAAGTCCGGCATCCCCGTCATCCACGACGACGCCCAGCGCGACGAAGCCCTGGAAGGGGCGAATGTAGCCAGGGCGCGGGCCATCGTCGTCTGTACCCAAAACGACAGCCTCAATCTCCACGTCGCCCTCCGCGCCCGCAATCTCAACCCCGCGCTCAAAGTGGTGGTGCGCATCTTCGATGATGAACTGGCGAAGGCGATTGAAGAACGCTTTGGCTATCAGGCGCTGAGCGCGACGGGGATGGCCGCGCCGATGTTTGCCGCGGCCGCCTCTGGGACCGACATCACCCGCCCCGTCACCGTCGAAGGCCATTCGCTCAGCCTGGCGCGGCTGGAAATCCGTCGTAGCTCCTCGCTGATCGGCCGCTCCATTGAAGAAATCGAACAAGGGTATGATGTCAGCGTTGTCCTGTTGCGCCAGAATAGCCAGTCTGAGTTTCATCCCGCCGGGGAGCGTTGCCTGGAACCGGCAAACGTCCTCGTCGTCTTTGGCGGCCCGGAGCAACTCGGCCGTCTCACTCGCGCCAATCGCTCCGTGGAAGAAGCGATGCGGTAAGCATTAGTAGCGCGGGTTGTTTACCCGCGCGTCTTGCCCGCGCGGGTAAACAACCCGCGCTACAATAGTTCACCACTTACTCTCCTCCGAGGGCAGCAGCCAGAGGGAGACATGCTCCGGTTGCATCGTCTCTTCGACCACGCGCACCAACTCGGCCGCCAGCGCATCCAGCTCCACCTCATTCCGCGCGGTGGCAGCAAATTCGGCCAGCGTTTGTTCCGCATCATACTTGCGGCGGTAAAAACGACGATCAATCACCTCTTGTGTCCGGTAACGCACCGGCGTGAACAAGGCGGCGATCAACAAGGTCGAAAGCACCACCACCAGCGGCGACTCCCGATCCACCACTGCCGTAAACACCCGCTGTGCAAACACCCCTTGTAAGGCGATCACACTCACAAAGTAAATTAACCCCAGGATAATCGTCAGGACCGTATAGACCAGCGTCCGGCGGATGATCACATCAATGTCATACAGCCGGTAGCGGAGGATGGCCACGGCGATGGCAAGGGGCAGCAACGCCATCGTCAGCGACTCTTCCACATTGTCCCAAATGCCGGGAAATTCCCAAAAGAATTGCTGCACAAAGGCCACTATCCACACCGTCGCGGCGAAAACAAACCACTTGATTTGCTCCCGTTCAACCCCATGTGACCGCCGGAAGCGCAGCAACAGCGAGGCTACACTAAATAGGAGCATGGCAAACATGGTCAGCACGCCGATGTCAAAAAAAGCCGCGGCAACCAGTCCACCACCGCCGGGAAGGGCAAACGGGTTCTCCAGCGGTAAAAAGGCGTTCTCCCCTGGGATTGCCCAGGCCGTCGCGCCGCTTGACAAAGCGGCCGCCACCGTTATCCAGGCAACAATGCGCCACCGAGGGGTCAACAAGCGGCCGGTTGGGAACAACAACAGCAAAAAGGGCAACAAAGCCAGACCGATTAAAAAGCTATACGCAGCTATCGGCACGGTGAATTCAAAAAAAGGCAAGGGATCGGGGGCCACATAGAACGAGTAAATGGCATAGCTCTCCACAAAATTGGAAATGCCACCAAAGACCAGACTAAAAACGAGCCATATCCAGCCATAAGCATTGTTGGGATGCCGGGAAGCGATCAACGCGCCGACGATGGGGGCAACGCTAAACCCCAGGAGCCAGATGATCCGGCCGTCTGCAGAAAACTCGCGTGCAATGTCGTTGGCGTCGGGCAATACGGCCGTCCGGCTGAGAAAGGAGAAAACCATGCTGCCAAACATCAGCAGCAGCGTCACTCCGGCGATCAGCCAGGCCAACAGGGCCGGCCCTTTAGCAGGTACGGGTGTTTCTGTCTCGCCTGCTGACAATGGTGAAGTTTGCGGAGCTTGTCTAATATCCATCACAAAAATCCGTAACGCGGGTTGCCAACCCGTGTCGCCGGTTGCCAACCCGCAGCGCATTATATCGCCCGCGTGATATAATGTACACTTCGCATTCACCTGGAATGCCCCATTCGCCCGAAATGCCTACATGGTCAGATGATGCTCAAGCTCCCCCTCCCCTTCATTTTACGGCCGATGGCCCTCGCCGACATCCCCGCGGTATTGGAAACAGACCGCCTCTCCTTTCCCACGCCAACCAGGGCTAATTTGTATGAACATGAACTGGCGGGTAATCAGTTTGCCCACTACTATGTCTTAGCCGCCCGCTCAGACAGCGAGGGGGAAACGATTCTCGGCCATGTCGGCTATTGGATGTTGGCCGACGAAATCCATATCAGTACCATTGCCGTCACCCCGGCCCATCGCGGCCGACGCCTCAGCGAACCCCTGATGCTCCAGGTGCTGTTCGATGCCTTTCGCCTGCACGCCACCCTGGTCACGTTGGAAGTGCGGCGGAGCAACCTGCCCGCCCAATCGCTCTACCAGAAATATCGCTTTGAGCTGGTGGGCCAACGGCCGCGCTACTACCGCGACACCGGTGAAGATGCCCTGCTGATGACCGTCGAGCTAGACCCCGCCTACCAAACCTGGCTGGAAACCATGCGCGACGAGCTGTTTACCCATCTAATGCGTAACAACCCCCAAAATCGTGTATAACTAATACATCAATAAACACAGGATGCGATACTCTTATAGATAGGCAGCTAATCGTAACGCGATTTTCCTAAATCGCGCCTTCTCTATGGTAGCAACACCAGCGATTTGGGAAAATCGCTGTACAAATGTGAGCATCAACAAAAGTGATGCAAACTCATAAACACAGGTGGGAGCAGGCTTTATAAATGACCGACCAACACATCTTCATCACCGGCGGCGCAGGCTTCATCGGCTGCAACAGCGCCGACCACTTTTTGCGGCAGGGTCACCGCGTCACCATCTTCGACAACATGACCCGGCGCGGCGGCCGAGCCAACCTCGACTGGCTCTTTGCCGAACACGGCAGCGAGCGGCTGCGCTTTGTACGCGGCGATATACGCGACTTTGAGCCACTATCGGCCGCCATCGGTCAGGATGATAGACCTGATGTTGTCCTCCATCTCGCCGGACAGGTAGCCGTCACCCAATCCGTCACCAATCCGCGTGAGGACTTCGAGATCAACGCCCTGGGGACCTTCAACGTTCTGGAATGTGTGCGCCAGCTTTGCCCAGAGGCGGCCGTCCTCTATGCCTCCACCAACAAAGTCTATGGCGGCATGGAAAACGTGGAAATTGTGCCGCTGGACACGCGCTACGCCTACGCCAACTATCCCGCCGGTATTCCCGAAACGTTCCCGCTCGACTTCCATTCCCCCTATGGCTGCTCCAAAGGGACTGGCGATCAATACACCCGCGACTATGCGCGGATCTATGGGCTGAAGACGCTTGTCCTGCGTCAATCATGCATCTATGGCCCGCGCCAGTTTGGGGTGGAAGACCAGGGTTGGGTAGCCCACTTTGTCATTGCCGCGGTTATGGAACGGCCGATCAACATCTACGGCGACGGCAAGCAAGTGCGCGACCTGCTGCACGTCTCCGACCTGATTCGCGCCTATGAGATGGGGATCGAGCAGATTGATAGCGTGAAAGGGGAAGTGTTCAATCTTGGCGGGGGGCCAGAGAACACTTTGTCTGTTTGGGCGGAGTTCGGCCCGATGTTGGAAGAGTTGGCGCGACGGCCAATCACTGCCACCTATGGGGAGTGGCGGCCTGGCGATCAATACGTTTTCATCGCCGATATTCGTCGTGCTGCTGAGCGGCTGGGCTGGCGGCCGCAAGTCGCCCCGATTGATGGCATCGCCGCCCTCTACAACTGGGTCGCCGGCAATAAACACCTCTTTGAATAAGAGGTTGTCCTAAGCACAGAAGACAACAACGGATAAAGAAAGGAACGGATGATTCGCCCTCTATCTGTTGTCGTTTTCGCCAAACAAAAATCCGCGTAATCCGCGTTTGCTCGGCGTCAGCCGCGTAACCATCTAACTAAACAGAATTGGAAAGCGGCAGAGCATAAACAAAAAGAGTAGCTCCACAACTTCCCAGCTTTTTCAAGCCAGGAAGTTGCAAGGCTACTCTTTATTTACTTTTGGACTATACGCGAGCTATATATTAATAACGGTCGCGATCCCGGCCGCCACCATAGCCGCCACCGCCACGACGGTCACGATCCCGGCCACCGCCACCGCGGTTGCCGCCACGATCTCCGCCATAGCCGCCACCACCACGGTTGCCGCCATAACCACCGCCGCCACGGTTGTAACCACCACCGCCACTACGTCCGCCACCGCCTCCCTCGCGCGGGGGGCGTGCTTCGCTAACGGTCAGGGTGCGGCCGTCCAGTTCGCGGCCGTGCAGTTGCGCAATTGCATCTTGGGCGGAATTCTCTGAATCCATTTCAACAAATCCAAAGCCCTTCGAACGCCCGGTATCACGATCAGTGATGATTGTTACAGAGACTACGTCTCCTACCTCGGCAAACAGATCGCGAATGTCATCCTCGACCGAATTGTAACTGAGGTTTCCTACATAAAGTTTCTTCGTCATTTCTTTCCTTTCGATCCAACACTTACGGGCGAGCGTACTGGAGACAAGGGTCTATTCAGAACTGTCCCAAATAACAAACAACAGCCATCAGATCACCCACTCAGTGACCTCATGGCTGCCTTCCACCCTTGGGCAAAATAAAAATCAACACTAAGTTCGTAGTATAACGCATGGCTCTTTTCTCGGCAAATTTTCCTGAGGCCATCCGATAACAGTCCCAACCCATTTATACCATTCTACCAACCTCTATGGCTCAACATAGAGCCGATCAAACCCCAATGGCACAAGCTGGAAGAAACTATTTCCCGGCGCAAGCGGGAGGATATTGCCCTCCAGATCATAGAAAGTCAGCATATGGCTGGGGTCTTCGCGCCGCCAACGGCCGTCGAACCGCTGTCCGTCGCGAAATATGGAAACAGGCCCTTCACCCCAAATTTGGATCTGCAACGAAGGCTGGTAGCCACTTGATGCTTCGACAATATCCGTTGGCTGGTGGTTGGCAGCCAGGACAATGATATTCTTGAAACTCAACTGTTCGCCGGTGTTAGCATCCATGTGGCGTTCACCATCCGTCCAGCGATAGTAGCGGCCGTCATTGCTATAATCCCAGGTGGCGTTGGTATTACGATAGCCAACCTGCAACAAATCTACCGGCTCCCCTTCCGTCAGCGGCTCTTCGCGAAAGGCCATGTGATTGGCAAAAACGGGCCTTACATTCTGCCCACGTTCACCCAGGATAAAACGTAGCCCATCGGTATCGGTGAAAAGGGTATGCTCCAATGGCTTGTCTTCACCTGGAAACCGGTAAAAACCACCGTGAGCGAAGTCGGGTGAGATGATGCGATCAAAGAAGGGACTCTCCTGGAACATCAGACGGATGCGCCCGGCCGAGCCGGAATAGCCAAAGGCGGCGTCATACATCATCGGAATTTCCAGGTCTATGATCCGGCCGCTGCGCACCGGGCCAACCTTCTTCGCGTCCTGGCTATAGAACACGGCCGTGAAGCGTGTAAATCCCCAATCTACATAATGCTCAAAAACGAGATCGGCGTTGTTCAGCCCGGCTTGCGGCCGAATCGAAGGGGGATAATTAGAGACTTTGATCGCCATCGGCCGCCGGTCAAGCACCGCCGGATCGCGCACCGTTTCCCCGGTCAATGGATTGACATTCTCCGGGAAATCATCCGGGCCAATCATCCCTTCGATAGTCGGCCGAGGTGTAGGTGAAGGCCCGGCGGTAGCGGCAGCGGTTGCCGCAGCCGTCGCCGTCCCCACCGCGAGTGGTGTTGGCGTGGCGGGAGGCACTGGGGTTTCGCTGGGGGCGGCTGTGGGTGGCACGGCCGTGTCCGTGGCCGTCGCTGGCTGAGGGGTAGCGGTTGGATTTTCCGCTACTTCGGCCGGAACGGAAGTGCTTTCTACCGTAACTGCTATCGTTGGCACGGTGGCTGGGGCCTGCGTGCAGCCGCCCAACCAAACAAGTGCCAACGAGATGAACACGATCAATAATTGATTTTTTCGTAGCACGCGGCATATTATGGATGAAGTAGAATCAATATACCACCCCGTTTTGGCAACTATTGATGTTCAACCTGTTTTCATTCCCGGTCACACCGCGTATGATTCAGGAGAACCGCAACACCATTTTCGCTATAGTCATATAAGATTAGAAAATAGAAAATAAGTAATTTACCATAGAACAAACATGCTAATTATTCAGTTTTGAACTATAATTCAATAATCAAGACCTCATCATGGATACGAATAACAAGGATTAACACGCTGCATTCTTTTCGTTAGGACTTACGCAGTGAAGAAATCTTAGCAACGAATTACGCGAATTTTCGCAATAATTAATTCAAATTTCGCGTTCATTCGCGTAAATACAGTGTTTCAATGGTGATCCAATTGTCATTCCGAGCGGAGTCTTCGGAGCGAGGAATCCCTGGTACATTTCTGGTACAGGAGGTTGCAAGAGATTTTTCACTCCGTTCAGAATGACAATTGTTAAAACCTTTGAAACAGTGTAGTAAATTCGATGCAAATATCTAAGTGTCATTTCGTGGCATTCGTGACGAAAGTAAATTATGGTACACCAACGTTTTGCCGAATTAGCGATTAATATTGAGGCTGGCCTTAGTGGGACATACCATTATCACATCCCCAGC
Source organism: uncultured Ardenticatenaceae bacterium (assembly GCA_964410625.1). Taxonomy (GTDB): domain Bacteria; phylum Chloroflexota; class Anaerolineae; order Promineifilales; family Promineifilaceae; genus CAYPHY01. The sequence continues at coordinate 218,397 of CAYPHY010000005.1, read as the reverse complement.
GACCTACTTCCAACGCTTAAGCTTGGTCACTTAGTGGAGGTGGAGTTCGGCCGCCAACTGGCGCAAGGCATCGTGATCAGCTTCAGCGACGACCCGCCCGTCGTCAATGAATCCCCCATTGAAACCAAGCCGATCATCGCCGTCGTTGATCCTGACCCCGTCGTTCAACCCTGGCAAATTGACCTGGCCCGTTGGATTAGCGGCCGCTACCTGACCCCGCTCAACGCCTGCCTGCGCCTGATGTTGCCGCCCGGACTGACACGCTGGGCCGATGTGCTGCTCGATATTAATCCGGCCTGGGACGGATCTGGCAGGTTGACCGAAACACAGCAAGCGTTGCTTGATCTGCTACGCGAAAGGGGTGAACTGCGCGGCCGCCAGATCAAACGCGCTCTGCCCAAAGTGGATTGGCAAAGCGCAATGAACCAGCTACTTCGGCGCGATATTTTGCGCCGTGCTTCCATTCTTGAGGCTCCCCGCGCCCGACCGCGTGAAGTGCGCACGGCCGAACTTTCCGCCGGTTGGCGGCGCATTGGCGAAGTGGCGTTGCAACTCGGCCGCCGCAACAAGCAAGCGGAGTTGCTCCATCACCTTGTCCACTCCCCCGATCCGCTACCGGCCGAGTCAAGCGTGCTGGAAGCGACCGGCGCAACCCATAAACATCTACAGTCACTGGTTGAAGCCGGTCTGCTGACCCGCCTGGAAGGACAGACTATCCTTGTTCCGGTGAATGGCAGCAACGAGCAGGCGGCCGATTATCAGACATTACGGCCGCGCCTCCCCGCCCCCCTTGCCGAGTTGTCCGCTGCGGAGCAAGCGACGGCCGAACGCCTGGTAGATGAAGGGTTGTTGCGCCAGGAAAGCCAGCCAACGACGATTGGCCTCGCCCTCCCTGTCCGTGATGTTCTGCCCCATATCTTCCGCCTGCAAGGGAGCGAGATGTACTATCGCATCTTGCGTTTTCTCGCTCGCGAAGCCCAGGCCGTTGATCTCAGTGATCTCTATCGCGAAACCGGAGCCAATCTCAATCATCTACGCCGCCTTGCCAAACTAGACCTCATTCGTCTGGCCTCGGAAGAAGTGTGGCGCGATTCGCTGGCCGACCGCGACTTTGCCCCGGCCGATCCGCCACGTCTGACAGCCGATCAAGCCCGCGTCTGGGGGCGGATTAAGGTGGATATGCTTTTGCACGAGCCAGATGAGGAGGAGAGTGGAGAGTGGGGAGTGGAGAGCGATGAGTGGGAGACTCCGCAATCCGCAATCCCCGATCCGCAGTGGGATGAATGGGATGATGAGGACGAAGAAATCGAGCCGAGCAAGCCGTTTTTGCTGCATGGCGTAACGGGCAGCGGCAAGACGGAAATCTACATGCGGGCGATTGACCTCGCTCTGGATCGAGGGCAACAGGCGATTGTCCTCGTCCCCGAAATCGCCCTGACGCCGCAAACGGTGCGCCGTTTTGCCGCCCGCTTCCCAGGGCGCGTCGCCATTCTCCACAGCCGCCTTAGTGACGGTGAACGGTATGACACCTGGCGACGAGCGCGACAAGGCCTCTTTGATATCGTCATCGGGCCGCGCAGCGCACTCTTCACCCCCTTCCCCAACCTGGGTGTGATCGTCCTCGACGAAGAACACGACGCCAGCTATAAGCAGACCCCGCCCGTTCCTCCCCCCTACTACCACGCCCGCGACGTCGCCATTGCTATGGGCAAGCTTGTGGGGGCAACGGTGATCATGGGCAGCGCCACCCCTGATGTCGTCACCTATCACCGGGCACAAGGCGGCCGTTACGAACTCCTCGAACTCCCCCGCCGCATCATGGGCCACCGCGAACGCATCCAAAGCCAGGCGGAAAGACTACACGTTACAAGTCGCTATACGCCCCTGGAGGAAATGAACAATGAAACAGTGAACAATGAGACAATGGACAATGAACAATGGGAGGAGGGCAGTTCACCATTAACCGTTAACCATTCACCATTAACCATTAACGAGGCTGTTACTATCGATCTCCCTCCGATCCAGGTTGTGGACTTGCGTCAGGAGCTGCGGGCGGGCAATCGCTCCATCTTCAGCCGTGCGTTGGAACAGGCGATTAGCGAAACGCTGGAGCGCGGCGAACAGGTCATCCTCTTCCTCAACCGGCGCGGCACCTCCACCTTTGTCTTTTGCCGCGATTGCGGCCACGTCTTGCGCTGCCCGCGCTGTGACACGCCTCTAACCTACCACCGGCCGAACCTGATGCTCGTCTGCCACCAATGCGGCCGTAAAGAACCCTCCCGCGATGAATGTCCGGCCTGTGGTTCGCGCCGCATCCGCCACTTCGGGCTGGGGACGGAGCAGGTGGAAGAGTTGGTACAACAACGATGGCCCCAGGCACGGCTCACCCGCTGGGACCGCGACACGACCGCCGGCCGCTATAGCCACGAAGCGCTGCTGGCCGGTTTCATCAACCGTGAAGCCGACATCCTCATTGGCACGCAAATGATCGCCAAGGGATTGGACTTACCCTTTGTCACGTTGGTTGGCGTGATTTCGGCCGACGTCTCCCTCGGCTTGCCCGATTATCGCACCGGCGAACGCACCTTCCAACTGTTGGCGCAGGTGGCCGGACGTGCCGGGCGCGGGTTGCTCGGCGGCCGGGTGATTATCCAGACCTACCAGCCCGACCATTACGCCATCCAGGCGGCGGCCGAGCATGACTTTGCCGCCTTCTATGTGGACGAAATCCGCTTCCGCACCCAGCAAGGTTTGCCCCCCTTCCGCCGTATGGCCCGCTTGTTGCTCGCCGATCCAGTCAACGAGCGCGGCGAGAAGGAGGCGGACAGGCTGGCTCGCAGCCTGCGCCAACACCTGCGCGAGCAAGAGCTACCCAGCACCGAACTATATGGCCCTGTGCCACCCTTCTTCAGCCGGGTAGACGGCCGTTACCGCTGGCAACTCATTCTCCGCTCTCCTGACCCCAACCGCGCCCTCGACGGCTTCACCATTCCCCAACCCTGGCAACTCGATCTCGATCCCGTCAGTATTCTCTAGTCTCCAAAAACCTCTGAGGTCTACCACATGTTGTGATGCATTTCAGTTATCGAAGGATTTAGAACGTGTTATACTTTTAGTGCCTGTTTCAAAAGCTTTAATAACCGTCAGTCTGAACGAAGTGAAGAATCTCTTGCAGCCTTCTGTACCAGAAATGTACGAGGGATTCCTCGCTCCGCTCGGAATGACAGTGGAATTACTTTTGAAACAATGTAGTGCAGCTATCGGCAAAGAAAGTATATGCGTTCTGGTATAAGAAAAGAGCTTCTCTGCTTCCTACTTCCCCTGATGCTGTTGTTGGGATGTGACCGATCACCATCACCGACGACTCCCCCTGAACAAGCGGCCACACAAACTCCGCTGGTCATCACGGCCGTTGTCACCGCTACGGCCGAACCCATCCAAAATGAGGCCACGCCAACCCCGCTGTCGGCCGCTGACCTGGTCCCCGTTGATATCGAAGAAGAGTTGATCGCCAACCTCTATGAGCGCGTCAGCCCTTCTGTTGTCCACATCACCGCCCAAATCATCACCCTCGACTTTTTCTTCGGCCCAATGGCCAGCGAAGGGACCGGCTCCGGCTTTGTTTGGGACGACGCCGGCCACATCATCACCAACTACCACGTCATTGAAGGTGCGGAACAGATCGAAGTCATCTTCTCCGACGAAACCCAGCTTCCGGCCACTGTGGTTGGCACAGACCCGGAGAACGACCTGGCCGTGCTGCGCGTTGATCCGGCCGCCGTGCAACTGCTGCCGGTGGAATTGGGGGAATCGGCCGATTTGCGCGTCGGCCAGCGAGCAATCGCCATCGGCAACCCCTTTGGTCTGGACCGTACCTTGACCACCGGGGTGATCAGCGCCTTGGGGCGGCCGTTGGAAACGGAGCAAAACAACTTCATCTTTAACGTTGTCCAGACGGATGCGGCGATTAATCCCGGCAACTCCGGCGGGCCGCTGCTCAATTCGCGCGGGCAAGTCATCGGCGTCAATACCGCCATCCGCGAGGGAGCGGAGGGGATCGGCTTTGCCGTGCCGGTGGATACACTCAAGCGTGTGGTTCCCGTGCTAATTGCCGAGGGACGCTACCCCCATCCAACATTAGGTCTGCTTGGCTATTCGATCACGCCACGCCTGGCCGAAGCGTTGCGCTTGCCCGTTGAGCGCGGCATCCTCGTTGCCCAGCTCTATCGCGGCGGCCCGGCACAAGCGGCCGGGGTGCGCGGCGCGCAGCAAGAAGCGATCATCGGCAACCAACGCATCCTGATCGGCGGCGACATCCTGGTCGCCATAAACGGCCATCCCATCGCCGATTGGAACAGTATGTTGGAATATCTGGAGCTAAACACCCAGGTTGGCGAAACCGTAACGCTCTCCCTCATCCGCGACGGCCGCCCCTTAGAGTTAGCGCTAACGCTGGCGGCCGACAGTTGAACAGTCCTAAAATGGTTACGCTGATGACGCGGATATCACGCAGATAACGCAGATTTGCTATATCATTTTCGTTAATCAGCGAACATCCGCGAAGCATCAGCGAAAATCTGCGTTCCCTTCTTAAACTGTTAAACTACCCAATGGACACCATCAAGTCAAAAGTGAGCAAACGTAGCGACGAATACAGAGCCAACCACCAGGCAATGGAGGCGTTGGTCAAGGAATTGGAACAACGCCAGGCGGCCGTTCGCGCCGGTGGCGGCGAAAAGGGAGCACAGAAGTTCCGCCAACAGGGCAAGCTGCTCCCCCGTGAACGGCTCGAACTGCTGCTCGATCCGGCCACACCCTTCCTCGAACTCTCCCCGCTGGCCGCCTATGGGATGTACAACGACGAGTCCCCTTGCGCGTCGCAAATCACCGGCATCGGCATTGTCAGCGGCCGTGAGTGCATGGTCTTTGTCAACGACGCCACCGTCAAGGGTGGGGCGGTCTATCCGATGACTATGCAAAAGACCCTGCGGGCGCAGCGCATCGCCGAAGAGAATCACCTGCCCTGTATCTCGCTTGTCGAATCGGCCGGGGCCAATTTGCTTTACCAAGATGAGGTGTTTATTTTGGGCGGCCGCATCTTCGCCAACCAGGCCCGCATGTCGGCACAAGGCATCCCCCAAATCGCCCTCGTCTTTGGCTCCTCCACCGCTGGCGGGGCCTACATCCCCGGCATGAGCGATTACGCCGTGCTGGTGCGCAACCAGGCCACCGTCTATCTCGGTGGCCCGCCGCTGGTGAAAATGGCGATTGGCGAGGAAACGGATGATGAAACGCTAGGCGGGGCGGAGATGCACGCCCGTGTCTCCGGCGTCAGCGACTTTACGGCCGAAAATGATGCGGACGCCATCCGGATCGGCCGCCACATCCTTGCCCACCTGCAACAACCAAAACCTGCCGCCTGCCTCGCTCGTCGCCAGGGGCCGGAAGAGCCGCTATATGACGCCGAGGAATTGCTGGGGATCATCCCCGCTGACCCACGCATCCCGTTTGATGTGCGCGAGGTGATCGGCCGTATCGTGGACGGTTCGCGCTTCCTGGAATTCAAGCCCGATTACGGCTCGACGCTGGTCACCGGCTATGCCCAGATCAATGGTTGGCCGGTGGGCATCCTCGGCAACAACGGCGTGCTTTTTTCCGAATGTGCCAACAAAGCGGCGCAATTCATCCAGCTTTGCAACCAGAGCCGCACGCCGCTGGTCTATCTACAAAACATTACCGGCTTCATGGTTGGGACGAAATATGAGCGCGAAGGGATCATCAAGCACGGCAGCAAGATGATCAACGCCGTTGCCACCTCCACCGTGCCACAATTCACCATCATCCTCGGCGGCTCTTACGGGGCGGGAAACTATGCCATGTGCGGCCGCGCCTTCGACCCCCGCTTTCTTTGGGCCTGGCCCAGCAGCCGCGTCGCCGTGATGGGTGGCGAACAGGCGGCCGGGGTATTGGGCATTGTCCAGGAGGAACGCGCCCGCAAGCGCGGCCAGGGGCCAGACCAAAAGCAAATCGAGATGATGCAACTGATGACCCGCCAAAAGTTTGAGCAAGAGTCCTCCCCCTACTACGCCACCGCCCGCCTCTGGGACGACGGCCTCATTGACCCCCGCGACACCCGCCGCGTCCTGACTACTGGGCTGTCGGTGGCGCATCAGGTAGACTATATTACAGAGGCACGGCCGCAGTATGGCGTTTTTCGGATGTAACATCCTGTTTACAATAGTGTGCTTTATGATTAAAAACGATAACGAACTCCAAGTGACACAAGAGCGTATTAATCGCTTGCAGTCAATTCTTGAAAACCTAAGACATACTGCTCGTCGCGATGAATTCAAAGCAATAAGTAGCAGCTATTTGGCCGAAATCGAACGAATGGAAGCCGAAGTAATATCCTACTTGAATGCTCAGACACCTAGAAGTGAAACCGGACATATTGAGGAACCATCCGAACATTCGACATCTAGTCATGAACTGTCAATCTGGCAGCGCGAAAGCAATTTTATTAAGATGTGGATAGCTGAAGGCCCTGTGGCCGGCGGCCGATCCTGGACTCGCGAGGAACTATATGACCGCAACGTCGTTTCGTATTGAAAACATCGCCCAACACGAGGGCCAACAAGTCACCATGCAAGGCTGGCTCTATGCCAGCACCCCCAAAGGGAAGCTGATCTTCCTCCGCGTGCGCGATGGTACGGGGATCGCCCAGGCCGTTGCTTACCGCCCGGAAGTTGGCGACGAACTGTTTGAAGCCCTCAAACGTCTGGGACAAGAATCTTCTCTAATTATCACCGGGACCGTCCGCGCCAACGAGCGCGCGCCCGGCATCCCAGGCGGGTATGAGATCGGCATCGAATCGGCCGACATCCTCCAGGAAGCGGAAGACTACCCGATCACCCCCAAGGAGCATGGGATTGAGTTTCTGATGGATCAGCGTCACCTCTGGCTGCGCTCCAGCCAGCAGTGGGCGATCATGCGCGTGCGGGCGACGATCAAGCGAGCGATCATTGATTTTCTCGATGGCCAGGGCTTCATCAATCTTGACACGCCAATCATCACCCCCTCGGCCGCCGAAGGCACGAGCAATCTCTTTGAAGTCGAATACTTCGACGACACCGCTTACCTCGCCCAAACCGGCCAGCTTTACAACGAGGCCAATATCATGGCCTTCAGCCGCGTCTATTGCTTCGGCCCCACCTTCCGCGCCGAAAAGTCGAAGACGCGCCGCCATCTGGCTGAGTTCTGGATGGTCGAGCCAGAGATGGCCTTCTATGACCTCGACGACCTGATGGAGTTTGAGGAGCAATTTGTCAGCTATATCGTGCAGACCACGCTGGAGAAGCGTGCGCCTGAACTGGAACTGCTCGGCCGCGACCTGACCGCGCTCAAAAACGTCCAGGCCCCCTTCCCGCGCATCAGCTACGACGAGGCCATCGAACGCCTCCACGCGCTACGCGAAGCAACAGATGATCCCGAACTGAAAGAGTTACTGGCAATTGAGTGGGGAGAAGACTTTGGCTCGCCCCACGAGACGGAGCTGACCAAGCAGTTTGAGCGGCCGGTGTTTGTCTATGGGTATCCAACGGCCGTCAAAGCCTTCTATATGGAACCCTGGCCCGGCCGTCCCGAAGTGTGCAAAAGTGTAGACCTGCTGGCCCCCGAAGGGTATGGAGAGATCATCGGCGGCAGCGAACGGATGAGCGATCCAGAAGTGCTACTCGAAGCTATTCACCGCCATGAGCTACCCGAAGAAAACTACCATTGGTACATTGACCTGCGGCGCTACGGCAGCGTCCCACACAGCGGCTTTGGTCTTGGCCTGGAACGAACCACCGCCTGGATTTGTGGCATAGACCACATCCGCCAGACCATCCCCTTCCCCCGCACCCTCAACCGGCTTACTCCGTAGTCACTCACTCTACCTGCCACGCCCAGCGGTGGCGGCGAATGGGGTCGCCACCGCTGAAGCCGCGGTTTTCGAGCCAGAAATCATTGTCTGGCAGCCCCTTTACAATCGCCTCGACTGTGTGAAATGTATAGCGCGTCGTTAGACCCGGATAGGACGGCGATTCAACGATCACCTGAATTTGCTTATAACCGCCAGGGCCAATGAAAGCCATTTCGTTTGCTCTCAACCCTAGCTCTTCTTCCAGGCAGCGGCGTGCCGCTTCCACATACGTTTCGCCTGCTTTAAGCTTTTCCGAGGGAGGTTGTTTTCTTGACCGGCGGTGATGATTATTGAACTCCTGCTCCACTTCCAGCAAAATACGATTACCCCGGCGAATAATCACCTGGACAACCTGAACAATTCGGAGTGGAGGGTCGTCCTGGAAGGTCACTTCACCATGCCTATACTCATCCCATAAGTTAGACAAACTTTTGGCTCCAACTTCGTCCCACTTGGATACATCAATCTGTTTTGCTGCCAGCCACGATTGAAGCTGGTGAGCGTTTTCAAAATCAATTAACATAGGATTGCTCGCCCCCGTACTATACCCTCGCCAGCCATCGCACCCAAGCTAATTTTACGCCAACTTTGCAATTTAGACGATGACCAATTTATCCCCTACACCTTAAGGACTTCTCATTGAGCAGCTATTTACCTGGATCTTTGCCGGTGAGCTGATGAGTGGCTTAAGATCAGCCGTAAGCCCTCATTGCTTTAATAATAAGTTGAGAGTAACGGTTCAGGTTCTCCACTATTAAACCACTGATATAATAGATTTGCCACCCAATCATTGGGCGGCCGTTTACTGATAGAAAATTCTATGCCACCTATGCCACTACCAAACTTTATCATTGCCGGGGCGGTCAAAGCGGGGACAACATCGCTCAACTACTATCTCAAGCAGCATCCCGACATTTACATGCCCCCCTTTAAGGAGCCACGCTTTTTCGCTTATGATCCGGCCGATCCCAACCACAACAGCGAAAACGGCCTGAACTTCCCCATCCGCACCCTCGACGAGTACCAGGCGCTGTTCTCTGGCGTCACCAACGAGAAAGCGATTGGTGAAGCCTCACCGCACTACATGATCAGCCCCGTCGCCCCCCGCCATATCCGGCAGATCATACCCGATGTGCGCCTTATTTTCAGCCTGCGCCACCCGGTGAAGCGTGCTTATTCCGTTTATTGGCATCAAATGCGGTTGGGAAATGAGTCACGGCCGATTGAACAAGCCTTCACCGAGCAAGACCATCGCGTGCGCAACGGCTGCTACTACGCCCTGTTGCAGCCCTGGTTCGAGCTTTTTGATGCCTCACAGATTAAGGTCATCCTCTTTGAAGAGCTGGTTCGCGAACCAATGCAACTCCTCAACGAGCTTTACCTATTTCTCGGCGTGGAAACAGGGTTTGAGCCAGACCTGACCATCCGCAACAAGGGCGGGGCGATGAAAAATGAGCGACTCGGCCGTCTGCTGGAAAAAGTGAAAACCCACCCCCTCCGCCAGCGGCTCGACCCCTTGCTGCCCAATACCTTGCGTTCAGCGGCGGCCGAGCTACGCAACAAAAACTTCGCCGACACGCCCCCCATGCCGCCTGCCGTGCAAGAACAGCTATACGCCTACTACCACGACGACATCCTCCACCTGGAGCAGTTGTTGCAGAAAGATTTGACTATCTGGAAAAATTAGCCCGTCCACCTGTAGCGCGATTTGGCAAATCGCGCCACAACTTAAAACTTGCTTGACGCACCCGAATGGCAATGTTATGATGGGATACATACCTACCGGTTAGTATGTATTTGTCGAGGCATCTTTTACTCTGCAATGGGTGTGGTACATGGGCTTCTTCAACCGGCCGCTGGAAACCATAGCACGCGAACAAATCCAGGCCCACCAACTGGCAAAACTGCAAGCCCTATTGGCCCAAATCATCGGCCGCAACCGTTTCTACACGGCCAAACTAACGGCCGCTGGTGTCACCGCCCAAGACATCCATTCGCTCGACGATCTGGCCTGCCTCCCCTTCACCACCAAGAGCGAGCTTATCCAGGCGCAGGCCGACGACCCGCCTTTTGGAACCAACGCCACCTTCCCCGAATCCGCCTATACCCGCTATCACCAGACCTCTGGGACCACCGGCACGCCGCTGCGCGTAATAGACACGGCCGAAAGCTGGGAGTGGTGGGGGGATTGCTGGGGCTATGTGTTGGCCGGGGCAGGTGTGACGGCCGCCGACCGCCTCTTTCTGCCCTTCTCCTTTGGACCATTCATCGGCTTTTGGGCGGCCGTCTTGGGCGCAAAGCGCATCGGCTCGCTGCTCATCTCCGGTGGCGGGCTGAACTCCTTGCAGCGGCTACAGGTGATGCGCGACCTGCAGGCAACGGTCATGTGCTGCACACCAACCTATGCGCTGCGGCTGGCTGAAGTCGCCCGCGAAGAGGGTTTCGACCTGCGCGACATCCCGATGCGCATCACCATCCACGCCGGAGAGCCAGGGGCCAATGTTCCGGCGACAAAAACAAGAATCGAACAAGCCTGGAACGCCAAATGCTTCGACCACGCCGGGGCTTCTGAAGTCGGCGCACACAGCTTTGAGTGTGTGGCACAGCCGGGCGGTATTCACGTCATCGAAACGGAGTTTATCGTTGAAGTCATTCATCCCCATACAGCACAGCCAGTGCCAGCGGGCGAGACGGGCGAACTGGTGCTGACCAATTTAGGACGGATCGGCTATCCGGTCATCCGTTACCGCACCGGCGACCTGGTGCGCTTCACAACGGAACCCTGTGTCTGCGGCCGTACCTTCGGCCGTTTAGACGGTGGCATCATCGGCCGCGCCGACGATATGGTAGTGGTGCGTGGTGTGAATGTTTATCCGGCCGCTGTCGAAAACCTGCTGCGCCAATTTGACCTGATTGACGAGTTTCGCGCCCAGATCATCCGCCGGCAAGAACTGGCCGAATTACAGCTTGAAGTCGAGTGCAAAGACGGCGTTGAGGGGGAAGCGCTTTGCCGTGCTGTGACCCAAAGCTTTCAACATGCGTTGGGCTTACGGCCGCAAGTCCTCGCCGTCCCACGCAATACCCTGCCCCGCTTTGAGCTGAAGGCGAAGCGATTTTATTTGGTGAATGATTAGGCTCACGCAAAGCACGCCAAGCCGCCAAGTTGCCAGGAAAACCTTTGCGACCTTTGCGCCTTTGCGTGAGCCCCTCAAAAGGTTGAATGAAGCAGCTTATTACGCTACAAGTCAACGGCGAAACACACGAGGTCTGGACGGCCGTGCATAAGACACTGCTGGAAGTGCTGCGTGAGGAGTTGCGCCTGACCGGGACAAAGCATGGCTGCGAGTTAGGTGAATGTGGGACCTGTGCGGTGTTGATGGATGGACGGCCGCTGCTCTCTTGCCTGCTTTTGCCCGTAGAAGTGCAAGGAAAGGAAATTCTCACGGTTGAGGGGTTAGCGGTAAATGGTGAACCCCATCCCTTGCAACTGGCCTTTGCCGAACTGGGCGCAGCGCAATGCGGCTACTGTACGCCTGGGATGCTGGTGACGGCCAAGGCATTGCTAGACGAAAACCCTTGCCCGCAGCGACAGGCAATCCGCGAAGCATTGGCCGGGAACCTTTGCCGTTGCACCGGCTATATGAAGATTATCGAAGCAGTGGAACTGGCGGCCGAGCGCATGGCTCACGGCAGGCATTAATTAGAAAAGATGGTCGAGATGGGCAAGACGAAGTAGCGCAAGTCAATCAGGCTAAGATTATGGTTGAAGAGCAGCAGTTAAACATTATCGGCAAACCGTGGATGAAGGTTGATGCGATGAGCAAAGTCAAAGGGGAGACGCTCTTTGCTGATGACATCTTTTTGCCGCGCATGGCCTACGGCCGCATCCTCCGCAGTCCCCACCCTCACGCGCTGGTCAAATTCATTGACCCCTCGGCCGCGCTGCAACGCCCCGGCGTCTATGCCGTCATCACCGGCAAAGACCTGCCGGTGAAGTATGGCATCTTGCCCGTCAGCCAGGACGAAGAAGCCCTCTGTGTGGAAAAGGTACGCATGGTCGGCGATCCGGTGGCCGCCGTCGCCGCGGTGGATGAGGAGACAGCCGAAGCCGCCCTGGAAGCGATCATTGTCGAGTACGAACCTCTTCCGGCACTGATGACAATTGAAGATGCCCTGACAAACGAGGATGTACAAATCCACGACTATGCCCAGGAAGGCAACATCCATAAGAGCGTCTCGCTGGAGTTTGGCGATGTGGAAGTGGGTTTTGCCGCGGCCGACCACATCCGCGAAGACATCTTTTATTATGAAGGCAACACCCATCTGGCGCTGGAGCAGCACGCGGCCGTCGCTCAATATGATGGCAACGGCCGCCTGACGCTGTGGTCATCCACCCAAACGCCGCACTACGTCCACCGCGCCCTGGAGAAGGTGCTTCGTATTCCGCGCAGTCGCATTCGCGTTATCGCCACACCCAATGGCGGTGGGTTTGGCGGTAAGACTGATCCCTTTCCGCATGAGATCATCGCGGCTAAGCTGGCGATGGTCACGGGGCGGCCGGTGAAGATCACCCTCAATCGCGAAGAGGTATTTTATACCCATCGCGGCCGCCACCCCGTGCTGATGTGGGTCAAGACGGGGATGAAGCGCGACGGGACGATTACCGCGATGCACTTCCGTTCCCATCTCGACGGCGGGGCTTATGGCAGCTATGGCGTTGCCAGCACCTACTATACCGGCGCGTTGCAGACAGTCACGTATCCGATTGAGAATTATAAATTTGAGGCGTTGCGCGTCTTCACCAATAAACCCCCTGGTGGTCCGAAGCGCGGGCATGGCACCCCGCAACCGCGCTTTGCTCTGGAAGTGCAGTTGGACAAATTCGCCCACGACCTCGGCCTCAGCCCGGCCGCTTTACGCCTCAACCACATACACCCGCCATTTACCAAGACGGTCAACCATCTGACGGTGACGACCATTGGCTTAAAGGAGTGTATTGAAGAAGTGGTTGAAGCGTCCGATTTTCGCGGAAAGCACGGCCGCTTGCCCTATGGCAAGGGCATTGGGCTGGCTTGTGGCTCCTATCTCTCCGGCGCGGGCTTGCCCATCTATTGGAACAAGATGCCCCACTCCGGCGTGCAACTGCGGGTGGATCGCGGTGGCGGCGTCACCGTCTTATGTGGCAGCACCGACATCGGCCAGGGTTCCACTTCGATTCTGGCTTATATTGTCGCCGAGGAGTTGGGAGTGTCGCTGGATGATGTGGTTGTCTATACCGGCGACACCGACCTGACGCCGGTTGACCTGGGCAGCTATAGCAGCCGGGTGACGTTGATGACGGGCAACGCCGCGATTGCGGCTGCGCGGCCGCTTTACCAGCAAATCATCAATGCCGTTGCCGAGAAGTTGGAACTGCCCGCGCAACTGCTAGAGATTCGGGAGAGCCTGGTCTATCGCCGCGACGAAGCCCAACCGTTGATGAGCTTTGCAGAAGCGGCCGAGCTGGCCGAGATCAAACATGGCAC
>CAYPHY010000005.1:202756-204809 GCA_964410625.1 uncultured Ardenticatenaceae bacterium | reverse complement strand
CCGGAGATGGAAACCTTTCTGATCGAAACCAACGACCCCGAAGGGCCTTACGGAGCGAAGGAAGCGGGACAGGGGCCATTGTTGCCCGTCATGCCCGCCGTCGCCAACGCCATTTTTGACGCGGTTGGCGTGCGCATAGATGAAGTACCCATCCATCCGGAAAAAGTCTTACAAGCGTTAGAACTGAAAGCACGCGGTCGCGAACCACGAGTCGGCCCAACGGCCGTGCCGCACACTACTTTTCCCGACCCGATTCGTGTTGACCGCCCAGAAAGCACACAACCGGCAGTCGGCAGTCTCTCAATCTCCTAGTCTCCAATCTCTTCACTGCCTACTGCTTACTAACGACGAACAAACCTATGATGCGTTTACCTCGCTTTGATTATTATGCCCCGGAGACGATTGAGGCGGCCGTGCAACTCAAAGCCCAACACGGCCCAGAGGCGATGTATGTGGCCGGTGGCACCGACCTCTATCCGAAGATGAAACGCCGACAGATGACGCCGCCGGTGTTGATCGGTCTGGGCAACATCGCTGAACTACGCACACGGTCAAATGGAACTGGGCTAACGCTCGGTGCAGGATTGACGCTGACCGAGGTTGCTGGAGATTCGCAGGTACAGGCGAGGTATCCGGCCTTGGCCAAGGCGGCCGCGCTGGTCTCCTCGCCACCGCTGCGCAACGCCGGGACTATTGGCGGCAATCTCTGTGTTGATACCCGCTGCACCTACTACGACCAGACCTACCAATGGCGCAAGGCATTGGGCTTTTGCCTGAAGAAGGATGGGGACATCTGTTGGGTGGCGACCAGTAGCCCGCGTTGTCTGGCTGTTTCCTCCTCCGACTGTGCGCCGGTGGCGATAGCGCTCGGCGCAAGTGTGCGGCTGGTTGGCCCACACGGGGAGCGCACTATCCCGGTCGAGGCGCTCTATCGCAATGATGGGTTGGACTATCTGGCGAAAGCGGCCGATGAACTGCTGGTCTCTATCCATCTTCCGCCGTTGGATGGCTGGCGTATGGCCTATTGGAAGCTGCGGCGACGGGGTTCGATTGATTTTCCGCTGTTGGGGGTGGCGGTGGCTTTGCGGCTGGAGGGGGACGGCCGCTGCACTGCTGCGCGAATGGTCCTGGGTGCGGTGGCTTCCGAGCCGGTGGTGGTGGGGGAGGGGATTATGGGGTTGTTGGTGGGGCAGCGGCCGACGGCCGAGTTGATCGCCGCCGTTGCCCAAAAAGCATCCCGCCCGGCCAAGCCCATGGACAACACCGACATGAACCTGAGCTATCGCAAAAAGATGGCGCGGGTCTATATTGCGGGTGCGCTTGCGGAAGCGATTGGGTTAGGGGGTCCTGCTTCTGTAGGTCATGGGAGGGATATGGGGGTAGGATGGTCGGATGTTGACTGATGTTGATTAGTAATGTGGAGAAATGTTGGGAAATGTGGGGTGTTTTGGGGAAGTAACGATATACCAGATTCGTAAACCACAACTTGTCATAATGTTTTCCCTCAATTCGCGAAGATGATGGGAATCAGTCCAATAAAGAGAATCGTTGCCAGGAGGTTATGAGTGGTTGCTATTGATGATCTGATCTTGATCTAAAACAACCAGTCCGCTTCGAATATTTATTATTTTGGAGCGCCTTTAGCGGCAAAGTGCGGTGGCGTGGGGGTGGAGAGGGGTTGTATGATGGGGGGACGTTGGGCCAACGGACGGCCGTCGGCGCGGGGCGGCCGTGTTTTTTGTTTTGCAGCGAATGATAGGGATTGTTTATTGCGCCAGGTGGGAGGGCAGGGTTTGGGTTGGGTGGAGAATGGTTAATGGTGAATTGTGAATTGTTAATGGTCAATTGTGAACTGTGAATGGAGGAAAATTTTACGCTTTTGGGTGTGTATTGTATTGTTGTTGTTGTCTTTATATTAGAACAACAACAATAATATATATAGGGGGCGAAAAGGGAAAAATTTACCTAAAAAATGGGGGGAAAGCGGCAAAATTTACCGATGAAGGGGTGGGGCTGTAGGAAAATTTTACTTATGATAGGATGGCGTTGTAGG
>CAYPHY010000005.1:0-202656 GCA_964410625.1 uncultured Ardenticatenaceae bacterium | reverse complement strand
GATGAAGGGGTGGGGCTGTAGGAAAATTTTACTTATGATAGGATGGCGTTGTAGGAAAATTTTACTTATGATAGGATGGCGTTGTAGGTAAATTTTTCCGGTGGGGAAGGAAGGGTATAGGAAAATTTTACATATGGAGAAGGGGGGTGATAAGCAAAATTTTCCTATTCAGGCTGGTTGTCTGGCGCAAGTTTTGGCGCAAGGCGGCGTGAGTGTGTGGGTTGGAAATTAGAGCGTATTATTTGACAGAGATGTCGCGAGAGATGTCGCGATTGGAGTGATTGATATTGTTGAGATTCTGCCCAGAAGTAAGGCATACCGGAGAAAATAACGTGCTTGATCAGGTTCAATTCCTTAAAGACAAGGATACGGCAATCCCGGCCGAAACTAATATCAACCTCTGGCACGCCCGCAGCCTGATTGACCGGCGGCTGGACGAGCCGCTTGATAAGAACGGTCGTATGGGGTCGAAGCCATCTTCAAAGACAACTCTGGCAACTGGTTCAGCCTGACCGAGCGTAATAACTAGATTTACGCTAATCCAACCACGGATAGATACGGATCGAATGGATAAACAGGAAATCTAGACAGTGAACTCCGTGAAAACCCGTATCATCCGTGGTTTAATCATCCGACAACAGGGAGGGGGATCGAATCGCGGCGCTTGCGCTCCTTGATTGGCGTGACTGGCGGACATTCCCAGGCTTCGGGGGCGGTTTCGCGGCGCAGGTCTTTGAGCTTGGGGAGGATGCCGCAGGCGAAGCATTGGTGGCGACAGTCTATGCGTGTCTCTTCGCGCTGGCTCATCAGGTAGTCTTGGGTGAGGAATTTACGGGTCACGGCGACGTCTATGTGTTCCCAGGGGAAGAGTTCGTCTATGCGGCGCGGCCGATGGTTGTAGAACTCCGGCTCTAAGCCTTCTTCGGCGAGGGCTTCTTCCCAGGCTTCGCGGTGGTAATGCTCCATCCAGGCGTCGAACTTGGCCCCTTTGCGCCACGCTTTTTCAACGACTTCGGCCATGCGCCGGTCGCCGCGACTGAGAAAGCCTTCAAAGACGGACTCGTCGGGGTCGTTCCAGCGCAGGCGGAGGCCGGGGCGGCGGAACTCGCGCTGTAGATAAGCCAGTTTCTCGCGGATGTCGGCCATCTGGCCCATTGGCTCCCACTGGAAGGGGGTGTGGGGCTTGGGGATGAAGGTGGATACGCCGACGTTGACGCTGGCTTTGTTGCCGTGGAAGCGTTTGCCTTCGGCGAGCACTTGCCGGGCGAGGTCTACAATCGCTTCGACATCTTCCATTGTCTCCTGCGGGTGGCCGATCATGAAGTAGAGCTTGATGGTGCGCCAGTTGCGGCGGTAAATCTCGCGGGCGGTTTCCAGCAGTTCCTCATGGGTGACATATTTGTTGATGATGTTGCGCATCTTCTCGGTGGCCGCTTCGGGGGCAAGGGTGAAGCCGCCGCGCTTGCTGTCGCCGAGGTTGTCCATCAGTTGGGTGGAGACGGTCTCAATGCGTAACGAGGGCAGGGAGATGTTGAGGCCAAGGTGGCCGAAGCGTTGGCCGATTTTCTCGGTCAGTTCAAGAACGTGGGTGTAGTCGCTGGAGGAGAGGGAGAGGAGGGCGATTTCTTCGTAGCCGGTTTTCTCCAGGATTTGCTCCATCGCTTGCAGGATTTCTTCGACCGGCCGTTCGCGTACCGGCCGCGTCACCATCCCAGCATGGCAGAAGCGACAACCGCGCGTGCAGCCGCGCATAATTTCAATCGGGGCGCGGTTGTGGACGACTTCGATAAAGGGGACGACGAAGTTGGTGACGGGCGGGGGCATCACGGGGACGATGGTTTTTAAGACGCGGGGCGGTGCTTCGGGCATGTTGGGGGTGATGGCGCGGATGGTGCCGTCTTCGTGATACTCCACATCATAAAAGCGTGGGACGTAGCAGCCTTCGATTTGGGCGATGTGGCGCAGCTGGGTTTCGCGGTCGAGATGGGCGGCCGCCCGCATCGTACCGATAATCTTCAACAACGCCTCTTCCCCTTCGCCAATGACAAAGACATCAATGAAAGGGGCCATTGGTTCGGGGTTGTAGCAGGCGTGGCCGCCAGCGACGACGAGGGGATAGCTTTCGTCGCGGTCGGCCGAGCGCACAGGTAGCCCCGCCAAATCGAGCAAATTGAGTGCGTTGGTGAACAGTTGCTCATAGGGCAGAGTCATGGCGAGCATGTCAAATTCGCGGATGGGATGCTTGGTTTCCAGTGAAAAGAGAGGAATGCCGCGCTCGCGCATGATCGCTTCCATATCGTCCCAGGGACAGTAGACGCGCTCTGCCAGCAGGTTGCGGTGCTGGTTGAGGATGTCATAGTGGATCAT
Source organism: uncultured Ardenticatenaceae bacterium (assembly GCA_964410625.1). GTDB lineage: Bacteria > Chloroflexota > Anaerolineae > Promineifilales > Promineifilaceae > CAYPHY01. The sequence goes on along the minus strand of CAYPHY010000005.1, from coordinate 200,289 downwards.
CAGGCCGAGGTTGGACATGCCGATGTCGTAGATGTCGGGGAAGGCCAGGGCGACTTTGTAGCCGACATCGTTCCAATCCTTGACGATTTGGTTCAGTTCTCCGCCGGTATAGCGGCCGGGTTTCATCACGCGCGGGAGGATGCGCTCCAGGGCGATTTCGATTTGTTCGGGTGATATCATAGTTATTTTTTGCAACGAATTGCGCGAATTTTTGCGAATTCGATGTTATTTATTAAGTGTTGTCTTTAGCAAGTCAATCTGTTTGTCAGTAGTATAGCGCAAAAGGACGGCCGATGCAGGGAGATTGAGAGGACGTTTAGGATTGTAAGTTATGGTATAATGGTGGCAAATGCCTGCACGCGATTTACTACATCAAACGGTTAAAAAAGCGCTTATCAAAGATGGGTGGAAAATCACGCACGATCCCTTTACGATTGCATTTGGTATCCGGCGTGTCTATGTTGATTTAGGGGCAGAGCCGTTGGTGGCGGCCGAAAAACAAGGTCAGCAAATTGCTGTTGAGATTAAGAGTTTTGTTGGTCTTTCAAAGGTAAGTGATCTGGAACGCGCAGTCGGTCAGTATGCGATTTATAAAAGCTGGCTTTCCAGAAAGGAACCTGAACGTGCTTTGTTTATGGCTATTGATCAGGAAGCCTTTGACATACTTTTCTTGGATATTTCCGGTCAGGTCATTTTGGAAGATTACCAGATCAAAGTAGTTGTCGTTGACGTGGTAAAGGAGCAGATAGAAAAATGGATAAGTTAGATCGCTATCGCCAAATAGTCAAAGATATTCTCGTAGACGATGCACAATACAAGCCTAGCCATGGCGAAATCGAACCATTACTGGCGTTTGACGACGAGCATGACAACTACCAATTGATGTACGTTGGTTGGGACGGCCACCGTCGTATGCACGCAAGCATTATTCATATTCGCCTTCATAATAATAAGATATGGATTGAAGAGGATGGAACAGAGGAGGGAGTGGCGACGGCGTTGTTAGCGGCCGGTGTGCCGAAGGAAGATATTGTGCTGGCCTTCCATTCTCCGGCCAAACGTCGTTTTACGGAGTTTGCTGTCGCTTGAGAAGAATATCAGATCGAGCGCGACATCAATCATTATGGATCCTGAAGCTGCTGTTTATTTTCTCAACCGGTTGCGAAAAGCAAGGGCAGTTGCACTACGCGATGCTGAGGCTTTTCAGGAGATAGTGTTTGTCCTAGAAGGACTCGGCTTTTTTACAACGCAAGGTGGTGTCAAAGGAAAACTCGGACTAGGACCCTACAAAGATAAGATAGAGGAACTAGCCAACCAGTCCTGGTTATCTACAAACATTCCTGGTTTACATAGGACATGGCATTCACCATTTTCTGAGTTGTATGACTCAGTGAAGGTTGCACGCAATGATGCCGTACATCAAGGCGCATTTGCACGCCATTTGACCTATCATGCTATCCAGCTAGTTCTGGTTTTGGAGGACGCTTTTATGAGCGAGCTTAATATAGTTTCCGACTATATGGTTCGAGAACCAGTATGTGCTTCACTGTGGCAGCCAATAAGTTTCGTTCGTCAACAAATGTTGGCAAACTCGTTTTCATACTTGCCTGTTCAATTGACCGAAACACAAAGCGGAGACTGGCATCTGATTGGCGATTACCACGTTGCAAAGTACCTCCGTTCAGCGAAGTCAAATAACGAGCGCAACAAACGCTTGGCGAAAACTGTTAATGACGCTATCAAAGCTGAATTAGAGATCGAAGCGGCTACATGTGTACAGGCTACTACTGCCGTGAAAGATGTCATCTCGACTTTTCAAGGCAAGCCACTATTGGTACTTGATAAGCATAATCTTCTCGTTGGAATACTCACATCTTTTGATTTGCTGTAATCAATTGCCGTCTACATAGAATTTCTAGGCAACGTTCTTGACGGGTTGTAATGCTTATGGCTATGTATGATCCACCCCATCCGGGAGAATTCATCCGCGAAGTATATCTTGAACCGCTGGAGATTAGTTCCCGCGCAGTCGCTGCCAGACTAAAGGTGTCTCCGTCTACCTTTACACGCCTGATCAACGGAAAGAGCAGCGTCACACCGGAAATGGCCCTGCGCCTGTCCAAAGCGTTAGGCAGGTCGCCAGAAAGCTGGCTGGCGATGCAGAGCAATTATGATCTCTGGCAAGCACGAAAGACTTTCAATGCCGATGAGATTGAACGGCTTGAAGTTGTAGGCGTGTAGACTCCTCCTACGATCCTTGTGCCTTCGACCAACTATCCCGCAACGTTACCGTGCGGTTGAAGACGAGGGCATCCGGCCGCGAATCTAAATCCACCGTAAAGTAGCCATCACGGACAAACTGGAAGTGCTCGCCGGGTCCGGCCGTCTCCAGGCTCGGCTCGACATACCCCTGTACTACCTTCAACGAATCGGAATTGAGATTGGCGATGAAGTCATCCCCCTCATTAGGATCAGGCGTGGCGAAGAGGCGGTCGTAGAGGCGGACTTCGGCCGTCAGCGCGTGAGCGGCCGAGACCCAATGGATCGTCCCTTTCACCTTGCGTTTGTCGGCCGTCTGCCCGCCGCGTGATTCGGGGTCGTAGGTGCAGCGGATTTCGCTGATGTTGCCGGAGTCGTCCTTGACCACATCGGTGCAGGTGACGTAGTAGGCGTTCATCAGGCGTACTTCGCGGCCGGGGGCGAGGCGGAAGTATTTCGGCGGTGGGTCCTCCGCAAAGTCCTCACGCTCGATGTACAGTTCGCGGGAGAAGGGGACGATGCGCGATTCCGTGCGGCTTTTGTCCTGCGGATAATTGGAAACTTCAAACTCCTCGACCATATCTTCGGGGTAGTTCTCAATGACCACCCGCACAGGGTCGAGGACGGCCATGGCGCGGGGGGCATAGAGATTGAGGTCTTCGCGAATCGCGTCTTCGAGGACTTCCCAGCCAATCAGGCTGTTGGCCTTGGAAACGCCCATCTTCTCCCAGAAGTTGCGGATCGCTTCCGGGCGAAAGCCACGACGGCGCAGGCCGCGCAGGGTGGGCATACGGGGATCATCCCAACCATTGACATAGCCTTCATTGACCAAGCGCAGCAGTTTGCGCTTGCTGGTCAGGGTGTAGGTCAACACGCCACGGGCAAATTCGATTTGCTGCGGGTGGTAGATGCCAAGCTGGTCGAGGAACCAGTCGTAGAGCGGCCGATTATTCTCAAACTCCAGCGTACAAAGGGAGTGGGTAATGCCTTCGATGGAGTCAGATTGACCATGCGCCCAATCGTAGGTGGGGTAGATGCACCATTCGTCGCCGGTGCGCGGGTGGCTTTGGTTGAGGATGCGATACATCACTGGATCGCGCATCACAATATTGGGCGAGGCCATGTCAATCTTTGCCCGCAACACGCGCGAGCCGGGTTCAAACTCACCGGCACGCATCCGGCGCAACAGGTCGAGATTTTCTTCGACGGAACGGTCACGGTATGGGCTGTTGCGGCCGGGTTCGGTCAGCGTGCCGCGATATTGGCGGATTTCCTCGGCGCTGAGGTCATCTACATAGGCCTTGCCATCCTTCACCAACTGCTCGGCCCATTCATAAAGCTGCTCAAAATAGTCAGAGGCGTAAAAGAGACGGTCCTCCCAATCCGCACCGAGCCAGTGAATATCCTCGATGATCGAATCAATATACTCCTGCTCCTCTTTGGCCGGGTTGGTGTCGTCAAAGCGCAGGTTGAATTTTCCGCCGTAATCTTGGGCGATGCCGTAGCTGATGTTGATCGCCTTGGCATGGCCGATATGGAGGTAGCCATTGGGTTCGGGAGGGAAGCGGGTATGCACGCGGTCGAATCGGCCGCTTGCCAGATGCTCATCAATGATGGTGCGGATGAAGTTGGAGGGTTTGTCGTTGTTCATAAGGTCTAGTAGAGACCAGGAGACTGGGAGACTGAGAGATTCAAGTCTCCCAATCTCTCAGTCTCTTAGTCTCCTATTCTCTCAGTCTCTTCTTCAAATAAGTTCAATACCTCATCCAGCCGAGCCAACGAACGGCCGCGGCCGAGGGCGAGGATGGATTCAAAGACGGGTGGCGAGACTTGCTGGCCGGTCATTGCCAGACGCAGCACGCCGAGGAAGGGGCCAGCTTTGCCGTTGAGCGTGTGGCGTGTGGCGATGTCGCTTAATCCTTCGCTAATCGTCTCCAGGGTATAGGGCTGGACGGCCGCCAGAAAATCACGCGTCTCTTGCATGGCGGCGTGGGCGGCTTCGCGGGGTAGTTGTTTGTGGGTCAGGTTGTCGGCCGTTAGCTCTAGCGGCACCTCCTCAAAGAGGAAGCGTAAGAAGTCCACCGCTTCGGACAGCCGCTTCATTCGCACGCGCATCGCGGGCATCACGGCCAGGAGCGCATCGGCGTTGACCTCATTACCGGCCGCGTCGAGGAACTGTTTGACCGCCTTCGCCAGCTCTAGCGGTTCCATCTCCTGGATATACTGCCCATTGAGCCAATCGAGCTTGTCATAGGGCAGGCGCGAGGGGGCGGGGTTAATGGCCTCCAGCGTGAAGCGTGGGATGGCCTCCTCGATGGTGAAGATTTCGCGGTCTTCGCCAAACGACCAGCCAACATTAGCCAGGAAGTTGTTCACTGCTTCCGGCAAATAGCCCACTTGCTGGAACTCCTCCACGCGCACGAGTATCTCATGCCCTTGATCGTCGAAGGCCTGGGTGCGCTTGCTGAGTTTGCCACGGCCGCTAGGATTCAACACCACCGGCAAATGGGCATAGACGGGTGGCTCCCAACCAAAGGCGGCATAGAGGTTGATGTGCAACGGCGCACTGCTCAACCATTCATCGGCGCGTAGAATGTGGGTGATCTGCATAAAGTGGTCATCCACTACATTGGCGAGATGGTAGGTTGGTAGCCCATCAGATTTGAGCAGGATCTGGTCGTCCAATTGCTGGTTGGGGAAAGTGATGTCGCCGCGAATCACATCGTGGACAACGGTCTGCCCTTCCAGGGGAGCTTTGAAGCGCAGGGTATAGGTTAGTCCGGCCGCTTCTCGTTCCGCCACTTCTTCAGGGGACAGATAGCGACAACGGCGATCATAGCCCCAACCTTGCCTGGACGCCTCTTGTGCCTTGCGGCGGGCTTCCAGCTCTTCCTGGGTACAGAAGCATTTGTAGACATGACCGTGTTCAAGCAGCCAATTGGCCCACTGGCGGTAGAGATCAGAGCGTTGCGTCTGCACATAGGGGCCATATGGCCCGCCAATATCCGGCCCTTCGTCCCAATCAAGCCCCAACCAGCGCAACCCTTCCATGATCACCTCAACAGCACGAGGCGTGGTGCGCTTTTGATCGGTGTCCTCGATGCGCAAAACAAACTGCCCCCCATGCTTGCGGGCAAACATCCAATTATAAAGCGCAGTGCGCGCACCACCGATATGGAGCATACCGGTAGGGCTGGGAGCGAAACGGACTCGTACTGTCATGGTCAAATCGGTAAACGGTAATCAGTAAATGGTAAGCGGTCATATGTGGCAAGTGGCATGTCGCACGTGGCAGGTGAGCAGTTTTGTTTAGTCGGCTACTTGCTACCTGCAACTTGCTACTTGCCACCTGCCACTCGATTAACCAAATTCCTGCTTGCGTTGGCGCATGAGGACGGATTGGACGATGCCGATACCCATAAAGAGCGTGACCAGGGAGCTACCGCCGTAGCTGACGAAAGGCAGCGTCAGACCGGTCACCGGTAGCAGGCGGACGTTCATGCCGACGCTAACGACGATCTGGAAGAAAAGCACGGCCGCAATCCCCGCACAAATCAGCTTCCCCGCCGGATCAGGACTGACCACGGCCGCCCGCATAATGCGCCAGAGAATAAACCCCAATAGACTAATGACCACCAACGAGCCGAAGATCAGCCCCATTTCCTCAGTGATCATCGAAAAAATAAAGTCGGTGTGCTGGACGCGCAAGAAACCAAGCTGGCTTTGCGTCCCTTGCAAATACCCTTTGCCCCACAGGCCGCCGGAGCCAACGCTGATTTCCGCCTGGATGATGTTGAACAGGTCTGCTTCGTTGGCCGCTTCGGGGAAAAGGAAGGTGGTGATCCGGCCGCGCTGGTAGTCAGCCAGAAAGGGGAAAACAGACAGCAAAACGGCCGACCCGCCCAAAATCAGCACCACAAAGTGGCGCACTGGCAAACCGGCCAACCACATCATCACAAACCAGATGAACATGAAGAGGATGGTCATCCCCAGGTTAGGCTGGATAAAAATCAACCCCACCGGCACACCAAAGTACAGCAGCGTCAGCAAGGTGTTGGAAAACTGCCCCATTAATTGCCGCCGGTTGGCTAAAAATTGGGCAAAGGTGACGGCGATGAATATACGGCCGAACTCTGACGGCTGAATCTGGATCGTACTCGTCACCTGAATCCAGCGACGGGCGTCATTGTTGATCTGCCCACCAACGACGACAAAGACGAGCAGCGCCACCAACCCGGCATAGATATACCAGTGGGCGGAGGTGAGGATGCGGTAATCTACGGCCGCCAGAAAGAGCATGATTACCAGGCCGATCACCGCCCATTGAATCTGGTCGCTGGGATAGCTTTCAAAAGCGGGCGCGCCGGTCACCGCGCTGCGGATCATCAGCACGCCATAGGCCGTTAGCAACAGCACGGCCGCCAGCAACCACAAATCAAAATAACGCCAGACAGACGTCTTGCTTAGCATAATCCACCATTATAGTCAGCGTATGGCAAAATGGCGAACGGGAAGGGTGAAATCCTATCAAAGACTTAGTTTGTCATGTAAAACCACGGATCGAAACGGATATGGCGGATGAACACGGATATTAAGCGAAAAATCGGTGTTCATCTGTCAATCTTTGTCATCTGTGGTAAGCAGAAATGGACAACCGGCTGAGGGTTGCCCTCGCCGGTTGCCCATGGATCAGGTATAGCTAAGACTGCTTGTGCGATTTTGCAATCGCCGGTAACGTGAAGATAAAAGCGAACTATCTTTTAGTTTTGATGAGTTGCACGCTAGCGGGACATGGCGGCCGTTCCGCGACGGCCGTTTACCGGAGCCAATGGGACTTCCGCCACCAACCGATTTTCCTGTGCCGTTTGCTCCAGGTGGACAATCACATTGCGTGGATCAATCGTCAGCCGCCGGGCGATGATGTCAATAATCTCATCCTTAATCTCTTCCAGCAATCCGGCCGGAAGATCACTGCGGTCATGCACCAGCACCATCTGCAAACGGCGCTTGGCGACCGAACTACTCGTCTCTTTTTTTCCGAAAATTTTATCTAACCAGCTCATGGGACCTCCAAATTAATAATTAACAATTGACAGTTGACCATTCACAATTGTTAATTATTTCCTCCCACCCACTGGCGTAGGCGCTCCATGAAGCCCTGTCTGACGGTCATATCAATAAAAGGCACCTCTTCGCCTTCTAACCGTCGAGCCACATTACGAAACGCCTGACCTGCACTCAGGCCATTGACGCCATGCATCACCAGCGGTGTACCCTGATTGCTGGCGACCAAAATTCTTTCATCTTCGGGAATGATGCCCAACAAGGGGATAGCCAGAATATCGAGGACATCCTCAACGGAGAGCATATCGCCTCGCGCCACCATCTGCGGCTTGAGGCGATTGAGGATCAGCCGCCCTTGCCCCTTTTCCTCCGCTTCCAGCAGACCGACGATGCGGTCGGCGTCGCGCACGGCCGATACTTCGGGATTGGTGACAATGACGACTTGATCGGCCGGGGCGACGGCATTACGAAAGCCGCGCTCAATCCCGGCGGGCGAGTCAATGATGACGTAGTCCATCTCCTCGCGCAACTGGTCACAGACCAATACCATATCAGAGGGGCTGATCGCCATCTTGTCGCGGGTTTGGGCGGCAGGGATAAGGTATAGCTCCGGCTGCCGCTTGTCTTTAATCATCGCCTGGCGTAGTTTGCAGCGTCCCTCCACCACATCCACCAGATCATAGACGATGCGGTTTTCCAGCCCCATCACCACATCGAGATTTCGCAGGCCGATGTCGGCGTCAATGGCAACGACCTTTTTACCGAGAATGGCCAGCGCCGAAGCCAGGTTGGCCGTCACCGTTGTCTTGCCAACGCCACCCTTGCCAGAAGTGACTGTGATTACTTGTGCATTCATTTCTTCTACCCCGGTCCCCCCTGGACACTGACAACGACTTCGTCGTCAGAATAACCTCTACTTTCCCTGTGATTCCAGATGAGGAAGCAGCACAAACTACCAGTCTGCTTCTATGAAATAGAAACCGGGTTTCTTCGTGACTACTAATAGCAACCATTTGTTGCCTAGAAACCCGGTTTCTAAACACTTCTTAGTGTCCACTTCTTAGTGTCGAACCGTCCACGGCTCGGCGACGATTTGTCCATCGCGAACGGCCGCTTGCTCTGGCGGTGCTTGCCGGCGGCGCCCGTCATCCGGCGGCACAGCGATTTGCCCGGCGATTCGCAACTGGGTTGGCGACAATTCCAGAGCGCAAATGACGGCCGATTCGTCGCCATGCGCTCCTGCGTGAACCATTCCGCGTAATCTTCCCCAGACGATCACATGACCTCCGGCAACGACCTGTGCGCCGGGGTTCACATCGCCCATAATGACAATGTGACCCTCATGGTAGACGAAACGGCCGGAGCGTAACGTCTCGCGCAATAAGAAGGCATTGGTTAGATCGAGCGCGGGAGTGGGAGGGGTGTCGTGGCGGTCGTCTGCTTGCTGCTCATTCGACCGCTGGCTATCAGTACGGCCGTTTCGCTTCGACCGGATGATGTCGGGATGCACTCCGTTGTCTGCGGCCCCATTATCAACAGCCACAGGAGCAAAACTGCGTAGCGGAACATTTTTTCCGTCTAAATCAGTTTGGCTGCCCGGCAGGCGGGTTGCCAGCCCCAGTTCTCGCGCCGCGGTGCGCGTCTCTTCGGTATCCGACAACACAGCCCAAAGTGTTAAATCGTGCGCGGCCATGAGCGACTGTAACGCGGTAAGCTGTTCTTGCTCCCACGTTCGCTCCCCCAAGTCTACAGCAATGCGGCTCCCTTGCAGAAAGGACTGCTTTTGGGCCAGTTCATCTTGTAGTCGGGTTAGCAGGTCTGCGTCGGGATCCCCGTTGAATGTGACGAGCAGACCATCACGCACGCCCTTGATATTCACTGGTTGTCCCACGATCTCTACTTGGTCAGAATCCTTCGTGTCCACTATGGGATACTGCTCCATGCGGGACATTACAACAAAACTTATATTGTTGAAATAATACAACAGATCGGGCGGTTTGGCAAGACCCAATTGGAGAGGCAGGAGATTGGGAGACCAGGAGACTAAGAGATTAGGAGATTAGGGGATTTGGATCTTTCAATCTTTAAACTCTTAGTCTCTGAATCTCTTAGTACACTGTTTCAAAGGTTTTAACAATTGTCATTCTGAACGGAGTGAAGAATCCCTTGCAACCTCCTGTACCAGAAATGTACCAGGGATTCCTCGCTCCGAAGACTCCGCTCGGAATGACAGTTGGGTTACTTTTGAAACAACGTACTTAGTCTCCCAGTCTCTTTTCTAACAGCTTCAGGCAAGCGGGGCAAACGTGTTCGCGGCCGACCGTCTTCAGGCGTGAATGGGCGCGGCGGTCGGAGAGGGGACGGCCGCATAGTCCTCTATCCGACCGGCGACTATGCTCAACAATGTGCCAGCGCTCGCCACTTAACAACACCACCGGATTTAGATTTAGCTCCTCATTTGTCATCACTACACCACACCTGCTACCTGCCACTTGCCACACCCCGCACACGTTCCACCATTTGGATGATTAGATTACTGACGGCGGCCGCATGATTGGGGTTGAAGACAAGCGAAGCATGGGTCGCCCCGGGGATGACTTCCTGAATGGCATTCTCGGATAACGCGATCAGATCTTCCTGGAGCACGTCCCAATTCGGCGGTTGGTTGGTGTCGGCCGTAATAACGGTTAGCGGTAGGCTACGGAGGTTGCCTAGCGCTTGGCTCTGCTCATAGATCAAGGGAGCGGCCAGGATTTCCGCACGTTGGCTATGGAAATAAGATGTTGATGACCAAAGCACGACCAACTCATCGTGTTGCCGGGGCGGCAACTCCTGAAAATCAATCTCTCCGCCGAGAGCGAAGTAGAGCCGGAATAGCCCGATCTGCGCCAGTGTGGGGAAGACGGCCGATTGTTGCAGGTAAGCGTCATTGGCGGCTTCCATTTCCGGGAAGCGGTCAAGTTGTTCGGGGTGGGCGGAATCGAGCAAGACAACGCCAGAAACATCATCCGGGTGTTCCTGGGCAAAGGCGCGTACGTAGAGGCCGCCGATGGAATGACCGACCAGGACATAAGGCCCTTCCTCACCAGCATTGACAAGAAGATTGTAGAGCGTTTCGGCCGTTGTCCACAAATCCTGCTCTTGATTTTCCTGCCCGGCTTCGCTCCAGGCACGCCCGGCCCGGTCATAGGAACAAACGCGAGTGATCTGGGCAATTTCGGGCTGCACCCATGCCCAATAGGAGGACATTCCGCCGCTTAACGCTTCCAGGATGACCGTTGGACTACCTTCGCCTGTGCAATGTAGATGCATTTGATAGCCACCAACGTCCACCAATTCGCCAGGAGGCGGGAAGCGACGAGCGTCCATCGTCGAACCAATGAGCTGATAAATGACGCCTACAACGATTAGAGACAGGATGGCTGCAATGCTCCCTAGCAAGATACGCTTTAAACAGGATGACGGCCGACTTTGTTGTTTCATCTTCAAAACGCTTTACCTGATACCCTCAACCAGTACCACCAATCCGGCGATCAGCGCACTGGCAATGAGTGCGCCCGCTATTCCCTTCAGGAAGGCGCGAAAGTGAAAGCCATAATCGCGATAACCGGCCATCCCTTCCGTCCCCGGTAGGACAATGAAGCGCGGCTGGATGGTGTTGAAGATGAGCCAATCAATTATCAGCAGATCGACCAGGTTGAAGCAGAGCAGGATGATAAAGAGGTTGGTGAAAACGGCCGTGAACGTTAGCTCACCACCCAGGACGTTCCGCAAGGTTAGGATTGAGATAACGAGGACGCCAATCAGAACAACCGCGAATGGAAGGCCAACGAGTTGCTTGTGCCGTTTGGATTCTGCGCTCATCGGGCCATATTTGGCTCGAATGTCGGCCGGGTAGTCGTCTACCATACTTTCCGGGTTCAGATAGGCACTAATCAATAACACCGCACTCGACAAGAGGCTCAAAATAAGGCCATATAGCAAACTGTGCTGAAGTAGTAAACTCATCATTTGTCTCCTTTGTGTTGATGGCCTTATTAAAGCAGACAAACGGTTGCGGCATAAGATCACTTAAGGATACAAAAAGCGGTACAAAACGCTTGAGGGGCTTTCTTAATCAAGCACCTGTCAGGCCGAAGAGGGAGGCAATGGCAATGACGACCGGCACGCTGAGGATCGCCAGGATGAGCAACACCAATGTTAAACGCCGCTCGTGGGTTGGTTGCTGATTGGTTGTACGGAAGACGGCCGTCGCCACCGTGGCCCCCACCGCCAGCAACAGCGCAGAGAGCAGCCCAATATAGATCAGCGGGCCAAACAGCGCTGCGCTTGCCGGGCTGAGCAAGACAACGAGGACGATGACGGCCGCCACAAGCTCCGTCACCCCCACAACCTTCAGAATTTGCGTCCGCGTTTGATCACCCGCGAGGAAATTGCCGGCCCAACTGGCGACAACGGCCGTCAGCAACGCAGCCACCCCTAAGGCCAACGGGAAGCTAATCCTCTCTACCGCAATTAGACCAAGCGGCAAGAGGAGGACAAGCGCGACAAGGCTAATGACCAGCGCGAGGAGAAATGTACCAATCCAAAATAGGGGACGCATAAGCTTAGGAGCCAGGCTCTTGTAGGTAAAGCGGGGCCAGTTCATCGGCCGCATCCACACGGCCGCGCTTGAAGCGTTGCCAGCCGATGTCGGCCAGGTATCCGGCACGTCGGGCAGCGGCCGCTGGAGAGAGCAGCCCAATTGAGCGCTGGCTGCGGCGGATCAGGCGCATCGCCTCCTGATCAATCTCCCCGGCCATCGTCACCGGTTCCTCCCCGGCGACCGGATCAGACGACAACAACGTTTCCCAGTCAGTCAGCACCGGCGACTCTTCTATTTGCCAGCCGGAACGCCCTTGCCAGCGGTAATGACCGGCCCACACGCGCTTGCGCCCTGCTTCAGCAACGATGAGCAACGCCCCTTCACGTTGGGCGACGGCCGCGGCGACAATATCCAACGTCGAAACGCCAACCAACGGCAAACGATGGGCCAGGGCCAGCCCCTTGGCAACCGCCAGACCGACCCGCAAACCGGTATAAGAGCCAGGGCCAATGCTGACGGCGACCGCGCGAATATCGGCCGCGCCAACCCCCACCCGTCGCCACAACTGGGCAATCGCCGGGGTCAGCTCCACCGTTTGCGTGTGCCGGCTACGCCACCCCATTTCCGCCAGCAACGTGCTGCCATCATGCAAGGCCAACCCCGTCCAATTCGTCGCCGTGTCAATTGCCAGAATCACAATCGCTCATCTCCTAGTCTCCTAATCTCTTAGTCTCCCAGTCTCTTAATCTCTGAGACTAGGAGACTAAGAGACTGAGAGATTGGGAGACTGGGAGACTATATGCCAAACGCATTCTTCCGAAACTGCTTCAACAACTCTGTCGCCCGGTCGCCATTGGCAGCAAAGCGCAGGCGACGTTTCGTAGGGTTCTCATAAGATAAGGTGATCCACAGCCGGTCTTGTGGTAGCAGTTCCTCAATTCGCTCCGCCCATTCGATCATCAACGCGCCAGGGCTTTCGATAATATATTCCAGTCCTGCGGTAGTAATATCAATCGCGCTCTCCAGGCGGTAACAGTCCACATGATAGAGGATCAGCCCATCGCGCAGGCGCGGGTATTCATTGACCAGGACAAAGGTAGGGCTGGTAACTCGCGCGGCCGTCCCCCAGCCACGGGCAAGCCCCCGCGCCAGCACCGTCTTACCCGCCCCCAACTCTCCTGAGAGACAAATGACATCACGCGGTTCGAGCAACTCCCCCATCCGCACGCCGAGGCGCTCCGTCTGTTCGACGCTTGAACTCACAAAATCAAATGTCCGGTCATCCAATATCGCCATAGATGAAAATCAGCGTGATCCGCGTTTTATCCGCGTCATCTGCGTAACTATTAAGACTCGCCCTATTATAACCGATTCAATCATGGTATCATAAGCCATCATTTAATCCAGTACCATAGATAATCCATGCGAATTCTCGTTATCTCTGACATCCATGCCAATCTACTTGCCTTCCAATCCGTCCTTGACGATGCCAAGGGGCAGTGGGATTTCATCTGGTTCCTCGGCGACCTGGTGGGTTACGGGCCAAACCCCAACGAATGTGTGACGCTCCTCGGTGAATATGAACACCTCAGTTTGGCCGGAAACCATGACTGGGCGGTGTTGCGTAAGTTGGAAGTGGAAGATTTTAACCCCGAAGCGCGTTATGCAATTAACTGGACAAGCCAGGCGCTCTCGGCCGCTGCCACCGCCTATCTCGATTCCTTGCCTCCTGCTATGGAACGGCCGCCCTTCACCCTCGCTCATGGCAGCCCGCGCTCGCCGATCTGGGAATACATCACCGATCTGGAAACAGCATTGGAAAACTTCGACCATTTCACCACCCCTTATTGTCTGGTCGGCCATACCCATGTGCCGATGTTGGTCTGGCTGGATGAGGAAGGGGAGCAAATTGGCGGCTATGTGCCGACGGCCGGGGAAAAGATACCGCTGGAACGCCAACGGCTGATCCTCAACCCTGGCAGCGTCGGACAACCGCGCGACGGCGACCCGCGTGCGGCCTATGCGATGCTCGACACCGATCAAATGGTCTGGGAGTACCGCCGCGTCCCCTACGACGTGGCCGAAACCCAACGGCAAATGCGCGAACTATCCATGCCCAGCCGGTTGGTGCAACGCCTGGCGTATGGGGTATGAGGGGATGAAGGGGTGACAAGGTGACAGGGTGAAGGGGTGAAAGATTATCTTGTCACCCTGTCACCCCCTCACCTTGTCACCTTGTCATCTTAATGGAACTATTCAGGAGTGAATTGCGTTTAATAGTTAGATTACCAACTTGCACACGCTTGTAAAAACAGCGAGGGAAAACATGAAACGCCAAATCACTTTAATCTCTATTCTTATTCTAGTCGCGCTAACTGTGCTGACGGCCGCTTGCAGTCGCAGCCTCGGCAGCAGTGCTGAACAAAGCCAGGGTGTAGCCGATATGGTCGCAGTGGAAGAGGCAGCGATGGAAGCACCCATGGCAGCCCCGGCCCCATCACTTATTGGTGATGGAGCGGAATTCGCCTTTGATGTGGACACGGCTTCGAATATCGTTGAAGGGGAGGCAGTCTTACAGCCTGGTCAGGAACGGCTGATCATTCGCACCGCCGAGGTGAGCATCGTTGCCGCCGATACCGACGACGCGCTGGCGCGAATTTCAGCCATGGCCAACGAAAATGGCGGCTGGGTGGTCAGCAGCAACGTCTTCCAGGCCAGCGAAAACGCCAAAACCGGCAACATCACCATCCGTGTCCCCGCCGCCGGGTTCCAGAGCGCGTTGGACGCGATCCGGGCGCTGGCTGTCGAGGTGACTCGCATCAACACCAGCGGCCAGGACGTGACCGAAGAGTTTGTTGATCTGGAATCGCGGCTGGAGAATCTGGAAGCAACGGCCGAGCGTGTCCGCGCCTTCCTCGATGAGACGCGCAACGTCGAAGAGGCGTTGTCGGTCAACATGGAGTTGAGCCGCCTGGAAGGGGAGATTGAGGTCATCAAGGGGCGGATGCAATATCTGAGCCAATCGGCCGCCTTCTCCACCATCAGCGTCAACATCACCCCTGATATTTTGGCCCAGCCCATCGAAGTGGGCGGCTGGCAACCGCAGGGCGTCGCCCGTGAAGCGATTGAAGCACTCGTCGCCACACTGCAAAATCTCGCCAGTGCGTTAATCTGGCTCGGCATCTACTTCCTGCCGGTCATCCTGCTCATCGGCCTGCCGATTCTGCTCGTCATCTGGCTCGTCCGCCGCTTCCTGCGCCGCCGAACACGACCGGCGGCCGTTCAAGCGACAGAGTAAGTGATAGGGCTGTGTAAATATTTAACGCAGAGGCGCAGAGGGGCAGAGACACAGAGAGATTTCGAGAAAAACTCTGCGCCTCTGCCTCTCCGTGCCTCTGCATTTAAAAGTCTTGCTTAACCTGATTTTCAGCTTCACGCTTACTACAGTGTTTCAAAAGTGATCGCAACGTCATTCCGAGCGGAGCGAGGAATCCCTTGCGATTTCGTTGACCAGCGAATTGATAGGGATTCCTCGCTCCGAAGACTCCGCTCGGAATGACAGTTGGGTTACTTTTGAAACAGTGTACTTACTACAGTGTTTCAAAAGTGATCGCAACGTCATTCCGAGCGGAGCGAGGAATCCCTTGCGATTTCGTTGACCAGCGAATTGATAGGGATTCCTCGCTCCGAAGACTCCGCTCGGAATGACAGTTGTTCAAACTTTAGAAACAGTGTACTTACTCTCTGCTTAATGGGAACGCTACGAAAACGCTATTTCTTAGTAAAAAACGCAACTGCCAGCTAAAATGGGGGTATGGGCTATATAGGCTTTGCATATCCAATTGGTATCAAAGGTTTTGAGTGTGAACATTCACAGGGATGTAAACATTCATAGAATGCAAACATCCACAGGATTGGAACTACCATTTCTGTGGATGTTTTCATGTTTAGGAGAGGGAAAATGGTATTTGAGTCTACACACCCACTGGTCAAGCACAAGTTAACCCTGTTGCGGAATATCACCACCGAACCAAAGAAGTTCCGGCAGTTGATCCGCGAATTAGCGATGCTTTTGTGTTATGAGGCCACGCTCGATCTGCGCGTTGAGCCGGTCCAGGTGGAGACGCCGATGGGCACGGCCGCCGGTCACAAGCTGGTGGACGCCATCGGTTTGATCCCCGTCCTGCGGGCCGGTCTGGGGATGGTTGACGGCATTTGGGAGATGATGCCCGGCGCGGAGGTATGGCACATTGGCCTTTATCGCGACGAGCGCACACTCAAACCCGTCTCTTATTACAACAAGCTGCCGACCAGCCCAACAGTAGAGGTGTGTTTGGTGCTAGACCCGATGTTGGCGACGGGGGGATCGGCCGTCGCGACCATTGACATTCTTAAGAATTGGGGCGCGCGGCGGATCAAATACGTCGGCATCCTCGCCGCGCCGGAGGGCATCAAGGCGTTACAAACCGCCCACCCCGATGTGGCAATCCATATCGCCCACATTGATTCCCATCTGAATGAGATCGGCTACATTGTCCCTGGCCTGGGCGACGCAGGTGACCGGCAGTTTGGCACTGGATGATGGTTACGCAGATTTTCGCTGATCAGACGCGGATTACGCGGATTTCTTCATCTTCTATATGCCTTATCTCATCGTTTTCTCCGCCGCCTTCCTCATCAGCTTGCTGGTGACGCCGTTGGCGCGGCGGTTGTCGTTGCGCTGGGGGATTGTGGCCGAGCCGGGCGGCCGTCGCCAGCACGAAGGACGTATCCCCAAGCTGGGTGGCTTGCCGATCCTGCTCGCCTGGTTGATCGGCGTCGTTCTCGCCTACCTGCTGCTGCCACCCGACAATCCGCAGGACGCCTTGCGCTTACGTGGCGTTGTGATTGGCAGCCTGGTTGTGGCAATTGGTGGTGTGGTGGATGACCGCTACGATCTACAGCCGCGCTGGCAATTGCTGATTCAGTTCCTCGGTGCGCTGGTCGCTGTCGGGCATATCATTTTTATCGAGGTCTTCAGCAATCCATTGAGCAGCGATTGGTTGTGGACCGCTACACCACTATCTTTGCTCTTTCGCGTGGATGAAAATTTGGTGTGGATGTGGCGGCCGTTGGCCTTGCTCTTCAGCATCTTCTGGGTGATGGGGATGATCAACGCTGTCAACTGGTTGGATGGGCTGGATGGATTGGCGGTGGGGGTTTGTCTGATTGCGGCCGCGCTCTTTGCCTGGCATAGCTACCAGTTAGAGCAGTACAGCGTCGCCCTCTTTCCCCTGGCGTTGGCCGGAGCATTGCTGGGGTTCCTGCGCTACAACTTTTCTCCCGCTCGCATCTTTTTAGGCTCGGCCGGGGCCTATCTGCTTGGCTATCAAATGGCGACGCTCTCCATCCTTTCCCCGGCCAAGCTCTCCACCGCGCTGCTGGTGCTGGCTGTGCCAATTGTGGATGTGGCCTGGCAAATCGTCACCCGGCTGCGACAAGGGCGTAACCCGCTACAAGGGGATCGCGGCCACTTGCACTTCCGCCTCTCGGATAAAGGCTTGCCGACGCGGCGAATTGTCCTCGGTTATTATGGCGTGGCGATTGCCTTTGGTCTGGTTGCCATCCTGATCGCCTCGCCGCTGATGAAGCTGGTTACATTGGCTCTGTTGAGCGCGGCCGTCCTCGCCGTCCTCCTCCGTCTCAGCCAAAACGAGGGACACAAGGTTGAGTAGAGGGAGTAAAGCCAGGGAGAAAATTTAACGCAGAGTCGCAGAGGAACAGAGGCGCAAAGTTATCTCTGCGTCTCTGCCTCTCTGCGACTCTGCGTTTTATTAAATTCTCCTAACTTTGAGCAGCAGTACCCGACATCTCTTTATAAAAGCGTCCCCAGTGTGGCTGGCGGCCGTCTACATCCTCAAATCCATACTCATCCACCAACGTCCACGTCGCCCACGCTTTGCCATGCTTGTCGTGAATATCGGGATCGGCCGCCAGCGCGACAACGGCACGGCCGATATAATGCGGCGTTTCGCTCTCGGCGAAGTAAGGCTCTTTTGCCACCGCATCACGCCAATTTGCTTCCGCCACGCCAAAGTAATCAAGCATCTCCTCCGAACGGAGAAATCCAGGCGTCAGGGCGATAGCCGTAATCCCCTCATGCCCGGCCGCGCTCAAGTCCTCCGCCTGCCCTCTCGCCAACCGGATCACCGAGTTCTTCACCAGATCATAAGGCAGGTTCCCGCGATAACTATCACTATCCCCATCTGTCACTTCAATAATTAGCCCGCTTCCCTGGCGAATCATCAATGGCACGCCATAGCGACTGGTGATGATGTGGGTGAAGATCGCCCGCTCGATCATCTTCAGGCTTTTCTCCAACGACAGTTCCCAAAACGGTTTACCAAACTCCGTCAGGCTCTCCCCGCCCCAAATGTCATTGATCAAAATGTCCAACTGCCCCGCCTGCTCCTCGTCCACGCGGGCAAAGAACGCTTCCACTTCCTCCGGCCGCGAATGGTCTACACGGACGGCGATCCCTCTGCCCCCGGCGGCCGTCACCAATTCGGCCGTTTCATCAATCGTCTCTTTGCGCCCCAAATCGGACGGGTTGCCGCGCACGCTACGGCCGGTGCAATAAACCGTCGCTCCGGCCGCGCCCAACTCCACCGCGATGCCGCGTCCTGCGCCTCGCGTCGCTCCTGCAACAACTGCTACTTTTCCAGCTAATCGTTTCATCGCTATCTCCTTCGAAAATAGTTACGCGGCTAAAACGCAGATGACGCGGATTATCTCTCATGCTGCGTCTGTTGACTGTTACGAATCAACGAACAGACCTCATTCGTGTAGATTCGTGCAAATTCGTGGATCAGAAATTCTACCCCAATTTCTCCCAACGCGAAATATATTCTTTGCTTAAAAACGCTTGGTCACGGCCGTACTTTCCCCCATAATAGAGCCACTGTCTAGACCTCTGAGGTCTCTTGACAATAGCTCATGATGCGTTCATATCTCCTTTTTGCTCTGGTTATCTTATTGATTTCCGCCTGTCGGCAAGCCGACTCCAGTGGGACGGCTGACCTGTCGCTGGCAACAGCCTCTGTGCCTGCCGGTCAGACCACTTCGCCACCAACAACGGAAGCAACCCCAACGCCTACACTACCACCAACGGCTACTTTTACCCCGACCTCTACGCCCACGCCGACGATCACACCCACACCAACGGCAACGGCCGTCCCGCTGACCGTCAGCGGCGACCCTCGCGCCCCGCGCCTGACCACACCCGTCCCTTCCGGCCTGGCCGCCTGTGGCGTGGTGGACATCCTCGACTTTCCGCTGAACCCCCCGGAAGGGGAAAACATCTTCGGCGGTGGCGGCAACTTCGCCCGCTATCGCAGCAGCGTCGCTAAATACCATGCCGGGGAAGATTGGTGGTGGGGCAACGGCCGCAACACCAGCTTCGGCCGCCCCGTCCACAGCATTGGTCATGGTCTGGTGACGTATGCCGAACCGGAGGGTTGGAACCGCGACAAAGGAGTAATCATCATCCAACACACCTTCGCCGACGGCAGCACCGTCCTCTCCTTCTACGGCCATCTCGACCCGCCGAGCGTGACGCTGCAAGCGGGGCAATGCGTCACACGTGGTCAACAAGTTGCCGTGATCGGACGGCCGCGCAGCTCCCCCCATCTACACTTTGAAATCCGTACCCAATCCCCCTATGCGCCGCTGACGGGCTATTGGCCCGACGACCCAACAACCGCCGGTTGGCTCCCCCCTTCGCAGTACATATGGAACCAACGCCTGACCACATCACCCGGTGTACAGTGGGTTCGGCCGCCCGCCAGCACGCAGGTTGGCGGCTCAAAAGAAGTTGGTGTTTTCAACAACGACACGCTGGTCCTCCTCGAAGGCTCTGCCGTCGTTGGCCTCAATCTGGCCGACGGCCGCGAACGGTGGCGCTACGACGAAGGAGGGCTGATCACCAACGCTACACTCGACACGCAACGGCCGTTGCTCTATCTATCCCGCCATACCGGCCGGTTGGAAGCGTTGAGCTTAGTGGACGCAGAGGGGCAAACGGCGGCCGCGCCTTCCTTCGCTCCCCTGTGGGAGATTGAACTTGACACCAGCCTCAACACGCCTACCTTGATCCCCTTTCCTCACGGTGGCGTGGTCGTCGTCGCCCGGCAATGGATGAGTCTGATCAACGCCGACGGCCAGACCCGCTGGAGTGAACGGACGGCCGTTGCCCCCTTCGCCTGGGCAAGTAGCGACAATCAACTGTTCCTCTCTACCATCGGCGTGAACCCCCTTTGGCGACTGGACGAATCCGGCCCGCAAGCCTGGAAAGCCCCGGCCGAAGGTTATCCGATTATCGCTTCAGAACGGGCATGGCTTTATAGCCGTGACGGTCTGTACCGGCTGGACGAGGCCACGCAAACGGCCGTTCTCCACTACCCTCTACCCCCCGGCTCACTAGCCCAGGGGGACGGGGTTGTCCTGCCCGATGGTGGCTTACTTCTCGCCCACAGTGATCGCGCCGACAGTCGCCTCCTCGCCTTCAACAGCGATGGCTCTCTGCGCTGGGAGCGTTCCTATCGCGGGCTGCTTAACGGCCGCGTCTCCTTGCTGCTGATCGGCGACCTCCCCTACCTCATCGCTCAATCAGGCAACGAAGATGACGGCACGCTCGCCCTCTATGCCATTGACACGCTACAGGGCAACCTGACTCATCTCTTTCATGGCGGTTCAAGAACGTTTGTGGCGAGTGATACATGGATGGAGGGTGTAGACGGCCGCCTCCTGCTCAACATCGGCGGCGGTCATCTACTATCGCTGGATGTGTTCGAAGCGAGCGACTTGTTGGGGAGTTATAGCAACTAGGCAGGGCAAATATCGGCGGGAGGGATACGTAAGTCGGGTAGCAGTTCAGATTGGATAACGCCACTATAGCCATATATTTACGGCAGGTATTCAAAAACAGTGGCCTCGCCCTGTCCCACGCCAACACAAAGGGTTGCCAGACCATAGCGCATTGACTGCCCTTCGGCCGAACGCCGCTGCATCTCGTGGAGCAGCGTCGCTACCAATCTCGCGCCGGAACAACCGAGGGGGTGGCCGAGGGCAATCGCCCCGCCATTGACATTGGTAATGTCGTGGGGCATCCCCAGTTCGCGCATCACCGCCAACGCCTGCACCGCAAACGCCTCGTTGAGTTCAAAGAGATCAATATCCTCCATCGCCAGCCTGGCCCGCTGTAACGCTTTGCGCGTGGCGTTCACCGGCCCCAGGCCCATCACACGCGGGTCTACCCCAGCCGCGCCAGAGGCCACCCAACGCGCCAGCGGCTTCAGCCCCAACGCCGCCGCCCGCTCGGCCGACATCAGCAAAACGGCCGCCGCCCCATCGTTGAGACCGCTACTGTTCCCGGCCGTCACCGACCCACCCTTGCGAAAAGCGGGGCGCAGTTTTGCCAGGAGTTCCATGCTCGTATCCAGCTCATAGCCGCCATCGGCCGTCCGCTTAATGCGCGGATGTTCGTCTGTATCCACCAGGATGGGGTTCCCCCGACGTTGGGGGATGGGAACCGGCACAATCTCCGCCTTAAAATAGCCGTTGTTGATCGCCTGGCAAGCCCGCCACTGGCTCTCCAGCGCAAAGGCGTCTTGCTCCTCGCGGCCGATTGGCCCCCCTTCGATCTGCCCGTCGCAACTCAGGTCGAAGATGTTTTCGGCCGTTTCCCCCATCGCCTCCAGGGGAAATAGGGTTTCCATCTTTGGATTGGGATAACGCCAGCCCAGCGTCGTATCCCAGCCGGTGATGTTGCCCGACGGCCCCCATGCCTGTGAGTTCTTGGGGATGGAGTAGGGGGCGCGGGTCATGGACTCGACGCCACCGGCGATGTAGACCTCCCCTTCGCCCGCTTTAATTGCCCGCGCTGCCTGGTTAATCGCGTTCAGTCCGCTGGCGCAGAGACGATTGACGGTCACGGCCGCTACCTCCTGCGGAAAACCGGCCAACAGCGTCGCCATGCGTGCCACATTGCGGTTGTCCTCACCAGCCTGATTGGCACAGCCTAGGTACACTTCCTCCACCTCCGCCGGATCAATCCCCGTTCGCTCGACCACCTCGCGCAGCACCAACGCCGCCAGATCATCCGGCCGCACGGCCGAAAGCACACCCCCATGCCGTCCGATGGGTGTGCGTACTGCATTGACAATCACAACATCTGTCATTTGGTTCATTCTCCAGAGGGACGCTGATTTCCGCAGATACTACGCAGATAAACGCTGATCTTTTATAAGAAATCTGCGTTCATCTGCGTTTCATCAGCGATAATCTGCGTCCGCCTTTAATATTCATAAAAACCTCGTCCGGTTTTGCGGCCGAGGCGGTTGCTGTCTACCATGCGCTGCTGGATGGGATGCGGCCGGTAGCGCGGCTCTTGAAAGTAGGCGTCATAGACCGATTGGGTCACGGCTAGATTAATATCGCAGCCGATCAGGTCAATCAACTCAAACGGCCCCATGCGAAAGCCGAGCGACTTAATCAATTTATCAATCGTCTCCACATCGGCCGCCTGTTCGCCCAACAAACGGAACGCCTCGCCATAAAATGGCCGCGCCACCCGATTGACGATAAAGGCGGGGGTGTCGGTGCAGAGGACGGCCGTTTTGCCCAATCGCTCCACATACGCCTGGCAAGCCGCCACCGTTTCCTCGCCCGTCTCGTCGCCGCGAATCAGTTCGACCAGCTTCATAATGTGGGCGGGGTTGAAGAAGTGTAGGCCGATCACCTGCGACGGCCGTTGGGTGACGGCGGCCAATGCGCTGATGCTCAGGCTGGAGGTGTTGCTGGCGAGAATGGTCTGCGCTGGCGCGGCCGCGTCTAAACGTTGAAACAGCTCGCGCTTGAGCGTCATCTTCTCCGGCGCGGCTTCGATGATCAAGTCGGCCGCGGCCGTGTCCTCCAGGCTGGTTGTTAAGTGCAGCGCGTCCTGGGCTGCCTCGGCGATGGTGGCGGCCGTCTTCCCCAGCTCCACGCCTTTGTTGATTGATTTTACAATATTATTTCGGGCGCGGGTTAAAATCTCTTCCTGCAAATCATAAAGAAGCACAGGATACCCGGCCAAAGCCGTCGCCTGGGCAATCCCCGCCCCCATCGTCCCCGCGCCGATGACGCTCACTGTATTGATAGTCATAATATGGTTAGTGGTGTAGTGGTGTATTTGTGTATTGGTATAGTCGTCTATTAACGAATCGTCGTCAACAACCAATAAACCAATATGCCAATATACTAATACACCAATCTCTCAATCTCATCTTCCCGTAAACCGCACTTCCCGCTTCTCCCGAAACGCCGCCACCCCTTCGCGGTAATCGGCCGTATGCCCGGCAATCTCCTGCAACTGTGCTTCATAATCTAGCTGTTCGCTAAAGGAGGCATCCCAGGCGTGGTTGAGAGCGCGTTTGCTCAGGCCAATGCCGCGCGTTGGCCCGGCAGCCAGTTTCAGTGCCAACGCTTTGGCAGCGGGAAGGAGTTGGTCGTGGGGCAGGACTTTGTTGATCATTCCCCATTGCGCGGCCGTTACCGCGTCTACCAGGTCGTTGGTGAAGAGCATTTCGGCCGCGCGTGCCGGGCCGATCAGCCGTGGCAGCCAGTAGCTGACCCCAGAATCAGGGGCGAGGCCAATGCCGATGAACGCCGAGCGAAATTTGGCCTGGTCGGAAGCGTAGCGAATGTCGCCCGCTAAGGCCAGCCCCAACCCCGCACCAACACACGCGCCATTGATGGCGACGACAATCGGCTTTTCCAACGAGCGCATCCAGGAGACCATTTTGTTATAACTTTCCTGCAAATGCTCGCGGAAAGAGAAGTCGTTGCTGCGGCCTTCGGAATCGCCCAAGTCTTGCCCGGCGCAAAACCCCTTGCCCGCACCCGTGAGCAGCAGGCAGCGAATCGCCTCGCTACGCTGTGCTTCCTTAAATACGGAAATTAGTTCTTTCGCCACGAGCTTGTTTAAGGCGTTGTATTTATCCGGGCGATTAAGCGTAATAGTTGTGACGCCCGCTTCCTGTTCAACGACTATCGTTTCATATTCAGCCATTCCCTTGACTCCTCAAACTATTGAGCGATTTATCTGTAACCGTAGCGACAATCCTCTGGATTGTCTAGCGAATACGGCTGCCTTACGAGAACTTGCTTGAAGCTCACGATGTAGCAAATCATGCTACAGGTCGCGGCGGTCAATGACGCGGCGGGCTTTGCCTTCGGAACGTTGGACACCCATCGGAGCCATCAGCGTAACCGTCACCGCCACGCCCAGCACTTCATTTAAGAGTTGTTGCACCCGCGCTTGTAAGGCATCGAGTTGGGCGGTGTCCACCGGATTAAACAAACGTGGACTGGCCTCGACGCGAATTTCAAGCGTATCCAGCAAATTCTTCGGCCGATCGATCACAATCTGGTAATGTGGCTCTACATCCTCAATTTCCAGCAAGGTGCGCTCGATCAACTGCGGAAAGACATTGACCCCGCGCACAATGAGCATATCGTCGGTGCGGCCGACAATGCGATCCATCCGCACCAGCGTTCGGCCGCAAGCGCACGGCTCGGCCATCAGCCGCGTGCGGTCGCGGGTGCGATAACGAATGACGGGCATCGCCTCTTTCGTTAAAGTGGTAATGACCAGTTCCCCTTCCTCGCCATAAGGAAGTGATTCACCCGTATCCGGGTTGATTATCTCCGGCAGAAAGACATCTTCAAAGAGATGCATACCGTTTTGTTGTTCGCACTCTTGTGCTACCCCTGGCCCAATGATTTCGGTCAGGCCATAGATGTTCAACGCTTTCAGGTTCAGCCGTTCCTCAATCGCTTGACGCATCGCTTCTGTCCACGGTTCCGCGCCAAAGATGCCGGTGCGTAACTTAAAGCGGGTGGGGATGTCAATTCCTTGCGCGGCCGCCTCGTCGGCAATGACCAACGCATAGGAGGGGGTACAGGTCAGCACCGTCGCGCCAAAATCCTCGAGCAACATCACCTGTCGTTTGGTGAAGCCGCCGGATATGGGAACCACCGCGCAGCCGATCTGCTCCGCACCGATGTGGACGCCAAGCCCCCCGGTAAACAGCCCATAGCCATAGGCATTGTGGACGATGTCGGCAGCCGTCACCCCGGCAATGGCTAAGGTACGACTCATCACCTCCGCCCATAAGGCTAAATCGGCGCGACTATAAGCGCTAACGGTTGGCTTGCCCGTCGTGCCGGAGGAGGCGTGAACACGCTCCACTTTCTCCATTGGAACCGTCAATAGGCCAAAGGGGTAGTGGTCGCGGAAATCGGCTTTTTCAGTAAAGGGTAGGCGTTTTAAGTCATCTAAGGAGTTGATCTGCCCAGCCGTCACCTGCGCGGCGGCCAGCTTGCGTTGGTAGAAGGGGGAGGTTGCCTGGAGGCGGCCGATCAATTCGCGCAACCGCCGCACCTGCAACTGCTGCATTTCCGGGCGGGGGAGCGTTTCAATCTCGCGGTTCTGGATGGGCATGGGGACTCCAATGAATCAATGGCGCGGGACAAGGGGTGAAATTGCTGAAAGGTTCTCCAAAACAAAAACCGGGTTTCTTGGCTATTTTAGCACAGAAACCCGGTTTCTAAAATTTACAGGAGTCGCCCAACTAATAAATTCTTCGACACGAATGACACGAATTTCACGAAAACAAGAGATAGAGTTCGTGTTATTCGTGAAATTCGTGTCAAAGCGACTAAGCTTATTCGACTTCAACCAGCTCTTCCACCGGCTGTTCTACCAATGGGCCGCTTTCCAGCAGCGTGAAGGTTAGCTGATCATCTTCCACATCAATCCGCACGCGGTCGCCACTCTTGAATTCGCCACGCAGCAAGCGCACCGACAGTGGGCTTTCGACATAGCGTTGGATCGCTCGCTTCAACGGCCGCGCCCCAAAGTCCTTATCAAACCCCTGGTTTGCCAGCCATTGCTGCGCCGCGTCTGTCAGTTCGATGCTCAGATTGCCTTGCTCCGACAACCGTTCCTGCACATCCTTCATTTGTAGCTTGACAATCTCCACCACATCCTCGTTGCTCAACGGCTCGAAGATGATGATCTCGTCAATACGGTTGATGAACTCCGGCCGGAAGGTCTTCTTCAGTGCCTCGTCAATCCGCTTGTGGGTCTCTTGCTCTTCAGCGTCGCGCATTCCAGCAAAGCCCAGCGCGCCCGACCGCTTCACAAAGGAAGTGCCGATGTTGCTGGTCATCACAATCACCGCATTGCGGAAGTTGACCACGCGCCCCTGTCCATCGGTCAGACGGCCGTCATCCAACAACTGCAACAACGCATTCCATACATCAGGATGCGCCTTCTCGATTTCGTCAAACAGCACGACTGAGTAGGGGCGACGGCGCACCGCTTCCGTCAACTGTCCGCCCTGCTCATACCCCACATAGCCAGGGGGCGCGCCAAAGAGACGGCTGACCGTATGCTGTTCGCGGTACTCGCTCATGTCAATGCGGATCAGCGCGTCCTCGTCGTCGAACATAAACTCGGCCAACGCCTTCGCCAGTTCCGTCTTGCCCACGCCGGAGCTACCGAGGAAGATGAAAGAACCTAACGGCCGTCGCGGATCGCTCAGACCCGACCGGCTGCGGCGAATCGCATCCGCCAGCGCGGTAATCGCCCGGTCCTGGCCGACAATTCGCTCATGCAGCCGCTCTTCCATGTGCAGCAACTTCTCGGCCTCCGTTTCCATCATCTGCCGTACCGGAATACCCGTCCAGGCAGCCACCACTTCGGCCACGTCGTCCTCGTCTACCACTTCATCCAGTTTGTGTTCTGCACGCCACGCCTCCCGTTGCTCGTTGAACTCCCCTTCCAGGCGCAACCGTTCCGCCTTGCTGGTCTGGGCGCGTTCATAGTCACGCACCGCGCTGGCCTCTTCCTCTTCGGCCGCCAGCTTATCAATCTGCTTCTTCGCCTCTTTCAAATCGGCCGGGAGTGTGTGTAGCGCGACGCGCAGTTTGGCGGCCGCCTCGTCCATCAGATCAATCGCCTTATCCGGCAGGCGACGGTCGGTGACATAGCGGTCGGCCAGTTTGGCGGCGGCCGTCAATGCCGGGTCAGAGAAGACGATGCCATGATGCGCCTCATAACGCTCGCGCAGCCCATGCAGCATATCAATCGTGTCTTCGACCGACGGCTCATCCACAAAGACGGGGGCAAAACGACGCTCCAACGCGCTGTCGCGTTCAATATACTGGCGATACTCGTCCAGCGTCGTCGCGCCGACACATTGCAGTTCGCCACGTGCCAGGGCGGGCTTGAGCATATTGCTGGCATCCATCGCCCCTTGCGCCGACCCCGCGCCGATGACGGTGTGTAGCTCGTCAATGAAAAGGATGATCTCTCCCTGGGCGCGTTGGATTTCCTCCATTGACGCCTTCAGTCGCTCTTCAAATTCGCCGCGGAAACGGCTACCGGCGATCATCGCCCCCAGGTCGAGGGAGACGACGCGCTTGTTGAGCAAGTTCTCCGGCACGTCGCTGGCGTTGATCTTTTGTGCCAGCCCTTCGACGATGGCCGTCTTGCCTACGCCCGCCTCGCCGATCAGCACCGGGTTGTTCTTTGTCCGCCGGCTGAGTACCTGGATGACGCGCAGGATTTCATCGTCGCGGCCGATCACCGGATCGAGCTTCCCCTCCCGCGCCAATTGCGTCAGGTCGCGGCTATACTTCTCCAGGGTACGGTAGCGGCTCTCCGTCTGGCGGCTGGTCACACGCTGGCCGCCACGCAGCTCCTTGATTGCCTCCAACACACGGTCGCGGTTGACCCCAAACTCCCCCAAAATACGCGAGGAGGGGGTGTTGCGCTCGCTGAGGATGGCGAGGAAGATGTGTTCGGTAGAGATGAACTCATCCTTCAGCCGGTTCGCCTCGCCCTGTGACAGTTCGAGGACGGTGCGAATGCGTGGCGTGTAAAAGATTTGCCCCACACCCCCGCCATAAACCGACACCTTCGGGCTAGAGCGCAACTCCCGGTCCAGCCGGTCGCGCATCGAATTGGCGTCCACCGTCAGGGCTTCCAGGATTTGCGGCACTGTGCCTTCCGGCTGCTCCAACAACGCCATGAAGACATGCTCCGTGTCCACCTGGGTATGCTGGTAGCGTTGGACGATCTCATAGGCACGCGCGGCCGCGTCCTGGGCACGTTCAGTAAATTTATCAAATCGCATCATAATTGATTCCTTCAATCGTTACGCTGACTACGCAGATAAAACGCAGATTTACGCTGATCTTCTTCATTAAATACGTTCCACACGTCAATATCGTTCCGAATTAGCACGAACCATTGTTCATTGTCTCATTCTTCATTGTTCATTTCTTACTGGTTCATTGAGAAAGTATAACAAACCACCGTAGGAATGGTGTAAGAAATGAGTTAGCGCTTGGGATTTTAGAGGGCGGGGAGGGTGTGATATAATGTGGGGGTGGTTTTCGGCCGATCTGACTTTTCAGCAAATTTAAGAGGTATTATGACCTGGGAAAACATACGCCGTCAATGTCGCCATCAATGGTTGCTGCCTGAGGCCATACAGGCGCATACTGAAGGGGGTAAACGGATTGTGGAAGATTTAGCAGTCCTCGATACATTCCCCGACCCTATTGCAGCTATTAAACGCTACAATGAACTCCATCGTACTGCACCAGAGCGAGAGTTATGCGTCTTCCATACGGATCGCGTTGAACTAAATATTACCGAACGCCGCTGGACAGGTATTTCTAAACGGCCATAAACAAAACAGAATTTATCCTAGGAGGGAAAGATGGAGCTTTACGACCGTGTCGCCGAATGGGCTGGATGGCCACCTATAGTTGCGACTTTAATACTTTTAGGTAGCTTTGCGATATGGTTTTTGATCCAGAGATTGGAGCATCAAAAAGAAATAAATGAGGGATTAAAGAACGAACTGGAACGTTTACGTTTGACAAACGACAATGTACCGGGGAACCCAATCAAATACCGAGCTGTCATCAAACTTATTCATGCTGCAACTGGGCGCTCCCTCCATTCCCACAATCACAACTATCAACATGATGGCTCATCGAGGCAGCAACTGGTTACAGCTTTCTCAAAATCAAACCAAGATGATTTTTGGATCGTGAAAGGACCACATAATTTTCGCGAGGGATATAACAGTGGGAAGCCAGTTGAGTCTAAAGATATTATCCGATTAGAACATATGGAGACTAGAAGAAATTTACATAGCCATAACAATCGATCACCAGTTAGCAATCGTCAAGAAGTAACGGCTTACAAAGTAGGTGAAAATGGTGATACTAATGATAACTGGAAAGTCGAAGTTGAAGGAGGGGGTTTATGGGTAGAAGGGGGTAGGGTAAGACTTACCCACTGTGACACAAAAGCTTTATTACACTCAGAGGCTAGCTTCAAGCTTCCTGATTGGGGTTTCAACCAACAGGAAGTAACATGTTTTCAAAGTCGAGATCACAACAGCTGGTGGCGTGCAGTCTTAGTTCAAGAAATCGGCACTGCCTAAGAACACCTAATGAGATCGTTTTGTTGGTCAGTCGCGGCCGTGAACATTCAAAGCGGAAAGCAAACTAAGTCACAGCAAACTCAGTATACCGACCACAACTCCGACGGATGCCAGGCCAACACAATATCCCCGGCCAGAATCCCTGCCTCTAACAAGCGAGCAACAAACAGGTATTTTGTTTGAAAGCTAATCAGAAGTAAAATAAAAACTGGGTATCAATCACCACCATCTGGAGAATAGAGTATGGTTGTTGCTGATAAAATTCACAAGCGCGTTCGGAAACTACCGACTCCACTTCAAGCAGAAGTCCTTGATTTTGTGGACTTTCTCCTCGCAAAAACTAAGATAGAAACGCCTGATGAGGAAAGCGATTTTGATTGGGCGGACTTCTCGCTTGCCATGGCCTTGCAGGGCATGGAAGATGAACCAATGCCTGAGTACACAATGGCTGACTTAAAGGTCGTTTTCTCGTGATCACACCCGGTCAGATCGTCCTCTTTCGATTCCCGCAAACTGATCTCGAACAAGGCAAACTACGCCCGGCACTCGTCATTGCCAAATTGCCAGGGGAATTTGACGATTGGCTTATCAGCATGATCTCAACACAAACACGCCATTATCTGGCAGGGTTTGATGAACTGATTGAGGAAGACGACAATGACTTTTTCAAGTCAGGGTTGAAGTCAGTTAGTGTTATTCGTGCAGGACGATTGGCTGTCGTGAACGCAGATAGATTACTTGGCGCAACTGGCGAAATTGACCCTGAACGGCTGAAGCGAATTAAGACGAATCTTGCTAATTGGTTGAAGTGAAATTCATACCACCGCAAACTCCGTATACGGCCGCAACCCCGGTGGCTGCCAAGCCAACACAATATACTCGGCCGGAATCCCTGCCCATTGAGCAAGCTACCAAACCGTTTCTATATTGTCCAGAGACTGAATTTTTGCGTCACGAGTTCTGTAATCCACTGGCTCATAGATCACGCTCACCAAGAGAACCCCACATTTCGCGCCTTGCCTCGGCAATATCCTCTTCGGTAAGTGGCGGAAGATTCTTCCATAAACCGCCTAGTTGGATCAAACGCGGTTTTTGCTTGGCAGCCTTAAAACGAAGATACCCAATATAATTATTAAGTTCAGCAAGTTGCTCCGGCGGTAACTCGTCAAGAGCCGAAACGATCTTTTCCTTTGAAATGGTTGGTAAAGCCATACTTTTATCTCCGAACGTCTCAGTTTATACTTCTTCCCAATACATTATACTCCACAAAACCGAGAAATTAATGAAGGTGACCCCGTATCCCCCGGTTTAAGAGAAAAGAGATTCTATTGCCTTTAGCAAACATGGTGCAATCATTCACTAAACGGAAAATCTGGGCGTTGCTTCCGTTACTCCTCCTCCTCACCCCCTCAACAACCGCCCAAGAAGCCACCACCCTCCGCTTCGCCGTCATCGGCGACTACGGCGCCAACAGCGTCAACGAAGCCCGTGTGGCCGCGCTGGTCGCCAGTTGGGAGCCTGATTTTGTGCTCACCGTCGGCGACAACAACTATCCCAACGGCGCGGCCGACACCATTGACGACAACATCGGCCGATACTACAGCCAGTTCATCGGCAACTATCAGGGCGATTACGGCGCAGGTAGCCCGGTCAATCGCTTCTGGCCAACCCTCGGCAACCACGACTGGCCTTCTATCCAGTGCAACGCCGATGGCTGTAGTGGCCCCTACCTCGACTACTTCACCCTCCCCGGCAACGAGTTCTACTATGACGTGGATTATGGGCTGGTGTATCTGTTCGCCCTCGACAGCGACTATCGCACCCCTGGTGGCATTCAACCCAATTCAGAGCAGGGCAATTGGCTGCAAAGCCAACTCGCCGCTTCTGATGCTTGCGTCAATGTCGTCTTCTTCCACGCCGCCCCCTACGCCTCCGGCTATCATGGCTCTTATGCGCCAATGCAATGGCCCTTTGCCGCCTGGGGAGCAGACGCTGTTCTGTCCGGCCACGACCACGTGTATGAACGACTGGAGGTAGACGGCATCCCCTACTTTGTCAATGGGGTCGGCGGGCAGGCGGTATATAGCTTTGCCAACGTAGACAATCTACCGGCCGAAGCCACTTCCCTCTTTCGCTACAACGACGACTTTGGCGCGATGCTGGTGACGGTCACGGAAAGCGGGCTGACTTCGCAATTTTTCGACGCCGACGGCCGACTGATTGATGAATACGCACTTGCCAAATCTTGCCCGGTTGAACCAAACGCCACCGCCGTACCGAGCGCAACGCCAACCTCCACACCTGGCCCAACAGCAACCACATCCCCAACGCCGACTGCTCTACTGTTAGCGACTGAGAGCGCTACGCCTGAGGTCGTACCTGCAACGACCGAGGCAACCACTCAAACACCAACGCCCACCCCCACTCCTCCACCTCCACCAACAACCAGCGAAACGCAGTCAGGTTTGGGCGAACGCTTCTTCTCCTGGCTATCGGCCGCCTGGAACCGCTTATCGGACCGTATTGCAAGATTTTGGAATTAAAGTATCCAAACATTGAACGCAGAGAAACAGAGAACAGAAAGACTAAGCGCTCTCTCTGCGCCTCTGCCCCTCTGCATCTCTGCGTTAAAAAGAACACACCGCTCCCAATACTCCGTTCTAAATAGTGGTCTTCGCCCCAGCGGCCGATTCGGTAGCAACGGCCGTCGGCTCCTCCAAATTGCCAATCCGCGAACCCCGCTGATGAGCATAAACCTGCGTAAATTCCGCACCGAGGAAGAGGATCTGTGCTGAATAATAGACCCATAGTAAGAGGACGATCAGCGAACCGGCCGCACCATAGGCTGAACCGGGGGCAGCACGGCCGAGATAGAAGCCAATCGCCCATTTGCCAATCGTAAAGAGCAAGGCGGTGATGATCGCCCCAATCCATACATCGCGCCACCTGACTTCCACATCAGGGACGACCTTGTAGATCATCGCAAAGAGAAAGACGACAACCGCAAAGGAAACAACCGTATTGATGATCTGGCCGATGAGCGCGGTTTCTTCTGCGGGTCCCGACAGAAATTCACTGGCGGCCGCCAATGCCGCGCTTAACACAAGCGAAACGAGCAGCAAGAAACCGACCGCCAGCACCAACGTGAATGAGAAAATGCGGTCTTTAATCGTTTGTACAATCCCCTGCTTGGGTTTTGGCTCTGCCTCCCAAATGGTGTTCATCGCCTCCTGAAGCTGAGTAAAGACGCCAGACGCACCCAACAATAGCGTCACCACACTGATGATGGTGGCGATGGCCGTCCCTCCCGGCTCGCTGGCACTGCTCAGGATGTCGCTGATTGCCGTCGCACCCGCTTCACCCACCAATTGCTCCGCCTGGCCCAAAAGCTGTTCTTGGGCGGCCGCGCGATCATAAAACTGACCGGCTACGGCCAAAGCGATAATAAGTAACGGCGGCAACGAAAATACAGTATAATAGGCAAGAGCGGCCGCCAATCGCGAGGCCTTATCTTCTTGCCACTCACGGATTGTTTGCTTAATAAGGTCAATCATGGTTGTCTCTGGACATCTTACTATGAATATCTAATCGTTACGTTATATGGTACGAAGAGTTATAATTAAGACACGATAAGCCACGGCTTTCACAATTCATAATTGTTCGACACAGGTGATTGACAAGTGGTTGGACAATAAACAAAAGAAGCGTGCAAAATTCGTGACTCGCATGTCAGAATGCGTAAGTCCTATCATAGCGAACATTGAAGAAAGTATATAGAAGGAGTATACTCACAATCATCTTACTTATTTTATGAGGTAGCAGGACAAGGTATAAATAGGGCGTCTCCCTACTTTTTGCGTGCAGAGACCCTACTCTCTCCAATCTCCACTCTGGCACCAACCGCGTCTATATCCGTCACCTACCACTGTAAAAGAATTTTTGAACTCCTACACCTAATGGTCAGGTAGGGGCTTCGCACTCATAGAATATATTCCCCACCGCTTCTTAATTTATTGGAAACCGGATGAAAGAGGATTATCAACAAGATCGCCAAGAGCGCAAAGAGCGCCCACATGGAAATGGGGTTGAACAAGGAGAAGATGAGGCTTTGGCATTGCTTCATCAAAGTGAATCACGCCTGGCTGAAGCACAGCGTCTGGCTCAACTCGGCCACTGGGAATGGGATGTAACGGCCGATAAGGTTGTCTGGTCCGATGAGCTTTATCGTATCTTTGGACTAAAGCAAGGTGAATTTGCCGCTACCTATGAGGCTTTCCTACATTATGTTCATCCTGATGAACGGGATTATGTTGCCGGGCAGGTCGAGAAAACCTACACGACAGGAGAGCCGTTTGATTTTTACCACCGGATTATACGTCCTAATGGAGAGGTTCGCCTTGTCCATGCCGCGGCTCAAGCAACTCGCGATGAGCAAGGTACCGTTAGTCGCTTAATTGGCATAGCCCAAGACGTGACCGAGCAAAAAAAGATTGAACAGCAACTGGAGAAGAGCATCCGGCGGCTAACAGCATTGGGCGAGACAGCGCAGACGATTGCCGCTACGATTGACTTGTCGCAAATCTTGGATCGTGTATTGGCTTTGCTGCGGCCGTTGCTCGATGCAGAAGCAATGCTCATTTTCCTTCAGGAAAAGGAAGAGCTGGTGGTATCGGCCGTTAACCGTAAGGGAATTGCCCAACTGATGGGCCGCCGAATTCCGCTGGATGCCGGTATTGCCGGCGACGTTTGGCAAAGCGGCCAACCGATATTGTTGCGTGGCGATCAGTGCCACCGCGCATTGGCGCCACAACTACTTGGCGCGGCTGATCACGTTCCACAAGCCATTCTGGCCGTGCCAATTCACTGGCAAGATCGGCTGCTGGGTGTTCTGGAGGCGACTGACAGTGATCCCGACGCCTTTAGTACAGATGATGTGCATTTGCTGGGAACGGCCGCTGCCTGGACAGCAATTGCCATTACGAACTCACGACAGTATCAGAGATTACAACAACAAGTACGTGAGAGCGAGGCGATGGCTGCGATCAGTCGCGCCTTTACGGAAACGTTGGAGCCGGCCCAGGTCTTGCAGCTGATCGCCCAAATTGCGTTAGATGTCATTCCCAATGTAGATTGGTCGGCCATTCATCTGTTGCAAGAGGAGCCATCCAAGCTAAAGCTGGTCGCCAGCGCTGGACTGGAGCTAAACGATCTGGTTTATGATCTAGATCCCGATGACGGCGTGATCGGCGAAGTAATGAAGCTGGGAAACGCGCTCAGCATTCCCGACCTACAGCTCGATTCGCGCCGCCTGCCGATTGATGAAGCTTTACAAATCCATTGCCTGTTAGTTGCTCCGGTGCAAGGACGCGAACGCCGCCTGGGGACATTGACCGTACAATGTCAGGTCCCGGGAACCTTTACGGCCGACGACGAACGCCTGCTAACCATTTTGGGCGTCCAGGCAGGAATGGCAATTGAAAACGCCCACCTGTATGAAGCAGAGCAACGTGCTCGCAAAGCGGCCGAGCGTCGCCGCGAAGGGATGCGCCGCCTGGCTCGCCAGGTAGTGGTCGCTCAAGAGGAAGAACGTCAAAGCATCGCCCGTGAGTTGCATGATGAAACGGGGCAGGCGCTGACCTCGTTTAAGATCGGACTGGAGATGCTCCGTTCTCAATTGCCAGAAGACACAGCCTCTGTCCGTGAGGATATGGAGATGCTGATTGAACTGGCCGACAAGACGATGAGCAACTTGCGCCAATTGGCCCACAATCTACGGCCGCCCGGACTGGATGCCTTCGGCCTGGATAGCGCATTAGCCGGTCTTTGCCATGATTACGTGTCTTATACGAAAATTCCCGTATTATATAAAGGAATAGAGCTGCCTCCGCTGCCAACATTGACCTCACTCTCGCTCTATCGCCTTGTTCAAGAAGCGCTAACCAACACGACTCGCCACGCACAGGCCACGCAAATAGAAGTGCAGTTGCAATGTGATGCAGAGGAGATTGTGATAGCCATTAGCGACAATGGCCTGGGGTTCAACCCACCAACTGATTTGGAAGCGGCCGATGATTATCGCGGTGCGGGATTGCGGGGGATGTACGAGAGGCTGGTGATGATCAACGGTCAACTGGAAATTTATTCGACGCCGGGAAAAGGAACACGCCTTGTTGCGCGTGCGCCACTTACGGAGGGATCATGATTCGGGTTGTTATTGCCGAGGATCACAATCTAGTAAGAAAGGGCTTACGTGCTTTGCTTGAACAAACAGGGGAGTTTCAAGTTATTGGCGAAGCCTCAAATGGCAACGAAGCTATTGTCATGTGTCAGGAGCTACAGCCAGATGTCGTAGTGATGGATCTGTCAATGCCGCGCATGGATGGGGCACAAGCGGCCGAACACATTCTCGGCTCCAATTTGCCAACCCAAATTATCGTGCTTTCCATGCACGCCGACAGCATGATGGTCCATCAACTGTTGCGCCGTGGGGTGAAAGGGTATCTGCTCAAAGATGCCGTGACCGAAGAGCTATCGCTGGCCGTGCGCTCGGCCGCACAAGGGCGCGTTTATCTCAGTCCAACCATCTCTGACTCGGTGATGAACTTGCTCATGTCCCCTCCCAGTGATTCGATGCATACCATTGCCGATCTCGTATCCTTGCGCGAGCGTGAAGTGTTGCAGCTGATCGCCGAAGGACAGACAAACGCGGCAATTGCTGAGTCCCTCAACATCAGCGTGAAGACGGTCGAGAAGCACCGCGCCAACCTGATGGCGAAGTTAGAGGTAAATGATCTCGCCTCGCTCATCCGCGCGGCAGTGCGCTATGGCCTCATCTTTCAAGATTCGTAAAGGTAGGGTTACTCCCCATATCCACGATGTACAAAACTGTGTAAAGTACATAGCAACTGTAATGGTAGTTAAATAGACGGACGTATAATCCAACCAAGCTAATGAAGTTTCAAAAAATTCGTATTCTCATTGCTGATGATCATGCGCTAGTGCGTCTCAGCATCCGAGCCTTACTGAATAGCCAACCTGATATGGAAGTGGTAGCATCGGCCGTTGATGGAGAAGAAGCGGTCAATCTGGCAGAGGTTCATGAGCCTGATGTCATCGTTATGGACATTGCCATGCCGGAACTAGACGGCATTCGCGCCACCGAGAAAATTCTCTCCGCCGATCACTCCTCGAAGATCGTCGTTCTTTCATTGCACGCGGATCGCGTGTTGGTTCAACAAGCCTTAAACAAAGGGGCCAAAGGCTTTGTCTCGAAACAAAGGGCCAGCGATCAGCTCCCCCAGGCCGTTCGCGCCGTACATAGTGGCGGAAAATTTTTCAACTCCAAAGAGCTAAATATCATCTCCTAACGTCATTAGTGGCCTGTCGCTAACGCTTGTTTTACTTCCCTCTCAGACAATCAAAAATCTATAGGTGATTCCGTTTGCTCCTTTGGGGTGAGTAAACGCTGGTTTTCGCTGATAAACGCAGCATCACGCCGCGGTTTCTGGGCCAGCATCAACAGGGTGTGGTCTTATCGCCTGGCATCATTTTGGTTGGGTAGAATTTAACCGCTAATGGGGTCTTTTATCGCTAAAAGGTAGGGTTTTCACCCATTCCAATCCACCACTACTGGCCTTATTATTAAAAGGGGTTTTTAGGCTTTCCCGACGGTTTCCCTACGAAACCTATACGTACTCTTGCCCATCCGGGGGCGTTTATTAAACTTGTAGCCGTTGAAAGGCGACTACAGATTTTACTTCCGTTTTCTGCTTTTATTTTCCCTCCTGCTTCCCGCGGCCTATTCCCTGTTCAAGGGGGAAGGATTAGAGCGGGTCGTTGACACGGCCGCTCCCGTTCCAATCCTGGCGCAGCCGGTCAGTCAGGCTGCCCCTACCCCCCGCTCCCGCCCACGAGCGAGGCTCGACCCTACGGGTGAACCCCAACAGACTTTACTCACCGAAGTAGAACCAATTGCGCCCACCACGCTGGAAGAGGCTGGCTATATCTGGACGATGTATCCTCGCGCCGAGTACCAGATCACGGGCAGGGTCTTGGTGGCAACGGCGTATGATGATTGGCAAGCACACTTCGTGCCGATTGATGTAGCGTTAGGCTGGGGAAATCTGGGGGACCCGGCCATTGATGGTTGGGTGCAATGGCAACAGTCGGAGCGTTGGTACTACTACCGCTATCAAAATTTGCCCTGGGGCGAGCCGAATCCGGCCCACTATATCCGCGACCACTCCGCCAACATCCATGTCATCCCGGCAACGGCCGAAGTAGAGGCAGAGCTACGACAGCTCAGACGCAATGACCGCGTACTAATGGAAGGGTTCCTCGTAGACGTGGAAGCGATCAAGGATGGACAATCGCTCACTTTCCGCACTTCCCTCTCGCGCAACGACTCAGATGCGAACAGTTGTGAAATCTTCTATGTTCAACGGCTGGTAAGAGAAGGATGAAGGGTGAGGGATGAGAATTAAGTCACTTACCCTTCTCTGCTCTCGTTGAGTAGGGGATACATAGGGTTTTTTCTATTCCATTTGGGGTTGGACACAACAAAAAGGTCGGGAATGTTCCCATCCACTCCGTTACTCGTTCTTGCTAAAGTGGGTAATTGGTGATGGAAACGGCCGTTGCCGCCATCGCCATTGCTTGCAGACAAGAGCAAGCACCTTATACGTAGTTTTATAGTAGTAAGGAGTAGAAGAACATGAGTAACAACAGGAGTTTAGGATCGAAGACATTACTGACACTGGTTCTATCTTTGTTGATTATGGCGTTTGCGCTGGCCGCCTGTGGTGGCGGTGGAGCAGAAGAAGCCTATCCGGGCGGAACCGGACAGGGTGGCGGGCTGGAAACGCCTGATACCGGCGGCGCCCTTCCGACTGTTGATGATCCGCTGACCGACACAGAAGGCCTGGACACGCCAGCGGCCGAAGCCACCGAGCCAATGGCAGAAACCCCAATGGTAGAAGAAACGCCAACGGTTGAAGCTACAGAAGCGATGGAGGAGACGCCGCAGGCAACAGATATGGCCACGGCTGAAGCTACCAGCGAAACGACGGATGGAGCCACCAGCGAGGCGACTGGTGAAGCAACCGCTATCGCCACAAGCGAAGCAGGCGGAGAGATTGACACCACGGACATGGTTGTGCTGCCCGCCAGCGAACTGATTGGCGCGTCCATTGTGCAAGGCATGACCGATGGGACCGCCACAGATACGGATGCGAGTGAGACAACCGACACGACCGATACCGGTGATGTGGCTGGGCAAGAAGCGACCGGTTTTGTCACCGATGTTTTGATTGATGAGAGTGGGGCGATCCAATACGTAAT
Organism: uncultured Ardenticatenaceae bacterium; assembly: GCA_964410625.1. Lineage (GTDB taxonomy): Bacteria > Chloroflexota > Anaerolineae > Promineifilales > Promineifilaceae > CAYPHY01. The sequence continues at coordinate 161,493 of CAYPHY010000005.1, read as the reverse complement.
CGCTGATGTGACGGCGTTTATCGAAACGGCGCAATTTGGCACCCCTACCCCTGATCCCTCCGTCCCTGTTACCGATACAGTTGGCACAGGCGACATTATCGGTGGTGGAACCATTGCCATTCCGTGGAGCGACCTGCAAGTCCATACCGATATGGCGATGGACGGTGACGACACGGCACTGACGGTAGATGATGTTGCGCTGTCCTACAGCGGCGACACGGCCGCGCTTACGGCCATGCCTGTCTTCGATACCGCGCTACTGGACGCCAGCGGCCCGGTGATTGGAGCGAACGTGGAAGATGAGACGCTGGAAATACCGGCCGAGTTTGATGGCTTGTGGCAGGTTGGCGAGTACACCGACTTTATGCTAGTGACGGCCGATGGCGAGGAACTGGGCAATGTCGAGGACTTACTGATTGATCTGGCCGAAGGTCAAGTTGTCTATCTGGTCACAGATGTAGGCGGATTCCTGGGTATCGGCGCTAATTCAGTGGCGATCCCCTGGGAAAGTGCCACCGTGCTGAGCGCGGACACGGCCGATGGTGACATCGAACCTGGTACATTGTCGGTGGATGTGACGGCCGAGACGCTGGAAAACTCACCTACACTGGACTTGTCCGACTGGAACCCGCAGGTTGAAGAAAACTGGGACGCTGAGTGGCGCGAGTTCTGGGGAGCAGACGTGACGAGCTAAAACTTAGAGCGTACCGTTAATAGCGATAGTTAACCCTAAGATGGCGAAGACTCTCTTCATAGAGCCTTCGCCATTTTATTTTGTCATCGTTAGAAACTCTGTTACATTTTAGAAACCCGGTTTCTTTGCAGAAGCCGGGTTTCTAAGCGAGTAGGCCACGAAACGCTGGAAAACTTGTTGATGTAAGCCCAATGGACATACTGCAAATCATCGTTTTCTTTTTGTTACTGTTTGTGGTCTTTCGGCCGCTCTATCTCGCCTACTCCTTCGCCAGGCCACCCCGTTTGCGGGTCATGTTTCGCACCCCGGCCGATTGGGGCGTCGCGTACCATTCGGTGCAGTTCACCAGCCCGGATGGGACCATTCTCGATGGCTGGTATATGCCGTCGCGTAATGGCGCGGCCGTGATCTTGCTCCACGGCCACAGCGGCAACCGGCTGGCCGTCGCCTACCACACCGAAATGTTGCTACAAGCCGGATATGGGGTGCTGGCCTATGACCTACGAGCGCATGGCAGCAGCGGCGGCCGTCGTTTTGCGCGGGACGAACAAGGGGTGGCCGATGTGCTGGCGGCCGTCGCTTATGTGCGAAAACAACGAGATGTTGACGCCAATGGCATTGCCCTGCTAGGCGTATCGCTTGGCGGCCTCTTTGCGATTCAGGCAGCGGCCAGGAGCGTCGCCATCCGTGCCGTTGTCGTTGATGGCCCCAGCCCGGCACACATGCACGACTTGCCACCCCCGCGCCATTGGCTCGACCGCCTCTATAACTACCCCCTCCAGGCTTATTACATGAAGGTCGCCGCCTGGTTCGGCCGCAGCAAACAGCCAACACCACCCCTTCCCGCCAATGTGGAGGTCTTGCCGCGCCTTGCGCCACGGCCGCTCCTTTTCATTGCCACCGGCAGCGCGTTGGAATGGCGCATGACGCGCCGCTTTTATGAGGCAGCCCATGAGCCAAAGCAGTGGTGGGGCATCCCCGAAGCGTCGCACGCCGCCGGTTGGCACAAACGGCCGGAGGAGTATGGACAGCAGATCGTCGCCTTCTTCAACCACGCCTTGCGGCGCGGAGAGATGGCTGCGCTTGCAACCGACAGCGAGCCTGAGCGTAGAGGTAATTGAGTGTTGCAACGAATGAACGCGAATCGAGAGTTAGTATTCGACACAAAGGACAGGAAAGCATGTACTTTATTGATTCATGCCATTCGTGAAATTCGTGTCGAAAATAGTAGAGTGAAACCATGAGTGAACCGGAACGGATGAAGATCACAATTGAAGACCTGGAGCCGGAGGAGGAGCAGCCACTGGTGGCCGAGCAACCCCGTCGCAAGGGAGCCAGTGAGGTGGCCTCGGCCGCCGGGCAAGCGGCGGCCGAAACGGGCAAGAAAGCGGCCGTCGCCGCCGGTGGTCTGGCGCGAAAGGCGTGGGATAGCGACGTGCGCCACAAGGCAACGGATAAGATCGCCAGTGGGGCGACGGCCGTTGGCAATCGCAGCGCGGAGCTAGTGCGCGACAAAGTAGCCAGCACCGTCGAAGAACAGGCCAAAGCCACAGCAGCGGCCGTTGAAGCCCGCGTGCGCGAAGTGGATTGGAAGAGCGAAGGCCAGAAAGCGGCCGTTGGCGGGATGCGCTGGCTCAGTCGCCAGCTAGAGGCATTGGCCGAACGCTTTAGCACGAAGGAAGAGAGCGAGCAGTAGATGGAAGTAACCATTGATGAGCGGGAGGGGGTGACAGTGGCAGCGCTGCATGGGGAGCTAGACGGCCGTTCCTCAACCGAAGTCCAAGAAAAACTACTCGCTGTCGCCCGGCCGGGGCTGCGGCTTTTGTTAGATCTACAAGGCGTCAGCTACATCTCCAGTGCTGGACTACGCACCTTGCTGATGCTTTACCGGCGGATAACCAACAACGACGGCCGGGTGATTATCGCCGGGCTAAGCGAGGCGTTGCGCGATATGATGGCGATCACCGGCTTCCTCGAATTCTTCACCGCCTACGATACCTTCGACGAAGGGCTGGCCGCCTTGCGGGCTGGCTCACACTCCTGAAATTAACTCACGCAAAGGCGCAAAGGTCGCCAAGCAAAAAACTTAGTGACCTTTGCGCCTTTGCGTGAGCTTTCTTATCCCTCGTTGGCGGAGCGTCGCTCGACAATTTGCTGTGTCTGGCGCAGCTTGATGATTGTGTCCGCTGGATAATACCCCTTACGCAAGCTCACATTGGCATAGACCAGCGAACGACGGCCGACGACACAACCGGGGTTGAGGACGCTATTACAACCCGTTTGCGCGTCATCACCCAGGATGGCACCAAACTTTGCTAGCCCCGTGTCATACGCTTCCCCCTCGATCAATAAGCGGACCGTCGGCCGTTTGCCAGTAACCGGGTCTTTGGTGCTCAGCACCCCCAGGTTGCTCAGCTTCGTCCCTGCGCCCAAATTCACCCGGTGGCCGAGGATCGAATCGCCGATATAGCTGAAATGGGGCGCATGGGCGTCGGGCAGGAAGATACTATTTTTGGCTTCGCTGGTATGGCCGAGCAAGCTTCCCGGTAATAAGATGACATGCTCGCGGACAAATGCGCCGTGCGCCACCCTGGCTCCCGCCCCAATATAGGCTGGCCCCTGGATATAGGCCCCGGGATCAATTTGCGCCCCTTCGCCAATATAAACCGGCTTATCGCTGAGATAGGCCCCCGCTGCCACCTGGCCTAAGATGGTCTGCTTGCCCTCGGTCAACCGCGCAACATGACGGCCGATCTGCCCAATCGCCTGCCAAACATAATCGCAATCCGCAAACAAAGCGGCCGTGAAAGGATCACTGAGGTCAAAGAAGTCGGTGGGGTGTAGCATAGGTGGTTCCTGGAAACGAGGCTAAGAGAGATTGGAGCTTGAATGACAGGGTGACAGGGTGAAGGGGTGATTGCCAACTGCTTACCGTCCACTGCTTACTGCTTACTCTCCCCCTTCCCCCTGCTCCGCCGCTCCCCCGCTCAGCCGCGTCGCCCCGCCGCGAACGATTTGGAAGTGATCGAAGTCGCGGGCGACATAGGTATTGGGGAAGATAGCGCGGGCTTCGTTGCGGATGTCGCGCTCAAAATAGCGGCGCGAGAGATGGGTCAGGATCAAGCTTTTGACATTGGCTTCCCTGGCGAACATAGCCGCCCGCGCGGCCGTCATATGCCCAAAGGTCTGCGCCATCTCCCCTTCTTCTTCCGTATAGGTCGCTTCGATGACCAACGCATCAGCATCACGACAAACGTCGAGCAACTCATCAGTACGGCCGACATCCCCAATGTGGACATACTTCGTTCCCGGGATGGCCGGACCAAGCACTTCATCGGGATGGATGGTGCGGCCGTCAGCCAGTGTCAGGGGTTCACCACGCACCAATTTGGCACGCTCTGGACCAAAGGGAACGCCGAGGGCGGCCGCTTTTTCGGCCAAAAACGGCCGGTGGTCTGCCTCCTGAAATAGAAAGCCATAACAGTCAGGGCCGCGATGGGAGACAGGAAAGGCGGAGAGTGTAAATTTATCATCGCTACAGATGATTTTTCCCGGAGACAGTTGGTGCAGATTGATTTCCACCGGCGGCCGCTGGCCAGGGAATACCACACCAAAGAGCAAATCGGCTACACGAACCAATGTCGCTCGGCCGCCATAAATATCCATCCGTTCCAAATTTTCCCAACGCGCCAACGTGGAAACTAATCCCCCTAACCCCAAGATGTGGTCGAGGTGACTGTGGGTGAGCAGTACCTTGTCCAGCCGCTTGAAACCCAGACCGCTTTTCAGAATCTGCCGCTGTGTCCCTTCGCCACAGTCGAGCAGAAAGCGATATTGGCGGTGGAGAATGATATGGGATGACAATCCTCGATGAACCGAAGGGGCTGAGGACGAGGTTCCCAAAAAGATAACTTCAAACATAACAAGCCGCTTATCGCACTGCTTGATCGAGAGTCGTTTGTAGTAGCGACTGCTGCCGCTAACCGTTAAATCCCGGGGACAAATTTTCACCCGTACTACAAACGGAAGTTGCTCCCTCTGATGCTAATTGCCGCCGGTTGGCCTAATGCACCATCAATATTGATGGTCGTGTCTAACCATTGTGTCAACAGTTGGGCGCAGGTGATCGTATGCAGTGTTAGAATATTGGTCGTGTAGCTACTCTCCCCCTCCGCCAGTGCCAGAGGTAAGAGCAGTTGGTCGGCCAGATGCATATCAACCATTGGTTGACCAACTGCCGGTTGGTCAATCGCCGGATGCTCGGCCGCTACGCTATTGTCTACGAAAGCCAATAATTCCGCAACCGCTTGCTCGGCCACCTTGTCGGCTGGCAAACCAGGACGGCCGAGGCTGCTGAAGCCCGCCTGGGGCAACCACAAAAAGATCCCCGCTCCCGGCCCCGCCCCGCTCTCACGCAAGGGGGTGATCGCCGTTTTTAGCCCGGCGGCCGTCAGCAAATTGTGCGCCCGTCGTTCCATCCGTTGCGGGATATGAGCGGCAAGATTGGTGACGGCCGCCACGCCGCGCACCGTGTCCGTTGGCTGGTGTTCAAATTCCACGGCTTTGAGTTGGGAGATGGGTTGAATGGCGGCCGTTACCTCCCCGCCGCCAACAGGATACCAGCCCCAGGCATTCAGCGTAAGTTGAAAACGCGCCCCCAGACGCGCATAAACCGGACGGACGACCTCGGCCACATAGTGGTACGAGGGACTCATATTGACATGCGTTCCCCCACGTAAAGTTAGATGGGAAGGCTCGCCAGCATACAACAGCGGCCAAAGGAGCGCCTGGAAAATGAGCATCACCGCCCCGGCGGAACCGCCCTGGGCCACCTCGGTGACATCGAAGCGGTAATTTCCCCCTTGCGGCTTGCTCTGCGGCCGAAACTCAAGCATCTGGCTGTTGAGCTTGTCGCCACGCAACTCAGCATTACAAACGGCCGCAACGGAGCGAACGGCCGTCAGGTGTTGCGGCCGCAAACCCGGTTTGGCGCGGTTAGCCCGCACATGTTCAAGACGAAAGGGTCGGCCGGTGAGCGTGGAAAGGCTGAGACAAGTGCGTAGCACCTGTCCCCCGCCCTCCCCCTGGCTGCCGTCTATCGTAAGCATGGTTGATTAGGTGAGGTAAACAGATGCGGCCGTTGCAAAAGCATCCTCTGGCGTGCCGGTGAAACTGCCGTTTGGATAAACCGACAACTCATAGCGCTCATTGCTATAAGTGTAGAAGGCAAACCCCCATTCATCATTGCCAAAGTAGCGCAGGCGGCATAGATGTATTGGCGTATTACGCAGTTGTTCGAGATACTCGTCGCGGCTGACCCCCCAATCTTCGGGCGGCCAACCTTCCATAACAACCGGCTCCTGGTAAGCGTCAATGTAACAAAATTGACCGCGAAAACGAGTGTTCAACCTGGTATAGCGGCCGGAAAAGTGTTCGGCCGCATATTGCTCAATACGCCTCGTCACTTCATCTTTAACGCGATCTGGTATCTTCTTTCCACCGGCGTTGGGATCGAACATCCACTGCTTGTTTGCCATTACTCGAATAACCTCATGCAACTCTGATAACTATTCATAACCAAAGACAGCATAAAGACGGGGTTCACTCTCAAAATCAACCACACTGATTGCTAAATGGTTCATCACTATTTTCTCTCATGGTAGAAAATGGTACCATAAAACCTGGATAGTTCTGGCATCTGATAATTCTAACAAAGATAGATTCAAGAAACTAAAAAGCCCCTACGAATGCTCGTAGGGGCTTTCATCGCTTGCTAGAAGGTAGGATCAGGTTTGTTACGCTTCTTGGGCAAACGCGACAACTACCGATTGGAGAAGAATTTGGACGTCGAGGCCGATGGACCAATGCTGGATATACTCTCGCTCCAGGCGGACGCGTTCGTCAAGTGTTGGATGCCCGCTGACTTGCCACAAGCCGGTCATGCCGGGCAGCACAGTAGTATACCCTTCGATCTGGTGGCCGAACTTGAGCATCTCTGCGCGGGTCATCATGCGCGGGCCGACCAACGACATGTTTCGTTCCAGCACGTTAAAGAGACGTGGTAGCTCATCGAGACCATAACGACGCAACAAACGGCCGACACGGGTCAGACGCGGGTCGTTGTCAAGGTCACGGTTCTGCATGAAGGCTACCCACTGTTGGCGGTTCTTCAACATCCGTTCCTCAGCATCCACATACATCGTGCGGAATTTGAAGGCGTCGAATTCACGGCCGTTGCGGCCGAGAACGCGATGACGATAGATGACTGGGCCACGGGAATCGAGCTTGATCAACAGCGCGATGACCAACAACAGCGGCGCGATCAGGATCAAAGTGGGAATGGTTAGCGTGTAGTCGAGAGCACTCTTAAGCCAACGATTCATACGGCGCGTGGCAGCGCGTTTTGCCCAGATGCCTTCTCTTGCAGTTAATGGTTTAGTTGCTGGGGCCTGAATCATTGGTTCTCGTCCTCGTCAATCTCTGTACCTAAGTGATACTGCTGCTCAGGCGACTACGGTGTAGTAGCATTCATCCTTATGAACGCTAATAAGGAGTCTATTACGATAGACTTACGAACAAACTTACGTTTTCTTCACGCAGGATATAGATCAGGGCATAGAGATGGTGGTTTGCGGAGAATCGCTTTAGATGGCGGTAGCCAGCGCAGTAAAGAAGAGGACGAGGGCTGCGCAAAGCAGATTAAGGCGGAGAAGCCGGATCTCTTGGTGGTGAAGCTGCGTGGATTCGGCCGCTGCTTGGGAGAGCATTTGTAGGCGGGAGATAGCGGGGTAGAGAACAGCCTGAACATAGGCGGTGATGGCAACCATACCGAGGAAAGCGATGTGTTTCAGGAGAATCGCCCACGCCCAGAGTGAGTCCACAGCGAGGAAACCGGTATAGTTGCTGTCATTGGTCATCTGGATGAAGCCGGTGATGAGCAGTATGACCAGACTGGCATTCACCCAGGGGAGAAAGCGTTTTTGAATCTGCCACCACTGATTACCGGCCAATGTCCCCTGACGTAGAGCAGGCAATGCAACCAGAGCGATCAACGCCTGGCCCCCCAACCAGACGACGGTGGCAAGGAGATGAATCCAGTAAGAGAGAACAAGTATCCAGAAGTCGGCCTGGCCCATAAATAAGGGACCTCACACTATTCCATGGTCAGCAAAGCCTGACCATAGCGCGGCTGTGGCTGTTGCCTGAGCTCCTCCAGAACGCGCTCCAACGGCCGAAGCACAAATACATAAACTGGCAGTTCTTCTTCGACCTGCATCTCTAATTCTCGATCAATAAAAATATCTACGACCTCGTCGGTATCCTCGACATCTACGGTAACGTTAAGGTGAACTTGATTGCCGCTGGCTGAAACACCAGAATTCGCAAGCGCAGCGATAGCAGCTTGAAAGCAAGCATAAAAACAACGATTGGCACAGTTATTGTAACGGCCGTTTGCAAACTCACTCTCAGCACCAGCTAAGCACTCTAACGCCTTGTCTAAGAATATATCCATACCTACCGCTATTTTAGCATAACATCGCTTTCCTTTTGCTACAATCAAAGCAAACTGAGTACAAAGTGGCAAGCAGCATAGGAGCTTTTTGTTGAGAGAAGAAGATAGTCTGATCGGCCGACAACTAGATGAATACCAGCTTATCTCGCTGCTGGGGCAGGGGGCGATGGGGCATGTCTATTTGGGGTTCGACAGCCATTTGCGTCGCTATGTAACGATTAAGACTATCGCCCGGCCGCTGCGTGCCAACCCCGATTATGTGCGGCGCTTTGCCTATGAAGCCCAGGCCATTGCCCGCCTCGACCATCCTCACATTGTCCAGGTCTACCGCTACGGGGAAACCGAGGGTTTGCTCTATATCGTGATGAAATATGTAGAGGGGCGCACCTTAGCCGACCACCTCGATGCCTATCGTCGCGATGGAGTATATATGGAAGTGGAGGAGGCGTTGCGGATCGCCAGCGAATTGCTGCAAGCACTGGACTATGCCCACGAACAAGGGATCATTCACCGCGATGTAAAGCCATCCAATATTCTGCTTGATCAACAGGGGCATGTTATCCTGACCGACTTCGGCCTCTCGTTGCTAACAGACGAAGACACCCAGGGGGATGTCTTTGGCACACCACACTACATTGCCCCAGAGCAAGTGCTTTCCTCGGCCGATGTCGTGCCGCAAAGCGATCTCTATGCCGTTGGGGTGATCCTCTACCAAATGTTCACCAACCAGCTACCCTTTGATGGCGGCAACGCGGCGCAGGTGGCGGAGCTACGACTTTACCAGCCGCCTCCCTCCCCACGCCGTGTTCGACCCGACATTCCTCCGGCCGTCGTGGCCGTCATTCTAAAGGCATTGGCGAGAAACCCGGCAGATCGCTACCGCTCTGGTGTGGCGCTGAGCGATGCGCTCTGGGAAGCGGCCGAGGCAACCTGGATTTTGCCTCGGCCATCTGCCGACGATGCCTTGAGCGATTCCTTTTCGGAACGCGAGACATTGCTCGACCGGCAACCACCGCCAATAACCACGACGTTGCAGAAACACCCTCAAGAGGAAGAAAGCGAAGGCCACCCCTGGTCCATGTTGAGACACCAGCCGCGCCAACCCGTCGTGGCGCAGCACGCTCTTGCCTGGCGCTGTTGATTGGCTTGCCACTGCTTGTTTTACTTTGTTTAGGTTTATACCGGCTGTGGCCGGGCATCGTTGGTAGCGGTAGCCCAGTACCGACTCTGGAAATCCGCACACCAGCGGCAACTGATGTGGCCCTAACGGCCGTCGCCGACGTGGAAGCCAGTCCGACAAACTCGCCTACAGCGGAGGTTTCACCAACGATAGCTGCAACGGAAACGGAACCCGCCACACCCACTTTGACAGCGACTGCTACACCCAACCTAACTCCCAGTCCATCGCCTATGCCATCAGCAACACCTACACCCAGCCTCACTGCTACGGCCGTGCCTACGGAAGTGGCGGCCGTCTATCGCTTGCAGTTGGTTATCAATGGCGAGGACAGTCTCTTTGTGGTCAATGAATCCGCTCAGCCTTTTCCACTGGAAGGATTACAACTGGGTGGGGGTAGAGGAGCAGTGGAAGGTGCAGAGTGGGGGATTCCATCCTTAGTTCCGGGAGGTTGCACGGCAGTCTGGAATGACGCGGATGATTCGCAAACGCCGGATGTACCCTGTGAACTGGTAGGCGAACGATTGCAACGCCGCGGCCAGAACCGCTTTTGGCGTAGGACATTCAGTGTGTTGTATCAAGGCGAGGAAGTGACGGAGTGTGAGAGCGAAGGCCTTTGTGTGGTGGAGATCATCCTTGAATAAACAACCGACCTGTACTCGCCTTACCCACTAACCACTACCCACCGCCAGCATCTGAACGGTGTTCCGCTACTACAACAACACGCATCCAGCGAATGGGGCCGAACCGGTTGCCGTTTCCATCCTTCAACTGCCAACTAGTGCTGAAAATTCCCGCTCCTCCAGGGGCTTTGAAAGGCAGCGTAAGTTTGACGGTCTCGCCCGGCCGGACCTGCGCAGGCGCGCCCACATCTGTGATCGGCCGCGGCGAAGTCGCGCCCATGATCACACGGATAAGACCTTTGTTTTCGGCATGGCGTTGCAAGGTATGGAACAACCGGTAACTACTGTCCCACGTTGTGGTCCCGGTGTTGCGAAAAGTCCAGGTAGCCTGGAACGTCTGGCCGGGAGTTAAATGACTGATGTTGGTGTTGGTAGAGAAGCCTTCGGCCGCGGCCGCGTTCTGGCCCTCTGGCTCAGTGACAACAACGGGCGTGTCATGGGGAATGGGCGTATCCACCTTGTTTCGTTCGGCAGCAATATGGCCCAAGATACGTTCTTCGACGCGAGTGCCGGAAATATCCCAGTTAACCCAGTTGCCGACAGAGCCAACGGTGAAAATCATCGCACCTTTAACAAACTCGTCTTCACGCAGGCGTTGGTCATACCATTGCAGCATCGCGGCATAATGACTTTCCGGGTCCTTGCCTTCGGCCGCCCAATGCCCAACATGCTCCTTCCACGTACCAACGCTCTTACCCAACGGCGTCACCGTCTCCACGCTGTCGCAACCACATTCGGTGATTAGCAAGGGGGTCGTGTGGAGGTTATGCGGCCGCAAATAGAGGTCGTAAATCTGGCGATAGCGCAGGACGACGTAGCCATAGGGGTAAGTTTCGTTGGGTCGGCCGTCGGGGTGGGTGCGGCCGTGCCATTGGCGCACGGGCTGCCGTTGGGCGTTGATCTGCTTGTAACCCACACCATAATCCGCTTCACACCCCATATATTCGTGCAATGCAATGTAGTGACCATGAGCGTGGGCGTGGCGGATGGCGGGAATGAGATGCGGCCAGACGTCATTGGGCGAACCAGGCTGGATGTGCGGCGTACCGACCGCAAAGTTAAAGTTGGCCCGCTTTTTACCGATGGACTCATACAGCTGCATCATGGCAATGCAATAAGCTGCATACCATTGCGCTTCCGCTGGATTGTCTGGCACGACTTCGTTGTCATCCTCCCAGATATCAATGCGCGGATTCACCTCATAGCGATTGACACGCGGCTTGTTCGCGCCGACATAGATATTGCGTTGGGCGTCGAAACGGTGCTGCGCCGTTTGCTGCGGCGTCCAGCCCTGATTCTTATACGCTTTCCAATCAGTCAGATTCAGCCGGTCCTCGCGCTGGTCAAGCTTGCCGACTACCAGATGACCGGCAGGGACTTGAAAGCTTGCCCCCAGGCTGGAGGGATCAAACTTAAAGACGCGCGTTCCGGCGGCAATCCAACGCTCGATGCCGGGTGTGCCAATAAAATGGGGGCCGAGTTTGCTGGGCATGGGCTTCCTCCCTAACGTTATTCTGATAATTCAAATTTTAACAACCTGAAGGTAGTGTCGGTAATCGGGTAAACAGCTTGTTTTCAGATACTAATCCTGTTGATTGACGTCCCTCATTTAAATCAGATGTTGAACTCCAGGCAGTCACAAATTGCTCATTCGTGAGTTTGCGATAGCAGCCTAGACCGTTGGGTGAGGGATCATGAACATAAACATGATCATAATCAAATCCTATAACGACCAAAAAGTTTCCTCTATCATAGTTGCTTCCCGTATTTCTTAGATTTAAGTGGTCTACCAGAACCATAACTGGTTTATTTTCTCTCAACTTAGCCTTCAAATTATCTAAAGGGCTTGGTGATTGAGGCCATGCTTGCTCATGGATAAGTTGAAGGTTTTCATTGCCAGCAATAATTTGTATGGCTTGAAAATCAATAATGCCAGTTACTGTAGCAGGACGATAAAGATCATATAACATGTCAGTCGTTACAACGCGGCCGTTGTTTGGGTCTGCATTCAAAATCATAGCTAATGCGGTGAGGGAGCCGTCCCTTTCATAGCGTGCAGCCGTTGGAGCACTCTGTGAAAGGTATGGAATATCTAAAATAATAGTCTCCTCAAGCACAGTTTGGGTAGCAACTATCACAGTGGCTGTTGCTCCCATAATTGCATTGCGAGTGACAAGTTCATTGCTTAAATTGCCGCTTCTTGTCGCTTCTGAACTAATCTCCGTACTCTTTAACTCGAGTTCTCTTTGTTGATACTCTGAAGTTCCCACAGCAGCAATCGCGGTAGCATTCGATATTTCTTCATCCATTAAAGCTTTGGCTGCAATCGCAGCCACATTTTGAGCTTCCACTTCAGCTTCTAAGGCTCGCCCCTCATTTTCTCTTGCAAGCCTGGCAGCGACAATAGCTGATTGTCTTGTGACGAGCGCAAAACCAAGCAATAGTAAAGCAATCAGGCTTATGACCCCTACGGCGATAACAAGCGCTCGTAATCGTTTAGCGTGCCTGGCCTCCGTATCGGCACGTTGTTCCTGTTCCAAAGCAAGTTTTTGGGCCTGTTCTAACTCCTGTCTTCTTAAAACCTCTTTTTCTATGATAGTTTGATTGACACGACCGCATTCCTTTAGAAACTCAATGACTACCGGTTCTAAAGTACGCCAGTTTGCGTTTTCCAATGTATCTTTAAGTTGTTCACCAAGAAACAGCTTTGAGGTAGAGCGCCCTGACTCACTCCAAGTGATTGCTGCCTGAACCAAAGCACTTTGTTGTTGCCGCCAAGTCTGGTTTGCTTGCAAGATAGGTGGTATGAAACGGTCGTGAACTATCTCATACCAAACACCACCGGCACGCCGATCGGCTCGCAGCAAGTAACGATTAGCGAGTTGGTTGACAACTTCGTTTTGTAGCCCTGCCGTCTTCTCTGCACCCTGGTAAACTGTGCCGCGAGTGTGTGCTTCAGTGATTAACCGTTGGTTAAACCAGTTGCGCAGATCAATTTCCGAAACCAGCTTTCCTTCCACTACATCGGCTATGGCCTCATTATAGAATGCTGCTAATGCGCGATCAACGTCCCCTACAGTTTGCAAATCGTTGACTGTGATGACTGATGAGTGATGTGTTTTAAGATTTTCCCAAAGCTGATAACAAACAACCTGTAACTGAACAGGTTCAACATATTCTCCATAAAGGTAAGTAGATGTTGACCGGTCTATCTCTCGAATCTGGCTTAAGTTCCTGACGAGCATACTTGCAACACCACGTTCAAACGGTTTGCCTGCCTGTTTTGCTGGTTCCTCTATAGCCGTTTGGGCAGCCTCAACATTTAGATGTTGCATATGGAAACGAGCACGTAAGCGGTCGGGCAAGATTTCCGCAAAGGGATCTAGCGCCGCAATGTGATCTTCGCGCATAGTTAACACAACCCACAACCAAGGTTCGTTTTGGAATGCGCCTTGTAATTGCCAGAAAAAATCCTCACGATCCCGCCAGCGACCAGCGTGCGTGGTTATAATTTCTTCGAATTGATCAATGATGAGGATGGTCGGCTTGCGGCCGTTTTTCTCTCCAAGTTGGGCTAAATAATCGGTGAGCAGCAGTTGTGTGAACCCAGAAGGATCAGCCTCTTGTTCCAGATTAGATAGAAGGTTAAATGTATAAATGTTACGAACAGACCCAATATTATCAGGCAACTCGCCGCCAACGCGACCGATCGGTAGCACAGTAAACTCTTCTTTTCGCAAGCCAGGTATAAGAGAAGTATTGACAATGGAACTTTTACCAGCGCCCGATTGAGCATAAAAAAGAACCAGTGGTTCGGAGATCACAAAGGCAAGTAGATCGCGTGCCTCACGTTCTCGGCCGAAAAAATAGCGGTCCTTTTCCTCAAACGGTCGTGGACCTACATACGGGTTGGCTTGAGAATTGTCCATTTGCTCAGTTCAGGTACTTCGTTAATTCAGCAATGAAATCGAACGGTGTTCCCCAAAAAACCTTAAATTCGACTTCACGGAAATAGTGCTCTAGGTATTTCTGGGCCTCACTGGTGTATGCTTCCGGCTCCAACTGAATTGCAATACTCACTTCTCGACGAACACCACGTCGAGAAGAGATCAACCCCCTGAATATAGTGCGAAAATCCCAATCGTGTATTCGATAACCTAGCAACAGAAGCGATGAATCCTCGAGTGCTTGGGCAATTATAGGCGGAATCAGCCGTCTTTCCTGCGAGATTCTAATGAGAAAGTCTAGGTGATTATCTTCGCTCAGGACCATCAGACGCGGATAAGTTTCAACTCCATAAAGGTGATAAACTAGCGGATTTTCAGGCGTAGGGCGATAGGAACTGTTCTCTCGGAAAACCGACTTCCATGCGTCTGCTATACCACTATCCATGGGCGATGAAAGTAATAGGTCAGGCCATTTCAACGTTGGTCGAAACTGTTTTGCCAGTTCAACAAGAGCTGGTAGTCGCTGGCGGCGTTGCATATATAAAACAAGTTCTCGTGCCTTAGCTGCCCTTCCTGTCCCTGGTATATTCTCATATTCCTCCCCTAATCGTAAACACAGGTCTTGCAATTCATCACTATTAAATGACTGAGCAATCAAGTAATGCAGTGAAGGGAGCGAGTTTATGCTATCATCTGAGACTCCGCGTATATTATCATTCCAGATGCATAACTCTGCTTGTGGTTGCCGATGCTGTTTTTGTAGAGCAAGCTCAATAAAATTGAAATAACTAGTGGTAAGGTAAATTGGTGAGGGCAACTGTGCTATAAGCTGTAGTGGTTCGACACCATTTGAACTTTCAGTCCCGTATCCCATACGTGTAATAACGGACGAGAGAGGAATATCAATCAATCGCTGCCCATGCTCAGAAACGACTTGATCACTCGTTTTGCCCAGCTTTTTAGCAATGTAGTATGCTTTAATGAAGGTTAAGAATTCTTCTTTTGCGCTGCTATCTCCGATGGTAATGCTCAGATATTGGGCCAAACGAGTGAGTGAGAAAGAATCACCTAAAGGGTAATCAATATCTTTGGCCCAGGCAGAGGACAATTGGTCGTAATCTGGTAAAAGATGACTATACCAGCGGTCACTTATAATGGGTGTGCATTTGCCCATTTGCACTCGGCGGGCAATAGCCCGCCAATCAGTTCTGGTTATACCCGTCATTTTTACTACAAGCTGTTTTCGGTTGAAAAGAATGTGGCATACAATGGACGTGATTTGCATTATAATGGAAATTATTTACTCTGTCACTCCTGAAAATAAAAAAAGCCCTCAAGATAACTTGAGGGCTTTTTTTGCTTGATTAACTACCTATGGATTACCAATCGCGACGACGGTCGCCACCGCCACGATTGTAACCACCGCCACCGCGGTTTCCGCCACCACGATTGCCGCCGCCACCTTCGGTGCGCGGCCGTGCTTCGTTGACGTTTAGCGTGCGGCCGTCCAACTCGGTCCCATTTAGGGCAGCAATGGCGGCATTTGCTTCAGCGTTGTTGGCCATTTCCACAAAGCCGAAGCCTCGCGAGCGGCCGCTATACTTATCGGTGATGACTGCTGCTGACGTAACCTCACCGTGAGCCGCAAAAGCGTCACGCAAGTCGTCTTCAGTGGTGTCGAATGACAGGTTTCCTACGTAAATATTCACTTGACTACAAATCTCCGTTTCCACACAGGTGGACCAACTAATTTTGGAACAAAAAAGGGCCAACCGTCTGAACGATTGGCCCAACTCTGTTCCGACAACACGAGCGACCGGAATTAGCCACACGCGTGGCACAGACCGTTATCTTCCATACAAGGTCGCTCTCACGGCTGTTCTTTGACAACCGAAGCTAACTATAACACAACTTTTCAAAAAAGCTACAAAATGGTTAAAATTCCGTACATCTACTCATTAACGGGCAGCCAGGGGGCGGGAGCGCGATAGTCCAGACCGCTCATCACCTCGACAACGGCCGGTCTTTCGGCCGCCAACGCCTGTTCAATCGCCCCCCTAATCTCATCCGGTTGCTCCACGCGCAGACCCAAACAGCCCATTTCCTCGGCAATACGCGCAAAGCTAACCGGTTCAAAGCGATAGAGTTCGCCGGGATTGCCAGGGCGATTGCCATACATGGCATGGACATCAGGTATCCCCTGCGCCAGTCCGCCGTTGTTGTTGATGATCGTCACCGTGTTGATCTGGTAACGGCGGGCGGTTTCCAATTCGCTGAGATGGTACCAAAAGCCACCATCACCGGTGAAGCAGATCACTGGCCGGTCAGGGACAGCGCATTTAACGCCCAATGCAGCAGGAAACGACCAGCCAAGCGACCCGGCAGCACGGAGGTAAGTTTGTCCAGGATGAGTCAACCGCACCATCGTCGCCGTCCAAATGGCGGAGTAGCCGGTATCAGCAACCAGAACGCCATCTTCCGGCAGAACGTCGCTGACTTCCTTGCAGAGGCGTTCCGGCCGGATCGGCGTATCGCTGGATTGGCGCAACGACTCGATTTCATCATTCCAGGCATTGACCAACGCTTGCACGCGCTCTATCCAGGTGGCATTGGCCGGTTTCCCGTCAAGCGCGGCCGTTAACTTGCTGACGGCCGCCTTTGCATCCCCCAACACGCCAATCGTATTGGCATAGTTACGGCCGAGTTCCGCCGGATCAATATCAATCTGCACAACGGCCGTTCCTGGCGCGGGGATTCGCCAATCATAGGTCACCTGGTCGCCCGTGTTGCTGCCAATGAACATCACCAGATCGGCCTCAGACACCACCTGGTTGGCACAGCGGGCGGAGTAAGAGCCAACCACACCAACGCTGAGCGGATGCCCATCCAAGATCGTCCCCTTGCCGTTGACCGAGGTGGCAACTGGGATAGACAGCTTTTCGGCCAAAGCAACGACCTCGGCCGCCGCCGAAGAAATCCGCACGCCGCCGCCAGCCACTATTACCGGCCGTTGCGCAGCGGCAATGGCCTCGGCCGCCCGCTCAATCGAAGCGTCATCAGGAATTGGGCGAAAGGGGGGATAGTGGGTGAAAGGTCCCTCAACAACGACGGGGAAAAAGGCTTCGGCCGCTTCCAGCGGTCGGCCGCTATGCCCCAGCAAATCGAGATGCACCGGTCGTGGTGCGCTGATTGTCGCCTCGCGAAACGCCTGGCGCAAGAAATAAGGCAACTGAGCAGGCGCGACGACATCCGCATTATACTTCGTGACAGGGGCAAACAGCGGGGCATGTTCAATTTCCTGGTAGGCGTTGCGCTCTTGGAAGAGCGGTGGCTTTTTGCCGGTGAGGGCGATGACCGGCGAACGGCCGAGATAGGCGTCTTGCAGACCGGCGGCCAGATTAGCAGCGCCGACGGACTGCGCCATGCACACCCCTGGCTTGCCGGACACACGAGCATAGCCATCGGCCATGTAGGCGGCCGCCTTCTCGGAATGGGTGATCACCCGGCGGATGCCCAATTCTTCCAACTCTACCATCGTCTTGCGTAGGATGGCGTCTACGTAAAAGACGTGGCTGACTCCATAGCCATGCAGCGTTTCAGCGATAAAACGAGCGACTGTCGTTGGTTTGCTTTGCTGATCGTTTTCCATTGAATCCCCCTTAGCGTTGTAGCAACTTAAAGCCCATGTTGCGCCCCCACCCCTGACGGGCAGCGAGGCTAATCCAGGCCAGGGCCATTGGTTCAAGGAAGCGGGCCGTTTCCAATGCGCCCACATCGGCTACCTCAAAGCCCATGCTTTCGGCCAGACGGCGCACGGCCGCTTTCGCCTCCATCTCATCCCCGGCAATAAACATCGTCAATCCTATCCCATCATAGACGGGACTCATCATATTTTCCCAGCCCGTTGTGTTAAATGCCTTGACGACACGGCCGCCTGTCGCCCAACCAGCAAGCAGCTCCGCGCCCGATGTATCGCCGCCAACGGCCAGCCGCAGACCTGGAGCAATCGGATTGGTGCAATCAATGATGATCTTACCTGTCCAGTCGCCCCCTTGCCGGATGACATCTTCCACTGCAGCCCAGGGCGTTGTGATGGCAACCAGATCTCCCGCGGCAACGGCTTCGGGGATGGTGGCGGCCGTTGCCCTCTCGCCCGCTTCGGCCACCAACGCCTGACATTTCTCCTGTCCCGGCTCTCGCGAACCGAAAACAATCTCGTGTCCCAGCCGCGCCCAGCTAAGACCCAACGCTCGCCCCACACTTCCCGTGCCAATAATTGCGATTTTCAATTTATTTACTCCTGAACATTGCGCCACAAAGCGTCAAAGACACAAAGATGGAGGTAAAGAAGCGTGGTGTCTTCGTGTCTTGGTGTTCATTTTTAGCGATTATTCTTCCAAAATAGTACCGGCAGGGATAACTACCTGCCCGCCGTCCTCATTCCGCAGTTCCACGACGCCCCGCACCTCAACACCAGCAGAGAACAAGTGATCACCTACCACCCGCAAGCGGCGACAGTGGACCAGCGAAGGCGGCCCCTGCGGGAAACGTTCTTCAAATTGGCTGATAAACTGGTAGTAAGCCGGGTCAAGTTCGACCACCAACTCACCCAGCCGCCGTTCGGGGTTGGGGATAACCCGAAAATCACCGGTCAACACATAGGCATCCGACCGCACGGCCAACAGATCATCCGTCTTTTTCACCGGCGCAAAGCGCGAACGCGGCACGCACACCGCCCGCGCCCCCTCAAACACAGCAATTGCCGACCCCATGGCCGTCTCCAACTGGTAAACGCCGGGCGACTGCTTATCAAGGGGATCAACCGTTTTGCGATTGCGGATCAGCGGCAGACCCAAACGGCCGCCACGCTCCGCCAACACGCGCTGCAAAGAGGGCAAATGCAGCCAGAGATTGTTCGTGTTGAAATAGCGGTGGCGGCCGATGTCTTGAAACGCTTCCATATCCTCTGCCGGACATTGCGCCGATTCGCGGAGGATGAGCTGGGGTGCGCCGTTGGCGGACGGCCGTTGCGCCAGATGCCCCCCCTTGCGGTCCATCGCTGTTCGCTCGGCCACTTCCATCATAAAGGGGGCGCCACTCTCGGCAAAGTATCCCAGCAATGAGGCGTCTAAAACAGCCCCCAAATTATCAGCATTGGAAACAAAGGCGTAGCTATATCCGGCATCCAGCAACTGCCGCAACATGCCGCTGGTTTGCAAGGCCACATAAATATCGCCATGCCCCGGCGGACACCACTCCAGCGAGGGATCGGCCGGCCAGGAAACAAGGCCCAGATCGGCCTCGGCGATTTTCGGCTGCTTATGCTGCAAGAAACTGCGCGGAACGGCGTCATTCAGCCCATCATAGCGCGACAGCAAGGCCAGCGACTCCTCCTCGGTGACAAAACTGTTCATCAGCACCAGCGGCACGCCAGCTTGCATCGCCTGGTGGGCGATAATATCGAGAAAGGTGTAATCTTGTTTAACCTTCAGCAAGGACTTGGCTTGCTCCATCCCCATACCGGTTCCCAAGCCACCATTGAGCTTGATCAACGCCGTCTGTGGAAAGGCGGCGCGGCCGATCTCCGCCAATCGGGGATCAAAATCTTCCGTACTGGGCAACTCCCTCACCGGTTCAATGGCCGCTTCGGGGATCATCCCCGTTTCTCCGGCCAGCAACTGCTCGTAATAAGCAGCGAAGTTGTCAATAAATATCTCCGGCAACCCTTCCTCTCGCATCCGCGACGCGAGGGGTTCAAACTGTGCCGATTGTTTCACCATTGAAGAACCTCCTGTTCGTCAGTAAGGCAGTAAGCAGTTGTCAGTAGACAGTAAGCGGTACAATTGGCTGTCACTTGCCCCTTGCCACCTGCCACTCGCCACCTATCTCCCCACCCGTCTCCCGCCCGGCCGCCAGACCATCAGGCCCATGATCGCGAATCCGGCGGCAATGATCACCAACCACAGCAAGTTTTGGGAAAAGAAGGAAGTAGCGGCGGTGGTTGGCTGTAGGCTGGCAAGCCAATTGGTTTCCAGGGTCTCGACGGGGATACCCAGCACATCCTCCAACACGGCCGTGCAATCCTCACCGGCCGCCATTCCACCCACCAGCCGCCGTAACACCGAATCCCCATAAGAGGTAGCGATATAGCGCACCAATGATTCACCTTCGGCGGCCATTGCCGGGGTAAGTTCGACCTCCGTTGTCTGGCACAGTTCGGCAATGGGCGTCACATCACCGGCCGCTACCGATTCCGCCAACGCCGACTGCTGGCTGGGCGCAGTCGAACCGGCGACATAAGCGGCCACATAGGTCGCTATCCCATCTCGCAGCCAGATGGGAATTTGCTCATAAGTGGGGCCAACATATTGGTAGAGCAATAGATGGGTCAACTCGCGAGGGACTGTGCGGCTGAGATCGGCCTCGGCCGTGTTGGCGTTCACCGCCGTAACCAACAGCACCCCCAGTTCCGGGTACGTTCCCCCTTCGCGCCATTCGCGCCCGGCAATGCGCAGCGCGGCGGAGAGATCGGCCGTTGAGGGATAGACATAGACATCGAACGGCGACACTTGCTGCACCGGCAATACGCTGCCCAGGCGCAACAAGGTGCGGTCAATCGTGTTGTGGGTGATCTGGCCTAACGCCGGATCATCTCCCGGCCAATAGACAGTGATGCCGCCCTGCAATTGTTCCCGCCAGGCGAATTGATCATCAGCATATTGGATGCGTTGCTCTGGTACGAGTAGCTCGCGGCCGTCTTCCAGCGTCAACTCCCACCAATAGACCACCGAGCTAAAGGGGGGAATGCGGGTTTGGGTTAGATCGAGGATGTATTCAGCCTGCACCGTCTCCCCTGGTGTGATCGGCACGTCAACGGTATAGGAGTCAATCGAGGCTTGCGGCCGAAAGTAGAGCGAAACGCCTGCCACCCGGCCCATCTCCGCCACCGTCAGGCGAAAGACCATCGCCTGTCCATAGGTGAAGTTCGCCTCTGACTGGAAGCCGGGTGGAATCTCATCATCCTGGGCTAAGGGAGCAGCCTTCGCCTGACCGGCAAATCCAATCAATGCGAATAGGGTTAACAGGAAGATGAGTCGTTTTTGAATCATTTTTTCCAACGCAAAGACGCGGAGGGCGCAAAGAGTTTGCCGGTTTTTCTCTGTGCCTCTGCGTCTTTGCGTTTTAATGTTTAGGATAGAGCATTTCGACGCGAATTGAGAGCTGTTTTTCGCGGTAATTCGCGCGAATTCGTTGCAAAAAATTCTTAGCTGCGTAATCAGTCGCTTGGTGGCTTGCGGCGAAAGCCATTATAGCCGTTCAGATCATCCTCATCATCCAACAAATTGTCCTCTTCGTCAAAATCACTTTCCGAAAGGCGCAACAAGTCGAATTCGCCACCTGCCCACTCCATCTCTTCCAGGACCTGTTCAATGGCGTCGTGCAACTCTTCAAAGTCGGGGTCTTCGGCCGCCTGATTCAGCACCTCAAAGGCCTGTTCGCCACCAATTTGCCCCAGAGCGATGATCGCCGAGAGGGAGACATCCAGGTCTTCATCCAGCAAGAGATTGGTCAGTTGTGGAATGGCGTCGCTGCTGCCAATCGCCCCGCTAGCCCGCGCCGCTTCCGCGCGGATTTCCGCCGCCGGGTTTTCCAGTTCGTCGAGGACAATCGGCAGCCAACGGGCGTCGGCGGTGTTACCCATCGCAAACAACGCGCTCAGTTGCATATCGGCCAGATGACTTTCATAAGCCTCGCTGATGCAGGCGGCAATGCGTGGGTGGTTGCCCGCAGCCATTGCCTCCAGCGTCGCCCGTTTCAGATCGGAGTTATGCTCAGCGCGATCATGCTCGGCCAACAGTGACTCGACAATTGGGCTGGAAAGCTTCTCATCAATCTCGCCCCATTCCGACATCATCACATAGTGGGCCAGCGCCCGCGCAGCGGCCGCCCGCACATCCATATTGGGGTCATGGCACATCAGTTCGGTGATCGGCGCGATCAGCTTGCTGTCAGTTGAGTCCCACACCCCATCCAGCGCCGCCAAACGCACGGCCGCGTCCACATCCTCCATAAAGTAGGCAAAGATCGGCGTGAAGTCAACCAGAAAATTTTCTTCGGCAATATCAGCCATATGGCGCACGATGGCGCTGCGACGATCGCTATCCACATTAGCCAGGCCGTCGGTAAAACGCTTCATCTCCTGTGGCGTCAGGTCTGACAGGCGATAGAGGAGATGGACCGGCACATGCGCTCCGCCAAAAATCTCGTCCAAAACGGCCGAGAAGGGGAGTTGCTCCTGCTCATGGTTCTCGTGGTTATAGTTGTTACTCATTTTACTTTTCTCTCAAAGACCTACAAATCCCCGTAGATACACTCAGAAACCGGGTTCTTCAAGCGACCACAGTCGCCAAAACCCGGTTTCTTAATTATATTCAATTATCAGCAAAATCAGGCGGTTTTTTATTGAAATGGGATAATTGGGTTAATAATATCCTGCACAATCAGCAAGGCCATCAACCCCAATAAGACCAACATCCCGATCACATGCACCATCCCCTCGCGTTCCGGCTCCACGCGACGGCCGCGAATGGCCTCGATCAACACAAAGAGGATACGGCCGCCATCCAATGCCGGAATCGGCAGCAAGTTGGTCAGCCCTAATGCCACGCTAATAAATGCAGTCATCGAAAGGATTGGAAAGAGGTTGCCGCTGGAGGCGGATGACTCGGCCGCCTGTCCGGCGATTTGGCTAATGCCAACGATGCTCACCGGTCGGGCTTCGCTAGGAGTGATCTCGCCGCTCATCAACATCGAAGGCAACTGGGCATAGAGGGTTACGTAGTCCCACATGAATTGCACCGAGCCAACGGCCGCTTCCAAGGGATTACGGTTCACTCGTTCGCCACTGCTGGACATCCCCAGGCCGATACCTAATGGCCCAGCCGTCGCAGCATCGTATTCATTGGGAAGGCGCGGCCGCACGGTGAGCGTCTGTTGCTGCCCATTGCGGCTGATCAACAACACCACATCCTCGCCAGCACGGTCATAAATGGTCTCGACCAAAGTATTGACACTAAAGACCTTTTCGCCGTCTACCTCAAGAATGGCATCGCCCTCTTGTAAGCCAGCCGTTTCGGCCGGAGAGCCAGGATTAACATAGCTAATCGCCACGGCCGGTGTGCCAATCATCAGCGCGACCCAAAAGAGGATGATCGCCAGGATAAAATTGGCCCCGGCTCCAGCGGACAATACAAAGAGTCGCGCCCGCTTCGAGGCGCTTGCCAATCCACCCGGAACGGTCGGATCATCTTCCCCGGCCGGGCGGACAAAACCGCCTAGGGGAATCCAATTCAGCGAAAAGACCGTCCCCTTATGCTCAGCCAGCTTTAAGGCGCGGGGCGGCAAGCCAAAACCAAATTCTTCAACGCGAATGTTGCTCAACCGAGCCGCCAAAAAGTGGCCCAGCTCATGGACGAGGACAATCGGTGTCAGCACAATGAGAAAGCCACCAATCGCCCACAAAATATCTGGCATTAGAAATTCCTCTTTAGACCTTTCATTCGCCTAGCTTGCCGACTGCAAGGTCTTTACTATGTCTCAACTAGAATCAATTATATGTCTAGTAGTGTAGCACATACAACCGTTAGACGACGCATCTAAGCACATTCTAACCGCCGGATCACTCTTTCTAACGCAGAATTTATGTGATAACAACGGGACGACAACAGACAACAACGGATAGGGAAGTAAACGAATGGTGATGAAAGGCATCCGCTTGTTTCTGCATCCGCTGTTGTTTTTCACGCCCCTTCACTTGACAATCTTCATCGAACCCTTTATCCTGTCCCCATTAACAACGGGAACAATTTTGTTCCCAGGGCAGAATAGCGCATGATCCATTTTAGTGGATAGTGGCGAGTGAATAGTGGCTAGTATTAAGCATACTAACCACTAGCCACTAATCACTAACCACTCGAAAGGATGACGAGGTGGAGGTTCCTTACCGCGAGGTGAGGCTAAGGATGGTCTCGGCCGTCCGAAAATCGAATGTTCAGCGGATGCCTCCCAGGGTTGACCATACTCTGATTCTTTGCCCCTTCGCACAAGCCAGGCGACAAACCGGTATGAGTAATCGGCCGACAACCCGCCCGGCACATGGTCAGGCAACAGTTACGTAGCACGGATTGTTTATCCGTGCGGTTCGTTGCCTACAACATCAAGAAGGGGCGTCCCCATAACTCAATCACAATTGAGGGAACGCCTCCAACCGGTAAGCGGTGAACGGTAAGCCGTAATCGGTAAATGGTAGCAGGTGGCATGTTGCAGGTGGCAAGTTCTGCTGATACAAGGGCCATCCGCTTACCGATTACCGCTCACGGTTTACTGATTACTGATTACCGATCACCAAACAACGGAGGTAAATCATGTGTGGTATTGTCGGTTATATCGGGCCGCGACAGGCTCCGCTGGTGGTCATGCAAGGGTTGAAGCGGTTGGAGTATCGTGGTTATGACTCGGCCGGGGTAGCCGTCCTCGAACAGAACGGCCAGATCAATTTGCGCCGCGATGTGGGCAAATTATCTAACCTGGAAGCGATGATGCAGGCGTCACCGCTGAAAGGCCACGTCGGGATCGGCCACACGCGCTGGGCCACCCACGGCCAACCCAGCCAGCGCAACGCCCACCCGCATGTGGGCATGAACGGCCGTGTCGTCGTCGTCCACAATGGCATTGTCGAAAACTTCCAAACGCTGCGCGACGAACTGCAAGTCGAGGGAGTGCGCTTCGATTCGGAAACGGACACGGAAGTGATCGTCCAACTGGTAGAGCGTTATATGGCCGGGGGGATGGAGCTGGTGACGGCCGTGCGCAACACCCTGCACCTGCTCGAAGGGGCCAACGCCGTCGTCGTGATGAGCGTGGACGAACCCGACCGCCTGGTGTGCGCCCGGTTGGGCAATGCGGGAGGCATCACGCTGGGCATCGGCCGCGACGAAATGTTCATCGCCTCCGACATCCCCGCCATCCTCGAATACACGCGCGACGTGGTATTCCTGGAGAGCAAACAAATGGCCTGGCTCACCCGTGACGGCTTCACGGTCAGTGACCTCGACGGCCGTCCCCTCACCCCCGAACGCCACACCATCGGCTGGGACCCGGTCAGCGCGGTGAAGGGGGAGTATAAGCACTTCATGCAAAAGGAGATCTACGAGCAGCCGGGGGCGTTGATCGCCACGTTGGGCGGCCGCGCCGATATGGAAAACGGCTGCGTTCACCTGCCAGAGATGAACCTGACCCCCGAACTGGCGCAACGGCTGAACAAACTATTCATCGTCGCCTGTGGGACAAGCTACTATTCCGGGCTGGTGGGCAAGTATCTGATCGAAACGCTGGCTCGGCTGCCGGTGGAAGTGGAGTATGCCTCGGAGTTTCGCTATTACGACCCGATCTTGGATGAGAACACGGCAGTCCTCGCCATCACCCAATCGGGAGAGACGGCCGATACCCTGGCCGCCAGCGAACAAGCGTTAGCCAGTGGCGCGACGCTGTGGTCTATCGTTAACGCCCTCGGCAGCCAATCAATGCGCATCTCGCACGGTTCGATCCCCATGCAAGCAGGACCGGAGATCGGCGTCGCCTCGACCAAGGCGTTTACCACTTCCATCGCTGACCAATATTTGTTGGCTTGTGCGTTGGCGGAATTAAGAGGGACAGTTTCGGCCGCGCGTCTGCGCCAACTGGTAGACGACATCATCCACCTCCCCGCCCTCGCTGGTCAAATACTCGACGACGGCACGATTTACGAAACCCTCGCCAACGAGTTCCACAAAGCCCAAGACTTCCTCTTCTTGGGGCGCGGGATCAACTACCCAATTGCGCTAGAAGGGGCGTTGAAGCTGAAGGAGATCAGCTACATCCATGCCGAGGGGTATCCAGCCGGGGAGATGAAACACGGCCCCATCGCCCTCATTGACGAGACGATGCCCGTCGTCGCCCTGGCTACCCAAGACCATCTCTACGACAAGATGGTCAGCCAAATTCAACAAGCCAAAGCACGCGGCGGTGTCGTTATTGCCGTCGCCACCCAGGGCGACCAGACGATCCAACAATACGCCGACCACGTGATCTATGTACCCGAAACCTCCCCCCTCCTGCAACCAATCCTCAACGTCATCCCCCTGCAACTCCTCAGCTACCACATCGCCCTCCGCCGCGGCTGCGACGTAGACCAGCCGCGCAACCTGGCGAAGAGTGTGACGGTGGAGTAACTTGTAAGACCTGCGAGGTTGGCGATGCGGCATCACCAACCTCGCAGGTCTATTTCCTCATTAAACCAACATTGGAAAATTTCTAATTTTCCCTTCAGTGGCCGACAATCTCCATAAGCTATCTTACAACAGTAGGACTTACGCATTTTGACACGAATGGCACGAATGGTACGAATTTTGCCTTCCATTTTCGTGGAATTCGTGCCATTCGTGTCGAAAAAAAAGATTGGTTGTATAAGTCCTGAACAGAATAACGATCATTCTGAGTGCGTCGTAAAACGCAAGCGAGGTAATGCGATGTCCTGGAATCACCTAAAACGCTGGTCACGGCCGCTGCTGATCTTTCTGCTGCTGACCAACACCCTCTTCATCATCCTCCATATCCTCTATCGCAATGGCATTTTGACCGATGGGATGTTCTCTCTCGGCCGCGAACGCGGATATAGTGCCATCTTCCTCTTCGGCCTGGAGTTTTGTCTGCTGTTGCTAATAGGG
The DNA here is from genome assembly GCA_964410625.1 of uncultured Ardenticatenaceae bacterium. Lineage (GTDB taxonomy): Bacteria > Chloroflexota > Anaerolineae > Promineifilales > Promineifilaceae > CAYPHY01. Next base: position 134,715 of record CAYPHY010000005.1, on the reverse strand, counting down.
GCTATGGCCGTCCGTACTGCCCAGCCGGTCTATTTCCACTGGACAGCCCTCTTCACCTACTTCTTTTTTGATGATCTGTTCGAGGTGCATGAGACAGTAGGGGCTGCCTTGGCGATTCTGTGGGAGTTTCCAGTGCTGTTTAGTTTACGGCCGCAAGATTGGGGAGAGATGGTCGTCTATGCCGCCACTGGCCTCTACTTCCTGATGACGCTGCTGCTGACTTACCCCAAAAGCGACGTCCCGGCACGGCAATTCTCGCGCTATCTGACCGTTCTCGTCATCGCCCTGGTCGGGGCGGGCATCGGCGCAGACATGGCCTACTATATCGTCGAATCGCGGTTACTGCGCGAACTGTTTGTCATCATCGAAGACGGCGGAGAGATTGTCCTGATCAGCCTCATCCTTTGGTCGGTCTTCGACTGCTTGGTCGAGATGCCCACAGTCGAACCGCGGCTGATCCGGTCTTTTCGCCGTTTTTTCTTTTTTGTCAGACGCCCACACGGTCTCGGTCACTAAAAATCAAATCAGCAACCGGTAAAGAAAGCAACTCCAGCCGCGAGAGATCGATCAGATTGTGGGCGTCTTCAATCTCAATTCCCCATCCGCCACCCACCACCTGATTTTCCTCATCAAAATCCAAAACAATCCCCGGCGCGACTTCTTCGGACTCAATGCTCGGCCGATCTGCCAGCTTGGTATACAGCATATCCGTTTCAGTGAAATATTAAAGGATCATTCGGTTTTCACTTGACGGCCGTTCTCTTTTAGCCAACAATAAATAGAACCGTTTCTACTGTTCCGGGTGCGACCATCACAAAACAGAAGTATAGTACCTCCATTATCACGGTAGAAGGGGTGTGCATGATGCTTAAAACAATCGAGGCCATTACCGATCAAGATGGGAATCTGCGAATTCTTGAGCCAGTTAAGTTGCCAAAACGACACCGGGTGATCATCACCATTCTCAACGAAGAACCTTCAGAGGATTTATTTAATCTGGCACTACTGAGTGAATCCGCTCTAGCAAGAGATTGGGACCGGCCGGAGGAGGACGAAGCGTGGTCAAACTTAGCCCAGCTTCCATGCTCATAAATCGGATTGTGGTTCGCGAAAGCAAGTTTTGGGTTCGATAAGAATAACATGTCCTCTATCTCTGACGACCAGAAATCCCATAAATATCAACCAACTTGAGCCTGGATTGCGAATCATTGACGAAGGAAAGGAACTTAGCACGGCCGCAGGGCGAATTGATATCACTGCTACCGACCAAGATAATAATATTGTCGTTATTGAATTAAAATCAGGGACGGCTTCACCCGAAGCACTAACACAGTTGTTAGCTTACATGGGAGCAATAAGCAAAGAAGAAAATCAAGCGGTACGGGGAATTCTGATCGCTGGCGATTTCCATCGTAAGGTTTTCTATGCAGCACAAGCTGTTCCAAATATTCAGCTTCGGCGATACAGATTCAAATTTACTTTTGAGTCAATATAGGCTATAAGAAATCGCTTCTATGCAACCCAACTTTGCCATGATAAACTTAGGGTAGATTAGAGTGGTCAAAAGACTTTACCGTGCTCGCACCTCTGAATACATTACGCCGAAGTACAAATAAGAAACAAACATTATGATGCAAATAACAGAACATCGCTACATTGTTTCTAAAAAAGGGATTCTTGGCGGAGAGCCAATCATTGCCGGAACAAGAACACCCGTGCGTGCTATCGTGGAGTTATGGCGCCAAGGTGTTTTACCCGAAGAGATACCGAACCAATTACCTCATTTGACCCTCGCGCAGGTGTTTGATGCGCTGAGTTTCTACAGTGACAATCAAGACGAGATTAACGCTTACATAGAGCGTAATCGAATCCCCGACGAATTAATTGATCCGTTGGTAAAGGGGACGTGAACCACTTATTCATTGAACTCTATCTGGACGAAGATGTAAATGTCCTGATAGCTGATTTACTACGCGGACGGGGATTTGCCGCCACGACAACACTTGCTGAAAAACAACTTCAAAACAGTGATGAAGAGCAATTAGCTTACGCTGTTCGTCATCAAAAAACGTTCCTGACCCACAACCGCTCTGATTTTGAAGCGCTTGCTGAGGGATATGCAAAGGCGGGCAAGGCCCACTATGGTATTATCCTAGCTGCACGCTACCCACCTTATGAACTCGTGCGGCGGCTCATGCGTGTTCTGAATACCATTACGGCCGACGAAATGAAAAATCAAGTTCGCTACATCTAACCTCAATGGTCATAATCACACTTCGATGACGAACCTTGACATTGCCCATCAGCGGCTACAAAACCAATTCCTTTTACAGTCCTCGGCCGAATCCCCCACCACCATCCTCTCTCACCTCCTCGCTGTCCAGGCGCAGGAGTATGCGTTGAGTTTGTGGGGGATGGGAGCGACGGAAACGGCCGAACCTCCCCCTACTTCCTCAACCTTCCCCTTGCCGTCGAATTTCTTTAACCACGGATGAACACGGATTAGACGGATAAACACAGATAAGAAAAATCCGTGCAAATCCGTTTCATCCGTATGCATTCACAGAATGCCCAATCCGTGGTTAAAAAATCACTTAAGCGCCTGGGCGAAGTCGCTAATAATGTCGTCTATATGTTCCAGGCCGACGGAGACGCGGACGAGGCCGGGGAGGATGCCCACCGCCTGGCGTTCTTCCTCGGTCAGGCCGCTGTGGGTGGTGCTGGCGGGGTGGGTGACTATCGTGCGTGTGTCGCCGAGGTTGGTCACATGGGTAGACATCTGCACCGAATCGAGAAAGCGACGGCCGCGCTCTAATCCCTCTTTCAACACAAACGATACCATCCCGCCACCGGCCGACATCTGCCGCTGCGCCAGTTCATATTGTGGATGGGAAGCCAGATATGGATATCGCACTTCGGCCACCGCCGGATGGTCTTCCAGCCATTGCGCCAGCTTCAGCGCGTTCTCGCTATGCTTCGCCATTCGCAATGGCAATAGTTCCAGACTTTGGCTGAACAACCAGGCGTTAAACGGGGAGAGCGTCGGCCCGGTGTGGCGATAGAAGGCGACCAACTCCTCAATCAGAAAGCGGTCGCCGAGGATCGCCCCGCCGATGCCGCGCCCCTGCCCGTCAATGTACTTCGTCGCTGAATGGACAACGAGGTCGGCGCCAAGGGCAATCGGCCGTTGCAAAGCGGGCGTGGCAAAGACGTTGTCCACTACCAGCGTCACATCCCGGTCATGGCATAGCGCCGCCAACCACTCAATATCAACCAGGTCGAGCGCGGGGTTGGTCGGCGTTTCGATGATGCACAGCCGCGTGTTGGGCTGGAACAACGCCTCCCAGGTTTCCGGGGCGGTCACATCCGCATACGTGTGGCTGATACCCCAACGAGGCAGGATGCGGGACAAAATCTGGTGGGTGGAGGCAAAGAGCGAACGCGCGGCCAGCACATGGTCGCCGCTGTTCAGCAGCCCGGCGAGGACGGTGAAAATGGAGGCCATTCCCGACGCCACCGGTAGCCCGGCGTCGGCCCCCTCCAACACACAGAGCCGGTCAATGAACTCATCGGTGTTGGGGTTGTCCCAGCGGGTGTAGATGTACCCTTTGGTTTCATTGGCAAAGAGCGCCCGCGCTACTTCCGCGCTCTCCAGCGTAAAGCCGGAGGTCATGTGAATGCTGCTCACCTGCCCCGGCGCGACGGCCGAGCGCCGGGTGTGGATCACCTTGGATTCGGGATGCTGATCATTCTTGGTCATGGGCTAATTGTGAATTGTGAACGGTGAATTGTCAATTGTGAATGACACAGGCCCGTTCACAATTGTCAATTAACAATTTACCATTAACCATTTCCATATGCTGGATCATCCCAATGCGCCCGCAATTCGGGGTCATGCTTGCGTGCGGTCTTGGGGTCAATCCCCACCTGGCGGCAGGCGGCCGTCCAACTGGCTAATACACGGCCGTTGCGAATCGAATCGCGCCGCAACACACGCAGGCGATCGAGCTTGGCCAATGTTGCCGGATTGGGACCATAGCCGGATGATTCTATGTCGGGAGGGGGATCGGCCGCGCCCTCGTCAATAGTCATGCCGTTGCCAACGGATGGGCTATTGGCGATGGCTTTCCCATTATGCGGCAGGGGGTGGTTGCCATCTTGAAGCACAGCAAGATGAAGGGCGTGCAAAAGGGCCTGGAGTTTCTTAATACGGTTCATAGACGGACTTCCGGTACTGATTAACTCTCGCTACCCTTGCTCCCACTCATCCAGACAATCACCAAGTCAGCCCATACTATAACCGACAGAACATTTGTTCGCAAGCTTGCGGGTTGGCAACCCGCGCTACATATGACCTCGATTACCAAAGAGGGTTATAATCAGGCAATATAAGGGATGAAATCCGCGTTATCCGCGTTTCATCAGCGTCATCTGCGTAACGATTTTTGGAGAGTGATCATGGCATCTGAACATTTTTTTCTAACTGGCGGAATGGGTTGTATTGGCGCGTGGGTCATCCGCAATTTGGTGCAAAGCAGGGTCCCGCTGACCGTCTTTGATCTCAGCACCGACCGCCACCGGCTAGAATTGATTATGAGCGCTGAAGAGATTGCCCAAGCAGCGTATGTTACCGGCGATATTACCGACACCGTGGCCGTCACTCAAGCCGTCACCGAATCCGGGGCAACTCACCTGATCCACCTGGCCGCGCTGCAAGTCCCCTTTTGCAAGGCCAATCCTCCGCTGGGAGCGGCCGTCAACGTCGTCGGCACGGTCAATGTTTTTGAAGCGGCGAAAAAAGCGGGCATCGGGCAAGTGGTCTATGCCAGCAGCGTCGCCGTCTACGGCCGCAAAGAGGAGTACAGCGACTCCCTTCTGCCCCACGACGCGCCGCTCCATCCACACACCCACTATGGCGTCTATAAACAAGCCAACGAAGGAACAGCGCGAATTTACTGGCAAGATGATGGCATCAGTAGCATTGGGCTGCGGCCGTATACGCTCTATGGCCCCGGCCGCGACCAGGGCATGACCTCCACCCCCACCCAGGCGATGCTGGCCGCCGCCCAGGGCCAACCCTATCACATCTCCTACGGTGGCTATAATGGCTTCCAATATGCCGACGACATCGCCAAGATATTGATCCAGGCCGCGCGGACGCCGTTCGTCGGGGCAGATGTCTTTAACATTCGCGGCTCGGTGGCCCATATGAGCGAGTTGGTGGCGGCGATTGAAGCGGCCGAACCAACCGCCAAAGGGCAAATCACCCATGAGGAAGCCCCCCTGGTCTTTCCCGACGGGCAAGATGAACAACCCCTGCGCGATTTGCTTGGCGACCTGCCCCATACGCCGCTGGCCAATGGGGTGGCACAGACGATTGCACACTTCAAAGCGGCGCTGGCCGACGGCCGGTTGCCAATATTAATATAGATCGTAAGATTTCAGCGGTAGATTACTCCCGTAAACATTAACATTGTCGAGCGTGCGTAGTTTGTGATGCTTGAAATTTGCGTACCCGCATATACCCACAAGCAGCTCGATCTCCCTGTGTACAGGAATAACAAATTATTGAAGGAGCGTAGCAATCGTGTTAGCAACAGTAGAGAAAGCGACACTGCTCTCGCCGTATGGCGGCGAACTGGTAGACCTGATGGTTCCGGAAGCGTCGCGTGAAGCAGAAATAGAATATGCCAGTCGTTTGGAATCCATTAAGATTTCCGAACGTTCCGTTTGTGATCTGGAGCTGTTGGCTGTCGGCGGCTTTTCACCCCTCGACCGTTTTATGGGGCAGGCCGACCACCAACGGGTGTTGGACGAGATGCGCCTGAGCAACGGCTATCTCTTCCCCATGCCCATCCCATTGCCAATTGATGAGGAAGAACGTGCGCGGATTGAAATCGGCGAGGAGATCGCCTTGCGCAACCCACAAAATGAGTTGTTGGCGATCATGACCGTCGAAGAAATCTATGAGTGGGACCTGGAAGAGGTGGCGACGAAGGTCTTTGGCAAGCTGGACACCCGCCATCCGATGGTGGCGGAGATGCACCGCTGGGGCAAGTACAATATCTCCGGCCCCCTGCGCGTCTTGCGCCTACCCCCGCACTATGATTTCAAATCACTGCGCCTGACCCCCAGAGAGACACGCGCCCAGTTGGAGTCCTTCGGACACAGCAATGTCATCGCTTTCCAGACGCGCAACCCGCTGCACCGCGTCCATGAGGAGCTGACCAAACGCGCCACCATCGAAAAAGACGGCGTTTTGCTGCTCCATCCCTCCGTCGGCATGACCAAGCCCGGTGATGTGGACCATTACACCCGCGTCCGCACCTACAAGGCATTGGCGCAACGTTACTATGATCCCGACCGCGTACTGCTCTCCCTGTTGCCGTTGGCGATGCGCATGGGCGGCCCGCGCGAAGCCCTGTGGCACGCTATCATCCGCCGCAATTATGGCGCGAACCATCTGATCGTCGGCCGCGACCACGCCGGCCCCGGCAATGATTCAGAGGGTAAACCCTTCTACGGCCCCTATGATGCGCAAGAGCTGGTCGAACGCCACAGCGAGGAAATCGGCGTTGGCGTTGTCCCCTTCTCCATGCTCGTCTACCTGCCCGATGAGGAGCGTTACGAAGAAGTCTCGAAAGTGACGAAGGAAACGCGCACCGCCTCCATCTCCGGCACGCAGGTCCGCGAAGAGTATCTCCACAACGGCCGCCAACTGCCGGAGTGGTTCACCCGCCCCGAAGTGGCCGAGATTTTGGCCGAAACTTACCCGCCACGCTTCCGCCAGGGCGTTTGCGTCTGGCTGACCGGCCTGCATAACGCCGGAAAGTCCACCACCGCCAACGTGCTGACCACGCTAACGCTGGAACACGGCCGTCAGGTAACGCTGCTCGATGGTGACGTCGTGCGTACCCACTTCTCCGAAGATTTGGGCTTTAGCAAGGAAGACCGCGACGAGCATGTGCGGCGCATCGGCTTTGTGGCGGCGGAGATTGTCCGCCATGGTGGCCTGGCGATTGTCGCCACCGTCAGCCCCTATCGCGCCACGCGCAACGAAGTGCGCAACATGGTCGGCAAAGAGCATTACATCGAGGTCTTTGTAGACACCCCGTTGGAAGTATGCGAAAAGCGCGACACGAAGGGACTCTACGCCCAGGCGCGGCGCGGCGAGATCAAGGGCTTCACCGGTGTTGATGATCCCTATGAGGCTCCGCAACATCCCGAGATCCATATTGAGACGATCAACCACACGGCCGAAGAGAACGCCCACCGGATCCTGAACATGCTGGTAGACCGCGGTTTCATTCGCCCAGAGCCGGAAGTGGTAAACGGTAACGGAACACATAAAAACTAAAGAAGAGACTGAGAGCTGAGAGACTCAGAGATTGAGAGACTGGGAGACCGTAGTTTTCAGTCTCGCAATCTCCTAGTCTCCTAATCTCCCACTCTCTCTTACAACATTTAGAGGTATTAAGTAATGACGAACAATTGTGACTATCCTGGATACGTATTGTGGATGACCGGCCTGTCTGGGGCTGGCAAGACGACCATTGCCTTGCTGTTGGAAGAAGAACTGACCCGTCGCGGTCTGCGCTATGAGCACCTGGACGGTGATATTGTCCGCGAAAGCCTGACCCGTGATTTGGGCTTCTCGGCCGAAGACCGCAAGAAGAATATCGAGCGCGTGACCTTCGTTTGCAAGTTGCTCTCGCGCAATGGCGTCGGCTGCGTCTGCTCCTTCATCTCCCCCTATCAGGAAGTGCGCGACTATGTACGCGCTAACACCACCAACTTCCTGGAGGTATTTATTGACGCCCCGTTGCAGGTCGTGATTGACCGCGATGTGAAGGGACTGTACAAGAAGGCGTTGGCCGGGCAAATCCCGAACTTCACCGGCATTTCCGATCCCTTTGAAGCGCCGGAGAATCCCGACATCCATGTGCGTACCGACCAGCAATCTCCGCAGGAAAGCGCACAGTTGATCCTGGAGAAGCTGGAAGAGCTGGGGTATATCCCGGCGGTCGAGATGGCCTGATTTGAGCAGGGGAGCAGAGGGGCAGAGGAGCAGGGGAGATTCTTCCCTAGTCTCATAATCTCTCAGTCTCCTAATCTCATTTGGTAAAAAGGCAACGGGCGAGGTAAACTTGCCCGTTGCCTTTGTGTTTATGATGACGATTCGCGAGGCGTGGCGATTCGGCCGTTCCCAACTAACCGACTCCCCCACGCCAGACACCGACGCCCGACTGCTGTTGGAGCATGTGCTGCAAGCCACCCACGCCTTCCTGGTCGCCCACAGCGACCAGCCCCTAACCAGCAGCCAAGAAGCTGAATATCATCAACTGCTCGCCAGAGCCAGGAAACAGGAACCCATCCCTTACTTATTAGGCAACGTTCATTTTTATGGCCTGGAGTTTGAAGTTAATTCCGCCGTGTTGATCCCCCGGCCCGAGACGGAGTTATTGGTGGAAACGGCCGTCCAGTGGGCAAAGCCGCGTGGAGCGATCAACCTTGTAGACGTGGGAACGGGTAGCGGCTGCATTGCCGTGACGCTCGCCGTCCATCTTCCCCAGGCAACGATTCAGGCAGTGGATGTGTCGGCCGAAGCGCTGGCGGTTGCCGAACGCAATGCGACGCGTCATGCACCGGGCCGCATCACCTTCCATCAAGGCCACTTGCTCACGCCGGTGCATGGAGCAGTTGATCTGATCGCCGCTAATTTGCCCTACGTGGCCGCCGATGAATGGTCGGCCGTTGACGAGAGTGTACAACGGTATGAGCCGCGCCTCGCCCTCGATGGTGGTCTGGATGGGCTTGATTTAATCCGCGAATTAATGGCACAAGCGGCCGAGAAGCTCCGTCCCGGCGGCCTGGTCCTGTTGGAAATCGGCTGGCAACAGGGGGCGGCCGTACACCAGTTGGCCGAGTCTTTTTTCCCGGCGGCCGAGATTAAAGTGATGAAGGATTTCGCAGACCACGAGCGGTTGGTTATAATCAAGGCTGAATAGGACAACCGTAGCGACAATCCTCCGGATTGTCCGTAATAGTGACAAGACAATCCGGAGGATTGTCGCTATGGTTAGATTGGGAGATTTAGAGTAAAAGAGCAGTTGGACAATCAGCGAGAAGCGACCACACTCATAGAAACCCAATACCTAGATGCTCATCAGCCAGAGGCGATTGAAGCAGCGGCCGCCTTGCTGCGGGGCGGCCGTCTGGTCGTCTTTCCCACCGATACCGTCTATGGGCTGGGTGTCCATGCCTTTGATCCGGCAGCGATTGAACAGTTGTATCGGGTCAAGGAACGGCCGCTCGACAAAGGTATCCCCGTTCTGCTGGCCGATCTCGATGATTTACACCAGGTCGCCCAGGCAGTACCACCCTCCGCCCAACGATTGATCGAACGCTTCTGGCCGGGGCCACTGACGTTGATTGTGCCGCGCCACGCCGACTTACCCTCAATCATTGCCCCCGATAATACAGTGGCCGTCCGTGTCCCCGACCACCCCATAGCGCGGTCGCTGATTCGCGCGGCCGGAGGGGCAGTGGCGGCCAGCAGTGCCAACCGTTCCGGCCAACCAACGGCGCGGAATGCGCGGGAGGCAATGGATGATTTGAACGGTCGAGTTGCCGCCATCCTGGACGGCGGCCCCTCCCCTGGCGAACTGGCCTCAACTATCGTCGATTGCACCAAAGCAGCGCTACAAATTGTGCGCGTCGGCCCCCTTTCGGCCGCTGAAATATTGGGAGCGGTAGATAAATAGCCATGAAAGCAAGGAGTCGCCTGTGACCGGTATCTTCCTGCCGATCTTGCTGATAATCGGCGGACTGCTGGCGGCCGTTGCCACCTATCGTGGCATCCGGCGCGGCGGCGCACGCTTCTATACGCTGGAGCGTGAAGCGATTTTGCGCCGGGCGGCGTTGAGCCTGTTGATCAGTGTCGCCCTCTTTCTGGCGGCCGCGGCGTTACTCTTTTACCAACGACAACAATTGGTCGCCAGCCTCTTTCCGGTGGAGCCAGATGCGGCCGCGGTTCCGGAGGAGGGTGATGGGCCAACGGCAACACCCACCTTTTTCCTCGAATCCGTTCCCCCTTCCCCAACCGTCGGCACACCCGAACCAACGGCTACCGCGACGCCCGTCGTTTGTCGTGGCGTCGTTGAGGGGACCGGTGGAAATGGCCTGATGCTCCGCGATAGCCCTGGTGGAGGGGAAGTAGACATCCTGGCGGAAGGAGCGCTACTGACGGTATTAGAGGACGAGCCTGTGGAAGCCAATGGCGTCGTTTGGCGAAGGGTACGGGCCGTTGGTGGCGACGAAGGGTGGGTGTCCGACGCTTTTATCACTGTTCGCGCTCCATGTGGCGCAGATTCAACGACGACGGAATGATCATTGGAGTTGATGCTAGCCGCGCGGCAACCGGGCAACGCACCGGCACCGAAGCCTATGCCTATTATCTGATCCGGGCGTTGATCCCGCTGGCGCAAGAACGCGGCTACCGGCTGCGGCTCTATTTCAACTGGTCACCACCACCCGGCCTATTCCCCGACAGCCCGCTGGTGGAGCAAGTCGTCATCCCCTTCCCCCGCCTGTGGACGCATATGCGCTTGAGGCAGGAGTTGCGCCAACGGCCGCCGGACGTCTTTTTCACCCCCGCCCATGTCATTCCCTATGGCTACAGTGGTCCCAGCGTCGCTACCATCCACGACCTGGGCTATCACCACTTTCCCGAAACGCATACGCGCACCCAACGGCTTTACTTGCGCTGGAGCACACGTCATAATGCCCAGGTCGCCCGGCGCGTGATCGCCGATTCGCAGGCAACGGCCGCTGATCTACTGCGCTTTTATCCCGTAGACCCGGCGAAAGTGGTGGTGATCCATCCTGGTGTTGACCCTGAACTGCGGCCCGTCACCAATAAAGAAACGCTCTCCGCCGTCTGGCGCAAGTATCACGTTTATCCCCCTTACTTCCTCTACATTGGCACGCTGCACCCGCGCAAGAACCTGGTGCGACTGGCGCAGGCCTTTGCCGCCAGCGGCCTGGCGGAGCAAGATTCGCTCTATACGCTGGTGCTGGCGGGCAAGGAGGGTTGGCTGACCCAACCACTTATCCAGGCATTGCACAATATGTCGGCCGAAGTCTCCGGCCGCATCCATCTCCCTGGCTTTGTAGACGACAATGACAAAGCGGCCTTGCTCTCTGGGGCAACCGCGTTGGCCTTCCCCTCGCTCTATGAAGGCTTTGGCTTTCCGGTGTTGGAAGCGCAAGCTTGCGGCACGGCCGTCATCTGTGCCAACACCAGCTCGCTGCCAGAGGTTGCCGGAGAGGGGGCGCTGCTGACCAGCCCTACCGATATAGCAGCGATTACCAACGCATTGCAACGGATGGCGGCCGACCAAGACCTTCGCCAAGACCTGATTGCTCGTGGCTATGAGAATGTGCAACGATTCAAGTGGCAAAAGGCCGCGGCCGAGGTGCTGGCCCTGCTCGAAAGCATGTAGGTTCCTCGCCCATGTGGTGGTATCTGGTTTACCCCGACCCTACCCTACTCCACGCGCATAGAGCAGGTACATCCCCAACAAGTAGACGAGGATAATTCCCAAGGCGTCTATCTCAATAAAGAGGATGCGCCGTTCGACACGGGCCAGGGTGGCCAGCAAGGCCATTCCCGTCAGCAGAATACTTAATAAGCCAATGAGGACAAAATTGGGATCAATCGCGCCGAGGAAGCGGCCGTCCAGATAAAAGAAGTCGGCGATGCCTATCCCCAACATGTTAAAGATGCTGGAGCCGAAGAGGTTGCCGACGGCCAGATCGGTTGAACCGAGGCGCACGGCCGCTGTTGCCGCCAGCAACTCCGGTAGCGAAGTGACCAAACTCAATAAGGCCGTCCCGACAAAGCCGGTTCCCAGGCCGGTTAGCTCGGCAATGTCGGTGCTGGCGCTGACCAGGAACGGTACGGCCGCCGCCAGGACGGCGGCCGTCAGCACGAAGCCAATCACCCCCACGCGCAAGGATGGAAAATCAGCCGCCGGAGCCACTTCTATATCATCCATTGACGAGCCACCAGCCTGCCCCTCCTGTCGGATCAGCCACAGACCGCCAAAATAGAGGAGAATGAGGATCAGGCTGTCTATCCCAACCCAGCCGATTGTCAGGTCAATATCGGCGATGATAAAGATGGTGGCAACGGCGGTCAGGATGATCACCAGGGCGGCCGTCAACGTATGGGTAATGGCAATGCGGCGCAGCAAGGAGGTATGGCGATGAACCAGGTCAATGATCGCCAGTATGGCAACATTGACCATACTGCTGCCGAAGAAATTACCGGCAGCCAGATCAGGCACACCCTGGCGAAAGGCGCTAATTGAGGTGATCAGCTCTGTCAGGGAAGTCGCTGCGCCGAGGAGGATCGTCCCCACCAGCAACCCACCGAAGCCGGTACGCACAGCAATTATATCCCCATATTTGGCTAAGTGATGGGCAGCGACGACAACAACGGCCGAGGCGAGCAGAAAGATAATCCAGGGTTGCATAGCTGTTTTGCTCGGAGGAGGTAGGGAACGCTAACTGGCGATGGAGGCCACGGACCCCCACGCTTTTACCACTGGCACGACGAAGATGATGCCTGTATTGGGCTGGTTGAAGTCGCCGAAGATGGCTTCGGTGGCGGCAACGGCCGCTTCCGCCAGTTCCATGGAGTCAATCACTGCAAAGAGTGTATTATGGCTGACTGTCCGATTGCCAAACATCTGGCTAAAACCGGCATACATTGGCTGGGCGCTGTGACGCCGCAAGATGCGGTTGACGCCGGTGCTTTCCAGGATGGTGATGCCCTTGATGCCTGCGCCGGTCCAGGCGTCTAAGACCTCGTTACGCCTGCTTACATCGTCCAGCACCATGATCAGCATATACATGAATAATCTCCTTGCGGGATAGGTACGCCTTGCTATGTCCTATCAATTCAACGAGGGAGTTGAACGCTCCATATTATTCAACTCCCTCGTTTATTCCGCAAATTGTTACACGATTCGATCAATCGCGCGGTAGGGGCAGGTCTTGTACCTGCCCGCCGGTCTCGTATCTGACACCATTGGGCAACCACAAGAGTTGCCCCTACGGCAATCAATCATATTCATCGATAGGAATGCAGGCGCAGAACAGGTTGCGGTCGCCGTAAACGTTGTCTACGCGGCTGACGGACGGCCAGAATTTGCGTTCACGTACCCAGGGCAGCGGGAAGGCGGCCTGGTCGCGGGAGTATGGTCGCTCCCACTCATCGCCAATCACCACCTCGGCCGTGTGCGGGGCGTGTTTTAGCAGGTTGTTCTGGGTGTCGGCCGTGCCTTCTTCAATCGCCCGGATTTCCTCGCGGATGGCGATCATCGCCTCGCAGAAGCGATCCAGCTCAGCCAGCGATTCGCTCTCCGTCGGCTCGATCATCAGCGTGCCGACAACGGGAAAGGACATGGTGGGAGCATGGAAGCCATAGTCCATCAGCCGCTTGGCAATATCTTCACACATCACACCGGCCGAATCCTTCAGGTGGCGGGGATCAACAATACATTCATGGGCAACGCGGCCGTTGCTCCCACGATATAACACCGGGTAATGCGGCTCCAGCTGTTCGGCGATGTAGTTGGCATTGAGGATCGCTACCTGGGTAGCGGCCGTCAATCCTTCCGCGCCCATCATAGCGATGTAGGCATAGGAGATTGGCAAGATGCTGGCGCTGCCCCAGGGGGCGGCGGCCACCGTGCCCGCTGGCTCTTTGCCGCCCATCTCCGTCACCACCGGATGGCCGGGCAAGAAGGGAACCAGATGTTCAGCCACGCCAATCGGCCCCATCCCCGGCCCGCCGCCGCCATGCGGAATGCAAAAAGTCTTGTGCAAATTGAGATGGCAGACATCCGCGCCAAATTCGGCCGGGCGACAGAGGCCAACCATCGCGTTCATGTTCGCCCCATCCATATAGACCTGGCCGCCGTTGTCGTGGATGATCTGGCAGATTTCCTCAATCGCTTCCTCAAACACCCCATGGGTCGAAGGGTAAGTGACCATCATCGCCGCCAGCCGGTCGCGGTGTTTTTCCGCCTTCGCCCGCAAGTCATCTACATCAATATTGCCATTTTCGTCAAAGGCAACAACGACGACCTCCATCCCGGCCAATGCTGCGCTGGCCGGGTTTGTCCCATGTGCGGAAGCAGGGATGAGACAGACGTTTCGCTGGCTATCACCCCGCGATTGGTGATAGGCGCGAATGACGAGCATTCCCGCATACTCCCCTTGTGCACCGGAATTGGGTTGCAAGGAGAAGGCGGAAAAACCGGTGATCTCACACAGCCACTTCTCCAGGCGACTGAAGAGGGTTTGATACCCCCGTGTTTGCTCCAGCGGGGCAAAGGGGTGAATACGGCCGAAGCCCGGCAGCGTGATCAGCAGCATCTCGGCCGTCGCGTTCAACTTCATCGTACAGGAGCCGAGGGGGATCATCGAATGGGTCAGCGAAAGGTCGCGCCCTTGCAGGCGGTGGATATAGCGCAACATCTCCGTCTCCGACAGGTAGCTGTTAAAGACGGGGTGGGTCAGAAATTCGCTGCGGCGTTGGAAAGACTGCGGGTAATCAAGCTGCACCTTGTCGGCCAGGCGCAGGATGTCGATCTCATCCTCATCAGCGCCAAAGACGGCAAACAGTTGGGCCAGCTCCTCAATCGTCGTTGGCTCATCGAGAGAGACACTGGTTGTGCCGTCGTCGTTGTAGCGCAAATTGATCCGCGCCTCGGCCGCTGCCGCGCGTAGCTCGTCCTGATTGCGGCGGCCGCCGCTGATGGTCAGCGTATCAAACACCGGCGCATCATTGAGCGTATACCCCAACTGCTGCAAACCGCTAGACAGCACGGCCGTCAGCAAGCGCACGCGATTGGCGATGCGCCGCAACCCCACCGGGCCATGATAGACGGCATACATCGAAGCCATCACCGCCAGCAACACCTGTGCCGTGCAAATGTTGCTGGTCGCTTTGTCACGGCGGATGTGTTGTTCGCGGGTCTGCAAGGCCAGCCGGTAAGCGGGCTTGCCGGTGGCGTCTACGGAGACGCCGATCAGACGGCCGGGCATGATGCGCTTATAATCGTCGCTGGTGGCGAAGTAGGCGGCATGGGGGCCACCATAACCCAACGGCACGCCAAAACGCTGGCTGTTGCCGACGACGACATCCGCGCCAAACTCACCGGGCGGCCGCAGCAAGACCAACGCCAGCAGGTCGGCAGCGACCACCACCAACGCTCCAGCCTCGTGCGCCTGTTGGCAGAAGCCTTCATAGTCCAACACGTCACCGTTGGTTGCCGGATATTGCAGCAAGACACCAAAGGTTGGTTCGGCGAAGTCATAGCTATTGTGGTCGCCGACCAGCACCTCAATCCCCAATGGTTCGGCGCGGGTTTGGATGACGGCAATGGTTTGCGGGTGGCATAGCTCAGAGACAAAGAAGGTGTTGGCGGAGGAACTGCGCTTCCGTGCGCGGTGGGCGAGCGTCATCGCTTCGGCAGCGGCCGTGCCTTCATCAAGCAAGGAGGCGTTGGCGATCTCCATCCCCGTCAGGTCGCTGATCATTGTCTGGAAGTTGATCAACGCCTCCATCCGCCCTTGGGCGATCTCCGCCTGGTAGGGCGTATATTGCGTATACCAGCCGGGGTTTTCGAGGATGTTGCGCTGGATGACAGGTGGGGTGATGGTGTCGTAGTAACCCATGCCGATGAAGGAGCGATGGACTTCATTCTGCTCGGCCAGATCGCGCAGCTCCTGCAAGACGGCCGACTCGCTGCGCGGCGGCTCCAGGTTGAGCGGCCGTTTCAAGCGGATCGTTTCAGGAACGGTCTCCCTGACCAATTCCTCCAAAGATGACAGGCCCAATGTTTGCAACATATAGGTCACGTCGTTGCTTCGCGGGCCAAGATGCCGCTTTACAAAGTGATCGGCCGGGGCTAACAAGTCGCGGTTCGTCAGATTTCCCGCACCGTTGCCGTTCCCGGCCTCGATTATGTCCTGATAAGTAAATGTGGTATTGCGTAGGATACCCATGGGAACCTCCGGGTGGGCTAGTTGGTAGTATGCAGTGGGCAGTAAGGGTACTAAGTAGTGGGCAGCAGGCAGTGTGCGGTAAGCAGTAATCCGATTCGAGTCCGATTACCGCTCACCCCTCTTTATTCGCGTGAGGCAAGAAGGGCTTCGTAGGCGGCCGCGTCTAATAAGTTCTCAACTTGGGTAGGATCGCTGATGCGGACACGAATCATCCAGGCGCCGTAAGCATCCTGGTTAATCTCTTCTGGAGCACCGGTTAGATCATCATTGACGGCAATGACTTCACCGCTGACCGGCATAAACAGGTCAGACGCCGCCTTCACCGATTCGACCACGCCAAAAGTGGCCCCTTCATCAAACGAATCACCGACACTGGGCAACTCTAAATAGACGATATCAGACAGTGAATCTTGGGCGTAATCAGTAATACCAACCACTGCTTCACCATCTTCAACGCGAACCCACTCATCATCTTTGGTATAGCGCAAATCGGCCGGAACGTTATGGCTCATGTTATTCTCCTTGCTTCACTAAAACTTGAATTGGACAAATAAAAAAGGACGCCTGACAATCGCACGCTGACCAACAAATTGTCAGTCCGGTGAGATTGCCAGCGTCCTCTGTCGTTTACCTGAGAGATTCACCAGCCATTTCGCCGGCTTGCCCCTTCGGTGCTGAGTGATGGGCGGCTTTGATAGGTGACTACTTGCTACTGCTCGACCATGATCCATCCACAGCTTTCCAGAAGATGCTCGTCCGCCCGGTCCCGCTTGCCTGAGAGATTCACCAGCCAGCATCTTGCCGACCTGCTTGCACCTTCGGCGACCTTATCCCTTGCCGGGTAAGGTTCTCTCCCGAACGGCCGATCCTACTACCGATATTGTAATCGTATCCCGTTGCTCGTCAAGGTAACAAATGACACATAGCAATAATATAATCCTGGAATTTTATTGCAACATGCCCGGTGCATTGGTGTGGAACGAATTGGTTTCCACCGACCCGCAAAAAGCGGCCGAGTTCTTATCTTGCCGCTGGGGGACTACGGCCGCACCATCCTTCTCGCCGATCCACAAGGGGCTACGTTCTACATCATGGAAGCCAGCTATGTTGATCCGCCACCCCAGGCAGAATAATTTCCATTTAAACTACAGATAACACGGATCAAGCGAATAAACCCGAATTTTAGAAATCGAATTCGTGAAAATCCGTTAAATCCGTGTCATCTGTGGTCAATGTCGAACCCAAGTTAGGTTACAATTGCCGCTGATGATCAATCAGTTGACCATTAGCGGCAATGGCATCGTTCGGCCGACCGTTGCCGAAATCAACCTCAACCGCCTGACCGACAATTACCAGGCCATTCAGCGCCACGTTGCCCCGGCACAGGTCATGCCCATCCTCAAGGCCAATGCTTATGGGCATGGCCTGGTCCCCGTCGCCCAACACCTGCAAACGCTGGATGTGCCTTATCTCGGCGTGGCCTTTCTGGAAGAAGGCATTCTGCTACGCGAAGCCGGAGTGACAACCCCTATCCTCGTCCTCGGCGGCATCCTCGGCAATCAGGTCCCGTACTTTCTGCAACACAATCTGACACTGACCGCCTCGTCAGTCGAAAAGCTGAACCAGATTAACGATGCCGCGCGGGCAATGGGCGTTCAGGCACGGGTACATCTGAAAGTGGATACGGGCATGGAGCGCATTGGCATTCATTACTATAACGCTGATTCATTGCTTGAAGCCGCCTTGTCTTGCGAGCATTGTCTGGTAGAAGGCATCTTTTCCCACTTTGCCAATGCGGACGCGGCCGATCTCAGTTCCGCGCAAATCCAACTCGAACGCTTCCAACAGGTGCTTTCTTTTTACGAAAAGCGCGGCCTGCCACCCCTATCTCTGCGCCATATCGCCAATTCGGGGGCTATTTTGCAATTGCCGCCAACTCATTTAGATATGGTGCGGGCGGGGATTTTGCTATATGGGGTCTATCCAACGGCCGATATTCCGCGCACCATTCCTGTCCGCCCTGCCCTGACCTGGAAATCGCGTGTGGTCTACTTCAAGGTTGTCCAGCCCGGCCATCCCGTTAGTTATGGCTCCTCCTGGCACAGCGACCACATGGTACGTGTTGTGACAGTCCCTGTTGGCTATGGCGACGGCTATTTCCGGCGCATGTCGGACCAGGCCCAGGTGCTCATTCGCGGCCGTCGCTATCCGGTGGTCGGCCGTATCTGCATGGATCAGATGATGGTCAACATCAAGTGGGAAACCGCCTACAACAACGACGAGGTGATTCTATTAGGCGAGAGCGAAAACGGCGCAACCATCACCTGCGAGGAACTGGCCGAATGGGCGGGAACCATCCCCTATGAAATCCTGACCAACATCAACACTCGTGTATCTCGCGTTTACACAGGGGAAGTATCGGCGACCAGGTGAAAATGTAGATGAGGTATATCCTGGTACGCTCCGCCGTTGGTAATTAGCCGGTAGCCGCCGGGTTCCAGGTTTAGTTCCTGCACCAGGCTTTGCACGGTTTGGACAAGGTCAAGTAGAAAGTCGGCATCGGCCGCTTGCACGTCCATCAAATCTTTTCGCTCCCGCTTGGGAACCAACAAAATATGGAGGGGATAGCTTGGCTTAGGGTGGTAAAAAGCCAGCAAGGTGTCTGTTTCACGCAGCCGCTTCACGGGAATTAAAAAGCTTTTGTGCGTAAAGCACCAACTTAAAAAACAAGAGAGTATTTTAGTTTGCGCCAATCTATAAGCGAGCTTGATCAATTTGTTCTGGAAAGCAGATCGGACAAATCATCATATTGGTATGGCGGCCGCTTTCGTATCGCCAAGACCCATACAAGCTTATACTCTTCTTCGATCAAATAGACAATACGCCACTTATCCAATCGAAAGCGACGCAGATCTTGTCCAGGTAATAATTGAACACCAAACTTTTCTAAACGAAGAGAACGGCTTTCTGGTGGACGGAGTTCTGTCTGTAAACGACGAATTTCTCTAATCACTCGCTGACGTATGTTACCAGGCAAGCGCCGAACTTACCGTTGCGCCTCTGCGATGATTTCAACCTGGTAATAATCCATCAGCAACTAACTCTTTCTCAAATTCTTCTAAGGACATGCTATCAATCTCACCAGCGTGACGCTGTCGAAGCCAATCCTTAAAAGCCTCGCTGTCCTCTTGGTCTTCAATTTCTTCTATCAATTTTTGCCAAGTAATTATCAGTGCTTTCCAGCTTGCAAGCGGTATCAGGACATCTGTCTTGTTGCCTTCGGCGTCAGTGACGTAACGAATGGATGAAGTAATTTCAGGTATCATTAGCTTATATCCTCGCACTAATTATACACCTTTTTCCCTGATAACTGCCTATAATCCATGAAGTTATGCTCAATGATGGACTAGGCATACTGTGGATTGCGGCCGCATTTTTATCTGGGTCGTTGCCGTTTTCGGTGTGGATCGGCCGCCTCGCCCTGCGCCGCAACATCCAGGAATATGGCGACCAAAACCCTGGCGCGACCAATGTGCTGCGTGCGGGAAGCAAGCTTTGGTTTGTGGTTGCGGTGATTGCCGATATTTCTAAGGCGGCCGTTCCTGTTGGTCTGGCCTATCAAACGGCCGGAATACGAGGCTGGGTGATGTGGGCGATTGCCATTGCGCCGACGTTGGGGCATAGCTTCTCCCCCTTTCTCGGCTGGCGCGGCGGCAAAGCACTGGCGACCGCCTTTGGAGCGATGATTGGACTGACACTGTATGAGTTACCGCTGGTGGTGCTGCCGACGGTGATCATCCTCGCTGCCCTGCTGACCGTCACCGGTTGGGCGGTGATGCTGACGATGGGCATTCTGCTTGGTTATCTACTTCTTTTTAGTCCTGATCCCTTGTTGCTGGCATCAATGGCAACCCTCTGGCTGCTCCTGGCCTATACCCACCGCACCGATCTGCGCCAATGGCCATCGTTTCGATGGCTTAAGCGGCCGTAATCCCACCCTAATTTACAGTTGGCAATTGTCAATTATCAATTGACAAATGCCAACTGGGTCACGCAGTAGATAATCGGCAAGAGGGGGGTGATCAGGCTGGCGATGAAAAGCGGCGTCCCTGACGGGGATAAACGCGCGGCGAGCAATATTCGCGGCGGGAAGAAGAGTAAGAGCAGCAACGCAATAAACCAAACCATCCCCCACAACGATGAGAGGGGCATTAAAACAACCGCCAGCTCGGCCGCCAGCACCAGCAACATTAAGCCATAACTCGCCAGCCCAAACAAGGCAGCGGTCGTATATCTGGCACTTCCAACGGAGATGGTCGGCCGCAATGGGAAAGCCAGCACCAGGACATAGAGCATGGCAAAGCCCAACCACGCTCCCGGCGCGAAGCTGTAGAAGGCGGCCGTTGCCCCCTCATTGATGTCGCCAATCCCCGTCACCTGGATGGAAGCGAAATAACCAAGTTGGTGAGCAATCGCTCCGGCCATTGCCAGCCCAAAGAGAAAAGCCAATGCGCCGCGCAGCCGCGAGGGCAGGATGTTGTCCCCATTGTCTGGCGCGGCCGCGGGATTACTTGCCTCCAGTTTGCGTACTCCATAAACGCCAATGCTAAAAGCAATGAAAGCGACCGTTACCAGAAGAGCGTTCAAACCCGCCGGCACTAAAAGTTGGTGGGCCAGAGGCAAGAAAAGGAAAATGGCAAGCAACATCACCAGCAGATCGGCCGCCAATGGCGCGATACTCAGCCAACTGTTCTGTCGTTGTAAGACATCCATAACTGAAATTATAGCAACCGCTAGCCAGAATAGGCAGCGATCCCGACTTTCATCTTTGGAAATTCTTTAGTTCTTCGCATTATCGGTTGACCAGCGTAGAGAGAGACCCTATAATTATCGGGCGGCTTCTTAATCCCTCATTAAGGTAAAGAAGCCGTTCAGACGGAGGAAGAGGGTTGACTGGTGGAAAAGGGTCTTAATCTAGGCACAATACCCATAAGCAGTTTCCTCATTTCACAGAGATGTGAGATTATAACACGTCTGCAACTAGCCCATCCGGTTCTGCTTTCCGGTTCGGTGATAACTCTGGCGACATGCCGATAGCATCCCCGACCGGAAAGTGGAAATTAGCTTATTGTAATGGTTGTTCAAGATGAGTTCAGAGCATAGAGCAGACTACATTGAACATTCCGAAATGGATGATTCATATTGGGCCGCGCTATTTACCCAAGAAGAAACGGTGTTGCCCGCTGAAGAGAACGGTTCGCATCCAGCCGCGATTGAAGAGCTAGTGACCAACAGTTATGCCTGGTCACAGAATGGAACGGCCGCACAAGCCGACCCCTGGGTCCTGGCACAAAGAGCGATGGACAATGACGAGGTCCTGGCACTGGAAGTGACAGGCCATAACAAGGGGGGCCTGCTGGTGCATTGGAATGGGCTTCAGGGCTTTGTCCCCGCCTCCCAACTCGTTGACCTGCCGCAGTTCCATATCCCACGCGAACGGCTGCGGGCTTTGGGCAATTGGCACGGCCGTACCCTCTCATTAAAGGTCATCGAAGTCAACCGCGCCAACAATCGCCTCATCCTCTCCGAACGCGCGGCCACCGTGGAAGCGGACCAACGAGTCGCCCTGTTGCGCCGCGTGCGGATTGGCGAGCAGTTGCAAGGGACCGTGACCAATCTGACGGATTTTGGCGCCTTTGTTGATCTGGGCGGCGTCGAGGGCCTGATCCACATTTCGGAGCTTTCCTGGAGCCGTGTCATCCATCCCAGCCACATCTTAAAACCTGACCAAAAAGTGACCGTCCAGGTATTGACGGTTGACCGCCAAAAAGAGCGCATCGCGCTAACGATGAAGCGGCTAAAGCCTGATCCGTGGCACAACGTTGAAAAGCGGTATCATGAAGGCCAGATTGTCGAAGGCGTCGTCGGTAATATTGTCACCTATGGGGCTTTCGTGATCTTGGAGGATGAGTTGGAGGGACTTGTCCATATATCCGAACTGGCCGAAGGCTCTTTTTTGCACCCCCGCGATGTAGTGCAGCAAGGGGATAAGGTCGTCGCCAAAGTGTTGCATGTGGACAGCCGCAACAAGCGGTTGTCGCTAACCTTGCGCGGCGCGAAAAACAAGACGATCTCGGCCGAACCCAAACGCGAATAGCACGAATCGGCTGATTCGCACTAGACAACCAATTATGGCACGTTCCAAACCAGCGTCTGGTCGTGCGACAGGGGGAAGCAGCCAGGCCGCTAAACGCCCTTCAAGCAGCAGCACTCCGCCACCAACCACCTGGGATGAGCGGCTGGTCAATGGTGCGTTGGCTCACCGCCGCGAGATCAGCGGCATCATCCTCTTTCTTTTTGCGCTACTAACCCTATTGGCTCTCATCGGCCTGACGGAAACGGGCTGGCTGGGCTGGTGGACGCGCTTCTTACGGCAGCTTCTCGGCTGGGGGGCATTTGCACTCTGCTTTTTGCTGGCAGGAATTGGGATGCAGATGTCGCTGCGCGAAGCCGATCGCCCACTGCCGATTCGGCCGCCACAAGTGATCGGTCTGGAGATCGCCCTTATCGCCTCGCTGGCACTCACGCGCCTATTCAGCAGCAGCACCCTGGCCGAAGCATTTCTCGGCCGTGGCGGTGGACTGGTGGGATGGGGACTGACAGAACCACTGCTCGATTTTCTGGGGCCACTGCTAACCACGCTGCTCTATCTCTCTCTTTTCCTCTGGGGAATCGCCATGCTACTAGGCTTGCGCTGGGCGACGGTGTTGTCTCGCTTAGAGATGTTGTCCGCACGGCTAAACGAATGGGCGGAGCGCATTGAACCAGACCCCACTCAACGGTCGCGCCGTCAAGTTAAAGCGGCTCAATCAACTCTGCGCCGCCTGCCGCCTCCCACCGGAATGCCACTACGCGCCCCGGCGGAAGCAACGGCCGATGATCTATTGATTATCAACGAAGCGACTTCCGAACCCCGTTTGCGCCAGCGTGATAAACGGCTGCCGCCCATTGACATTCTCGAAGAGGAAACCGCCTTTGGCTTGAGCCACGAGGAGATTGATTGGAAAAGCCAGCGGATTGAACAAACGCTGCACGATTTTGGCGTCCCGGCAAAGGTGACGGAAATCCGGCGCGGCCCGGCCGTGACCCAATTTGGCGTCGAGCCAGGGTATATCGAACGCGCCGGACCGGACGGGGAAGTGAAGCCCCACAAGGTGCGCGTCGGGCAAATTGCAGCGTTGCAAAAGGATTTGACACTGGCACTGGCCGCCCCCCGTTTACGCATTGAGGCCCCAGTGCCGGGGCGGAGTGTAGTAGGCATTGAAGTGCCGAACGAGTCCACCAGTCTGGTGCGCTTGCGGCCGATCATTGAGTCGCGCCCCTTCTTCAAACTCAATGCCCCGCTTGCTGTGGGGTTGGGGCGCGATGTCTCCGGTGCGCCCGTCACCGTAGACCTGAGTAAGTTGCCCCATCTGTTGGTGGCCGGGACCACCGGCTCCGGCAAATCGGTCTGCATCAACGCCTTTGTCACCTGCCTGGTGCTGAACAACACACCCGATAAGCTGCGGCTGGTGATGATTGACCCGAAAAAGGTGGAGTTCATTCGCTTCAACGGCTTGCCGCACCTGATCGGCAAGGTGGAAGTGGATGCGGACCGGGCGGTGGGGGTGTTGCGCTGGCTGACGGCCGAGATGGACCGCCGCTATGAGCTATTTGCCCAGGCGTCGGCCCGTAACCTGGGTGGCTATAACCGCAAGGCGGGGCGCGGCAAGCACCTGCCCCATATCCTGGTCTTTATTGATGAACTGGCCGACCTGATGCATACCTACCCTGGCGATGTGGAGCGGACGCTGTGCCGTCTGGCACAAATGGCGCGGGCGACGGGGATTCATCTGGTGGTGGCGACGCAACGGCCGTCCACCGACGTCATCACCGGCCTGATCAAAGCCAACTTCCCCGCCCGCCTCTCCTTCGCCGTCGCTTCCGGAACCGATTCGCGGGTGATCCTCGACACGGTGGGGGCGGAACATCTGTTGGGCAAGGGGGATATGCTCTTTCTCGCCCCCGACGCCAGCGGCCCGGCGCGTATTCAAGGGGTCTTCGTCACCGACAATGAGATCGAACGGGTGGCACAACATTGGCGCGACGCCATGCCCGACTATGTGCCAGAACCGGCTCCCTGGGAATCGTTGATCGCCAAGTATGCGCTGCTGGATGAGACGGATAGTTTGTTGGAAGCGGCCGTTGAACTGGCGCAAAAGCATGACAATATCTCCACCTCCTTCCTGCAACGCCGCCTACGCCTCGGCTATCCCCGCGCCGCGCGGCTGATGCAACATCTGGAAGAGATGGGGCTGGTGGACGATGCCCAGGCTGGCGGCAAAACCCGCCGCACGCTGGTGGATGAGGATGATGATCCGATTGATCGCTTTCTCTCTGAGCGTGACTGATCGCGCGGATTGAAATCCGCGTCTGCTACGGGAAGCGGCGTTAAAACACACTCCGTTCGGCTACACCTAACACGTTGCTGGTTATTACCCCAGTTATTGCTTAGAATAGACCTGTGTGCGACATCAATCAACCACAGATAACAGGGATTTATCGGGATAAAATCCGTGCTAATCCGTTCCATCTGTTTTCATCCGTGGTTAAATCACTCCGAATTAGAATCAGAACTATTTAATAATGAACGGTTCAATCCGGCGCTATAAGCCAATTGTCTGGTACGCCTGGTTTGTGCTGGGCTATACCTTGTTTGTCATTCTCTGGGGGGCATTTGTCCGCGCCACCGGTTCGGGAGCGGGATGCGGCAGCCATTGGCCGCTGTGCAACGGCGTGGCTGTCCCTCGTGATGCCCAACTGGAAACGCTGATCGAATTTACCCACCGCCTCACCAGTGGGTTGAGCGGCGTGCTGGTCATCATCCTGCTGCTATGGGTCTTTCGCAATTTCCCCAAAGGGCATATCGCCCGCCTGGGGGCTGTTCTCTCCACCTTTTTCATCCTCACCGAAGGAGCGATTGGCGCGGGATTGGTGCTTTTTGAATTGGTGGCGGATAACGATTCTATGGCCAGGGCTTATTGGATCTCCGCCCATCTGGTAAACACATTTCTGCTTCTCGCCGTCCTTGCGCTGACGGCCTGGTGGGTCAGTGGCGGCCGTCGCTTTCGCCTGCGCCAACAAGGAAGCGAAGGCGGGCTGCTGGCAATCGGCTTGTTGATGTTGCTGCTGGTCGGGGCCAGCGGAGCGATCACCGCCTTAGGGGACACCTTGTTTCCCTCCGGTTCGCTCGCTGAAGGCGTCCGGCAAGACTTCTCCCCCACCGCCCACTTCCTGATCCGCTTGCGCATCTGGCATCCCATTCTGGCCGTGGTGTCCGGCCTCTATCTCTTCATTTCGTCGCAGTTTGTTTACCGGCAACGGCCGACGCCTCAAGCCGCCACCCTACGGCGAACCATCCAGGGATTGGTGCTCCTGCAGTTGGCGGCCGGGGCAGTCAATGTCCTCCTCCTCGCCCCGGTATGGATGCAACTGCTCCACCTGCTGCTCGCCGACCTGCTCTGGATCGCCCTAACCCTCTTCACCGCCGTCATCCTCGCCGAAAAAGCTCCGGCGCGGGAAACGGCTCTTGCTCCCAAGCCAACCGGGGACTAAAGCGTAGTGGCAATCCTCTGGATTGCGCAACCCGTTCGATTGCTCGGACAAACCCGGAGGTTTGTCTCAACAATGGGGGACTCACCTACTCCAATATATATCCGTTAACCATTGACAATTAACCATTCACCATTCACAATTTTTGAATGGTTTCCTGGCACATTGGCACAATGGGCTTTGGCTATAAGCCCTGGCAAGGGGTCTTTTATCCCAAAGGGGTGACCGGGCCGCAGCAACTGGCTTACTATGCCGAACACTTCTCGGCCGTCGAGATGGACTCCACCTTCTACGGCACGCCCGTTCCGGCCAACGTCGAGCGCTGGGCGGCGATCACCCCGCCCGACTTCATCATCTGCCCCAAAGCGCCACGTGAGATCACCCACGACCTGCGGCTGACCGGTAGCGGGGCAACGGGCTTGCTAGAGCAATTCCTGACTACCATGCGCCTGTTGGGAGACAAGCTGGGGCCAATCCTGTTCCAATTTCCCCCCGATTTTAAGGCGGATGAAGTGGAGCGACTACAGACCTTTCTGCCACAATTGCCAGATGATTTACGCTTCGCGGCCGAGTTTCGCCATCGCTCCTGGGCGACGCCGGAAACGGCCGATCTGCTCCGCCAGCATCGCATCTGTTGGGTAGCGGCCGACTACATCTATTTGCCTAAAGAGATCGTGCCAACAACCGACTTCCTCTATCTGCGTTTCCTCGGCCGCCATGGCCGCTTCGCTACTAAAGATCGGGAGATGGTGGATAAGACGGCCGAGCTAGAGCAATGGTACGGCCGCATCGAACCGCACTTAGCCCAGGTCAGCGATGTCTATGCCTTCTTCAACGACGATTACGCCGGTTTTTCTCCAGCATCGGCCAACCGCTTCAAAAAGATTGTCGGACAGGAAACGGTTGAGATTGGGCAGCCGCAGCAGGGGAGGTTGTTGTAGAGATTAGGAGATTAGAGATTGGAGATTAAAAGAGCGCGGCTGATGGGGGATCGGCCGCGCTCTTTGGTGTCAAGACATCAACGTTTGCTATGCGAATTTACATGACCGGTTCTTCGATTGGCGGCATCTTGCCGGGGCCTTGCACTTTTGTGCCAATCTGACCATAGAGATGTCCTGTTACGGCCGCAATGTAGGGGCCGAAGGCGAGACCGAGTACAACGGCAGCGATCCAACCCAGGCAGGGAATCAAGCTCAATACACCGGTAACCATCGAGAACAAAACAGCAGCAACGACGATCACGACCACTGAAATCAAGATATCAGCAAAGTGTTCGCGGGCGATTGCAAAGACTTCACTAAAGCGGAAGGTTGCGCTCAACTCATCGGTCATCGCATACTGAATGGTGATCGCCGGGGTCAGGAAGAGCAGCAGAATACCGTAAATAAATGCGATACAAGTAAACAGCAATGCTGTAACCGTCAGGCCAGCTGCGGCCGCATCACTACTGGAATCACTGAAAGCGGCAAAGCCACCGGACAAGGCCAGGAAAATGATCATCAGAATGATCAGCGGCAGCCCATAAACCAGTTGGGCGATGAAGAGATTAAAGCCATCGCGTAGCATCTTGCCCCAATCATCCCACTCAGCCAGCGGCCGCTTCACGCCACTCATCACATTACGCACGATTTGCAGCACCCAACCGCTAAGGATAAAGGCTGGTAGAATTAAAAATGAGAGCAATGACATCAAGACGCCAATCAAAATTTTGTTTGTCCAACGCTCGTCGTCGAACACAAAGCGAAAAGCCTGATTAATGTCCACGTTTACCTCCGTGTAAGTAAAGTCACCAAAAGTAATAAACTGCTCAACCAATAAACAATAGTGCGATTCTATAGGGATTATCCTTCCCGTCAATCTACATACATTTACGCGAGATTCGCTGGCGAGTTGCAGGCTTGGTAGACAGAGTTGCCACTGGACAGTAGACAGTGATCGCTGACCGGCCATCTGTGATCCCGGCGTTTTGAAAGCAAATCATGGCATGTTAGAATGCAGCTATGGCGCGAATTGTCTTTATGGGTACGCCGGACTTCGCCGTTCCGGCGCTGGAAGCGTTGATTGAGACGCAAACCGTCGTCGGAGTGGTGACACAGCCAGACCGTCCGGCGGGGCGTGGCAAGCAGCTTCGGCCGTCACCGGTCAAACAAACGGCCGCCGCCGCCGGTATCCCTCTTTACCAACCGAAGTCGTTGCGGCAGGAAGCGGCAGCCGAACCGCTGCGCGAATGGCAGCCGGATGTGATTGTCGTCGCTGCTTTCGGACAAATTTTGCGGCCGCACGTCCTCTATCTGCCGCCACACGGCAACCTCAACGTCCATGCCTCACTGCTCCCCCGTTGGCGCGGCGCATCTCCTATCCAGCACGCACTACTGGCCGGGGACAGCGAAACGGGTGTCAGCCTGATGCAGATGGATGAGGGACTGGACACGGGACCAGTCTATGTGCAAGAGGCAATTGAAATCACAGGTGAGGACACGGCCGCCACCCTCCATGACCGGTTGGCCGAATTGGGGGCGCAGATGTTGCGCCAATACCTGGATGACATTTTGGCCGGGCGGTTGACAGCCGTCCCACAAGACGACAGCCAATCCACCTATGCGCCGATGATCCAAAAAGAAGCGGGACGGATTGATTGGTCGCTCCCTGCTACCGCGCTCGACCGCCACATCCGCGCCATGACCCCCTGGCCGGGGGCCTTTACGGGATGGCAGGGGGAAACGCTGCGTGTACTGCGGGCAAGCCCGCTACAAGGGAAGCTGCCAGACGGCCGCCCCGGTCAGGTGGTAACGGCCGGCGAAAAAATCCTCGTGCTTTGCGGTGAGGGCGGGCTGGCTCTGGAAGAAGTGCAACTGGCCGGAAAACGGGCGATGGCGGTCACTGACTTCGTGCGCGGCCGTTCTGATTTTGTGGGAAGTGTGTTGAAATAAGGTGGCAGGTGGCAGGTGGCAGGTGGCAGGTGGCAGGTGGCCCAAAGCATAAACTGGCTACTGCCCCCGTCAACTGCTTACTGCTTACTATCTCAAGGGAATAGCGTGCAGATTCTAATCTACGGTGCAGGGGCCATTGGCGGCTATTTAGGAGCGAAGCTGGGGCAAGGCGGCCATCAGGTGGCCTTGATCAGCCGTCCGGCAACGGCCGCGCTGATCAATAATGCCGGTCTGACTGTGACCGAGGGGACCAACACCCGTTGCCTCTCCTTACCTGCCTTTGCTTCACCCACCGAGGCGTTTCAAGCTGGTTTTCGCCCAGAGTTAGTGATCATGGGCATGAAGTCTTATGATCTGGCAGCGGCCGTCGAACCCCTCGCCCAACACTGTCCCGAAACCGCGATGATTATGGGAACACAAAACGGCATCGGCGTCGAAACGCCGCTGATTGAATGCTTTGGCCCAGAACGGGTGCTAGCCAGCGTCCTCACCGTCCCCGTCAGCAAGCCCGCGGCCAACGAGTTGGTGGTCGAAAAGAGCAATCGCGGTATAGGGGTGGCCCCGGCCAAGCGCGGCCAGGACGTCGGCCGTTGGGTGGCGCTGCTGCGCGAGGCAGGGATCAATACCCGGCAAACGGCCGATTACCAGGGCTTAAAGTGGTCAAAGGCACTGCTCAACATCGTCGGCAACGCGACTTCGGCGATTCTCAATCGGCCGCCGGTGATTCTCTACCGTTCGCCGCTGGTCTTTGAACTAGAAATGGGCATGTTGCGCGAAGCATTGGCGGTGATGAACGCTTTGGACTTAGCGTTGGTCAACTTACCCGGCGCTCCGGCGCGGCAATTGGCGACCATTGTGCGCCACACACCCCATTTCCTGCTGCAACCCATCTTCATTCAATTCGTCGTCCAGGGGCGTGGCGATAAAATGCCCTCTTTTCATATTGACCTACAGGCGGGCAAGGGACGCAGCGAAGTAGTATATCATAACGGCGCGATTGCCGATGCCGGGCAGGCAGCGGGCATTGCCACGCCAATTAACCGGGCACTGAACAACACATTGTTAAAATTGATGCACCACGAACTGGACGCGGCCGAATTTGATGGCAATCCAGAACGACTGGCGGCCGAAGTAGACCAATACCTGTAACGCGATTTGGCAAATCGCACCGATTAGCTCACGATTTTGGCAAATCGTGCTACTTTTATGAACGAACGACAACTACGCGAAGAGATTGTTTTTGTTTGTCGCCTTTTGCATGAAAAAGGCTTCATTGTCGCCAGTGATGGCAACGTATCGGCGCGACTGGGACGCGGCCGTATCCTGCTTACTCCTTCCGGTCTGCACAAAGGCTTTCTCAAACCGGAGCAATTACTGGTGGTGGACGAGGATGGCAAACTGCTTTCCACGGCCACAACGGTCACGCGCCACTTGAAGCCGACCAGCGAATTGCCGATGCATCTGGCCGCCTACCACCAACGGCCGGACGTGCTGGCCGTAGTCCACGCTCACCCACCCATTGCCGTCGCCCTTTCCATTGCCGGTATCTCCATGGCTACCTGCTTGCTGCCGGAGGTGATCGTCACCCTCGGTCTGATCCCGACTACGGAATATGCCACTCCCTCCAGCGAGGAAAATGTGCGGGCGATTTCCAACCTGATCGTCAACCACGACGCACTGGTGCTGCAGCGGCACGGGTCGCTGACCGTCGGTGATTCGCCAATGCAAGCCTATATGCGACTGGAGACGCTGGAGCAGAACGCTCGTGTCCAGTTTATGCTGGAACAATTAGGCGTGCGTAATCCGCTGGAAGCGGCGGAAGTACGCAAGCTGCTACGGATGCGCCAACAAATGGGGCTAAGCCATCCGGGGGAATCGGCCGAGTTCTGCGAACAGTGCGGCATCTGCCATGAGGGAGATGAGCATATTCCCACCCTCTACCGGCCAACCAACGGCACTCACTTACCCGACCAGGCCCAACTACGGGAGCTAGTCACACAGGTTGTCCAAAAAACGTTAGGGGGCTGACCGGCTGACGCGATAGGTCACCGTTGCCAGAGCCAATAACAGCCAAAAAAGCAGGCTTGGCTTTGCCCCCACTGCCACCGTGTCAGCCAGGCCGTAAAAGTGGAAGGCCACCAGAGAGGCGAGAATGCCTAAGGCAATCGGCCGCAGCCCCACATCCTCCCGTGCCACCCGCCAGGCCAGCCCCCCAGCCAACAAGACCATCGCCAGATAGCTGATCAAACCGGGCAAACCAAAATCAAGCGCGACTTGCAACAGAATGTTATGAGCGTGGCCTACATCCTGAGTGGTTGACAGGCCTACAGGGTAGAGGCGAAAAACGACTTCACGGAATGCTCCCAGCCCGGTTCCCGTCAGGGGAAAATCGGCAACAGCGGTGATCGCCCAGGGCCACAACGCACGGCGGTAATTGAGTGTGGACAGCGTTCCAATCACTGTCTCGCGCGGCGGATCGAGCCACAGTTGTTGGATGCGCTGTGGCCCGCTCCAAATGAGGGCCACAGCAGCGGCCAGGCCGAGCAGCAACAAGAGCCAACGCAATGCATGGCGTGTCCGCGAAGGCGGGAGGAGCAGCGCCCAGGCCACGAGCAAGGTCATGCTCCCGGCCAGCAAGCCAAGCCAGCCGCTACGCGACTGGGTCAGCAGGAGGATGGCCAGCGTGAGCAGGGCAAAGAACAACAGGGCCAGGCGAATCGGCCGCCGGTAACGGGACGGCCGTCCAGCCAGCAGCAGCGAGAGCAGCAAGGGCAGAAAGAGGCAGATCGCGCCCGCCAACAGATTCGGATGGACGGCATCGCTGGTGCTTCCCGGCAGAATGATCCGTTGGACGGGGGCAAGATTCGCCAGCAGCTCGATCTTGAGCATCGCTTGTAAGCCTAAGATACCGATGAGGGTGAATCCCAGGGCAGCCAGCAAAAAAACGAGAAGGGCGAATGGTAGCTGCGAGCGTTGCCTGACGACAATCACTATATAACGCCAGAAGGCAAGGCCGAGAATGATCCCTGTCGCTTTGGGCAAGCTGAGTTCGGGATCGGCCGTCACCAGCATACTGACAATCAAGCTCAGACAGAAGAGGAGGAGCAGCAGGTTAAAAGGGGTAGCCGGAATCCCCGGCCGTCGTTGGGCCAACAAGGGGGACAGCCAGCTAATCGCCAGCAAGACCAATATCAAGAATGTTAGCGGGAGAGAAACAGTGGGAAATAGGAGCAGGGGAGTGGCAAGGGCGAGCAGCAACCCTTCAGCGAGTAAGGCTAATGGAAAACCGGCAACCGGTGATTGGGGGACAATAGACGAACCCGCCTGCCTCATCCTTCATCCTTCTGCCTTCATCCTTTCAGTATGCGCCTTTGCCGCGAACGACTACCCAGGGCGTCTTTAGCAAGATATAAATGTCCATCCACAGTGAATAGTTTTGGACGTAATACAGGTCATCTTCGGTGTGGAGATGCAGCGGTTTATCGGCGCGGCCGTTGATCTGCCACCAGCCGGTCATCCCTTGGGGAACGGCAAAGCGTTTGTGCTGCCAGGGTTCATATTGGCCGACCAGCCAGGGCAGCTCCGGACGAGGGCCAACCAAACTCATATCCCCTTTGATGACATTAAAAAGTTGAGGCAATTCATCCAGACTGGTGTGGCGCAGGAAGCGGCCGATGCGCGTCACGCGCGGATCATCCGCCTTCTTATAAATCAGCGTGCCATCACTCCTCACTTGGGTAACCTGATTTTGCAGTTTCTCGGCATTGACAATCATCGAACGGAACTTGTACATGGGGAAGAGGCGGCCGTTTTCACCAACCCGCTGTTGGCGAAAAATGACCGGACCGGCGGAATCCAATTTGATCAGCAAGCTGATAATACCCAGGACTGGTAAAATTAATATTAAAATCAGTCCAGCCAAAACGAGGTCAAAAATACGCTTCATAAGCCTTTGTACATCATTGAGGGCTGGGTCGCGCAAATTGATCATAGGTAATCCACCAAAGTCTTCAACGGAGGCGCGATAGAGCGCCAGGCTATAATAATCGGGGACAACGCGCACCTGCACCGGCAAATCATGGAGTGCCAGCACTAACTCGTTTATCCGCCCATAAGCGCGTTGAGGCAACGCAATAACCACATCATTAATGAGTCGCTCTTGAACCACCCGGCGCACATCGCTAACATTGCCCAGGATATGAAGAATAAACTCTTCCTTGTCCCCTTTTGCCTCGCGGGCGTTATCATCTAAATAGCCGGACAGGTTCAAACCCATCCAGTCATATTCGCGAATCATCTGCCCCACTCGTTGTCCAACTTCCCCCGTGCCAACGATCAAAACCCGTCGCTCTGGGATAGGAAAACGGCCGATGGTCAGAATGACCCGGGCAAAAACCCGCCATCCGACCAGCAGAAAAACATCCAAAAACACAAAAACGACAAAAAGCCAGCGTGAAAAGTCACGAAAAGTCAGATATAGCAACCCGGCAAAGATCAGTGATGCCACAGTGGTCGCTACCACAACGATTTGCAGTTCATCAATTGGCTTGTAAATGCGTTTAGGGTCGTAGACGGAAACGACCAGGAAGGTGATCATCCATAGAATGGGGATGAGCAAGTAAAGATAAGGGTATACTTGAACGTGCTCGATTGATTGAAGATAGGGGAGGTTTGGCAGCCAGGGCCGCAACCAGACGGCCAAGACTAATGCCAGTAAGGTTAGACCCATATCCAAAATCATTGAGAAGATGGCAAAGTTAACGCCATACCGTCTCAGCATAAACCCCTCCGTGATCTTGCTGCTAGGGACTCGTAAAAAACCAGACTGCTTAGCTGCTCAGACAAAGCAGCTCAACAGCCAAGGGTTAAGCAAGCAAAATCAACTCGGTTTAGTGTAATCGAGTGTATTTCAAGAACTTGCTGATTTCGCGTACCGCATTCTGCAAGATGACAATCTATTTGTTTTGTTACGCCAGTGAGCCACGTAACGGACTTCCTGCCTTTTTATCATTCTCTCTAGTCAGTTGTGAAATAAGGCGCAATGAAGCAACGATAATTATAACCTTAACGGCAATCTTCGCAATCTAAGAGAGGCTTTTATGGATATAAAGTGATTGCGAAAAGATATATTCTGATAGGAATTTGGTCTTGGCATAATTTAGACCAACATTCACAGTACCGAATATCCAAAACGGCGCAACATGGGATAGATGGCAAGCCCCTGAACCAACTTCGCCGTCCCCGATAGGGTCGTTTTCCATTCGTTATCGGGCTTGATCTGCAGGTTCGCCCCGTTAAAACGCAACGGGTTACCGCCTACGCTATGGGTTGGCGAGCCGGAAAAGCGGCCGTCATACAGCTTCAACGCGGAGCTATCCAGTCCTAACTTGGAGAGGGTGGCGGTTAGGACGGCAGCAGGGTTGTTTGTAAAGTCCTCGTAGCGCATGAGGGCATAGTGTGGGGCGCGGCGGCCGAACTTGGTCGCATAGAAATTTTCCACATCCCAAACGATCAGCGACTTGAGCGTCGAACTGGATGGCATGGCTGCCTCTGGGCTTGCTTTGCCTAACTCTTGCTTTTGTCGTTTACGCCAGGAATAAGCCACCGCCCGCCCGTCACGTACTAAATGGAGCACGCGGAGGTCAATGTTGGGTAGTTGTTGGAGAATATAAAGATGGGACGGCACTTTTGAGGAGTCAACAATCACCTGGCGGCCGGAGACTTCCCAAATGGCGTTGTAGAGTTCGGCCGTTCCCGCAATCAGGCTCGAGGGTGGCTTCTGGGGGTTGCCAACCGGTGCAGCAAAAAGCGGCAAGTTTCGTGTGCGGTCAAAGCGTTCGGCCTCGTCTCTTAATTGGGCCAATTTCTCTGCGGGCAAATGGGCTGCCACTGCTGACCAAAAGGGACATGGACAGGAAGAAGGATTATCCACCGCATATAGTGATGGCACGTCTGCCATCCTCGGCATATCTGTCACCAGCGGTATCTCTGCTGCCATTGGCCGCCCACAGCCACAAAGCCAATCACCCTCCGCCCAATATTCCCAAAAGTAGCGAACTTCGCCAACCGAACAATAACCCGGCAAATTACCGAGGATCATTTCCAGTAGCGTTGAACCGCTGCGGCCGGCTCCGGCTATGTACAAAACTGGGATGGGTGCTCCTTTCACATTCAAACTACTCCACCCTTGTGCTTACGAATTACCAGCGATCATAGACGATAAAGGATTTTGTCAGGCCGAAAAGCTTTTCCTCATAAAGTTGTGCGTCGGGGAACAACTTCTGCAAATCGCGCTTGCGTAAGAGACGGGTATCATTTACCCATTGCTGTGCTTGTTTTGCATCAGCCATTCGCTTGACCCAACCCAACTTAAAGTGTGTCAGCAGAAATACACGCAATTGGGTGGGAAGCCATTGAAAGCCAGGAAAAAGGACATGCGGCTCAATTGGAAAATAGTAGTTAGGCGTTTGCAGGAAATAGTGCTTACCCACGCGCTGCACTTCATCAGCCATTTTTTGCTGTTGGCTAAAATCGCCCACATGTTCAATGACAGAATTTGAAAAAACCATGTCAAACGCATTATTAGCAATATTTGACATATTTGTAGCATCGCCTATCATGGCAGTGAAGTTTGGATGATCAATTGGTTGGCTATAATGAACGTTTAACAGGGTAACGTGGACGGCCGAGTCCGCTTCCTGATCAACAAACTCCATGCGCTCCCAAAAGTTAGGTGTACCTCCCACGTCAAGAATCGTGATGGGGCGCGGCAACCGCTCTAACAGGCTCAGAAATAATGCAAACCGCTTGCGTCGCATTGCGGTTGCCATTGAACTATCCTGACGGTTATCAGCAATTTTCCTGAATAACAAGGGTGTACTCCTGTTCCCCGTTTGTTACGTACCGTGACTTTGACCAATGTGTGTGATTCAAAGGAATCACAATTCAGGCGAATCACGATTCAAGCGAATCACGATTCAAAGAATCACAAATCAAAGAATCACAACATCCACATTTTGAGGAAACATCATGTCATTATCTGTCAGATCACAGAACATGTCAAAGCGTGTGCCCTTGCTCTGTCTCACATTACTGCTGCCTGGCCTATTGGTTGTTTTGCTTGCATCCATGCGTCCGGCAAAGGCCGTTGAGTTCAGCCCGGCCAACACCTATCGCTTTCATCGCAGCATTCTGCGAGGTGAGACTCTACGTAATCCGACTTCGCTACAATTTGGGCCGGACGGCCGCCTCTATGTCTCCGAAGAAATGGGATTGATCTATGCCTATTCGATCCAGCGCAACGGCATAGGGGAGTATGAAATCACGGACACAGAGGTCATCTCCATTGTCCATGACATCCCCAATTATAATGACGACGGTACAGCTTCGGATGCCGTCGGCCGTCAGACGTTGGGATTATATGTGACCGGCACAGCCAACAAACCAGTCCTCTATGTCACATCCAGCGACCCGCGTGCCACGTCTGTCGCGACCGGCGAGGATTTGGGGCTGGATACCAATTCTGGTGTGGTTTCTCGTCTAACCTGGAACAACACACTGGGCATTTGGGAAAAGATCGATCTGGTGCGCGGATTGCCGCGTTCGGAGTATAAGCATGCCAGCAACGGCCTCATTCTCGACGAGGCCAGTAATACCATTTACGTTGCGCAGGGTGGAAACACGAACGCTGGTTCGCCAAGCCATCTCATGGCCTATCTGAATGAATATGCGTTGTCGGC
This sequence comes from uncultured Ardenticatenaceae bacterium, assembly GCA_964410625.1. Classification (GTDB taxonomy): domain Bacteria; phylum Chloroflexota; class Anaerolineae; order Promineifilales; family Promineifilaceae; genus CAYPHY01. The sequence goes on along the minus strand of CAYPHY010000005.1, from coordinate 98,312 downwards.
CGCTATTTTGGCGATTGACCTGGACGCTATCGAAGCCTTGCCCACGAAAACCGACGGCCGCGGCCAACAGTATAAATATGACTTGCCTACCCTGAAAGACCCGTCCGGTGCTTCGCCTCCGTGGGGAGGGGATGACGGACGCAACCAGGCGTTGCTTGTTCCTGACGGCCCTGTGCAGGTTCATTCCCCTGGCTATCGCAATCCTTACGATCTGGTTCTTACTTCCGCAGGGCGGCTCTACACGGTTGACAACGGGGCCAACCCTGGCTGGGGCGGTCTGCCAGAGAATGAGGGGCCGCCACCGGCCGATTGCACCAATCGTTATCTACCGGACGAACCAGGATTTACGAACAATCAAAACGGCCTGCACTATATTGATGCCGCCGGTTATTATGGCGGGCATGCAAATCCAATTCGGGGCAATCCGGCCGGGGCGGGCTTGCACGTGGGTGAAAATCCGGGGATGTTTGTCTTGAACCCGGTTGCCAATTGGCCGCCGGTTCCTATCGCCGTGGCGAATCCAATCGAGTGTGATTTTCTACAGCCAAACGCCGGGCCAGGGACTGTTGACCCAGACCAGTCGTTGATCACCTATGATGTGTCTACCAATGGAATCACCGAATATACGGCGACAAACTTTGACGGAGCGCTTCAAGGTGACTTGCTGATGGTTGGCTATACACTTGGCGGCGATGTTTTTCGCGCTCAGTTAAACGAAGCGGGTGATGCAGTGGTAAACGGGGTGGAAATGCTGACTACGGAGGTGGGCAGGCATCCGCTCGACATCATTGCCCAGGGGGATGGGGACGTCTTTCCGGGAACGATCTGGGTTGCTTTACACGGCGCAGACAATATTGTGATCCTGGACCCACTTGAAGGAGGTCTTTCCTTTCTGCCCGTTGCCCTGGATGAAAATTAAGTAGGGATTCGATAGAAACCGGGTTTCTTGGTTATTGCAAGGCTAAATCATATGCTCATAAAAACCCGGTTTCTGGAAGTGTAATCTACTCACTGACTTAGTTTCTCAAATGTAAACGAAGCAACTTGGCTCCTATATGGAATGATGCGGCACGATTTGAAAAATCGCGTTACAATCTAGGCAATTATGTGGAGAGAAGAAGCGGCATGATAGGAAAGCATCTCGGACGGTATCAGATCAAGGAAGAGTTAGGGCGTGGCGGCATGGCGAATGTCTATGTGGCGGCCGATCCACAATTCGGCCGTGACGTAGCCATCAAAGTCTTGCCTACCTACTTCCTCCACGAACCCCTCTTCCAGCAACGCTTTGAGCGGGAAGCCCGCACGCTGGCCAGCCTGGAACACCACGCGATTGTCCCCGTTTATGATTATGGGCAGGACGAAAACCCTTACCTGGTCATGCGCTATATGAAAGGTGGGACCTTGCGCCAGCGGCTGGCGGCTGGCCCCTTGCCTGCCTCGGAAGTCGTCGCCATTCTGCAGCGTGTGGGGGATGCGCTGGATACAGCCCATGCGCGGGGGATCGTCCATCGCGATGTCAAGTCAGACAACATCCTGTTTGACGAATATGGCAAGGCGTATCTAACCGATTTTGGCATTGTTAAACTGGCCCAGGCGACCACGATCTTCACCCAAACAGGCCGCATCATCGGCACACCGGCTTATATGAGTCCTGAGCAGGCGCGTGGCGACACGGATTTAGACGGCCGCAGTGACATCTATTCGCTGGGTGTAGTGCTTTATGAAATGCTTACCGGTCAGGTCCCTTTCCAGGGGGAAACACCGCTTTCGCTGCTGATGAAACATATCACCGAGCCGGTCCCCCAAGTCAATCGCGATAACCCTAACGTCCCGGCCGGGTATAGTACCATTGTCGAACGAGCGCTATCGAAAAACAAGGAGGACCGCTATCCGACGGTCGCTGCGATGGTTGCCGCGCTGGAGGCCGTCGGCCGAGGTCGCCCGGAATCGGATGCTGTCTTACCAACGTTCATTGAAGCGTATGATGAGCCAGAAGAGGGACCGGATGGTGCGGCCTACGGTACCCCTGCGCCAGTGAGCCGGTCGTCTTCTCCGAGGACAACGGCCGCTACCCGGCAATCAACGCTGCGCGAAGCCAGACAGGCCGAACAAACCATGCCGGTTCAGCGGGATAGCTCGCCACCTCCGCCACCGATCACACCGGATTTAGGAGGCACGGCCGCTGCTGGCTCATCAGCAGAAGCGCGTAGGGCTGGCGGAAGGTCCGGCTTAATGTGGGGGATAGGCGCAGTAGTGGGAATTGTGGCCTTGGTCGCCCTCTTTATGCTGTTCAACGGTGACCTTTTCGGCGGTGGCGGCGGCGGAGAAGAGCCGACACTGGAGGCGGAAAGCACGGACCCGGCGGAGGCGGCCGCGCTGTTGCAAACGCAAGAAGCGGAAAGCGCAGCGACATCTACGGCCGCAGCGGTCGCGGTGGTCGAAACCCAACAGGCGGCTGATGCGGAAGCAACAGCGGCGGCCGAGGCACTGACCGCTACCGCATTGGCAATCCCCACGGAGACACCAACCAATACGCCAGAACCTTCGCCCACGCCTTTTGGTGGTGGTTCACGGCTCGCCTTTGACAGCGACCGCGACGGCAACCGCGAAATCTACCTAATGAATAGTGATGGTAGTGGACTGCTCCGGCTGACCGCCAACGCAGCCATTGACGGAGACCCGGAATGGTCACCTGATGGCCAGCGAATTGTTTTTGCTTCCGATCGCGACGGCAATCATGAAGTTTATGTGATGAATGCAGATGGGAGCGAACAGACGCGATTAACTGATAATGCGGCAACCGACTGGGCGCCAACCTGGTCACCGGATGGCACGCGGATCGCCTTTGCTTCAGATCGGAATGGGAATTTTGACATCTTCGTGATGGATGGCGATGGCTCCAACGTTGTGCAACTTACTAGCAGCACCGCCATCGAAACCTTCCCTGACTGGTCGCCTGACGGACAACGAATTGTCTATGAGGCGGTTGTCCTGCAGGGCGTGCGTAACATCTTTACGATGAACGCCGACGGTAGTGACGCACAACGGTTGACACAGACGAACGCAGTAGATAAAAACCCGGCCTGGTCACCCGACGGCAGCCGGATTGTGTTCGTCAGTAACCGTGACAGCGATAACGAAGTCTACATCATGAATGCTGATGGTTCGGGGCAGACACGACTGACAACCACACAACGCGCTGATCAATATCCGAGCTGGTCGCCCGATGGCAGCAAAATAATTTTCGCTTCGATGCGTGACGATAATGATGAAATCTACATGATGAACCCGGATGGCTCGGAGCAAGTGAATTTGACCAACACAGGCAACGCAAACGATACGTTTGCCGCCTGGGAACCACCTATTCCCTAAACCGCAAACCGCTGAACGAACGAGGGGCAATCCGATTGTTGGTTATTGGTCCTATTCTATTCGGGTAGCGGTTTGCTAGTATACTTATGCCATAGCACGCGGGAAAAGAAGAGGGGATTGCCAATCAGATAACGCTGCCACAGGCGACGCGGTTCAATGAGGAAACGGCCGAGCCATTCCAGGCCATGATTGTTCATCCATGCCGGTGAACGCCGTAGTTCGCCGGAAATATAATCAAAGACAGCGCCACCGGTCAGGGCTATTCGCGCATCAATACGCTCCCAGTTTTCCATCAACCACTGCTCCTGCAGGGGCATTCCAAAACCAAGCATCAGAATATCAGGGCGAAGCGCGTTAATACATTCGACCACGGCCAAATTTTCTGGATGCTCAACCTCTTTGTTGAAGTAGCCGTGTTGGATGCCGACGATGCGCAAATGTGGGAAGCGGGCTTGTAGATTGGCGGCCGCTTTCTCCGCTACACCAGGCCGCGCTCCTAAAAAGAAAAAGGAGTGCCCGCGTGATTCAGCAAATTCGGCCAGTTCCCACACCCAATCCGCATAGGTAATGCGGCGCGGGATATGGAACCCATCCGCCAGCCGCGCGGCCAGCGCCACCCCTGCGCCGTCGCAAAAAGTAAGCTCAGCCTGGTTCAGGAAGTGACGATACCAGGGCAACTCGTAAGCGAGATTTAAGGCGTGGACGTTGGCATTTAACACCAGGGCGTGTTTGCCCTGATCAATAAACTCACCCATAGCAGCATGAAGCTGGGGGACGGTGAGTGCATGGACGCGAACGCCCAGCACATTGGTAGCGGGGATATTAAACTGTGTTACTGCGTGATTCATGACTGTGATCATTCTGTTGGAAGATGCGTGGTGCTGTCAGAACCAGCCCCCAGGACAACCAGACTGTAAATGTCGTCAATTGATCCCACCACCAGCTATCGGCCGCTTCACGCACATTAAAGGAGAAAAAGGCGACGGCTATCATCATCCAGAATGAGGCCAATATCGGCGTGCGTGCCGGTTGGCGCAACGCGCGGATGATCACCCGCCAAATGGAAAGCCAGATAGATAAGTAAAGCAACAGGCCGACAATGCCGTGCTGGAACAAAACAGCCAGATAACTGCTGTGAGTGCCAATGGAGTATGTTGACGACGCCCCTTCCCGCTTGACAGAAGCCCCCCATCCGGCGATTGGATGTTCGGGAAGCAGCCGAAACGTCTCCAGATAGATGTTAAACCGCGACAACCAGCTCGCCGGCCGCCATTCCAGAAAAAAGGCGCGAAAAAGTTCGCTGATTACCTGGAAGGCGAGATAGGCAAAGGCAATGCCGAGAGCGGCGGCGATCAGGCCCATTGCCAACGAGAGCAGCCTATTGTTGCCGCGCAATAAATCAAACCAGAGGGCAAAAAAGAGGCTAAGCCCGGCCAATAAGGCAATGTAGGCCATGCGCGATTCGGTGAAGACAAGACAGATGAGCAAACCAATGATAATGAAGCCGTTTTTAATTCGCCCCAACCCAGGGGTTCTTAGGAATCGCCAAAACATGAACGGCCACAAGAGCAGGCAGATCATGCTCAGCCCGCTAAAGTTCAGTGAAAAGCTGGAAACCCTTTTGGCAAAGATGGCTTCCTCAATTGCCGCTGCACCAAAGGCGCGGTAGGCGATTGAGCTGAAGAAGGCGGATGATTCGACCAGGCCCGAGGGGAGCAGACGGCCGACACCCGAAAGAAATTCCCCCTGCCAAAGACCGCCTAAAAAGATCAGCCCGCCCAGAGCCGTATAAAGCGCAATGATCTCTAAGGTGCGGACGATGGTGTGCCACTCCTTCTCAGTCTTCAGGCTGTTCCAAAAGAGAAAGAGCAATAAGGCTTGCGACCAGACGGTTGCAGAGTCCTTGAGGAAAATATCTAGCTGCTCACGATCAACCCAAATAAGCGGGACCAACCACCACATCGCCAACAACAAGGTTAAGAGCACCGTGGTGTTGAACCCGAACCGCCAGCGAGAACGGAAAAGGTAGCGTACCGCTTCAAAACCGGCAAAGAACGGCAACAGTAGTTGTTCAATACCGAAGGCCCACCACACCGGCCAAAGAAGCGCATAGAGATAAACGTTGGTTGCGAATGTAGTGGTGATAAAAGGGATTTTGACCAGAATCGGCCGTTTCTGTTCATAAACCTGAACGGTAGTCATGGTGTCCTACGCATCATGGGCGGCGTGTTACTCACGTAGCCAATGGGATAAGTCTTGGTTTAACAGGGTTTGTAACTTCAGGATGTCATCACGAAAGAGCGTCTGTAGTCGCTGGCGTTCGGCCGCGCTCATGCCCGGTTTTGTGGCTGGTTTCACATTCAGCGTCATCAGGTTGTTTACCAGACGTTTGCGCGTGTACGCGGGCAATAAGAATTTAATCCGTTCCTTCACTGGGTTCGGCCACAACAACCACTTCTGAAGTCGCTTCCAGCGTGGGGAGCCAGAGATATTGTAGCGGAGGGATACATCTGGCTCAAATGAAGGATCAACTTCTAAGAAGTGAAAGATTTGCCTTAGCAGCTGTTGTGGAGCGGCCGCAAATGCATCATAGGTAAAAACGGCGATTTGTTGCCAGGGAAAGAGGGCAAAATAGCGTTGCAGTTGTTCGTGATAGTAGCCAAGACGTTGATAGTGCCAGCTATGCGCCCAGTTGGCGCGAATTCGTTCCGGTTCTTCGTCCAGTGCTTTTGTAAAGCTATCTGCTGGTTCACGGCCGTCCCTGACCATGTGCAGGTAACTGGAATAAGCGCGATCAATCGGGTTACGGAGGATGGCGATCAACTTGACGTCTGGAATGTAGTGGCGAATGCGGGCAGCCGCCTGGGGATGGTACAAATAGAGGACGGACGCCTCGCCGACCGCCTTCTCGCCGCGTACTCCGGCAAATAGCGCCTCGTATTCGGCCAGATTCGTGACCGACTTCGTATTGATGATCTCTGAGCCGGGGCCGTTAAAGCACGCCGTTTCCCCTTCGAGGGCGAAGAAGTTTGGCTCTTTGTTGCCGCTCATATAGATTTCGGGATGTTGCCAGAGGTAGTTATAGAGCGCAGAGGTTCCCGATTTCGCGGCCCCAATCAGCAGAAAGTTAGGCAAAGTCATATAAAAGCCTTCAGCAACGAAATAAGATCCAAATTAAAACCCAAATCAAAACCCAAATCCATCCGCTACCCGTTTTGATAGACCTGCAGATAGCGCTCGGTGATCGTTTCCAAAGCATAACGTCGCGCGGCATCAAAACAGGCCGCCTGCATCTGCTGCACCATTTGTGGATGGGCGGCCGCCTGGGCAATTGCCGCTTGTAATGCGGCGCGATCATTAGGGGGGACGAGCATGCCGGTCACACCTTCCTGGATGTTTTCAGGAATCCCCCCGACGCATGTCGCAATGACGGGCTTGCCATATACATACGATTCAATGATGACGTTGCCGAATACTTCCGGCCAAACAGAAGGAACGACGACCACATCACACTTATGGATGATCTGCGCTTTTGCTGCCCCATAAAGCGGCCCATGAAAGTGTATCTGTGGATGGGCGGCATAGCTTTGTCGTAATTGTCGCTCAAATGTCCCGCCACCAACCACATCCAGGTGCAGCGTCGGGTGCGCTGCGGCGATATTGATCAGTGCATCACAGAGTAAATCAACGCCTTTGCTTTGCTCCAGCCGGCCCAGATAGAGCAGACGTAGGCCCGGCGGCCGTTCCTGCGCCGCCTGGGTTGCCTTTGCCTTCACCTGCTCCAACTCAGACAATCTAAAACCATGAGTATTGGGGATAACCAGTTGTTCGGCACGTGGGAAAAAACCGCGGTTGGTTAACGTGTCTAATGTGTAGTGGCTGGGGGCAATGGCAACGTCCACCAGGCGCGAATTTCTGGCCCGTGACCAACTGTATGGGCGCATGAACCATGCCCCTTGTTCAGCCCAACGGCCGACCCGGCTCATCAGCGTTCCTTCGGGGCTTAACAGTTCATAATCGCGACAGGTCTGGACAATGGGGTGACAACCAGTGGCGTGGGCGGCCGACCAGACGGAGGGAGAAAGACCGCGCAACTTGTGCACATGGACGACGTCGGGCTTTTCCTGTTCTAATATCTGGCGAACGCGCCTGTAAATCTGGGGGTTCCAGGTGTCAACAAGCTGCCACAAGACCTTTCGCAGACCCCCATGGTGGCCCTTATCCCCTATCCAGTAAAGATTATGGGGGTGCAGCCGGTAGACCTTGACCCCATCTTCAACGGAAACGGAAGATTGCCGCTGGCGGTGGGTGGTAATCACCACCACATCAATCTGCCGCCGGGCAAGCCCCTGGGCCAGACGCAGCGCGGAAGCCACCGCCCCGCCGCCAACATCCTGCTCAAAGATGAAGGATAGGATCGCGACCTTCATTCGCCCCCTCGTCTTAAGGCCCCACGCCTGAGCAACTGCATCAGCCAGCGATACTCATCCAATCTAAATAGAAAGACGGTTGCCAGGACGAGTAAAACACTCGAGCTACCGCCGACAAAGAGGGTCAACCAATCGGTCCAACGATAATCGGCCGTCCACATACTCACTGCCATTGAAGACAACGCCGTACCGACCAGGGCCACCAGACCCACTGCCAACATCTGCAAGCTATCAGCACGTGACCAGTTGTATTCAAAAGCCTTAAATCCGTCGTGGGCGCGGTATAGCCAGAGCAACGCCATTCCCTGAGAGATGGTATAGGCAATACCAAACGAGCGTATGTCGAAGCCGAGCCAGATCAAGAGCATTTCTGAGGCGACGAGCGAGACGGAAACAACCGCGTAGTAACCGAAAACAACGCGACTCCGCTTCTGGGCATAGGCGATGCCAAACGGTATGCGCGAGAGGGCGATGCCTAAGATTGCCAACCCATAGGTTTGCAGCACGACGGTGAGCGTTTGCACGTTCTCGGCCGTAAATCGGCCGCGATTGAAGGCCACCGTCACCAATTCCTCGGCCAGAACAACAAAGACAATCGCCACGGGCAAGGCGATCAGGAAAATCAGACGCAGCCGGGCGGTGAGGTTTACCTTCGCTTTGGAATTAAATGTTTGAATGGTAGTGACCAGGAAGCCGCGGAAAATGAAGCGTTCCATTGTCTGGATAATGCGATTGGCGAAGGCAACGGCCGTCAGCGCACCGGGGCCAAGCAGGGTAGAAATGGCACGCTCGGCGACCCCGGCCAAAACACGAACCCCTTGTCCTGCCAGCGGAGTTCCCACCACCTGGCTCATTTCGCGTAATTTCCCCTTCTCCGGCCAGGAAAAGCGATAGCGAACACCAACGATGAAGCGCAGTCCAATCAGGCCTAGCAACGCTTCCGATGCCGCCCCGGCGACAATGCCCCAGGCAACCAGCGTCAGATCGCCTTGATATGCCCCCCAAAAAACAAAGCCGATGGTGAGCAATGTCCCGATCAGGCGGGTTATAGAGGGGAAGCGTAGATTTTCCTCTTTATAATAAATGGCACGACACGTTTCAGCCAATGCTAGAAAACCGATGATCCACGCCAGGATGACGGCTAGTGACTGTCCCGTTATCTTAGTCTCCGCACTGGCCCCAGGAACGCTGAGCGGAAACCACCACACGCTGGTGACAGAGAGGAGAAACGCCAAGGCAAAGCCAAGCACCATGATCACCGAAATGGCCTGGTTATAGGCGTCGGAGAGGTCTTCCTCATCGGCAAAAAGACCCATAAAGGAGTTGGTCAGGCTTTGGAACATACCGCGGCCGATGGTCAGGGGCAAACTCCAGGCGGCATAGAGGCTGTCGCTGCGTGCTCCCAAACCGACTGAAGCCGCCATCACAGCATCCAACAGGAAATTGAACGCTCCTTCGCTAATAAAAAGGAAGTTAAGCAAGGCAGAACGCCCTAAGAAGGAGCTGCGCGTCGGATTTTTTTCGGAGAGAGTCATGGCAGGGATGTCACAAAGAGGCGCAAGGGTTTCTAAGATTTAGGTTATTCCGACTGATACTTATTGTCCTGGCTGGGTTAAATAGGCAGTGGCTACCGCATCATTGGGATCAAGGGCCAATACCTGTTCATACATCGCTGTGGCCTGATCGAGCCGGTCATTCGCTTCGTAAATCTGTCCCAGGTAACGATATGCCCATTTATTGTCGGGGGCGATTTCGGCCGCTGCTTGCAACCAGGCTTCGGCCGCCTGGGCGTCCTGGTCTGCTTCCCAGGCCAACAACCCCAATTGAATACGGGACCAATAATCATCAGGCTGGTGGGTGATAACCCAGTCAAACTCGGCCGTTGCCTCATCTGGCCTTCCCATCTCCCTCAACACCAGGCCGCGCAGGTAATGAGTTTGTGCCCTGGCCCACTCACCCAGAAAGTCGTCGCTGTCCAGCGCTTGTCGTAAATCGGCCAGTATGGTTTCCTGGGCGGTGCTCCCTTCGAGCTGCCAACGGGCACGGGCGAGGCGGAAATAGGGATCGCTATAGCCCACACGTAGCCGGTCGGAGCGGCCGACGGCCGTCGCATAAGACTCAAGCGCAAGCGGCCATTCGCCCTGAGCTTCCTGGGCTAACCCCTGGAAAAACCAGCCGTCAGCCAATTCCGGCGTGACACGGATTACCAAATTAAACCACGTCAGCGCCCTCTCCTGGTCATTGGCAAGCTGCGCTGCCTGTCCTTTGGCGATCAGTTCGCTAACCACTGCCGGGGAATTTTTCCAGGCGCGAACGGCCGTTTCCTGATCACCCACCCGGTGAGCCATGTAGCCCAGTACGCGCCACGTTGAAGGAAGGTGGGCGTTATAAGCAGTGGCCTTTTGCAGGGCAGCAATGGCGCTATTTTGAAGAAAGGTTGTCTGGAGTTCCTGGCTTAGAACGTAGTTGTACTGCAAAAACCCGCTGTTGCTCCAGATGGCCCCAAGCAACACATTGCTTCGCAGCCCCAAGACCACAACCACCAGCAAGCTCGCCAATCCCAGGGCTGCCAACCGGTAATATCTGGTCAGGACGTTCATGTCATTCTCGCGCTCAAGCGTTCTTCTAGAAGCGCTCCTTCGGTACGTGAGTGACGCCACCAGATAAAGAACAGCGCAACACCCAAGCCTAAAGCGGTCCCAACAACACCAGCAATCAATACCGTTAGTAATAGACCAGGGCCAGCGGGGTCAATCGGAACGGCCGCGCTGCTGGCCAACCGCACCCCACCGGAGACATCCTGGGCCAAAATGCGTTCCTCATCCACCTTGCGGGCCAGGGAGAGGTATGTTTCCTGCGCCACATCACGATCGCGCACCAAGCGATCGTTCTCGATCAGATTTTCCTGGTAAATACGCTGGGTTTCTAGTATTCGTGGCTCAAGCGCAACAAGACTGCCATCAATTCCCGCCAGGGCATCTTCTATGGTAACAGCCAGGCTATCGAGCAACTCAAGCTGTTCAGCACGGTTTGCACCAGTGAGTGTTGCCTCGCCACTGTCCAACTGAAATTGGAAGGGGAACTCCGATTCGGCGCCAAATGCCTTGATTTGCAGGGTTAATGTGGTTAGCTGGTCGGCCAATGTCACCGAGGGAGTGTTCGTGTTCTGCAACTGGTTTCGCAAGGCCCTGACATCGGACAAAATGAACGTTAAGTCTTGCTGATCGGCCAGATAAGCAAGTTGAAGCTGGGTCAAGGCGGTCAGTTCATTTTCTACCAGTACCAGGCGATTGCGCTCTTGAAACTCAATCAGGTTTTGCTCGGCCGTTTCCAGGGTGGACTGCGCTTCGGCCAACTGGTTCTCAAAAAAGGTTACTTGTTGTGCACTGCCGTTGCCATATAAGACGTTGGCCCATTCGACAAACAGACCCGCCCAGGCATTGGCAATCGTCGCCGCCGTCTCTGGGTCCTCATGCCGCACGTTCAGCCGCACCAGTCCTGGTTCATTGCCAGACTCGGCGGCCAACAGCCCGCGTAACTCTGAGATTGTTCTTATATCTTCCTGAGGGGGAAGCTGCTCTAGCAATGAAGTAAGTAACTCGTCGCTCGTAGATAGTTCAGGATAGGCCCGTAGCAATGGCGATTCCTCAATGATTGTCTGAAAACGCTCATCGAATTGTAGCCGTTGGGTCGGTTCGGTGATAGCAACCAGCGCTGTGGCCTCATAACGCTCTGGTAGGAAAAGCGTGGCAACAATGGCCAGGGCTACTATCGTTAATGCGATGCCGACAATGATCCACCAGTAGCGTAGGAGGCCCTCTATTGTCGGCCGTAAATCTATTACTTCGTCCAAATAAACGATCCTCCGCAATCGAATGCGGGGATCATACACGACTAAAAATGGAAGGGCAAATGAGAGGGTTGATCGCTCATCTTAGTAGAGACCGGTATAAAGGGACGACACGGCTACTGTTTTTTCAACAAACGATTAACAACGATGGGACAAGCCAAATGATTGCGCCACGCCAGGATATAGATGTTTGGCATGGTCAAATAGGTCACCCAGGGTGACCATCTTCAGGATGGGGCCTTTGGGCTTTATACGGCCGCTACCAATAGCTTTTCGCAAACCCAACTCCCCCAGCAGCAGACAGTGCAACGTATCGGCCGACATTTCCACGTCCACCTCCGGCCGCACCCCGTTCCGGCCATAGAGGATCTCCACCGGGGACTGGCGGGCGTCAATGGTCAGCTCGGCCGTTGGCGTGGAGCAGCGAAAACGAATGACGACACGCGCCTTCAACAGCTTATCGGCCGCCTCTGGCTCCCGCCGCTCAATCTGCGCAAACAACGCGCTAAAACAATCGTAAACCTGCTGCGTGTCTGAATATACAGCCATAGGAATCACTGAAGAGAGACTAAGAGACCTGAAGAGAGACTAAGAGACTAGGAGACTAAAAACACTCAGTCTCTCAGTCTCTCAGTCTCTCAATCTCCCAGTCTCTCAATCTCCAATCTCTACCTCTCCCCCTCCTCCGCCGCCAACAACCGTTCTTTCAACTGTTCGGCCTGGAATTGCAAGGAGTAGTTGATCATATACCACATCCCCTTCCAGGTGTCGGGGTCCTTCAAATCCTCCATTGTTGCCCCTTCAAAGGTGCTGAGTACCTGCTTGGCAATGTCGGGCAAAACTTTGTCCAGTCCTTTCTTCGCCAACTCAAACAGGCGCGTGGGCTGCAACGGTTCGGGGACATAACTCTGGAGACGGCCGCCCACCTGTCCGGCCTGAAAACGAGCCGAATAGGCCATCATGTAGGCCAATCCTTTCCAGGTGTCGAGATCGCGCAGGTCTTCGGCCGTCATCCCCTCAAAGGTCTGGCGAATGCCCTGCACAAATTCCGGCGTCATTTTGCCCAGATTGGCGCGAATGAGCATCAGCAGTTGCAGCGGCGAATAGGCCATCCGGCTCGTTCCTTCCGGCATGATCCGCCTGATGTCGGCGATCAGTTCGTCCAACTCTTGGGCCAGCTCGCGCAGGGCGGTCTGGTCGAGTTCCGGTTCTTCCTCATCAATAGGGATGTCGTCTGCTTCTTCAGCAGCAGCTTCGGCCGCTTCCTCCGGCGCAGAACGCTCTGCTGGCTCCTGATAAGAGGCAAAGGCGGCCAATTGCTCCTTGCGAAACTTGCCCAGAAAGTAGCGTACCTGCCCCTCGGTCAGTCCCGCTTGCTCAGCCGCCTCCAGTTGCGTGCGGCCGTCGTCAATCGCCAGCAATGCCCTCGCCCGTTGCCCTTCGATGTCGTCTCGCCCAGCCAGTTGGGCCAGGGCTATTTTTTCGTCGGCCGTTAATAATGTCCCCGGTTCTGCCATACTGTCTCCTCAAAAATAGCTCACGCAAAGAACGCCAAGCTTGCCAAGCAAGCCGACGCAAAGGCTTACTAATAAAAGCTTGGCGACCTTTGCGCCTTTGCGTGAGACATTTTCACTGGTGGCAACGCGCTGCTGCCCGCAATCACTCCCTGAAGCTGTTCCAATTGTTAACTCGCTATTATAGCGGGTCATGCCTATAACTGCGAAAAGGTGACGCGATTTGGCAATTCGCGCTACAGAGTTCGCGTTGACAGCCATTAAGCCACATGATATATTAAGCCATAATGCACCGCGTCATTTTTAAGGTAGCCGGCTCATGACCCGATGGCTACAGACGCATCGCACAAACGACAAATCAGCTCCACTCTCTTCGTCTCCTCCCATTTGAGGAAAGACAGTGAGCAACAAGTGACTCAAGGTCTATGACCGTTATCAAGCGATACCCTAACCGCAAGCTCTATGACACGGAAGCCAAACGCTACGTGACATTGAATGACATCGCGGCACTGATTCGCGACGGGCAAGAAGTCCAGGTAGTAGACCATGCCAGCGACGAAGACCTGACTGCGCTCACACTCACCCAAATCATTTTTGAGCAAGAAAAACAAAAAGGGGGATTCCTGCCCAAGTCGGTGCTGACCGGACTGGTCCGCGCTGGGGGTGATACCATGAATTCGCTGCGGCGTAGCCTGACGTTGCCTCTCGATCTGCTCCACTACGTAGACGCCGAAATCGAACGTCGTTTGCAAGCGATGATCAGCATGGGGGAGATTGCCAAAGAGGAAGGATTGCGGCTCCGCGACAAACTGCTATCCCCCGCCTCGCGCCTCTCCAGTTCGCTTTTACCCGATGTGGAGGATGTGGACAAGCTTTTGAATGAGCACAATATCCCCTCGCGCGGCGAACTCGACCGGCTGAACGCGCAGTTAGAAGAACTATCCGCCCGGCTCGATGAGATGCTGCAACAATCAGAATCAACGGCCGAACAGACCAGGCAAGCAAAGTGAGCCAGTTTTTACCCACCCCCCAATCCCACTTTCCCATAAGACCGCTACTGCATGATCACGCTCGACGGCTCCATTAAGCGCACGTTTTACTTCCCGGCCGATCCACAGGTGACGCTCGAATACTTGGGCAATCTGAGCCGGATCGCCGCTTACCTACCCCACATCCAGGTGGTGGAGACGTATTCCGACAGCGAACTGCGCGTGCATTATCAGTCCATTGAACTGGGGGCATACACAATCAACATCTTTTGCGACATCTGTTCCCACTGTGACTTCCAAAGCAACGCCTTAGTCATCCGGCCGTTAGAGGCGGCCGATCCCATCTCCCCCGCTGTCACACTCAACACCACTACCGGCTATGGCTTCTATACCAGCCAGTCATTTTTTCGCGCCGTTGATGGCGGCACAGAAATTGATTACGCGCTGAATTTCCAGGCGCGAATCCCCCGGCCGCGCGGCTTGCGGATGATGCCCGGCGGGATCGTCAATCGCATCGCCAAGAGTATTTCCGACGGCCGCGTGCTGGAAATGGCCGACGGCTTTATGCAAAACGCGGCCGCCGCCTTCCCCGATTGGTTAGCACACAGCAACGGTCTGGCCCTCTAACACCAGTGTTCAGCAATCGGTAATCGGTGCGGGGAATAGAGCAGCGGAATCAACCCCAGAGTTTGAATTCGTGAAGATTCGTGTAAATTCGTGGACTAGGCTTCATTTATGTTACACGATAAAACAAGCACAGATGACGCCATCGGCGTGATGGACTCCGGCATCGGCGGGTTGTCGGTCTTACGTCATATCCGGGCGGAACTGCCCCACGTGCCATTGCTCTATCTGGCCGACCAGGCCCATGTCCCTTATGGCTCCCGTTCGCAGGAGGAGATCGGCCGCTACCTGACCGGCATCACCCATTTCTTTTTGCGCCGCGAAGTCAAGCTAATGGTTGTCGCTTGCAACACCGCCTCGGCCGCTGCCCTCGATACGCTGCGCCAAACCTTCCCCAGCCTGCCCATTGTCGGCATGGAACCGGCCGTTAAACCGGCGGCCGCGCAGACCAAAAGCGGCAAAATCGGCGTCCTCGCCACCCCCGGAACCTTTCGCAGCGGCCGTTATGCCGCGCTCCTCAACCGCTTTGGGCAAGGGATAGATGTGTTTGAAGACCCATGCAACGGCCTGGTTGAACAGATCGAGGCAGGTGCATTTTCCGCCTCGGAAACGGAACGGCTCTTGCGCCACATCGTCGAGCCAATGTTAGAAGCCGGTGTGGATAACCTTGTCCTCGGCTGCACTCACTACCCTTTTGTCCTCCCGCTTTTACGCTCTATCGTGGGCGAGGCGGTGACTATCATTGATCCCGCCCCGGCAGTTGCCCGCCAGACAAAAAATGTGTTACAACAACAGCCATGGATTGCCCAAATTGACCAAACCGCTATGCTGGTCAACCAGGAAGGATCGCTTTGTTGCTATACCACCGGAAATCCAACGCAGCTCGAAAGGCAGTGCCAACAATGGCTCGGCCGCCCCTGCCCCACTCAGGCGCTTATCTGGGAAGGGGATATGCTACATGTGACCGGTTGAAAATTTGCGGAGCACACGAACTTCAGCTTGAACGCAAAATCCGCGTTCATCCGTGTTTGTCCGCGTCCAAATCCACCAAATCCACATCTGCTTCGGAATGAGACGACGAAACCCTGCCCGCTGGCGTGCCATAGAAGGACGGTTGAGCCGAGAGGATAACATCTGGTTTGCCACCACACGTTTTGACGGCCGCCCCCACCTGACGCCAATGTGGTTTGTTTGGTTCGATAACAAAATCTACATTTGCACCGGTTCAAACACGCAAAAGTTCACCAATATGCGCCACAACCAAAACGTTTCCCTGGCCCTGGCCGATCCGGTGAAGGTTGTCCTCATCGAAGGGGAAGCCCATGTTGCCCCGCGCCAGGTCGTAGACACCCTCGCCAACCACTTCTACCACAAATATGAATGGGATTTCCGCTACGACGACAGCACCGACTGGCGGCTGATCGAAATCACCCCCTATAAAATTTTGGCCTGGGGGGATGGATATGAGGCGGAGGGGACGCGGGTTTTATAGTTAGCAGAAGGCAGTAAGCAGTTAGCAGTATTCAGGGTCGCGACTTATCCCTTTAAGGAAGCAATTGAATAGGCAACAAGGACAGGGCAAAGTACCCTATTGGCATGTCGGTGGCTCCTGTTTGCCATCTTTAGCCAAACTGTAAGGAGCATCAGCTATGCTAAAGTAGTTAAAATCCGTTTCTCAGCTTGTATCTGTAACTGTATTTGTACCGGAGAGGGTCATGAAACGTTTTGTATTGGTAACTACGGCCGTTATCGCCGTTCTTGTATTCGTAACTTGTACCGCAACCACCTTTGCCGCTATTGTCGTCAACGTTATTGATTCTCGTCAAGTTGAACCGGCGGCGCTGGTTGAAGCGCTTGAACCCACTGTTGCAAGTGACCAACAAGTAGATGACGATGTAGATGACGATGTAGATGACGATAGTGAAGTCGAACCATCATCTCCATCATCTACAGCAACTACGCGGCCGACGCGCACCCTGCGGCCGTCCGCCACCCCCTTACCCAGCGCCACCCCTACTCGGCGACCAACGAACACGCCGCGCCCGACCAGCACGCCACGGCCGAGCAATACTCCCCAACCGACTAACACGCCACAGCCAACCAACACCCCTCGGCCTACGAATACGCCACAACCGAGCAATACCCCGCAACCAACGACCGCGCCTACCGCCTTGCCAACGGCGACCGCGGTTCCCCCATCTCCGACCGCGACGCCTGTTCCCGTTTTGCCGACGAACACACCGGCAGCAACGGCCGGGAATGGAGAAACGGCCGTTGTCAGCCGGGTGATTGATGGAGATACCATCGAAGTGACGATGAATGGCACATTCTACCGCGTGCGCTACATTGGCATCAACACGCCGGAGTCGAATGAGCCATGCGGCCGTGAAGCGACGCAGGCCAATTCGGCATTGGTGGCCGGACGAACGGTGACGCTGGTCAAGGATGTTAGCGAGACTGATCAATACGACCGATTACTGCGCTATGTCTATCTGGATGACCTATTTGTCAATGCCAAATTGGTGGCCGATGGCTGGGCGGAAGCTGTTGCCTACCCACCAGACACAGCCTTTGCCAGCTACTTTGAAAGCCTTGAAGCGCAGGCGGTTCGGCAAGTTTGTGGTATAGAACCCACAGCGACACAAGCGCCGCCTCCTGCAGCGCCACCTCCTCCCAGCGGCAACTGCGATCCGAGCTATCCGACCGTCTGTATCCCGCCTCCCCCGCCAGACCTGGATTGTGGTGACATCCCCCACCGTCGCTTCACCGTCCTACCGCCCGACCCGCATCGGTTTGATGGCGACAATGATGGAATTGGCTGCGAGAGTGGCTAAGGGGGTGAAATGAACAATGAACAATGAGACAATGGACAAAAGCCATTGTTCATTGTCTCATTGTTCATTGTTTCATTGTCTTCTAGCGCAAGACTGCCGGTACGTAGGCGAAGTTTTCTAACGTGGGTGGTGGAGGTGGGGGTGGTTGTGTATTGGGCGTGCCCCATGACGGCCGATAGGCATTCTCGGCCAGCAGCCGTAAGCCGGAGCCATCAATATTCATAATCCATAAATCAACAGGGCCGGTCGCCTCGTCTGCCCGCTCGAATACGACTTGTCGCCCATCCGGCGAGACACTCATCTGTCCGGCCAGTTCGTCAGTAAAGTAGGTTAGCTGTTGCACCTCCTGCGCGACAAAGTCATAAGCGTAGATGTTCGACTCGGTGAGTCCGCCGTTGGCAAAGGATAGCAAAAAGCCGGAGCCATCGGGCAACCACTCCAGATATAACACCGAATTGGGCAAATCATAATTAATCAACGGTTCGCCGGGGTTGGGATTCCCTTCACTCATCCGGTAAATATGCCCTTTATTGGTGAAGGGGTTCGACTCGGTGACCAGCACTTGATTCGCCACTGCCGGAAGCGGCGCCCAATCCAAAGCACAAGTCCAACCAGCGAGATTGTGTTGGAGCAGCGGTTCGTCGGCAATTCCTAGCGGTGGGGAAACGGCCGCTTTTCCCGTCAGACAACCAGGGCCAAAGAGAAAGCCGACATAGCTCCCATCTGCCCGCCAGGACAGCAAATCAGGATTAACGCCAAAGTGCCATTCCCCCTGCCCGGAGATGCTCAACAGACCGGCGTGGACCGCTTGGCCGGGCTTAACATCCGCCTGCGTTCCAGCATTGAACCAACGGTACTCCCCATTAATCGCCACGACCGGCTGTAAGGTGTCGCCAAAGTCGGCTACATTGGTAAAGGTCAGCCGCTGTATCCCTGTTGAACCACCGACGACCGACTGTGGCGATGCCGCCCCGCTGACATAAACAAAGAACGGCCCGCCACCGGCTAGAACTTGTACGTCAACGGTAACAGTCCCCTGGGGGAGCGCTGCCAGTTCATCATGCAATGGGGCATTGGTCAACTTACGCAGGCCGCTGCCATCCGGCCGAATGGCGTAGACATCCCGTTCATAGAATGAGACAACGCCCTCATGATCGCTGATAAGGGCAAGCTCCGTCCCGGTCGGGTTCCAGGCCACCTCGGTGACGCCGGTATCATTGGGAATGGGCGACGTCCAGATACGGCGATCATTGCTCCCATCCGGCTCGATCAACCGTATCTCTTTGCCGTCGCGGATGTAGGCGATGGTCCCGGTTGTCGCTGTCTTTGTGTCGGCCGCTTTCTGGGCAGGGTCGGCCGTTGCTCTGACCACCGGTACAGCGATAAATCCACCCGCTGATGCCAACAGCAAATGGCCGAGCAAGGCGACAATGATCAAAAGCGTGACCTTCAAAGAGGTCTTCTTTGCCCAAACCAACAGCCGAAGCGTCCCACCATCGTATAATGCAGATTTGAAAGATAACATGATCAACATCTCCTGTGAAAATAGCTCACCAGTAGCGCGGGTAAACAACCCGCGCTACGATGAGCGTCCGTGAAAAACGTTATGACAACTAAGCAAGCTTGCTACCCTGTCGCGGCTCGCTATCCCCCTGGGCAACGGCCGTCGTCTGGTCCTCCAGGAAAGCAAACAAGCGTTCCAGGGTGGCAAAACCCAGTCGCTCGCCGGTGTGGGGGTTCTCCAGCGAAGCCCGCCACACCGTCTGGTCTTGCTCCTTTGCCAGCCATAGGCGCAGTAGATAAGAGCGATAGGGGGTTTGCTTTCCTGAATTCATATGACGGCCTCGTTTTAGCATCCATCCCCCATTCTCCACACGTCCGTTAGCCAACCGTTAGTAACACAATTCGCTTGCTGCCATGCGTTCCCATCCGTACTATAATCTGCTAACGATCCACCCGCTGGGAATGAATTCCCAGGCTGATATAGAAAGCCCACTGCTTACTGTCTTCACCATGCCCCAACTATCCCTCTCTCTCCTCGGCCCCTGGCAAGCCACCCTCGATGGGCAACCGATTGACCTGAAGTATGACAAGGTACGCGCTTTGTTGGCCTATCTGGCAGTGGAGGCGGATAGGCCGCACCGGCGTGAAACGCTGATGGGGATGCTCTGGCCCGACTTGCCGGAAGCGGCCGCCCGCAACAATTTGCGCCAGGTGCTGCTCACGCTGCGTGAGGCGATTGGCGACCGGCAGCGCGAAATACCCTATCTGCTCGCCAGCCGCGCGGCCGTGCAATTTAACGCTGAAAGCGACCACTGGCTGGATGTAAAGGCGATCACCGACCTGCTGGCGATGTGCGACCGTCACCCACACCGCAATCCCGAAAGCTGCCGCTCCTGCGCTCGCTGGCGACAACAGGCGGCCGATCTCTATCACGGCCCCTTCCTGGCCGAGTTCTCCTTGCCCGACAGCACCAGCTTTGAAGAGTGGACGGCCGTCAAACGGGAGTGGCTGAATCAGCTTATCTTCGCCGCGCTGAGCAAACTGGCGGCTTACCATGAACGGCGTGGGCAATATGACCAGGCGCTCCAGGCGACCACACGGCAACTGATGTTGGAACCCTGGCGCGAGGAAGCACACCGCCACGCCATGCGTCTTCATCTGCTAAATGGGGAGCGTAGCGCGGCGCTGGCCCAATATGAAAGTTGCCGTCGCCTGTTGGCGGAAGAACTGGGGGTGGAGCCGGAAGCAGCGACCACCGCCCTCTACCAGCAAATCCGCGACGCCAGCGAAGACGCGCCCGTCGCCATGCAACAACTGGCGTTACCTACAACGCGGCCGCATACCCTTCCACCGCAGCCAACCCCCTTCGTCGGCCGTGAGACGGAACTGGCGGAGATCGGCCGCTTGCTGACCGAAACGGAGTGTCGCTTGCTGACCCTGACCGGAGCCGGTGGGATGGGTAAGACGCGGCTGGCGCTGCAAGCCGCGGCCGAACACCTGGATACCTTCGCCGATGGCGTCTTTTTTGTTCCGCTGGCGGCGCTGGCCTCGGCCGACCTCTTGCCGGGAACGATTGCCACTGCATTGGGTATTGAAGCAACAGCGGCCGATATGACGGCCTCGCTGCTAAACTATCTGCACCAGAAGGAAATACTCTTGTTGCTCGACAACTTCGAGCATTTGCTGGCGGATAGCCAGGCGACCGGTCTGCTAACCAGTATCCTGGCCGATGCGCCAGATGTGACGCTGCTCGTCACCTCGCGAGAACGACTGAACTTGCGCGGCGAGTGGCTTTTTCAGGTCAACGGCTTTCTTGATCCTGGGCAGGGAGACAATGAGGCTGTTCAATTTTTCGTTCAAAGCGCCCGGCGTGTTGCCCCTGGTTTCACCCTGTCTCCTGAGGTATTGCCTGCCGTCAGCCACATTTGCCAACTGGTTGGCGGGATGCCCTTAGCGATTGAGCTGGCGGCCGCCTGGGTGCGGGTGCTGGCACCGGCCGAAATCGCGGCCGAAATTGAGCGCAGCAGCCACTTCCTAACGACAACACTGCGCGATGTGCCGTCGCGCCATCGCAGCCTGGATGCTGTTTTTGATTACTCCTGGCAGTTGCTTTCGCCGGAGGAACAAAGCGTCTTGCGCAAGCTGGCGCTCTTTCGTGGTGGCTTTCGCCGTAAAGCGGCCGAGACGGTTGCCGGGGCGACGCTCCCTCTGCTGACCGCACTGGTAGACAAATCATTGTTGCAGTGGAACCCCGCCGGTCGCTATGAGTTGCACGAACTGGTTCGCCAATATGGGTTGGAGAAGCTGGAAGCGGCGGGGGAGACGGCCGAAACCCAGACCAAACATTTCGCCTTCTTTCTGGAGCTGGCGGAAACGATCCTCCCCAAGTTGGAAGGGGCGGAGTTGGGGCGCTGGCTAGACCAGCTACAGGCGGAGATGGACAACTTCCGCGCCGCCTTATCCTGGGCAGTCGAACAGGGAGATGAAGAAGACGGGGTGCGACTGGCCGGGACGTTGTGGTGGTTCTGGTATACGCGCGGCTATCTGAGCGAGGGGCGGGAGTGGCTCGGCCGGGCATTGTCCCGCGCGGCCGCTGCTCCACCAGGCGAGGCCCAGGCCAAGGCGCGACAAGGGGCGGGGGTGTTGGCCTGGAACCAGGGAGATTATGAGCAAGCCCGCCGCCACCACGAAGCCAGCCTGGCGCTCATGCGCTCGTTGGGCGATCAACGCGCCGTTTCCGTGGAACTGAACAACCTCGGTAATGTGGCGATGGACCAAGGGGATTATGAGGGGGCGGAGATGATGTTGGAAGAGAGCCTGGCGATTAAGATAGCGCTTGGCGATCAATTTGGGCAGGCCAGCACGCTCAATAACCTGGGATTAGCCGCCTTTGGGCAAGGGGATTTTGACGCCGCTTGCTCTTACTATGAGCAAAGCCTGGCTCTCAAACGAAGCCTGGAGGACACACGGGGTATCGCCATCACCCTGGGCAACCTGGGCAATACTTACCTGGAATTAGGCCGCTTCGATAGGGCTTATGAGTTGTTGCAGGAGAGCCTGGCGTTAAAACAAGTGTTGGGCGACCGTTGGGGCGTGGCCGTTGTGCTGCGCCAATTGGGTGAGCTATCTGTTCGATGGGGTGATTACCCGGCCGCACGCGATCAGCTTCGGGAAAGCCTGCTCATCCGCCAACAACTGGATGACAAGTGGAGCATTGCCGACTCCCTGGAGGCCTTTGCCACGCTGGCTTTTGCTGAAGAAGAGCCGGAACGGGCCGCGCGGCTGTGGGGCGCGGCCGAAGCGTTACGCGAAGCCATCGGCACAGCCCTTCCCGGCCCTGACCAACGCCGTCATGATCACGATGTAGCGGCCGCCACTGCCGAATGGGGCGAAGAAGTAGTCCGCGTTGCTTGGGACGACGGCCGAACCCTCTCCACAGATGAGGCCATCGCTTACGCCCTAAGCCAACTGTAGCGCGGATTGCCAACCCGCACGCGCAGCTTACGGGTTGGCAACCCGTGCTACAAGAACGATTGACAGAAAGGACTTTTAGTTTTATCATAAAAATGTACGAACGTTTGTTTATATTTTGGAGTTAGGTAATGAATGAGCCAGTATTGACCAAAGGAGAACGGACCCGCCAGGAGTTACTTGAAGTGGCCTTTGCGCTCTTCACCAGCCAGGGCTTTCATGGCACTTCGATGCGCCAGATAGCCGATCAAGCGGGGATAACCGTCGGCAGCATCTACAATCACTTTACTGGTAAGGATGACATCTTTCTGGCAGTTGCCGAGGCTTACCATCCCCTGACGAAGATCGCCCCTCTGCTGGGCGAAATTGAAGCTGAAACGGTTGAGGAGCTGGTTAAAAAGCTGGCGCGGGAGGTCTTGACCACGCTTGACGAGACCCCAGGACTGCTCAAGCTGGCGTTGATTGAGTTTGTGGAGTTGGAAGGCCGCCATGTTCCGGCGATCCTAAACCGCTTCCAGCCCTACATCGTGCGCTTTGTGGGACGGCTGGCAGCGGCCGAAAATCAACTGCGGCCGGTTGCCCTGCCAACCCTCTTCCGCGCCTTCATCGGCACCGTGCTGGCCTACAAACTGACGACCGACGTGATCACTATCCTACCCCCTGACCTGGTTACAACGAGCAATATAGACGAGTTCATTGATATCTTTCTGCATGGTATCCTCAAGGAAGGTTAACTATGTCTACCACACCCACAACCACGTCACCGATGTCACCCGCATCACCCGCATCACCCACATCACCCCCGTCGTCCACGACTACCTACGTCCTCGATTTTGAGGAAATTGATGCGGCCGCGCTGCCGCTGGTCGGCGGCAAGGGAGCGAATTTAGGGGAGATGGTGAAGGCGGGCTTTCCCGTGCCGCCGGGCTTCTGCGTGACGACGGCCGCTTTCCAACGCTTCATCGCCCAGGCCGACCCGGACTGGCTCTATGGGCCGCTCGACCAAATCGAAGCGGCCGATCTGGACAGCACGCGGCAAATTGGGGCGCAAATCCGCGACCGCTTACGGCAAACGCCAATCCCGGCCGACATCCGCGACGCCGTTCTCTCTGCCTGGGAGCAACAGGGTACGAGCAACGCCTTTGCCGTTCGCTCCAGCGCGACGGCCGAAGACCTGCCGGACGCCTCCTTTGCCGGGCAACAGGACACCTACCTCAATATCTGTGGCGAGGAGGCGTTGCTGGCGGCCGTGCGCGACTGTTGGGCGTCGCTGTTCACCGACCGGGCGATCCTCTACCGCATCCAAAATGGGTTCAACCACCGCGAGGTGCAACTTTCAGTGGTCGTCCAACGCATGGTGTTGCCCGACATCTCTGGCATTCTCTTCACCGCTGATCCGGTCAGCAATCACCGCCAGATAGCGACGATAGACGCCAGCTACGGCCTGGGGGAAGCGCTGGTCGCCGGGCTGGTCTCGGCCGATCTCTACAAGGTAGACAAGCGTTCCTGGCAGATGGTGGAGGCACAAATTGCCGACAAGCAACTGGCGATCCGGCCCGCAGCGAATGGTGGGACTTATCAGGAAATACTATCCGAGCACCTGCGCCATGCTCGTGTGCTGAGTGACCAACAAGCGGTTGCCCTGGCGCAAATGGGTACAAGAATTGAAGCCCACTACGGCCGCCCGCAAGACATCGAATGGGCGATTGAACGAGGGGCGATCTATATTCTTCAAGCGCGGCCGATCACTACCTTGTTCCCTCTGCCCGAACCGCGGCCGGAAGATGTAATGCGATTTGGCAAATCGCACCACGAGCCTGAACCTCGGCCGGAGAACGTAACGCGATTTGGCAAATCGCACCACAAGCCCGAACCGCGGCCGCGTGATGACAGCCTCCATGTTTACATCAGCTTCAACCACGCCCAGGTGATGACCGACCCGATGCCGCCGATGGCCCACTCCATATTGCGCATCTTTTTGCCCTTTGGCAAAGGGGACGACGATACCTATAACCCTTATCTGGCTTCGGCCGGGGGGCGGCTGTATGCGGATATAACACCGCTGCTCCGCAACCGGCTGCTCGGCCGTCGCCTTCCGGATATCCTCAATATCGTTGATCCGCTGATCGCTGGTGGGGTGGCACAAATCGCTGATAGGGAATCGTTTACGGCGAATGGTCAGGCGACTCACAGGGCCAGCAATCGCGCATTCCTACACTTTGTATTGCCGGTCCTGCACAGGGTGCTGGGTTTGCTGTGGTTCAAACGGCCGGAAGAAGGGGTCGCGGCCGCTACCAATTTGATCAACCGTATCAACCAACAAGGGGAAGCAAGGCTGGCGGCCGCCCCGCCCGGCCGCCCGCGTCTGCGGGTGGCGCAGCAACTGCTCAATGAGACATTTAAGAATGAAGTGGGGAATCTAGCCCCCTTTGTCGGCACGGGCATTGTGGCGCGGGGGCTGCTGGCGCGGCTCACCGAAGGCGCTGCCGATCCTGATGATTTGACGGCCGTGCAACGCGGCGTCACTGGTAACGTCACCACCGAAATGGACTTGCGCGTCGGCGATCTGGCCGACATCGCCCGCCAATCGCCGGAGTTAACCGCTTATCTCCTGTCTGCTACTGCGGATGCACCCCACCTCCTTGCCGCTTCAATCGCCGCCCTTCCCGGCGGCCCGGAATTTCTCCAGGCGTGGCACTCTTTCTTGCAAGATTATGGGATGCGCGCCCCCGGTGAAATAGACATCACCCGTTCACGCTGGAACGACGATCCACGTTCGCTGTTGCAAGTTATCGCCGGTAACTTGCAAAGCGGCACAATGGGCGGCCATCGCCAGCATCAGCGACAACTGGTGGCAGCAGGCACGGCCGCCGGAGAGCGCCTGGTCCAGGCCGCCAACCACGGCTTGCTCGGCCCCCTGCGGTCGAGGATTGTCCGTCGTCTGGTGCGCGTCGTTCGCGGTTATGTTCCAGCCCGCGAACATCCTAAGTTCATGATCATCCGCCTCTTTGGACAGGTCCGCGCAGTTATACTGGAAACGGCCGCCGCCTTGGTGGCCGACAACCGCCTCGATTGCCTGGAAGATATCTGGTATCTGGCGTTGCCGGAAGTGATTGATGCTTTAGAGCATCCAGCAGAGGCGCTACGGCCGCGCATCCAACAACGACGGGCAGCAATGGCCCGCTATGGGCAGATGCGGCCGCCGCGTGTCATCACCAGTGACGGGGAAATCCCGACCGTTCACTATGCAAAGGAGGATATACCGGCGGGGGCGCTGCCTGGCAACCCCGTTTCGGCCGGAGTCGTCGAAGGGATTGCCCGCGTCATCCTTGACCCAACCCGCGAGACGCTCAACAAGGGGGAAATCCTGGTCGCCCCCTTCACCGATCCGGGCTGGACGCCGCTGTTTATCAATGCCGCCGCGCTGGTGATGGAAGTGGGCGGGATGATGACGCATGGCTCGGTCGTTGCCCGTGAATATGGCATCCCGGCCGTTGTCGGCGTTCTGGATGCAACCACCTTACTGCAAACCGGGCAGCGCATTCGGGTTGATGGGGACAAAGGGTACGTAGAACTTTTGGATGCGGGGCAATAAGTGTATAATTACTCAAACAACAAGGGGGACAATATGAAACAGTGGCTAACAAATGTCCGTCGCACCATCCTTTTTGCTTTGTTGCTGCTCACGCTTCTTCTGACCAGCCAGGCCCCGGCTTATGCGGCCGCCTTGCCCGCTGGCTTCAACGAAACGCTGATCACCGATGACCTGGATAGTCCGACCGCAATGGCTTTTGCGCCGGACGGCCGCCTCTTTGTCCTCGAACAAGGGGGGCAGGTGCGAGTGATCAAAGATGGCAACCTGCTGCCCACACCCTTTGTCACTCTCAATGTCAGTTCTGTTGGCGAACGGGGCGTGTTGGGGATCGCCTTTGATCCGGACTTTATGACCACCGATCCCTATGTCTACATCTATTACACGGCCACGACCCCAACCATCCACAACCGCGTCAGTCGTTTCACGGCCGATGGGGATGTTGCCCTGGCGGGGAGTGAAGAAGTCCTGCTCGATCTCAACAATCTAAACGCCACCAACCACAATGGCGGGGCGATGCACTTTGGCACGGATGGCAAGCTGTATATCGCCGTGGGCGACAATGCCGTCCCCGCCAACGCGCAGACATTGAACAACTTGTTGGGCAAGATGTTGCGGATCAACAAGGATGGCACCATCCCAAGCGACAATCCTTTCTATAACACGGCGACGGGGAAAAATCGGGCGATTTGGGCGATGGGCCTGCGTAATCCCTTCACCTTTTCCATCCAGCCGGGTAGCGGCCGTCTCTTCATCAACGATGTCGGCCAGGGGGCGTGGGAAGAGATTAACGATGGTCTGGCCGGAGCCAATTACGGCTGGCCGAATTGCGAGGGCGTTTGCAATCCACCTGATGACGATTTTGTAGACCCCTTCTATACCTACGCCAACAACGCTTCCACCTGTGCGATTACCGGCGGGGCATTTTACAATCCAACCACCAACCAGTTCCCCGGCGAATATAGTGGCGACTACTTCTTCGCCGATTTTTGTGCCGGTTGGATCAGGCGTATTGACCTGACAACCAAAGCGGTGACGACATTTGCAACGGGGATCAATCGCGCGGTTGACCTGAAGGTGGCGGCCGATGGCAGCCTTTACTATCTCGCCAGGAATGATGATGCGGTCTACCGGGTTGAATATCTGGTTGACCAACCGCCGACGATTACCCAACATCCGGCCAACCGGACTGTCACCGAAGGGCAATCGGCCACCTTCACCGTCAGCGCATCGGGCAGTGCGCCGTTGGAATATCAATGGCAACGCAACGGCCAGAATATCCCCGGAGCCAACTCGGCCGGTTATACCCTTCCCTCCGTAAGTGCGGCCGATAATGGCGCACAATTTCGGGCCATTGTTTCTAACGAATTTGGGGAGGCGACCAGCAATGCGGCAACGTTGACGGTGATACAAAATCAGCCGCCAGTCGCCACCATCAACCGACCGGCGGCCGGTACGCTCTATAAAGCGGGCAACAAGATCCGCTATGCCGGGACAGCGACTGATGCGGAAGATGGCAAGCTACCGGCGAGCGCGTTCACCTGGTGGGTAGACTTTCATCACGACACCCACAGCCACCCCTTCATTCCGCCGATTAGTGGCAAGAAAAAGGGGACGTTTACCATCCCCAAGACGGGTGAGACGGATGCCAATGTCTGGTATCGAATTTATCTCACGGTACGTGATTCTAAGGGGGCCGAACACACAACCTTCCGCGATATTTTTCCGCGCACGGTGATGCTTACCTTGAATTCTGTGCCTGCCGGTTTAGAAGTAACGCTCAATGGGCAGCCGCACACAACGCCTTATACTTTTGAAAGTGTGGTGGGGATTAAGCATACAATCAGCACGACCACGCCTCAAACGCTAGATGGCGATGATTACCGCTTCCAAAAGTGGTCAGATAAAAAAGCGCGAACCCACACCATTTCCGCACCGGCGAAGAACAAGACGTATACGGCCACCTTCAAGCGGCAACGTTGATGAGTGTTACAAAAAAAACCGGGTTTCTCCAGAGAAACCCGGTTTTTTACGGTTCGTTAATTGCTGTTGAAGGTCTCAACAATGCTGTTGGTTGAGCCGTGTTCGTTGGGTGTATAGGCATCGGCCGCCTCATCATTGACCCACTTTTGTTCATCCACCAAATAGCGGAATTGGTAGCGGCCGTCCTTCGGCAAACGTACCTTCGTCTGGAAAGTCCCTTGCTTGCTGCGCTTCATCGCCACCGGCTCCCAGCCGTTGGCCTCGCAAACCAAAGCGACCGACTCCGCCCCATTGGCATCATAGGCAAACGTGACTTCCACTTCATTCTTCGTCTTGAAAAACTTCTTTTGCAACATTTTCTGTTTTAACTCTTTACCGACACATTCAAGGTATGAACGCGCGTATATTTCTTACTATCTGGCGCTATGCCGGGAAGCATTATAATGATGAAACCTCGCTTGTCACCTACATTTCTTACGAAATTTTAAGGATTACCATTGGTCAAAGTGACAAAAGGGGGCTATCCAGAGGGGATTTTTAATGCTACCATCTTCATAAGGAAGGGATAAATAGGTAAGCAGATAAGGGAGTAGCCGTTTTTTAGTCCCGCTCAACCGAGCAAGGAGGCTTGGGATGTCTCGTCAATCGTTCACCGCAACCATAGCGCGTCTTATTGGAACGCTCTCGCGAGCAATCGCTCTATTGCTGGTCGTCCTGCTCTTAACGCTGGGGGCGACTTCGCTTGTGGCCCAGGATGAGGACACGGCCGATCTACCGACCGACGCCGAAGTCTATAGCACCTTAAGCACCAGGATTCTCAGCCAGACACGCTCCGGCGACGCCACCAACACGGTGATCCAGATTCCAGCAGCGGCCGATACCTTTGTCACCTCCGACCAGCCCAACACCAACTGGTCAAACAGTTCCAACCTTCGCCTGGGATATAACGTCTCCAATGGGTATGGGGCGGAACGCATCTACCTCTTTTTTGATGTTGCTGCCTTCATCCCCAATAACGCAACGATCAACAGCGCGTTTGTCGAAGGGTACGAACACGCCTTCAGCCCGGCCGGGGACGCGCCGATGGGGACACAACTACGGCCGCTGAACTCCACCTGGGACGCCGCGCAAATCACCTGGAACAACCATCTACCCGACTGGGGCACCATCTTTGGCGAAGGGGAGATCCCGCCGGTCGTCGGCTATGTGGCCGGTGATGTGACCGAGCTGGTGCGGGAATGGGTCTATGACTCGCGGCCGAACTTCGGGATGATTTTCGTCGGGGATGAGACCCCGCGTGACCGTGAGCGCATTTTCTATGCGCTGAACGCCAACAACGGCCTTTTCCCGCGACTGACCGTTGATTACACCATCATCCAGGACAACACACCCCCTACGGCCAACGTAGAAGCCCTGCCTCGCTATTCCCCCACACTCTTTGAGGTGGAATGGAGTGGGACAGACCACGGCGGCAGCGGCATCGCCTATTATGATGTGCGCTATCGCACCCAGGGCGGCAGTTGGGTTGATTGGCAATTCCATACGACGGCGACCTCGGCCGAATTTCAGGGGGGCGCAAATGGCGTCACCTATCAATTTGTCGTCCGTGCCGTTGACAACGCCGGAAACCAACAACCCTGGAGCGACACCGCCCAGGCCAGTACGACGGTAGATTCGCAAGTGCCGGTGGTGTCGGTCAATCCCTTGCCCCAATTTACGGCCGCCCCCTCCTTCATTGTCTCCTGGTCGGGCAGCGACAATCTGAGCGGGATCGCCCACTTTGATGTGGAATACAACATCAACAACGGCTCCTGGCAACCGCTGCTCAGCCGGACAACTGCTGTCTCGACGCAGTTCACCGGCGCACTTGAGGGCAATACCTATGGCTTCCGCGCCAGGGGAACAGACGGTGTTGGCAATGTGCAGCCATTCCCCACCACACCCCAGGCCACCACCACCATCTCCTTGGGGCCGCCAACCGCCGAGATGATCCCTTTCGATCCCTATATCACCAGTTCATTGACCTTCAACGTTCGCTGGCAAGGGCAAGCCGCCCCAGGGGCGGAGATCGCTGGCTATGATGTCGAGTATCGTTACAACGAAGGCCCCTGGCAACGTTGGCTGAATAATGTGAATACGACGGTATCGTCGTTCACCGCCAGCAATGGGGATGGGGTGTATGAGTTTCGTGTGCGGGCGCGGGATAATCTCGGCCGTGTCAGCCCCTTCAGCGAAGGCCCCGGCAACTTTATCATCGTAGACAACAGCCCGCCGTTTATTGAGCCGTTAACCTGGTTCCCCGCCCT
Organism: uncultured Ardenticatenaceae bacterium; assembly: GCA_964410625.1. GTDB lineage: Bacteria > Chloroflexota > Anaerolineae > Promineifilales > Promineifilaceae > CAYPHY01. The sequence continues at coordinate 67,844 of CAYPHY010000005.1, read as the reverse complement.
GTTCCGTTGAACGCCAGAGGGAACTACCCGCTGAGTTTGGTCGTCTTCGTAGTAGCGTTAGACACTATTTAGAAACCCGGTTTCTAACTGGTAAACGGCTACCTCCATCAAGAGCGCAGAAACCGGGTTTCTAGTACTTGATAGTAAAGGAAAATAACAACTATGAAAAAGTTCCCGATTATTACGGTTCTCATCCTTGTCCTGGCTATTGGCCTGATGGCTTGCACGCCAGCCGGTTCAGGGACAGAAGGGGCCATCAATCCAACTGAGGAAACGGCCGAGGCCGAACCAACGGCCGAAACCCCCGAAAACGAGGAAGGTGAAGAGTCCATGCAAGAATCAAACGCCCTGGAAGGTCAAGTTTGGGCATTAGAGAACTGGCGCAACGAGACAGGGGAGATGGTCCCGGCCATTGCCGATAGCGGTGCATCGGCCGAATTTAGCGACGGCCAGATCAGCGGCAACGGCGGCTGCAATGGCTTTTCCGGCAGCTATGAGCAAAGCGGCAACGAACTGACCATCGGCCAGATCGCCTCGACGCTGATGCTCTGCACCCCCGAAGAGCTGGGGACCCAGGAAACAGCCTATTTTGCCCATCTGCAAAACGCTGCCAGCTACCAGGTTACGGATGACCGGCTGGAGATCAGCAATGGGGAAGGGGAGGTGGTCTTAACCTTCACCGTTTTAGAACCCGCGTCGCTAACCGGCACCAGCTGGTCACTGACCGGCTATAACAATCTGCAAGGTGGCGTGACCAGTTTATTGCCCGACACAGAGGTGACGGCCGTCTTTGGCGAGGACGGTAGCTTAAATGGGCTGGCCGGTTGCAACAACTATATGACGACGTATACGGCCGAAGGAAACAGCCTGACGATTCAACCCGCCGCCAGCACGCGCAAAGCTTGCCCTGGTGAAGGGGTGATGGAGCAGGAAGCGGCCTTCTTGATGGGACTGGAAAATGTCGCTTCCTATACCATACGCGGCCCTGAGCTTCAGCTCTATGACAGCGAAGGGGCGACGGTAGCCATCTTTACGGCCGCGAATTGACGTGACCACGACTTGACCACGACTTGACCACATCGGCCGAATTGCCGACAATTCCTCAAAATCAATCCGAATAGGACTTACGCATTCTTGACACGAATGGCACGAGTAACACGAAAATAGAAGGGAAAATTCGTGTCATTCGTGCCATTCGTGTCGCACAAATAGAGGAACCACATGGCAATTCGACCCGACACCTGGATACGCAAGATGGCCCTGGAACAAGGGATGATCGAGCCGTTTGTAGACGGCCAGGTCCGCGAAGGCGTCATCTCCTATGGCCTGTCGTCCTATGGCTATGACATCCGTGTCAGCAATGAGTTTAAGATTTTCACCAATGTGCATTCGGCCGTTGTTGATCCCAAGCAGTTTAACCCTAAATCCTTTGTTGATTTTAATGGCGATATCTGCGTTATCCCGCCAAACTCCTTTGTGTTGGCGCAAACGGTGGAATACTTTCGCATCCCGCGCAATGTGCTGACCCTCTGCGTTGGCAAAAGCACCTATGCCCGCTGTGGGCTGATCGTCAACGTCACCCCCTTTGAGCCGGAGTGGGAGGGCTTCGTCACGCTGGAAATCTCCAATACAACCCCCCTTCCCGCCCGCGTTTATGCCAATGAGGGCATTGCTCAGGTGCTGTTCTTTGAGTCGCCCGATGTCTGCGAGGTCTCCTATGCCGACCGCAAGGGTAAGTATCAGGGGCAACAAAGCATTGTGCTACCACGAATTTAGACCACCCCATTGCCTCCCCCAGTAGGGGCAACCCTTGTGGTTGCCCAGGCAAGACCGGCGACACCTGCGAGATTAGCGATAGATGCGTCGCCAATCTCGTAGGTCTAATTGCCACGCGGCAATTGTGCGTTATAATTCACTCTCAACAAGGGCGCTTAGCTCAGTTGGTCAGAGCGCTTCGTTTACACCGAAGAAGTCGGGGGTTCGAGTCCCTCAGCGCCCATCCAAATTGCCCATTTATTATTTTGAACACGCGACTTTGTTCTGTTATAATGGGTTTGTGACAAAAAGCACAACTACTTTTTTCAGGTAAGCAGCCAACGGCCGACGGCCAGCAGGAAATCTACTCCATAATTCGATGCTGACCGTCAACCATTTGCTGCTTACTGGTTCGCAGGAGAGAGCTTATGGCGAGTCAAGCAACAACGGCCGACGCAGGGGCCGCATCCGGGTTGTTTAACCGTACTGGTATGAGCAGGCGGGAGTTCCTCTATTACATCTGGGGGGCTTCCATCGCGCTGCTTACATTGCAGGGGGCCGGACTTCTCGTTTGGTTTCTCATCCCCCGCTTTCGCGAAGGTGAGTTCGGCGGTACATTTACCCTGGATATAGGTCAGATTCCAGAAGTCAATGCCGAGCCAGTCAATTTCGCCGACGGCCGTTTTTGGCTGGTCAATCTTGATTCCAGTAACCCCAACGAACTGATGTACTCGGCCGAAGATGAATCGGAACCGATTCAAGGCGTCGCTGCCATCTATAAGGTTTGCACTCATTTAGGTTGTATTTATTCCTGGACGCCGGCCAATAATCGCTTTGAATGCCCCTGCCATGGCTCAAAGTATCGGCTGGACGGCCGTCGTGTCGAGTCCCCCGCCCCGCGCACCCTGGATCGTTTCCAGGTGGCGGCGTTGGGCGCTGATGGCACAACTGTCCTGGCGGAATCAGCCGTAGACGCCAACGATTTTTATACACCGGTTGTCTTACCAGCCGACACCGCTTTCATCCGTGTGGACACAGGTGCCCGAAAAGAAGGACCGGCACAAACCCTTTTGTGTAGCTTCGCGGGGAATTGCCCGTAGAAATGAGAATAGGAGATTAGAGATTGAGCGATTGAAATCACTCAATCTCTTAGTCGCTTAATCTCTATTAAGGAGAGAAGACATGGCTACATTTGTTGACCAAGTCCGCGAGCTAGGAGTCAAGCAAGCTGTCATTACCAAGGCTGACGAGGTTGTTGAACGCCTGACGTCTGGGCTAAACATCAACGACGTCCGTGGCGCTTTGCGCGGTGATGAACCACGCCGGCCCAACCCACGCCTGCGCCCCCACGCGGATGGTTTTTGGCTCCACATTCGGCCGAGCTTTTATCACACCGAAGTCACCCACATCTATCCCACCTTCCGATTGGGATGGATTTCCACCTTCATGCTCGTCTGGGAGACAATCACCGGCATCATTTTGATGGTCTTTTATACCCCCAGCCCCCTGGTTGCCTACAACAACATGTGGAACATCTTAGGCAACGTGCCGCTGGGCCAGCTATTTCGCAACATGCACCGCCTGGGGGCCGAAGTCATGGTCCTGGCCGTGGCGTTGCATATGTTACGCACATTTATCACCGGCAGTTACAAGAAGCCACGCCAATTCACCTGGGCAACAGGGGTACTATTGCTCTTGATAACCCTGTTCCTCAGCTTCAGTGGCTATCTACTACCCTGGGACCAACTGGCTTACTGGGCGTTGACCGTGTTCATCAGTGGCGCGGGCGCAGCCCCCGCCCCACCAGAAGTCAATAATACTGTCCTGCTGATTTTGCAGGGCGCGCCGGCGCTAGGGGCCGGTGGGTTATTGCGCTGGTATCTGCTCCACGTCTTGTTGCTCCCGCTCCTGGCCGGTATCCTCTTCTTTGTCCATTACTACAAGGTCGTTCTCTACGGCATTTCGCTCCCCCCGGGCCGCGAGGAGATTGGCGAAGACACGGCCAAGCGTGTCCCGCGTGATGAGCGCACTTACTTCATCCCTGATCTCTTGACCAGCGAGTTGATGTGGACCGCGTTGCTCACGCTCGTCCTCGTCGCCGGTTCGCTCTGGCTGTGGGACGCACCGCTGGAAAGCCACGCCGACCCGGTGGTTACGCCCCTACATGTGGTTGCGCCCTGGTATCTCTCCTGGTCACAAGGGTGGCTCAAACTGGCTGATAAGACGCTCGTCGTTGGCTTCATCCCACTGCTGCTGGTGGCCTTCATTGTCATGCCCTATGTAGAAGTTGGCAAAAGCCGTCGCTATGCCGACCGGCGTGTTGGCCTGACGGTTTCAATGCTCTTTATCGCCGCCATGCTCCTCTCCAACTGGATGGGGACGCCGGAATATCGTGTTAGCAGTTCTCCCGAACGAGAGGTCAGCATTGAGCTACTGCCCGAAGAAGGGCCGGGTGGGTTGAAAGGCATTCCCTTTGAATATTTAGTGCCGGGAACCTACTTCCCGCATCAAGAAATAGAAGGCAACCCATATCTCACACGTGGCCTGGAAGAGTATTACGAGGCCATGCATCGCCACAGTTGCACCGTGCGAAACGATCCGCAATGGGCAGCATGTGAAGTTATCACGCTGGATAATGGCGAGCCTCAGTATAACAATTACTTCAGTGATGCCGTCATGCCCGATCCCTTTACTGAGCTGCGTATTGAAGACGTGCAAGAGGGAATGCGGCGGCTGACCCTCTTCTATGAAGTGACCCATCCTGAACGGCCGGACGAAGTGATGATCAATACCGAATGGGTTAGCTACCGACATGCGGACTCGCTCTACGAAGAAGAGTGCCGCTATGCTAATAAGAGTTGTTAGTGACTAGTGGTTAGTAGCTAGATAGTAATGACGAGCAAATTGTCTTACTAGCAGTCGCTAACCACTATTCACTACATCACTATCCACTCTTTCGAGGGACAACGACTATGCAGATTAAGATTTTAATTGGCACCATCGCGTTTTTGTTGACGATGATGGTCTTTGGCTATGCCGCACTGCGCGAACCGGCCAGATTAGAGCGATTCACGGCCGCTGCCCAGGGACGTTCCATCGAAGAAGGCGCAGAGATTTTCACCAGCAACTGTGCCACCTGTCACGGTGTGGATGGAACGGCGCAGGCGTGCTTTGACGCCACCGGCAACTCCATCCCCTGCCAGGGTTTGCCCCTCAACTCCAACGGCTTGCTCTGTGGTGATGTTAGCGCCAGCATGGCTGCCCAGGGTTGGGAAGGAAGCAAACACAATTTTGTCCTCCGTACAGTGGCCGCTGGTCGCGGGGCGGTCATGCCCGCCTGGGCGGACCAGTTTGGTGGCCCCTTGCGACCCGATCAGGTGCAAAATGTGACCAATTTTGTCTTGAATTGGGAATCGGAAGAACTCTGCTCGCAGCCAGTTGTCACCTTCCCTTGGCCGGAAACGGTTGAGGAATTTTTGGAAGGGCAAGAAGCGGGAGATGCCGCCAATGGCGAGCAGTTATTCCTGGCGACCTATGGTTGCGCCGCCTGTCATGGCAATCCCAACGACGAGGCAGCTCAAGCGCCGACGGTCGGCCCGTCCCTGGCAAACATTGCTGAAGAGGGCGGCTCGCGCGTAGAGGGTATGAGTGCCGAGGAATATGTCTACCACTCCATTCTCTACCCGAATGACCATATCGCGCCCGACTGCCCAACCGGCGCTTGCACAGAGCCAAGCCTGATGCCGAACACCTTTGCGGCCACAATGGGCAACAACCCACAAGATATGGCCGACATCCTGGCCTACCTGCTTGGTGAGTAAGCAATAAACAACAACGAGTTGGGGAAATAAACGGATAAGAAAAGCCCACCAAATTATTGGTGGGCTTTTTTTGTATATTGATGTATTGGTATATTGGTTATTAGACTAATACACCAATATACCAATACACCGGTACACTACTACACCATCACGGATGACCGCGTAGGCGGATGCGGTTGGCGCGGCAGTAGGGACACTCCATGTCGGTATAGTCACGGCCGCAGGTACGACAGGTACGTACTTGCATCGGCCGTTCATCCGCCAACGATCCCAAGACCACGATCAACTCTTCCCCCTCATGGTTTGCCAGCCACTTCACCAGATCATGCCCGCCCACGTGCCAGCGGCCGTCTTCGTCGCGCTCCAAAACCCCATTCATCACATCGAGGTCAATTTCGTGCGCGGCCGAAGCCAGCTTATAGATTGCCGCCCGCCTCATTCGCTGCATAGTTCTATCTCCCGTTGGTTGCCTTCTGTGGCAGTGCGAACTATTATACCTGAACTGAGACGAGGTGGAAGGGGTGACAAGGTGAAGGGGTGAAAGCTCACCTTGTCACCTCTTCACCGTGTCACCCTGTCATCCCAGAGAAGGAGTAGCGTTAATAATGGCAACGGGAAATGGAAAACTGTCTCGTGATGTAGACGTTTTAGAAGCAATGGCGGCGGAGATGGAAACCTATCTGGATAGCGATGTCCTTTTCTGGCCGCTGTCCGGCTCGCTGCCCCGCCTGACGCTGGGCGGCTATTTGATGCGCGAACACCGGCTATTGGCGTTGCGCGATTTGCTGAGCGAGGAGGAACAGGCGCGGGTGGAAGCGGCCGTTACCCAGGTCAACCAGGCGCTTGACGAGCGTATTGTGCGCTTTGAGACAAAGGCCAACAACGAGTTGGAAGCGCGAATCCGCCAATGGAACGAGCATCTGAAGGATGCGGTAAACGAGGGGACGATCACCGGCTACGCCTCGGCCGTCGAAGTGCGGCTAATGATCGAGGCGATCATCAACCGCCTCTCCATGCCCCCATACCAGTTAGATGGGCGGATCACCCAACAAGTGGGCTTATTAGACGGCCGCTTGCGCAACCTATGGATCCCCGGCGACTTCATCTACCCCACCGAATGGCAACCCGCCTATCCCCAAGCCACTTACTGGTACTTATACGGCTCCGTTCGCCAGCGGAAGTAGTGTATTGGTCTATTGGTGTATTAGACCAATACACTATTACACCAATATACCAATATACCGATATACCGATATACCACTCCCCCTACGACAACAGCCCTTTTTCCCGATACCAGGCCACCGTACGGCCGACCCCCTCTTCCAGGTCAACCTGTGGCACGAACCCTAGCTCGTCGGCCGCTTTGGTAGAAGTGGAGTGGCGGTATTCGCTGAAGAAGGCCACCCCGGTGCGGCTGAGAGGGACAGAGCGCTTGACAAGTTTGCCAACCGCCTCTAGCAGGGCCGCCCCACCCCACGCCAACCGCACCGGAACGCGCCAGCGCGGCGGCCGCACATCCAACGCCACGGCAATCGTCTCCGCCAATTCGCGAAAGGTCAGCGCACGCGGCCCGGTGATGTGATAGGTCTCTGCGGGACGGCCGTTGTGCAGACAACAGAGCAGGCCATCCACCGTATCGTCAATATAGGTCGGGTGGCAGGTGTTCAACCCATTACCGATATAGAAGAAAACGCCGCGCTGGATGGCCTGGAAAAGCCCCAGCACATGGGTATCCCCCGGCCCATAGACAAACTCCGGGCGGACAATGATTACCGGCAATCCCGCATGGGCAAATTGGCGTGCGTACTGTTCGGCCAGCGCTTTGCTCCGTTCGTAACTGTTGCTGGGTGCAAGCGGGGATGATTCATCCATCGGCTGCGGCACATGTGGATTATGTGATTTATGTGGACTACGGACCGGCCCCAAAACACCGGCGCTGCTGATATGGATGAGGCGCAAACGGCCGTTGCCACGTGCGCCGATCTCCTCCAACACATGGCGCGTCCCCTCAGCGTTATAGCGCAGATAGGTCTGCTCTGAGATACCGGCGCGGCCGAGCAGCCCGGCGGCATGAATGACGTAATCCATATCGGCAAAAAGCCCGTGCAGCGTCTCCGGTTTGGTAACGTCGCCAATGTGCCAGGTAATGGGCAGACCCGCCAGCCGGTAACGGTCCGACGACGGCCGCGCCAGCGCATGGACCTCCATCCCCTCTGCCAATAGTCGTTGTGCGATGGCACTCCCCAAAAAACCGGTCGCGCCGGTAACAAAAGCTTTCATTCCCTGTCCCTCAATCTTCTAATCTCCAATGCTGCCATTCACGAACCTCCTAACCTCAAACCCTCCAGATCAAAGCGGGAGCGACAATAGTACACGGCCGTTTACGGTTGGTTTGCTGCCGGTTTGATATTGGTATAATAGCCCATCAGCAACCAGTGACCATGCGCCAACAGCACCAAACCAAGCAACCCAATCAACCCAATCAACCACTGCGCCTAATTATACTCATCCTGCTCTATTTTGCCGCGGCCGTTTGGATGGCCGTGCGCCTCCCCGCCCATGCCGCACCCAATGAGCTACTCAACTATGAGTACATCACCGTTATGCGGCAGATTCGCGGTTTGCCCAATCGCGGTTTGGTAAATAGCGAAGTCCGCTATACAGAGTGGCACCAGCCCCCCGTTTATTACACGTTTGCCGCCCTGGTTGGGTTGGCGATCCCCGTCCAACCCTCGCCCGTGAACCCTCCACCGCCGCCCGTTGTCGAACCAAACCCCCACTATCTCAGCACGCCACACGGCAACCGCAACCCCACTGTCCACACCACGCCCCAATCTACGCCCATGCTCTATACCAGCCGGCTGGCGGCCGCGCTGCTTGGCACCATGTCACTGGCGGCGCTATACCGCGCAGGCAAACAACTCTACTCCCCCCAAATTGGATTGTTGATGACCAGCCTGCTCGCCTTCCAACCCAACTTTCTCCATCTCAGCGGCGCGGTCAACAACGACATGCCCCTCGTCGCCACCAGCACGCTCGCGCTGGCCTACGCGGCACTATTGTTGCACAAACTACGACAACAGGGGGAGGGGCAACGGCCGTCGGCCGTCTGGTTCTTTAGCCTCGGTCTCGTCTGCGCCCTGGCCATCCTCACCAAAGCCAACGGCGTCTTCGTCCTCGCTTATTTCACCATCATCCTCACCCTTAGCCTGCTAACCCACTCCAAACACCCCCCTACCCCCCGGCAACTATCCGCTGTCCACCGCCTACTGCCCACTAGCGTTGTACCCAACACCTACTGGCTACTACACAACCTCCTCCCTGCCCTCGTCGCCCTCCTCCTCCCCTGGGGGGCCTGGCTGGTGCTGAACACGATTCGGATGCGGGACACGCTTGGACTTTCCGGCAGTTTGCCCGTCGGCCGCGTGCTGGCCCTCAACCCGGCCGATTTCAGCCATCTCTGGCCTTACCTGCCCTACATCTGGCGTTCCTTCTGGCTCGATTGGAGCGCGGGTGACATCGGCTTTGGCCCGGCGTGGGTCTATCTATTCTGGTTTATGGCCTTGTGCGTGATGGTGTTGGGTTGGTTGTGGCGGGGGTGGGCAGAGGAGCAGAGGAGCAGGGGAGCAGGGGAGCGGGGTTTGGTCAGCAATGAGCAGTTGGTAGCCGGGGGTGAAAGATGGCGAGAGCGTTTGTTTGCGTGGATTGGGCGGCCGTCGGTCCTGGCGCTGGCGGGATTCTTGGCGATTAGCTACCTTTACTTTGCGGTGAAGGCGTTGACGGTGAAGGAGGCGGGGATGTTGGTGGCCGAGGGGCGATGGTGGCTTCCGGCGATGGCCCCACTGGCCTGGTTGGCGGCCGTTGGCTTTGCTCGCTGGTGGCCGGAAAAATCGCAGCCGCGAGCCTGTCTCATCGCCGCTACGCTGCCGCTCCTGTTCACCTATGCCCTCTTGTTCACCCATCTACCCTGGCTTTACCCCCAGGCTGATCGGATAGCGACCGGCTGCGTGGGTGAAACGGCCGCTTGTCTGCCACCCGATGCGGCCACTGTCCCGCGCCATTATCGCTATGGCGACCGGCTAGAGTTGCTCGCCTCCCAAGTCCAGCCTTCACCCCCCCAAAGTGACAGCTTTGAGCTAACCCTGCTCTGGCGTAGCCTGGATGATCTCGATCATGACTATACGATTACAACCCAACTCCTGGCAGCCGGACAACAGGATTGGGAAAAACTGAGTGAACACAACAGCTATCCAGGAGGCGGACTCAACCCCACACGCGGCTGGCGAGCGGGGGATGTTTATCGCGACCAATTGACTCTAGTCATGGATGGGGAGCTAAACGGGCCAACCCGCGCGACCGTTGCCGTCTGGGTGGTGGAGGACGGCCGCCCTCTGCCGGTAAGCATTGCCGGTCAGGTAGTGGATGATCCCCCCTTTGCCGGGGATGTGGTGTTGCGGCCGTCGTCGCCGCTTTCGCCAACAGCGGGCGGCCTCCGTTCGCCGGTGCGCTTTGATTCGCTGGCACAATTGATCGCCGCCGAGGCCAGGCAGCAAAACGACCAAATCGAGGTCATCCTCTGGTGGGAGGCGCAAGCGGAGACAAACACCGACTACACCGTGTTTGTCCACCTTCTCGACCAGAATGGGCAGTTGGTCGCCCAGCAAGACGCACCACCCAACAGCAACCGCAGCCCAACCTCGATCTGGCAAGCGGGTGATGTGGTCCGCGACAGCCACACCATACCGCTGGCCGAAACCGCCGCCGGGCCATACCAAATCTTCATTGGCCTGTACGACCGCTTCACCGGCCAACGGCTGACCGCCAGCCAGGATGGACGGCCGCTGCCCAACAACACCGTCCTCCTGCCCGTCCAGGAAGAATAACTGCTATACTTTAGCTCACGCAAAGGCGCAAAGGACGCAAAGAAAAACCTCAAATCCGCGTCATCCGCGTTTTATCCGCGTCATCTGCGTAACGATTTTCAGGAGAGATGAAGATGAGGAAGCCTTATCCGCCAGTTGGCGTTTTGATTGTCGTGATCACCCTTGCTGTGATGATACTCATTGGCTGGCCCGCACTCGCCAATAGCAACCAATCCGCTGCTATTACCACAACGCCATCTTCAACGCCATCGTCGGTAGCTGGCTACTTACCCGTCGTACAGTATGACTTTACCCCAACGCCACCAGCCACACCCCCACCATTCCCCTACAGCGCGGCCGCCATTCTCTCCGTAACGCCTCTGCAACCGATCAATGGCAGCACCTTTAACACCGGCTCCTTCATCCTCGAAAACGGGTCGCTCAATGGGGAGCGCATCAGCCAGGTGAGTATTGATCTAAGCACGGCCGTCTTCCCCGACATCATCTTCGACCCCTTTGGCAATGGCGGCGATACGCTGGCTAAAGATGTGACGGTAGACGGCCGCGTTGGCCTGTCGTTCAGCGGCCACGACTATGCCGGGGAACGAGGCGGCGGTTATGATATTCTGAATCTGCGCTTTCAGAGCTTCGACCCCGGCGATAGCTTCACCTTCTCGGTTGATGTTGATCCGAACAGCATTCGCGGCGTGGGCGCACCAGGGCCAAACGAAGCGGGTAGCATCTGTGGGCTGGAGATGATCGGCGCGGCCGTCACCGTCACCTTCGAAGATGGACAGCTATTGACCAATCATCTCTATCGAATGCCGGAGCCAGAAAGACCTTGTGGGGCCATCGCCCATGTGCAGGCCGGGTTGCCCGTCGCCCCGCTTGTCACCGCCGCCAACCCCCAGGTTACGACGAATCCCAACTACACCGTCCAAATTGACGGGCCGCCAGGGCAGCCGGTGCATCTGTTGGTCATCGAGGGCGGGCTGTTTACAGAGGGTGTTCCCGGTGGCGGCTTCAATATTGAACCCTTTGAGGCCAATAATGCGCTGACCTTCCTCGAATATAGCAGCGCATTGGGGGCAGACGGCCGCGCGGCCGTGCCAGTCGTTCTCAGCCGCTCCCATCCCAACGGTGGGCTAAATCACATCATCGCCACCTTTGATAACTACTATGGGATCAAGGGCGGTGTGACAGAGCCTCTCGTGGTTGAATTAGGGGCTGGACCATAGCAACAAGGGGTGGAACAGGGCAAACACGCAACTTCTAGCTTATATTGCCATTAGGTTTAATTTCATTACAATCACTGGCATTCTGATTGAGTGTAATCGGCCGTCACAGTTGCTGAGGAGTTAGCCAGTTATGTTGTCTCGTATCGCTTCCTTATTCCAGTTACCAGCGCGCTCGCCGCTGTTGTTGCTATTCTTTTTCCTTCCGGTGCTGGCCCTGCTTATCGCCCAATCGGAGCAAACGGTCTCCTCCGCGGCCGCTGGTCCAGCCGACCTTTCGGCCGCGCTGTCCTATAGCTATCTCCCCTTTGTCCGCGTCCCTTCGCTGCCGAAGATCAAATTGGTGCCCTTTGCCACCGGCCTCAGCCCCAGTGCCATCACCGACATCGCCCATGCTGGCGACGAACGGCTGTTTGTTGTCCAGCGCAACGGCCTGATCCTGATCGTCAACCCTGACGGCAGCGTAGAACCAACCCCCTTTCTTGATTTGCGTGGCGATGTGTCCAACGTTAATTGGGAAGAAGGGATGCTTGGGCTGGTCTTTCATCCCGATTTTCCCAACACCCCCTACTTCTATGTCACCTATACAGGGGAGGACTCGCGCATCCGGCTGACTCGCTTCAGCCTGAAGGCGGGCAGCACCACAGAGGGGAACAAGGGCAGCGCGCGCTTTATGATGCTCATTGATAAACCCCCCACCAATGGCGGCCGCAGCCGTGTCCACAATGCCGGAGATATGGCCTTTGGACCAGATGGTTATCTCTATATCTCCGTGGGTGATGGCGGCCCTGATCCTTCCCTGCCGGACGGCATACCGGGCGATCCCTTTAACAATTCCCAACGCCGCACCAATCTGCTGGGTTCCATTCTGCGGATTGATGTTGACCCCTCCGCCGGGTTGCCGCCCGATTGCGGCCGTGAGTTTTACTCCATCCCCCCCAGCAACCCCTTTCTCGGCAACGGCGATTGTGATGAGATTTGGGCCATTGGGCTGCGTAACCCCTGGCGCTTTAGCTTTGACCGCTTGACTGGCGACCTCTATATTGGCGATGTCGGCGAGTGGATGGCGGAAGAGATCAACTTCCAACCGGCCGGAACCGGCGCGGGAGCCAACTATGGCTGGCATTGTTATGAAGGGATAGACGACTATACAGTCATTCATCCCCAACTGGCCTCCCATTGCAGCCCGCAAACGCAATACACCTTCCCAGTCTACTTTTATGATCATTCCAACAACGATTGCTCGGTCGTCGGCGGCTTTGTCTACCGTGGTGATCGCTTTCCGTTGCTCTACGGCCGTTATCTCTATGGCGATTTCTGCACCGGCCGCACCTGGACAATGGCACGGGATGAGAATAATCAGTGGAAGGTCGCTCCAGCGGGCGAGACGGGTGTTTTCCTGAGCACCTTTGGCGAGGCGGCCGATGGCGAACTCTATGCCGGAGCCTGGCTCCCCGACCAGGCCACCGAACCCAATATCCTATACCATATTATTGTTGAGGAAAATTGAAGTACCCTGGCCTCACTCACAGACAGCCGATCAAACGATCGCTTGGCTTCTGCCTGCTTTTCAGCCTCCTTACCCTCTACGCCTCTAGCAACGCCACCCAAAGTGCGGCAAAACAAGCCCGTGACTTCTATCTGCCGTTCGTTGTTCATTCCGACCAGCTACACCTCGAACTAGAACCCTTTGCCACCGGATTTGATACGGATACGATTACCGACATAGCCCATATTCCCGCGGACGGCCGCCTGTTTATCGTCCAACGCGAGGGGATCATTCGCATCGTCTATCCCGATGGTCAGATCGAACCTGTCCCTTTTCTCGATTGGCGGGGAAAGGTGGCGCTGGAAAATTGGGAACAAGGTTTATTGGGGCTGGTTTTTCACCCCCGGTTTCCCAGAGTCCCCTATTTTTACATCAGCTATACCGATCTGGATTCCCATATTCGACTGGCACGCTTTTTTGTGTCGCCCAAAACGCCAAACACGGCCGATCCCAATAGCGTGGTCCATCTACTCACTGTCCCCAAGCCCCAAGTTGATGGCAGCCCAAGCCGTATACATAATGGCGGCGATCTCGCCTTTGGCCCCGATGGCTATCTCTATATCTCCCTGGGGGATGGCGGCCCCCTTTCCGCCAATGGACAACCCGGCGATCCCAACAATCATGGGCAACGCCTCGACACGCTGCTGGGCAAGATCCTCCGTATTGATGTCAACCCGGAGAGGGGACGGCCGCCCGATTGTGGACAGGCCAACTACTCTGTTCCAGCGGATAATCCCTATGTTGGAGGCGCGGGTTGTGCGGAAATCTGGGCAAGCGGCTTGCGCAACCCCTGGCGGATCAACTTTGATTCGCTTACGGGCGATCTCTACATCAGTGATGTGGGCGAAAACTTGCGCGAGGAGATCAATCACCTGCCAGGGGACTCAACGGGAGGCGTGAATTTTGGCTGGCATTGCTACGAAGGGCGCGAAGATTATAGCCGCCACTTTTCACCGGTTGCCGCTGACTGTGACCCGGAAGCGGAATATACCTTTTCCGTCTATGAGTACAGTTCAGCCTATACCAACATGTGCGCGGTCATCGGCGGCCTGGTCTATCGTGGGCAGCAATATCCACCACTGTACGGCCGCTATCTCTTCGCCGACTTTTGCCAGGGCAGCCTGTGGACGCTGAGCAAACCAGCAGATGGCGCAATCTCAGGCGATTGGCGTGCGCAATTGGTTGGACACACCGACATGCTCATCACCACCTTTGGTGAGGACATGAATGGCGAGCTTTACGCCAGCGGCCGAATACCAGGCAACAAAAACACACTGTACCGGATCATCGTTCATTAATACCAGGTTAGTTAGCCAACGCATAACTTTTAAAACGCAGAGAGGCAGAGGCGCAGAGATAATTAAATTAAGAGTCTCTGCGTCTCCGTATCTCTGCGCCTCTGCGTTAAATATTGGCTCCTCAAGCGATTCACTCAACAGTTACAAACCCGATTTGCAAAGCGTCCAGCAGTTGTCGTTCTCCTTCAACAAACAAGGGGAGGCGCGTGCCGCTGTCCGGCGCATAGAAACCGGCATGTAGCGGGTATTGGCCTGGGGGCAAGTCGGAAGGCAACAACAACGTTGCCCGATCCTCGATCACCTCCCCCGCCTCCCACAACCAGGTGGGATACTCATCCCCCAACGGCGGCCCATCATGTTGGGCCAACGGAGCCTGGGTTGGGTCGCCAAGATGAACGAAGGTATGGAGATGGACTTGCGGCGCGGCCGTCACCCGCCAACGCAGACCCACTTCCACGGCTTCCCCTGGAGCGACTTGCAGGGGGGTGATCTCGCTTTCCACCAGTTCAATCCCCTCGCCAAAGCGAGCCATCACTTCTCCCTCTACTTCCGGCCAACGGCTGGGTTGCAGCTTAATCTCACCAATGGATATACCTTCCCCCTCTCCATTAGCCTGCGGCCAGGGTTCGCCCTCGGCCGTCACCAACGACACCGCCAACCGCCCTCGCCCTGGTGTTTCCGCCCAGGGATAGAGCCGCACGGCCGCCCGCTCGGCGATAATTTGCTCCAACGGCCAGAGCGGCAGGGGGTAAAGCCCGCGGCCGTGATAGGCGAGCTGCCGCCCGGCGAGATGGAAACCACGGCCGAAGAGATCAAGCTGTACAATGGGTGCGTCCTCTTCAACATACATTGCGCTTGACCGCCAATAGAGCGTCACCCAGGCCCATTCGTTGGGGCGGGCGGCCGTCGTCTCGATCTGCGCTCCGACGAGTTCCAGACCGGGGGCCATTTCCACTTCCAACGCCGTTGCCTCCGCCGGAAGTGCGCTCACGGTCGGCGGAACGGCATAAGCAGCCCGGACCACGCCAAACAAGCAGTAAACGGAGGTGAGCAGGGCGAAGAGGACGGCCGCCACTTGTGTCCAGGGTCGCGGCCAACGCGCCAGCCCACCCGTCACCGCGGCCGTCATCGCCAGCAACGCCGGGAAGAGCAATCGTCCCTGGTCGGCCGGGGTCCGCAACATAAACTGCAACCAGCCAACAAACACCAACAAAAACCATCCCCCCAACATCACCCCCGGATGCCCTACAAATCCTAACAACCACCCCCTCCACCCCCTCTGCTCCCCTATTCCCCTGCTCCTCTGCCCCTCTGCTCCTCCGCTCCCCTGCTCCCCTGCTCCTCTGCCCCTCTGCTCCTCTACTATTCTCCACAACCACCCCAAACCAGCCACGATCACTACCCCGCCCCAGCCAACATAGACCCATTGTGGGGCGCGAACATTCATCCAGCCAAAGTAGGCGAAGGTGGAAAACAACACTCTGTCCATCTCCCCCCACACCTGGCGCAGCGTAAACGGCCGTTCTCCCCCCGCCAAAGCGACAAACTGACTGGCGGCCGTAACATCCCCATATAAAAGCCAATTCCGCCACAGCCACCAACCCGCCACGAGCAACGCCGGGATGACAACCAGCGCGGCCGCCCCAAGCGCTCGCCCCAAGCCTTTTAGCTCTCTCGCGGGGAGCCACATCAGCACAAAAACATATCCGCCAACAAAAACAAGCAACAACAGCCCGGCCGTCTTGGACAGCATCGCCAGACCAATAATTAGTCCTAGAATTATGAATTGTGAATTGGCAATTGATAATTGACCATTAACCGTTAACCATTGACCATTAACCATTCTCAACAGTTGGTAGAGGGCTAACGTCGCAAAAAAGATGATCAGCGGATCATTGGTGATCGCCCCATGCAGAAAGGCGTATTGGGGCAGAAAGGCTATCAATGCCGTCGCCAATAGCGCATTACCGGGGCGTTGCAGCCAGAGCAAACGGCCGCAACCATAGATTACCAACAACGTCCCCACGCCAATCAACGTCGAGAGAAAACGCAAGAGGTGAGCAGCCAACACATGTCCTCGCCAGGGCCACGCCTCGGCCGCCGTATGGACAAAGGCATTGATATTCAGTGGCGGATCCGCATCAGCGTCCCCACGCTCGTTGCCGGGATCAGCCAGCGGATTCAGCCATAGTTGCTCGGCTGTGCCATCGCTATTGATCGGCGCGACCAGCAAAGCGCCGAGAAGATAGTATAAGGGGGGCTGTGCCGCTTCCTGGCGGGCTTGGCTGGCAAACGACGCCACCGGCAAACGACGCTCGCGGATAATGGCGTCTACGGTAAAGAAGTGCAGTTGCTCATCTGGCGCTTCAAACAGTGGAACGGTCAGGCTATAGCCAACTGCCAACAGCGTGTGGATGCTTAGGATGATCCCCAATAACAGGCGCGGAGATGCAAGCCGCAAACTCTTTGTCATCATTGACCGTTAATGTTATCATGCTCGCCGGTATGGAGGTAACATGAGCGCAAACAATCAAGTTCGTCTCACACGATTGGTATTGGTTTTTTTCCTGGCACTATTCGTGGTGGGTATTGTCGGTGTGGCGGTCGTGGCGGCTTCCAGCGGCGGCCGTGTGGGTGTATCAGGCAACCCCAACTCCGGCAATGGCTTCACCTGCATCCGCTGCCACAGCGGCGGCGAAACCCCCAGCGTCTCTATTGATGGGCCAACGGCCGTTGCCCCCGGCGAAACGGCCACTTATACATTACGCATAGTTGGCGGACAGGAAGTAGCCGGAGGGCTGAATGTCTCAGCCACCGGTGGCGAACTAGCCCCTCCCCCCGGCGCAACGGATGTGCAACTCATGCCCTGGATATTGAACGATGGAACACCAACCGAAGAGTTGACCCACACAGAGCCAAAAGAGGTTGACGAGGATGGAGTGGTCACTTTTTCCTTCACCTGGACAGCTCCCGATGAACCAGGGATGGCGATTCTCTATGGCGCGGGCAATTCGGTCAACCTCGATGGCAGCCCATTCGGCGACGCACCCGGCACAAGTCAATTCATCGTTAACGCTCCCTCTCTAATCTATCTCCCGATCGGGCTTAAGGAATAGTAATAAACCACAGCCGCACACGCGGGCCGACCGGCTCCTGGGTTAGAAAGTTATAGACACCCGTTTCCAAATATTGCCCTCCGACCGCCTCCTCAAACAGATGGCGTTGGATGAACTGATCGCCCGCTTGCCACTGATCAGCCGTATACCCCAACCCATCGGCCACAATCGGCGTGCTGCCCCCTTCGGGATACAGATGGGCCAGCAAGGATAATGGCTCATCCGATGCTGTCTGCACCTCCCAAAGCACCCACCACTCCCCCTCTGTCTGGCGATAACGCTGTAAGGAGAGGTATGGCCCAATCGCGGCCGGTAAAGCGGCCGTCGCTCCCTCTACCTGCACATCCGCCATTCCTTCAGCCGGAAAGACTGCCGCTGGCTCTCCGCTGGCGGGATAGTAATAGACCTTGTAGCCCGGCGCGGCGGCCGTCGGCCGGTGGCGATAAACAAGCTCTACCATCTGCTCTGCTCCCTCTGTAAACCAATTCGTTGTCTCGTCTAGCGGAAGAATATACCACCCTGGCGTATCCTGGCCTGGAAAGACCCAGCTTTGGCGGCAATCGAAGCCAACATGGCGCAGACCGCTCTGACCCACCAGCCGTTCGGCCGTGTCGGCCTCCAGCAACGGCGCCGGAGAGAGACAATGGGCGATCCATTCCCCTTCTGCCTGCTGTGCCACTTCATAGATCAGGATCGAATAGCCCAACGTTTCGCTGACTTCCCGCCTGCGAAACCAATCATACAAATCCCCTTCCGGCAACAGCCCCTGCCATTGACCGGCGCTGAGCGCGTAGCGTCCCGGCGCAGGATTGGCCGCAGCAAAGGTGGGTAGACCGAAACCATCCGGCCCGGACAACGAAGCGGTATTCAGGCCATAGTAGCCGGGGGCGGCCGTGCCGCCATAGGCATAGAGCAATTCCTCGCCTGTCTCTGCTCGATACTGCCGGGCATAATCAGCCAGGAGCCGCAAATCCTGTCCCCAATCGAGATTTGAGTCGCTTAAATAACGGTACCCCTGTGCGGAGCCGCCGACCAGTTCATTAAAGTAGGCCAGATGGTGGGGATGCTGGCGCAAGCCGCCGAGGACAAGCCAGCCCAAAGCCACAGCCAACAACCAACGGCCGCCGCGCCACGCCGCCAACCAGGGAACGGCCACAACGGCAATCATCACCCATAACAACGGCAACAGCGGCAAGATGTGACGATAGCCGATATTCAAGCGACTGACGATGGCCGCGGCAAAGACAACGGCCGCGCCCAATCCACAAAACACGACCAACCCAACTTCTGTGCCTTCGTGCCTTTGTGACTTTTCTCTATCCCCTCTCCCTCTATTAGCAATAGCCCAGACAAGTACCAGACCAGCCAACAACAGCGTTGGAACCGGCGTTTTGATCAGGAACGTGACCGGAAAGTAGAGCCACCACCCTTCGCTGGAAATGTCGCCCAGGAAATAAGCAGGATGGCCGCCATCCACGTGGCGCAAGACATCGCGCCAACTCTGCCAATATGTCGGCGCAAGGACAGGTAAAGTACTTCCCGACAACGCTCCCCACTCAAACCCGTAAACCGCCCAGACAACCAGTCCTGCCACCGGCAAGAGACTCGCCCAAAGGAGCAACGGCCGCCGCTTACCTTCTCCGCGATGAAGCAACCCCAATAGCAACAACAGTGGGACCAACAACGCCCCGGTCAGCTTGGCCGCCAACGCCAGCCCCAGGCAAATCCCTGCTGCTAACCAACGCGACCAGCTCGGCCGCTGCCAATAGTGCCACCAGCTAAACAGAGAGGCCAGATAGGTGACGGCGGCGGCCGTGTCCGTCGTTGCCAGCGCGGCCGAAGCCAGGAAATTGAGCGAAACGGCAAACAGTGTCGCCACCGTTAACACTGGCAAGCCAGACCCCACCCGCAACCACGCGAGCGGCAGACGTCCGCGTTCGTCTGCGTTGGCATTCGCGAATGCATGCCGCGTCCCTATCTTTAATAAATCTCTTGCCGCTATCATCGTCCAGCACATCGCAACTGCCCCACCCAACAACGCCAGCCAGACGATCCCCAAACGACCGAGAAACAATACGCGTTCCACCTCCAACCCGCTCTGCCAAAACAACGCCTCGGCCAACGTCGGCCGATCACCCGCCGCCCAACCCGGCAACTGCTCGATGCGTGGGATGGTGGGTTCACCCAGCAAGCCCAGGCCAATCAACCAGTGGCTCAATGGCGTGTGTTCATACTGCAACCGTAAATCCCCCCGCTGCCAGATGGCGATTGCCCGCGCCAGATGGGTTGGTTCGTCATTCGTCGGCGACTTTTGCCGCGCGGTATCGGCCGCCAGCGCAAAAAAGAGCAGCAACCCGGCCACCATCAACAGTCGCAACCACAATCTATCCCTGGCCCGTTCCCTATCTGCCATGCCAGCCGATAGTACACGGAAACCCACATTGTCACAATTTCCAGGCACGTAATGACCAACAGTAGTATCCGCGTCATCTGCGTTTAATCAGCGGCATCAGCGTAACCCTCTCAAACAACGATTTCTAAGAAATTGCTGGGTTATTTGCCTAAGAGTAATAACAAGCGTTAGTATACCAACCAATATAATTACTATCGGCCGATCTTCCCCAAAAAATCGACCGCCTGGAGAGAACGAAGAATGAGAACGATGATCAAACGGACATTTTTGCCCGTCTGGCTTAGCCTTGTGCTGGCCTTATTGCTAATGGCCTGCGGGCCAGCCGCGCCTGCCCCGCAGAGCGAAGAAGCGGAAACAACCAGTGAATCTACGGAGTTTGAGGCAGAGACAGCGGCTGAATCAGAAGAAAGCAGCACGGGTGAAGAAGTCACCGCGCCAACAACGGCCGAAGAACCGACCGGCCCCACCACGGAAACCGCCAGTGGGCTGCAAATTGCCGAGATAACCGAAGGGACCGGCCCCACCCCTAATGAGGGGGATATTGTCATTATGCATATTGTTGGCAGCCTGGAAGATGGCACAGTCTTTGCCGATACCTATACCCAGGGGCAACCGGTAACGGCAACGCTCACCGATGTTGATCTATTCGCCGGTTGGAAGGAAGGCGTGGGCATGATGAAGGAGGGAGGCAAGTCCCGCCTGACCATTCCTTCTGATCTGGCCTTTGGCGACGAGGGCGCAGGGGCGATGATTCCACCGGGAGCGACCATCATTATGGATGTTGAGCTGCTTACCGTCATGGAACCCCCCGTCCCGGCAGAGGTGGCTGATAGCGATTACGAAACCACCGACAGCGGCCTGCAATATTACGATATCGAAGTGGGCGAAGGGGACATGCCTGCACCAGGGCAGCCCGTGACCATCGAATACACGGCCTGGTTGGAGAGTGGCGAATACCTGGCCTCTACCGCAGTGTTTGGCGAACCGCTCGAATATAACCTGAACGCCGATCCCTCTGTGTTCCCTGGTTGGGACGAAGGCGTCTCGACGATGCAGGTCGGCGGCCGTCGCCAGCTTGTCATTCCCCCTGAACTGGCCCTTGGAGAACAGGGAGGCGGCCGAATCCCACCCGACGCGACACTGATCATGGAGATCGAACTGCTGGAAATGGGAGAATTGGTTCTCCCCACTGAGGTGGATGAGGATGATTACACCACCACCGACACCGGCCTGCAATACTTCGATATTGAAGAAGGGGATGGGGCGGAAGCGGAAACAGGCCAGCTTGTGACCGTTGACTACACCGGCTGGCTAACCAACGGCTTGAAGTTCGATAGTTCGCTGGATAGGGGTCAACCCTTCACCTTAACCCTGGGCAATGGCGAGGTCATTCCTGGTTGGGACGAGGGGCTGGTAGGGATGAAAGTGGGTGGCAAACGCCAGCTACGTATTCCTGCCGACCTGGGTTATGGTGCGCTCGGCTCAGGGAGTGTCATCCCCCCCGGCGCAACGTTGATCTTCGATGTTGAATTGCTCGACGTGCAAGACGCGGCCGAGCAGCCTTAGGAAAACACGATTAGACGGATAAACACGGATCAAAAAGAGATCCGCGTTTATCCGTCTAATCCGTAAAAATCCGTGGTTACGCTTCTTTTCTCTGCTGCACCAGGCGCACAAAGTATTCGTGAAAGCGAGGATCGCCGGTCAGTTCGGGATGGAAGGCGGTCACCAACCACTCCCCTTGCTGTGCGGCAACGGCCGTGCCGTCCTCCAACCGCGCGATCACCTCGGCATCCCCTAACGCTTCGACCAGGCGCGGAGCGCGGATAAACACCGCTGGAAACGGCCGCGCTTCCCCATTGTTCAGCACCGGAACGTCGAGCGGCGTCACGAAGCTATCCACCTGACGGCCGAAGGCATTGCGTTCGACCACAATATCCATCACACCAATGAGGGGCTGATCGCGGCCGATCTCTTTCGCCATCACGATCATCCCCGCACAGGTACCCCAGACCGGCTTGTTCGCCGCAAAGTCACGCAGTGTCTCCACCAGCCCATACTGCACGGCCAGTTTGCCAATGGTCGTGCTTTCGCCACCGGGGATGATCAGCCCATCTAACCCCTCCAGCTCCTGTGGCAGCCGCACTTCCACTGCCTCCACACCCAACCCGCGCAAAATCTGCACATGCTCAATAAAAGCCCCCTGCAAAGCCAGGACGCCGATTTTGATTGCCATACGTCACCTTTTTCAGTCAGCAATGCGCGGTAATCGGTAAACAGTAATCGGATTTTTTATCGCCTAGTCTCTCAGTCTCCCAATCTCTAGTTTCCAATCTTCTATCCGCTCACGGCTTACCGATAACCATTTACCAGCCCCGCACCGCCAACTGCTCCCCTTCGGCCAGGCTGCTGACGTTGATGCCAACCATTGGCTCGCCGAGGTTCTCGCTGACCTTAGCCAGAATTTCCGGGTTGCGGAAATGGGTCGTGGCTTCGACAATCGCCTTAGCGCGAGCGGCCGGGTTACCGCTCTTAAAGATACCGGAGCCGACAAAGACACCGTCCACGCCGATCTGCATCATCAACGCCGCGTCGGCCGGGGTTGCGATCCCACCAGCGGCAAAGTTGACCACCGGCAAACGGCCGAGCGCCTTCGTCTCCTTCACCAATTCATATGGTGCGCCGATCTCCTTAGCATAGGTCATCAGCTCCTCGTCGGGCATCATTTGCAAACGACGAATATCGCCCAGCACCGTGCGTGCATGGCGCACCGCCTCAACCACATCCCCCGTTCCCGCTTCCCCCTTGGTGCGGATCATCGCCGCCCCTTCGCCAATACGCCGCAGTGCCTCACCCAAATTACGGCAACCGCAAACAAAGGGGATCTTAAAATCATGTTTGTTGATATGATACGCTTCATCGGCCGGGGTCAATACCTCGCTCTCATCCACATAGTCTACGCCAATCGCTTCCAGGATTTGCGCCTCCACAAAATGCCCGATTCGCGCCTTGGCCATCACCGGAATGGATACCGCAGCCATAATCTCGCGGATCAGCCCTGGATCAGACATGCGAGCCACGCCACCATTGGCGCGAATATCGGCCGGGACGCGCTCCAACGCCATCACCGCCACCGCCCCTGCCTCTTCGGCAATGACCGCATGTTCCGGCGTGACCACATCCATGATCACCCCACCCTTCAACATCTGCGCCAGGCCGCGCTTCACAGTCACGCTACCGCTCTCGACCTGTCCATTGCTACCATGCCCATTCATACTCATTAGATACCTCCGAATAACTTCAAATGTTGTAACTATTCTTATTCTAATGGGCAGCAAGGAGAGAAACAAGGAAATTGGCTCTATTAGATTGATGAAATATTCTAAATCAGAGAGCCAATTGAGTTTGGCAACCAGTCGTGCCGCTCCGCATAGAAGTTGATCGGCCGCCTATCAACCTGACATCGAGCGTTTTACAGCAAGAACCAGAGACGGACGAAGGCAGGAATGAAGAATCACACACTTGGGAGAAACGGCCGTTTGGTGTAAACTGGAAGTCAGTCACTTACAGTTGAGAAGGCAAGTTGTTGGCCGACATAGATGAAGCAGCTACCCAATGGGAGAAAGAGTTAGAGGAGTTCTCCAAAGATGGAGATTGAGTCGCTCTACGTTGTAGATGCTCATGCTCTGATGTTGAAATAGTAGGGGCAGTAGAAGGACGGGTGACCTCAGTGGAAAGAATCGGCCGTTATGAAATTATTTCCGAACTAGGCCGTGGCGGGATGGCAGCGGTCTATCGCGCCCATGATCCACGTTTCGGCCGCGACGTGGCGATCAAGGTCTTGCCCCACTCCTTCACCCAAAACCCCAACCTCGTCGCCCGCTTTGAACGGGAAGCGCAAACCATCGCCGCGCTCGACCATCCGGCAATTGTGCCAGTCTATGACTTCGGTGAACAGGAGGGACAGCGTTACCTGGTCATGCGCTTGATGACCGGCGGCTCCTTAAAGGGACGTATCCGCGCCAATCCATTCTCCATTGAACAGATCATACCGATCTTACGACGGGTCGGCGCGGCTCTGGAACATGCCCACGCGCAAGGCGTTGTCCACCGTGATCTGAAACCCGATAACATCCTCTTCGACCAGTACGACGACGCCTATCTAGCCGATTTTGGCATTGCCCATCTGTCGCGCAGTTCGATGACCATTACCGGGGCGCGGATTGGCACGCCGACCTATATGAGTCCAGAGCAACTGACCGGCGAGGTCGCGCTGGACGGCCGCAGCGACATCTACTCCCTGGGCATCGTCCTCTTCGAGATGCTGACCGGCAATCCTCCCTTCCGCGCCGATACACCGGCGCAGGTGATGATGAAGCACGTCACCGAGCCGGTCCCCCACATCCTAGATTTGAAACCGGACTTACCGGCCGACGTGGAAGCGATCATCAGCCGCGCATTGGCCAAGGATCGCGAACAACGGTATGGGTCAGCGGCCGAACTGGTGGCGGCCGTTGTCCAACTGGTTGACTCTGAGCCGGACTCAACCCAATCACTACGCACCCCCACGCCAACCACGCCGACTACGCCAACCGCGACCACATTGCCACACACAAAATCGCCCACGCCACAGCCACAAGCCCTGGACGAAGGCGCGACGATTTTAGAAGCTGATTTGGTAGGTCTGCCCCCTTCAAAGACCACCCCACCCGCACGCCCTGCTGAATATGATCGCTCGCTGGCAGAAGGGGTGACCGTCGTGGAAAGTGTGGAACCCACGGACCCCCCACCCCCATCCACACCCACACCATCCACACCTCCTCCGTCCTCGCCGGTCATATCCCGTACCCCACCCCCACAAACAACAGCGGAACAGCCGCCAGCACCAGCCCAAACCCAGAAGCGGCCGTTGCCGCTGCTCTGGATTGGCGCGGCCGTTGTCGGTGTGATCGTGCTGGCGTTGGTTTGGGGTTTGGTCAATGGCCTCTTGCAGCGCGAGGAGAATGGCACGGCCCCAACCGCAATCGCGTCAGACAGTGGCGAAGTAGAGGAAGGGCAAACGGATGAGCCAGTAGCGACAGCGGCCGATGCGGAGACTGCGGCCGGACCCGCCTCACTCGCTTATCAGCCAGTTTCAATTGACAGTATCGCCAACAGTGGAATGGATTTCAACTCCCCTCCGCTGGGACAGGCGGCGTTTGAAGGGATCGATTTTCGCATTGGGCGCGAGATTTACCGCAGCCAGGCGGCGGGAACGCCTGACAATCGCTATCCGACTAGAGCCACGCTGAACTTCTTCATCCCCAATGCCTACCGGCTTTACGCGCTGATCAACGCCAGAAAGGGTTTGCAGCAGCATGAAGGGGTGGTGATCGGCCGTATCATCGCCCATTGCAACGATACCCCAGCCCTGGAAACGGAGTTGCGGCTAGGAGAGAACATCCGCGAAGGACGTGCAGCAGGCAATGTGGTGACGGCCGCGCCTCAAGTCCAGCAGGTGTGGGATGGAACGCTCAGCGGCGATTCGAGCGCGACCGGATATATCGACATGCTGACCATTGACTTACCTCCCACCTGCCAGGAGGGACGGTTGAACGCCCTGGATATTGTGGATACTTCTGGGGAGACGGCCAACTCGTTAGACCCAGGGTTAGAGTTGATTGCTGTGACAGTAGAGTATGATCGGTGATAGAAACCGGGTTTTTAAGAAAAAACCCGGTTTCTAAAGTATCTATGGCTTCAGCACGACTTTAACACAATTGTCTTCCTTGTTTTTGAACAATTCATACCCCTTTGGCCCTTCGTCCAGGGACAATTGATGGGTGATGATAAAGGATGGATCAATCTCCCCGCTTTGAATTCGTTCCAGTAGCGGCCGCATATAGCGTTGCACATGCGTCTGCCCCATCTTCAGCGTCAATCCTTTGTTCATCGCCGCGCCAAACGGGATTTTATCGAGAAAGCCCAGATAGACACCAGGGACGGAGACCGTGCCACCCTTGCGACAGTTATAGATCGCCTCGCGTAAGACATGCGGCCGATCCGTTCCCAGCCGCACCATCTGCTTTGCCCGATCAACTACTGCATCAACCGCGCCGGTGCTATGTGCTTCTGTCCCCACCGCATCAATGCAGCGGTCCGGGCCACGGCCGTTGGTCATCTCCTCCAGGCGTTCGCCGACACTCTCATCATCAAAGTTGATCGTCTCCGCCTGACCATACGCTTCAGCCATCTGTAAACGCTCCGGCAGGCGATCAATGGCGATCACACGGCCCGCGCCGAACAACCAGGCACATTGGATAGTCAGCAGGCCAACGGGGCCACACCCCCACACGGCCACAGTGTCACCCGGTTCAATCTCCGCATTTTCGGCCGCCATATAACCCGTCGGCAAAATATCGGAGAGAAACAAGACCTTTTCATCCGGCAATCCGTCCGGAATTTTGACCGGCCCAACGTCGGCAAAGGGGACGCGCAAGTACTCCGCTTGTCCTCCAGGATAACCGCCCATCATATGTGAATAGCCAAACAGTCCGGCGGGAGAGTGGCCCATCGCGGTCGCAGCAATTTCTGCGTTGGGATTCGAGTTGTCACAGAGGGAGTACAGCTCCTTCCGGCAGAAAAAGCATTGGCCGCAAGAGATGGTAAAAGGCACAACCACGCGGTCGCCAATCTGCAAATTTGTAATTGCGCTACCCACCTCGACAACTTCCCCCATTGGCTCGTGGCCGATGATGTCCCCCTTTTTCATGGTCGGCATCACATCGTCATAGAGATGGAGATCGGAACCACATATGGCCGTCGAAGTCACTTTAATAATGGCGTCGCGTGGATCGAGTATCTCTGGATCAGGGACCGTTTCGACCCGCACGTCGCTTCTACCGTACCAGCGTAGTGCTTTCATTTTGCTTTCACCTTGCTCGCGGCCGCCCGTTGTCTTGTGGGTTGCCTGCCATTCGACCGCCCGGCCGTTTGCCGACCCTTATTGAAGTGCGGCAGGATTTCCTGCTCATAGAAGCGGAAAAAGCCTTCCTGGTCACGGCCGATCTGGTGTAGATAGACCATCTCAAAACCGGCGTCTATCTTTTCCTGAATCGCCTTAATGTGGACTTCGGGATCAGGGCCACAGGGCATCTCGCCGACAATCTGCTCTTCCGTCAGCGGTTCCACCGCTTGTTTGAAGTGGACAAAAGTGCGTAGCTCTTGCGACAGCTCACCACCCAGTCCAGAAGTCGGCCAGATCTCTTTGACGATCTGCCGTCCCTTCTTTTCGCTTTCCGCATAACACACGGCGACCTGTCCCGCTTTGGGCTTACCCTTGCCACCGGACTTTTCAAATAGCTTGATGTCTTTGGGGTCGGTGGACAAGCCAACTGCCCCATCCCCTACATTTCCGGCAAACTCAATCGTATTCGGGCCATAGGCAGCCACAAATATCGGAATCGGTTCATCGGGGATGTCGAAAACACGTGCATCTTCGACGGTGTAGTAATCTCCCCAATGGCTGACCGTGTCCCCTTCCCACAAGGTACGCATGATGTGGATCGACTCGTCCAACATCTCCAGGCGGATGTCATGGGGCGGCCAGCGGTCACCAAAGATGTGTTCGTTCAAGTTCTCGCCGGTTCCCACGCCGAGAAAGAAACGGCCGGGCAGCATACAGGCGGCCGTTGCCGCCGCCTGGGCGATGATCGCCGGATGAATGCGGATCATCGGGCAGGTCACCCCTGTTCCCAGGCGAATACGTTCCGTCACCTGCGATATGCCGCCAATCACGCTCCAGACAAAGGAGCTATGACCCTGATCACTAATCCAGGGGTGGTAGTGGTCGGAAATCATCAAAAAGTCAAAGCCGATCTCTTCTGCCCGCCGGGCGTTATTCACCAAATCCAGCGGACCATGTTCTTCACTCGATAATGCATAGCCTATTTCAGCCATTGTTGTGTTCTCCTTGTTTGATAAACCCTGTTTAGTAAGCGGTTTATCGGTGTATTGGTGTATTGGTGTATTGGTTTATTCATGGAATAGACCAATACACCAATACACAAATAACAGTCTCCTAATTTCCTAATCTCCTAATCTCCAATCTCTAATCCCATCCTACTGTATCTTGACCGGCGAAAACTCCACCTCCACATCCTGCCCATAGCGATTGCCGTTCATTGGATCGTGGCGGTGAAAGGTAGGGGCTTCAATATGGACATAGAGCGTGTAGTCGCCGTTCTGGGGGACTTTCCAATTACGGCCGTAATGATACAACCAGGGGTGCCAGATAAATGGCACTTCGTGCATCCCGGCGTCGTTGTTTTGGCTATCCACAAAGCGGGCGTGGACGGTCAGGCCAGGGATGAAACGGCCGTCGGCCGCGTCCCGCACCGCCACTTCCAGATGGATGTTCTCCTCTTCCGGCTCATGCCAGACGAGTTCGCCATTCTCCGGCATCCACATCCCTTCCGCCTTTTCAATTGCATAGGCGACCAGATATGGCCCGGCTTCCACTTGCTGGCTATCATCCACCACTTCATTCATCATGTGGTCGAGTGCTTCTCCCAATACACGCCCCTGCCGTTGGGCCATCCGCAACTGCTCGGCCGATGCTTCCTCGCTGGGGACCAGTTGCGCCTTTTGTGGTCTTGTCGTTGGCATGATCAACTCCTTATGAAAATAGTTGACTACACCGAATAAAGGAATAAACAGATGATACGTCTTCGCATCCGTTTCTTTCTCATCCGCTGTAGTCGCTCAATTCCTCAATCTCTTGGCCTCTAATCTCCTAATCTCTAATCTCATCGCCGCGACCGCGAAACAACATCAGTCCGGCCGTCGCAAGCCCTAATGCGCTCAGGCCAATCGTGCCTAGACGTTTGTTAACTTCCAAATGCCAGCTACTATCTTTGGCCTGGTCATCAAACTCGCCATGTGCGCCATGATCGCCGGAGACAGGCTCCCAGAGATTGTGCGGCCGAGTCGTATCGCGTGGCGCGTCCGTCTGCTGCGACTTATAGCCGTTGCGAGATAGATACCAATCAGCCAGTCCGGGGATGAACTTGTTGCCCCAGAGGGCGAGGAACGTATCAAAGGTGGTCGTCATTTCCCGCCGCTTGTGGTGGGCGGCCCAGACAATGGCTTCAGCCGCTACCTCCGGTTGGTAAATCGGTGGCACTGGCTGTGCTTCGTTTGGTAGACGGCTCTTCACCCAGCCAAATTGAGGTGTGTTCAGCGCTGGTAGCTGCACCATCGTCAGATGCACTTTGCTGTTGTCGTGCATCAGCTCCGTTCGCACCGCCTCGGTAAAGCCCTGAACGGCGTGCTTAGCCCCGCAATAGGCGGACTGTAGCGGAATACCGCGATAAGCCAGCGTCGAACCGACTTGCACGATGGTGCCTTTGTTGCGCGGCAGCATAGAGCGCAAGGCGGCCATCGTGCCATAGACATAGCCGAGATAGGTGACGCTGGTAACGCGCTGGAACTCCTCGGCCGTCATCTGCTTAAACGGCGAAAAGACGGAAACCATCGCATTATTGATCCAGATGTCAATCGGACCGAACTCCGCTTTCACGGCTTCGGCCGCTGCGTCTACCTGGTCACTCTCGGCCACATCGGTGGGAATGACAACCCCCTTTCCTCCGGCGATTTCCACTTCTCGTTTGGCGGCCTGCAAGCCTTCTTCGCCTCGCGCCAGCAAGCCGATATGCGCTCCCCGGCGGCCGAAGGCTCGCGCCGTTGCCCGACCAACCCCGGCCGAAGCCCCGGTGATGACCACAACTTCAGGCTTTTTATTCCATAACATCTCTTGTATCTCCGTTGGTCATTGGTGTATCGGTGTAATGGTCTATTGGTGTATTGGTACGATTACGCACTACACCAATAGACCAATACACCAACACACCCACACACACCCACACCTTCATCCCAGCCAACCACCCGTAAACCCCGCCCGTTGCAGACCATTAACAATCGCTGGACAGTGGCGCATGAGCCGCCAGATCAGGCCCGTAAAGTAGTTCTCAATCATCAGCACGATTGGCCCCTGGTCGAGGCCAAACAAGCCGTCTGCCTGCCAAGCCTGTCCGTCCTCCATGAAGGTAGGATTAAAGCTCCGTCTAAGCCCTTCCTTGGTTTGAATTTCTGGATACGTTTCCCCTATATAGCGAATGCTGGGGATGACAATTTCCGGGGCGAACGGTAGCGAAGCGACACATACCCAGGGGGATAACGTGCCGTCATCCGGGCCATAAGGGACACCGCGTGCTTTATAGGCATAGAAACGACGCTCTTTGCCGTTAATTTTCCTGACGCTCTCGCCCGGCCCATCCGTAGCGGTAATCCCCCAGGCAAACTCACAATACCCCTTAAAGTCATGGGGATTGCGGTGGGCATATTCCTGTTGTACATAGGTTGCGCGGCGGCTGTTCTGGAAGTAATCGAGCGCCTTTTGGCGCATGTAGGCGTCGTGGATACCGCGAAAGTCAATCCAGATGTGGGAAAACTGGTGGATGAAGAGTGGTCCGGCGTATAAATATTCAATCTCGTAAACCGTTTTCCAACGGTAGCTTTCCGTAAACGCTTTGTAACACTCCTCTGACAATGGGCAGGTCGGCGATCCCAAGCCCAATACATAGAGGATGAGCGCCTCGTTGTAGCCTGCCCACTGCTCTGGCAGAAAGCCCTTTTCCGGCTTCCAGCCCATCGGCAGCAAACGGCCGCCATTGAGCATCCACTGCCAATCCATGCGCTCATAAAGCGCGGCCGCCAGTTCGCGGATCTCTTGCTCCTCCTTACTGTCTCCGCTGAAATATTGCGCGGCCGTCAACATCCCTGCCACCAACATCGCCGAGTCAATTGTGGAGAGTTCCGAACGCTCCGCCCGCTGTCCGGTGACTCGATCCAGAAAATGGTAGTAAAAACCCTGGTAGCCCGTGGCGTCT
The DNA here is from genome assembly GCA_964410625.1 of uncultured Ardenticatenaceae bacterium. Taxonomy (GTDB): domain Bacteria; phylum Chloroflexota; class Anaerolineae; order Promineifilales; family Promineifilaceae; genus CAYPHY01. The sequence continues at coordinate 36,867 of CAYPHY010000005.1, read as the reverse complement.
AGCTGTGGGCCTTGTGGGCTTTGCGAGAAGAAACGCAGCGTCCGTAGGGTCCTATCAACCGCTTCATCCCGGCCGATAAACTCCCGCTCGACGCCAACCGGATAGGAAGCCAGTGCCAGTCCGGTGGTGGCAATACTGCACGGCGAATCATCCTTCGATGTGTCGCTGATTAGCCCATGTTCGTTGCTACAGTAATGGGTGAAATAGTTGAAAGTTCGGCGCTGAATCTCTTCCAGCATTGCTTGATCAGCGAGAATTGTCATCGTACACCATCTTCATATTCAACGCGGAGGACCGCCAGCGCGTGGGGCGGCAGCCCCAGTTTCAAGCTAAGACGGCCGTCCTCATATTCATGTTCCAACGATTCCCACACCAATTGTGAAGCCCCATTCAACTCTGCTACTTGTGTCTCTTGGAGATACTCCGGTTCTCTCATGTCCAGCCATGCGCGGCGTGGGTTGGCATGGTCTTCATCAATTCGCGCCACGCTGACACGAGCAGGCTCCTCACTCCCTTCCAGGAGGACGATTACCTGCTCTGTACCGATGTCGTGGCGGGGGAGCGCGTGATTGGTTAACAATACATCCACTTTATTCTTATCCTTTACTACCCAGGCATCCACCGTATTATGCAGGCCGTCTACCAATAATTGCCGGTCGCCAAGCTGGTGGAGTAGTTGAAAAGCGCGATAGGTGGGCTTGGGAATGCCATAGAGATTGAGCAAACCAAAACCACCATGATACGGCTCGGATGGAAAATAATGTTCGCTGAAAATGTCGGTGAAGGTCCAAAAGCTGTAGCCAGTCACCAGACCGTGAGCTTCCATGATCGTCTTGGTTACGAAAGCGGCTGCATACGGCTGATCATGCAAAGTCTCATTTGGATTTGACGAGGTGTTCCACTCCGTGTAGAAAACGGGTTTACCCCGTGCCTGTCGCTTCACATCCTGCGCTTGCATCCGTAAGACGCTGCGAATGCTCTTGGAGAGCTTCAACTCCGTCGGCTCGTCATCGGCGCCAAAGGTATCGTCGGGGTAGTGGTGGGTAGAGACAAAATCAACCGGTACATCGTTGTCGGTGCAAAAGGTCAGAAAGCGATCAATGTTGCTGTTCCGAGAACTGGCCGGGCCGCCGACTTTAATCTGGCTGTCAACCGCTTTAATCGCCTCAGCCGATACGCGATATAACCTCAGGTACTCTTCCCAGGTCCCTCCCCAAAAATCCGTCAAATTCGGCTCATTCCAGATCTCGAAGTACCAGCGTCGCACTTCCTCGCGGCCGTAGCGTTCGACACAGTGGTCCAACAGTTCATGCACCAGCTCTTTCCACTCCTCATAATCGGCTGGCGGCGTGATATTATCGGCGTAGTTGAAGACCGTTTTCTTTCCCGATGCCAACGGTTCGGGCATGAAGCCTAGCTCGACAAACGGCCGCATACCAATGGACAACAAGAAATCATAAATGCGATCAATATTAAAAAAGGAGTAATCCGTTTTGTCGTCCAGTTTCCTTACCGGTGCGATTGGATTGGAGAACAAGCCGTGAAAGCGGACATATTGAAATCCTAGCTCCTCTCGACACCGCTTTAATTGCGCTTGCCAATCTGCCCGCAGGCCGAAAGAGGCGTGGCCGCTGCCCACCGTGTGTTCCCAAAAGTGAACAAAAGGCCATCCCTCTTCAGTAATGTCACAGTAAAAGCGAGGCATATCGGTATCAGCTTTAGGCTGCTCCTAAGTAGACTTGAAATAGAAACCCGATTTCCAATCCAACTAATCCAATACGGTTTATTAAATTCAGTATAGGTTGTCCGGCGGCCGTATCCTATGTGCCAGGTAACAAAAGTGGGATAGGGGTGTAGATATAGGAATGACATGGACTCGGCAGCGCTGTTTGCCAGACCGCTAAGCGTCCTGCTATCATCTACGGTGGAAGCGGACAGACTTCAATAACGGTTATATCGTTTGTGTGGTTGGTGGTGGTTTGTCTTGGTTTGACTTGGTTTGAATTCGTCGCTATGAACGATCTGGAGAAGAAGAAAATGGGCAACATACGCCTGGTTTTGCTACTCGTGGCACTATTCATCCTCGGAGCGTGCGCCGCCAGGGAACTGCCGGCTCAGCCGACGGCCGTATCGGAACCAACAGAACCGGCAGCACCGACAGAACCAACAGCGCCAACAGCGATGACGGCCGAACCTACTCCAGCCCCCGAACCCACACCCGCTCCCGCCGGCCCACTGGTACAGGGAACGGACGGCTATCCCTGGTGGAACGATACCGTCTTTTACCAGATATTCGTCCGCAGCTTCTATGATACAGACGGGGATGGCATAGGTGACATCAATGGGATTATCGAAAAGCTCGACTATCTCAACGATGGTGATCCGCAAACGACCAGCGATCTGGGCATTACCGGTATCTGGCTGATGCCCATCATGCAGTCGCCCAGCTATCACGGCTATGACACCACTGATTACTACGCGGTGGATGATGAATATGGGACGAATGAGGACTTTTTGCGTTTGATGGAAGAAGCCCATAAACGCGGCATTCGCGTCATCGTTGACCTGGTGATCAACCACTCCTCCAGAGAGCATCCCTGGTTCATCGACTCCTTTGATGAAGCTTCGGAATATCGCGACTGGTACATCTGGGAGGAGGAAAACCCCGGCTATCGCGGGCCGGAGAACCAGACGGTCTGGCATCGCACGGCCGATGGCTTTTACTATGCCGTCTTTGCCGACATTCAACCCGACTTAAATTTAGAGAACCCGGACGTAACAGAAGCGATCTACGATGTCTCTCGTTTCTGGCTGGAAGATATGGACGTGGATGGTTTTCGCCTGGATGCGATCAAGCATCTGGTTGAAGATGGGACGCAGCAGGAATTTACCGGAGCGACCTATGAGTGGATGGAAGCGTATCACCAGCAGTTAAAAAATGTCAGCCCTGATGCCATTGCGGTTGGTGAGGCATGGGGGCCAACGCGCCAGGTGGCCGAATTTGTTGGCGACGGCGTGGATATTGCCTTTGAGTTTGATCTGGCCTTAAACACAATTAGCAGCCTGCGTGGCGGCTCCAACCGCGCGTTGTCCAGAGCGCAGCAAACGACGGTCACCGCTTTTCCTCCCCTCCAATACGCCACCTTTCTGGCTAACCACGATCAGGACCGCCTTTTCTCGCAACTGGATACCTCAGAAGGGAAGGCACGCACGGCCGCTACCCTGCTGCTCACCTCTCCCGGCGTCCCCTTCATCTACTATGGCGAAGAGATCGGCCAACAAGGGGTGCGGGCGAACAACACCGACATCAACCGCCGCCTGCCGATGCAATGGACGGATGAGGACGCGAAGGCCGGATTTACGACCGGCGTCCCCTGGAATCGGCCGTTTGAGGATTATCGCGAGCGCAACGTCGCCGCCCAGGATGATGATCCCGATTCGTTGCTCAACCATTACCGCCGGTTGATCGCGCTACGCAACGAGCATGAGGCGCTGCGGATTGGCGACTGGGTGCCGGTCAGCACCAATGCCGCCGCCGCCTATGCTTACCTCCGCCACAGTGACGATGAGACAATCCTTGTCCTGGTGAACCTGACCGGACGGCCGATTGACAACTATGGCCTGGAATTGGAAGCAGGGCCGCTGACGGGTGAGGTGACGGCCGTTTCCCTATTGGGTGACGGCGATTTGGCTGCACCTACAGTTAGTGAAGCAGGTGGCTTTGTGGAATACCGGCCGTTGCCTGAAATTCCGCCGAATGGAAACTATGTGATTCAGTTAACGGCCGAGAATTAGCAGAGGAGCGGAGGGGCAGAGGAGCAGGGGGGCAGAGGAGAATTTGTTAGAAGGTCTCCTAAAAATAGTTGAGCGGCGTGCATTCACGAATCCCAACGCAAATAGAGCGCAGACGACGCAGATTTTTATCGCTCGTCTACTCACCTCTGCCCCTCTGCTCCTCTGCTCCCCTGCTCTCCTGCCCCTCTGCTCCCCTGCTCTCCTGCCCCTCTGCTCCCCTTCGTCGCTTCATATAAAGCAATCCCCACCGCCACCGGCAAATTGAGCGAATCAATCGCCGGCTGTTGCGGGATGCTCAGGCTGGTTCCCACTGAATGAAACTCCGAGGGCAGACCAGTCCGTTCGCTGCCGAAGATGAGCGAGAACGGCCGCCGGAACTCCGCATCTCTCAACTCCGTCACCCCATCAGTCATCAGCGGATAGAAGGCGCGGCTAAACGCGCTGGCATACTCCCCAAAGCTGTCGAAATAAGCGAAGCGCGTCTGGAAGAGCGCCCCCATCGAGGCGCGGATGGTGCGCGGGTCGAAGATGTCGGCCGCCGGGCGGACCAACGCCAGATCGCGCACGCCAAAGCCGAGCATCGTTCGCAAGATCGTCCCCAAATTGCCCATGTCGGCCGGATTGACCAACACCAGGTGGTTGGCCTGGCTGTCGAGCGACGGCCGATACTTGGTAAAAACGCCAACCGCAAAGGTATTGCCCTTTGATGAAAGGCGATCCACTGATTTGTCATCAATCGTTAAGGGAATGTCCAGCTCCCGACAACGCGCCTGGATTTCGTCGAAGCCGCTGCTGCGCTGGCTGTCGGCCGTCAGCAGCACTTCTCGCGCTTGCTGCGGCCGGTGGTGCAGCAGTTCGATAGTCGGGAAGAAGCCGAAGGTATAGCTGTGGTCGTCGTCGTGGCGATACTTTTTCCAGCGCATAACAGTGATGATTGTCGGCGCTCAGGGGCTTGCTGTCAACTGTAGCGCGGTTTGCCAAACCGCACTCCAATTCTTCGCGATTCACTGTGGCACAGGAAAGTAAATTAGCTATAATTGTGACATACTTCACAAAAGGAAAATGGAATCGCACCGCTTGCGCAAGGCGCAAAAAAAAGATGTGCGGTTCCGTCCAACGTTGGACAATTGCACCCAGATGGGGTAACATGCCCTGCCTAAAATTGGCAGTTTCGCAAAACTCCATCATCAGGAAAACAGTGTGGATCAAACCGAAGAATTTCTGAAAGCATTAACCGAAGCACATGGTATTCCCGGCTATGAAACAGAAGTCCGGGCGCTCCTGCGAGAGTACATGGAGCCGCTTGGCACGCTCTCGCAAGACAAGTTAGGGAGCCTCATTTGCCACCAGGGGGACAGCGGGCCAAAGGTCGTTCTCGCCGGACATATGGACGAAATCGGCTTTATGGTTTCCCATATCACCGATGAGGGATTCTTGAAGTTTCAACAACTCGGTGGTTGGTGGGACCAGGTCCTGCTGGGCCACCGCGTGGTCATCAAAGGGCGCAAGGGGGATGTGGTTGGCGTGATTGGCGCGAAACCACCCCATCTGCTGGACGCCGAAGAGCGCAAGAAGATCGTCGTCAAGAAGGAGATGTACATAGACATCGGCGCGACGAGCAAGGCGGGAGTGGACGAAGCGGGTGTGCGGCCGGGCGATGCCATTGTCCCGCTGAGCGATTTTCAAATACTCAGTGGCGGCAAGACCTATATCTCCAAAGCGTTTGATAACCGCATCGGCTGTGCAGTGGTAATTGATGTGTTGCGCCATTTCAAGGAGCAGGGGGGCAACCCCAACCAGATCTTTGGGGTGCAGACGGTGCAAGAAGAGGTTGGCGTGCGTGGGGCGGCAACCAGCGCCCACGCGATTGATCCTGATGTGGCGATTATCCTCGAATCGGATATTGCCGGTGATGTGCCGGGGATTAAGCCGGAAGAGTCGAATGTGAAGTTAGGCGGCGGGCCAACGGTGATGCTCTATGATTCGATGATGATCCCCAATGTACGGCTGCGCGATCTGGTGATTGACACGGCCGCTGACCTGGGTATCTCCGTGCAATTTTCCGTCATGCCCGGTGGCGGTACGGATGGCGGCGCGATTCACAAGCATAAAACCGGCGTCCCCACCGTCGTCATCGGCGTCCCCGCCCGCCATATCCATAGTCACGGCGCGATCATCCACCGTGATGATTACGATCAAGCAATTCAACTGGTAACGGCCGTTGTCGCCGCATTGGACGAAGCAACAGTGGCCGAGTTAACAAATTAGTGGCTAGTGGTTATTGGTTAGTAAAACAAGTTCTGATCACTATCCACTAACCACTATTCACTAACCACTCTCCGTAGGAGGTCTGAATGGCAACACTTGCTCCAGATTTTGAAAGGATTACTGATTCGCTCTTAAAACAAATTCAAGATTACGACTATCGCGTAGAAGCACGCAGCGTCGGGACCACCCGTGCCGTGTATGATGGTGTGGCGATTGTGGATGGTCTGGCCCAATGTGCGGCCAACGAACTGGTGGAGTTCAGCAGCGGTGTGGCGGGGATCGCCCTCGACTTGCTGGAGGACTCCATCGGCGTCGTGGTTATGGGCGACTACAGCACCATCGAGGTCGGCGACGAGGTACGCGCCACCGGCCGCATCGCCTCCGTCCCGGTCGGCGAAGCGATGATCGGCCGCGTCGTAGACGCTTTGGGTAACCCCATTGATGGCAAGGGGCCGATCAACACCAACAAGGTTCGGCCGCTGCAACGCACCGCTCCTGGTGTGATCCGCCGGAAGGGTGTGGATACGCCGGTGCAGACGGGTATCCTCTCGGTGGACTCCATGTTCCCCATCGGCCGCGGCCAGCGGCAGTTGGTCATCGGCGACCGCCAGACGGGTAAGACCGCCCTGACACTGGATACGATCATCAACCAGAAAGGGCAAAATATGCTCTGCATCTACGTCGCCATCGGCCAGCGCGTTGGGCAGGTGGCCCAGGTGGTTGCCACGCTGGAGAAGTATGGCGCGATGGAGTATACAACGGTTGTCGTGGCTGGTGCTTCGGATCCCGCCCCGCTGCAATACTTCGCCCCTTACTCCGGCTGCGCCATTGGCGAAGAGTTTATGGAGCAAGGGTTAGATGCGCTGGTGGTCTATGATGACCTCTCCAAGCACGCCTGGGCATACCGGCAGATGTCGCTCATCTTGCGCCGTCCCCCTGGCCGCGAAGCGTATCCTGGTGACATCTTCTCCCTGCACAGCACTTTGCTGGAACGCGCCGTGCGCTTGCGTGATGAGCTGGTAATTGTAGAGAAAGGGACGGAAGTGACGGCCGATACCGAAGGCGGCGTGGACGGCAAGATTTACTTTGGCAACCTGACCGGCGAGCAAATTGACGAAGCCATTAAAGAGCTAGGGGATAAGAGTAACTACGAAGTGAAGAAAATCCCCGGAACAGGTGGTTCGCTGACCGCCCTGCCGATCATTGAAACGCTGCTCGGTGACGTGTCGGCCTACATTCCCACCAACGTTATCTCGATTACCGACGGGCAGTTGTACTTTGAAACCGATCTGTTCAATGCTGGTCAGCGGCCGGCGATCAACGCCGGTCTCTCTGTTTCGCGCGTGGGTAGTAGCGCCCAGCGGCGGGCGATGAGCAAGGCAGCCAGCACCTTGCGTGCTGATCTTTCGCAATACCGCGAATTGGCGGCCTTTGCTCAATTCGGCTCCGACCTTGACCCGGCCACCAAGCGACAGCTTAATCGTGGCGAACGGCTGATGGAGTTGCTGAAGCAACCACAATACAGCCCCTTCCGGCTCGACCACGAGGTCTTCCTGATCTATGCCGGTACACGCGGTTATCTGGATAATGTGGAAGTGGCGCAAGTGGCGCGTTGGCGGCAAGAGTTCCTGCGCTATATGGACACCTCCCATCCCCAGATCGGCAAAACGATTCTCGACACCGGCGGCTGGAATGATGACATCGAGAACAGCATTAAGCAAGGGCTTGAGGACTTCAACGCGACCTGGTCGAATGAGTAACTTAACTTGTAGCACGGGTTGCTAACCCGTAAGCTTCCGGTTTTAGGTTAACAACCCCAAACCGGGCTACAGTGGGTTACAGTGGATGGAAATACATGGCTACAGAACGCGAACTAAACAAGCGCATCAAGAGTATTAAGAATATATCGCAGGTGACGAGCGCACTGGCGGCCGTCTCCGCCTCGAAGGCCAGCCGGGCGCAACGCCAGGTGGAAGCCACCCGTGCCTATGCGCAGAAAGCGTTTGAGATTCTGCACAATGTCGCTTTCCAACCGGGCGTGGCCGCCACCGGCCACCCATTGTTGACGGCGCGGGAGACGGTGAATAACATCGGCGTCATCCTGATGACCAGCGACCGCGGTTTGGCCGGCTCCTATAATGTGAATGCGGTCAATCTGGCGCAACGCTTCTTGCAAACGCTGGAGCAACCAACGCGGGTGATTAGCGTCGGCCGCAAAGGACGGGATTTGCTCGTCCGGCGCGGTTTTAATGTGGTGGCGTCTTTCGACAACATCCCCGACCCGCCCTCGATCCTGGACATCAACCCGATCACCCGTGTGGCGATTGACGAATATCTAAGCGGTAAGGTGGACCAGGTCTTCATCGCCTATACCAACTATATCAATCTCGTCACGCGCGAGCCGGCAATTAAGTTGTTGTTGCCGTTGCGGCCGTTGGACTTTGAAGGCATGGCGGTGGCGGAGTATGTCTCCAGCGTGGATTTGAGCGGCGTCTCCAAGCGCGTCTACAGCTATGAACCAGGCCCCGAAGCGTTGCTGGAAACGATTGTGCCGCGCTTCACCCAGCTCCAGGTCTACCAATCCTGGCTGGAGTCGTTGGCCAGCGAGCATAGTGCGCGGATGGTGGCGATGAACAACGCCACAGACAACGCCGCCGAATTAATTGATATCTATACCCTGGAGCGCAACAAGGCGCGTCAGGCGACAATTACGGCCGAAATTTTAGACATCGTCGGCGGCGCGGCCGCGCTGGCGCAAGGTTAAGAAAGTAAGCGGTAATCGGTAAACGGTTATCAGTCGAACAATCCGCTTACCGCTTACTGATTACTGCTTACCGATTACCATTCGACGGAGGATTTATAAATGGCTAATGGAAAAGTTACCGCCATTCGTGGCGTTGTGGTAGATGTAGAATTTCCAGTGGACGAGATGCCCGAAATCTATGAGGCGTTGCACGTAGATGGGCCGGATGGTCTGCTGATTTTGGAAGTGCAGATGCACCTCGGTGAAGGGGAAGTGCGTACGGTGGCGATGGGTTCGACCGATGGCATTCCGCGTGGTATCGAGGTGCGGGCGACGGGCGGCCCGATCAAAGTGCCTGTTGGCCCGGTAACACTCGGCCGTATCTTCAACGTGGTTGGTGAGGCTGTAGATGGCGAACCGACGCCGACGGCCGAGGTCTACTATCCTATCCACCGTCCCGCGCCTACTTTCCAAGACCAAAGCACGGCGATTGAGACCTTTGAAACGGGAATGAAGGTCGTTGACCTGATCGCCCCCTTCATCAAGGGTGGAAAGACCGGCATCTATGGCGGCGCGGGCGTGGGCAAGACGGTGACGATTGCTGAGTTGATCCGCTCGGTGGCGGCCGTTCACTCCGGTGTGTCCGTTTTTGCTGGCGTGGGCGAGCGCACCCGCGAAGGCACCGACCTGTACTATGAAATGCAGGAGTATGGCGTGCAAGACTCGGTGGCGATGGTCTTTGGTCAGATGAACGAGACGCCCGGCGTTCGTTTGCGCGTCGCCCTGACCGGGCTGGCGATGGCCGAATACTTCCGCGATGAAGGGCGCGATGTGTTGCTCTTCATTGACAACATCTTCCGCTATGTGTTGGCCGGTTCGGAAATGTCGGCGTTGCTCGGCCGTATGCCCAGCGCAGTCGGCTACCAGCCCACCTTAGCGGCCGAAATGGGCGCGTTGCAGGAGCGTATCACCTCCACCAAGCGCGGCTCGATCACCTCGATGCAGGCGATCTACGTTCCGGCCGATGACTACTCTGACCCGGCCCCGGTGGCGACCTTTGCCCACCTGGACGCGGTCTTGACCCTGGAGCGTAGCGTTTTCGCCAAGGGTATCTTCCCCGCCGTTGATCCGCTGGCCTCCACCAGCCGCGCCCTCCAGCCCGACATCGTCGGCGAAGAGCATTACAACACCGCCCAGGAAGTGAAGCAGGTGTTGCAGACCTACAAGGATTTGCAGGACATTATCGCTATTCTGGGTATTGACGAACTGAGCGAAGACCAGAAGCTACTCGTGGCGCGGGCGCGGAAGATCGAACGCTTCCTCGGCCAGCCGATGTTTGTGGCTGAGAAGTTCCACGGCTTGCAGGGGCAATATGTCTCCACGGCCGAAACCGTGCGCGGCTTCCGCGAAATCCTCGACGGCAAGCACGACGACCTGCCGGAACAAGCCTTCTACATGGTTGGAACCATTGACCACGCCATCGAGAAAGCTGAGCGTCTGCGGGCGATGGCTTAAAGAGGAGATCAGGAGACTAGGAGATTAAGAGATTGGGAGACTGAGAGATTACAGTCTCCCAATCTCCTAATCTCTCAGTCTCCTCCAAAGGTGTTTCATGCCACTACAATGTGACATTATCACGCAAGAGCGAACAGTCTTCAGCGAGCAGGTGGATTCGGTCAACTTGCCGGGGACGGAAGGGCGGATGGGCATTTTGCCCAACCACTCCCCTCTGCTGGCGACGCTCGACTTTGGCGAAATTATGGTCAAGCGTGCCGGGGAAGAGGAGTATTTCGCGATTGGCGGCGGCTTTGCTGAAGTCCAGCCCGATCATGTCATCGTCCTCGCGGATTCGGCCGAACAAGCGGACGAAATTGACCTTGAACGCGCCGAACGCGCCCGCCAGGAAGCGGAGCGCATCATGCGCGAAGGCGTTCCCGATGATCCCGACCGGCTGGCACAGATCCAGGCCTCTTTGCTTCGTGCCCAAATCCGCGTAGATGTCGGCCGTCGCCGTCGCCGCCAACGAACCCAAGCAACGGGTCGTATGAGCGGATATGAAGAAGAACGATAAATGAAGGATGAGGGATGAAGGATGAAGGATGAAAAATCCTCATCCCTCATCCTTCATCCTTCATCCTTTTCCTCATGGCTTTATTCACCCCCCACATCGCCATTGACCTGGGAACGGTTAACGTCTTGGTACATGTCCAGGGCAAGGGCGTGGTATTACAAGAACCCTCGGTGGTCGCCATTCGTGAGGATGGCAACAAGACGATCATCGTTGAGGTCGGCCGCGCCGCCAAAGAGATGTACGGCCGCACCCCAGAAGAGATCGAAGTGATGCGGCCGTTGCGCGACGGCGTGATCGCCGATTACTTTGTCACCCAGGGAATGTTGGAATACTTCATTGGCAAGGTCGCCGGGCGTTTTCATCTACGGAAGCCGGTGGTGATGATCAGCGTTCCTTATGGCGTGACCAGCGTGGAACGGCGAGCGGTGCGCGAGGCAGCGTTGGCTGCGGGCGCACGCGAGGTGAACCTCATCCCGGAGCCACTGGCGGCAGCGATTGGCGCGGGGTTGCCGGTTGGCACACCGACGGGCAATATGGTCGTGGATTTGGGCGGCGGCTCGACGGAAGCGGCCGTTGTCTCGATGAATGGCATTGTCTGTGCCGAATCAGTGCGCGTTGGTGGCGTCCACCTCGATGAAGCGATTCAGAACTACGTGCGCAAGAAGTATAATCTGGCGATTGGTGAACCGACGGCCGAGGCGATCAAGATCAAAATCGGCCAGGCCATGGACCAGGATGAGCGTTTGGACATGCAGGTACAGGGGCGCAACCAGGTGGCCGGTTTACCAAAGACGATCACGCTGACCTCCAGCGAAGCGGCGGAAGCGATGGCCGAACCGCTGGCGGCGATTGTCAATGTCGTTCGTGCGGTGCTGGCGAAAACACCCCCCGAACTGGCCTCCGATATTATTGATCGAGGCATGGCCTTGACGGGCGGTGGCGCGTTGCTGCGCGAAATTGATACGCTGCTCACCCGCGAAACAGGCGTTCCCGCCTATGTGGCCGACAACCCCATCGCCTGTACCGCTCTCGGCGCGGGCAAAGCCCTGACCGAACTCCCCATCCTCCAGCGTAGCATCCCTGATATTTAGTAGGACGCAGATTAACGCAGATACTTCGCAGATTTTCGCGGAATTCTTCCAAGATATAAGAATCCGCGAAAATCCGCGTATCATCCGCGTCAATCTGCGTAACAATTATGAAGCCAGGTAGTAAGTCATCCGTTGTAGCTGGACGACGGGATCGCTGTAGCTAACCACCACACCCTCTGGAACAGTCAACGAAATAGGGGCATAGCTGAGGATGGCGCGGACACCGACGGCAACCAGACGATCGGTGAGGGCCTGGGCGGCCTCGGCCGTCACCGCCAGGATCGCCATCTCGATTTGGTCCTGCCCAACTATCTTCTCCAGGTCGGCTATATCTTCGACAACCAATGTGTCAATTGGCATCCCTATTTTATCCGAGTCGTTGTCAAAGATATGGGTGATGCGAAAACCACGGTTGCGGAAGCCGTTGTAGTGGGCCAATGCGCGGCCGATATTCCCCGCCCCAATCAGCACCACCGGCCACTCCTTGGTCAGATTGAGGATGTCGCTCAGACGTTCAATTAAATAACTGATATGATAGCCGGTGCCTTGCTTGCCAAATTCGCCAAAGTGGGACAAATCTTTGCGAATTTGCGCCGAACTAATGCCCAGCCGTTCCCCCAACTCATGAGAGGAGGTGGTTTGGCGGTTGCTATCTCGTGCCAGGCGGTTTAGTTCTTGTAGATACACCGGCAAGCGGCCGATGACAATATCCGGTATCTGCTTGGGCACCGTCCCTCGTCCTTATCTGTTAGTTGCCATGTCAAAACAGGAGCTATTACTACACTCCATATCTTCCCCATAGTTCGTGCAACATTTCACAATTTTAACAAATGATTGGATCAGCGGCAAAGTGACGCCAAATTAACAATTGACAATTGTGAGTTGACAATTGACAATTCCTATCCAAAAGGATGATATGAACAATAATCTGATCATTGACATTGTCGGTTGGGTGGGCGTGGCGGCTTTGCTCCTCGCCTATGGTTTGGTGTCCTTGCGCCGCGTTGATGGGGATTCGGTTGTATACCAGATGCTAAATGTCATCGGCGGGGCGTTGCTGATCGTCAACTCCTTCTATTACGGCGCGTTTCCTTCGGTGGGGATCAATGTTGCCTGGATTGTCATCGGTTTGCTAACACTGTCACGCATTCGCTTCGGCCGTGTTCGATAAAACAGGTATATGGGTGATGAGCTATATTATTCTTTTTGAACCCGACCGAACCACTCGTCTAAAAATGCAAGCACGGCCGTCATCTCATCTCCGTAAAATTCAACGGTTCTCTGCTCTACTGGAACAACTACGGTTGTTTCCTCAGCCGTCTTACCTCCAATTTGCGACGGTTTATAACCATCTATTCTAGCAAAACTGGTAACTATGCTATACTGAATAGGGGGCGTCGGCCGCAGGAGTGCCGACACCTAAAAATCCCACTAAACCAATTGGAGTATCACTGGAGAATGCACTCATGGCTGAGAACTTGAACCCCTTTGCCATTGCCCAGGCCCAGCTTGATGAAGCTGCGGCCGTCTTGCAACTCGATCCCGATATGCACGCCTTTCTGCGTGAGCCGATGCGTGAATTTCACTTTTCGATTCCTGTGCGGATGGACGACGGCCGCACCGAAACCTTTCGCGGCTTTCGCGTACAATATAATGATGCACGCGGCCCGGCCAAGGGCGGCGTTCGCTTTCACCCCGATGAAACAATTGACACCGTTCGCGCCCTGGCGGCGTGGATGACCTGGAAAACGGCCGTTGCCGATGTGCCGCTGGGTGGGGGAAAAGGCGGTGTGATCTGTGACCCACGCCGGTTGTCCCCTAGCGAACTGGAGCGGCTTAGTCGCGGCTATATGCGGGCGATCCACCAATATGTCGGCCTGACCCGCGATGTCCCCGCGCCGGATGTCTATACCAATCCACAAATCATGTCCTGGATGTTGGATGAATACGAGACCTTGAACGCTCGTCACGAACCTGGTGTGATCACTGGCAAACCGATCATCCTCGGCGGTTCGGCCGGTCGCAGCTCGGCGACGGCTATGGGTGGCATGGTCAACATTCGCGAGGCGGCGAAGGCGTTAAGTTTTCCGCTGGCCGAGGCGACCTGCGCCATTCAGGGATATGGCAATGTTGGCGGCTATGCCCATAAGCTGGCGGTCGAGGTGTTGGGTCTGAAGGTGGTGGCGGTCAGCGATGAATATGGGGCGATTTATTCGGCCGAGGGGCTTGATCCGGCCGTTGTCTCCATCCACCAGAAGCGCACCGGCAAGGTGATTGGTTGCCCAGAATCGGAAGAGATCAGCAATGCGGAATTGCTGGAGATGAATGTAGACATCCTCATTCCGGCCGCCATTGAAAACCAGATCACAGCACAGAACGCCAACAACATCAAAGCGCGGATCATCGCTGAATTTGCCAACGGGCCAACAACACCGGAAGCAGATGACATCCTGGAGAGCAAAGGCGTTTACATCATCCCCGATTTCCTTTGTAACTCCGGCGGTGTAACCGTCTCCTACTTCGAGATGGTGCAAAACGCCTATCAATTCTATTGGGACGAAGCGTTGGTGCAGCAGCGGCTTGACCAGAAGATGAGCGCGGCGTTCCAGGCGGTACACCAAATGGCCCGCTCGCAAAAGGTGCCGACCCGTGTCGCTGCCTATCTGGTTGCTGTCAACCGGGTGGCCGAGGCGGTGCGTTTGCGGGGGTGGGTATAGTATAAGGCGCAGGTGAATAGGATTTTGGCTTAAATTTTAACGCAGAGGCGCAGAGGAACAGAGACGCAGAGAGGGTGAACCGAGGCTCTGGGTCTCTATTTCTCTGCGCTTTTGCATTTAAGACCTCAGGGATTCACCACAGTCGATATATAGAAGGTTGAGAGGTGTGTAAACGATTGGTTTTTGTGGTCTGGATGGAACTATAATGAAATCAATAGCGTTATAAGTATTGGTAATAGCTGGCCTATAGTAAGCAAAGACACAGTTCATAGAGTAATAAACCAATACACTAATAGCAAAAGAAGTACCGGTATTTGACCATGACCGCAAATCGTAAAAACAGCCCGCAAACGATATATATTCCCGCTTCGGGGCAAACGCCGCGCCAACCAGCGCGTCGCGTGGTGAATCCTCCCGTTCAACGGCCGACTCAGCGGCCGACGACCGACATGCCCACCGAACTCTGGGTTCCGGCCCACGCACAAGCTCCACAACCGGCGGCTGCGCGGCGCAGCGGCCATTGGCTGCCCTGGCTTGCTCTGCTGCTGGGGCTTTTTGCTTGTCTGCTCATCTCCGCCACCGGCCTGGGGCTTTTCTTCTACAATAGCGATCTAATCTTGCCCGGCGTGCAGGTGATGGATATTTCCGTTGGTGGGCTGAACCAGAATGAAGCAACGGCCGCCTTGCAAGCCCAGTGGCAAGCGCAACAAGTGGTGATCAGCGACGAAGGAAATAGCTGGACTGTCGGCCCCGATGCGTTGGGGATGACACTCGACGCCGAAGCGACGGCCGCCACCGCCTATCGTCTCGGCCGTTCGCCGGAAGCGTTGGCCGGAGCATTATTCAGCGGCCGGGGACTGCAAGTGTTGCCCGTCTGGCGATATGACCCCGTCGCTGCCCAGGCGACGCTGGAAAATTTAGCGCCACAAGTGACCTCCCCACCGGTCAGCGCCGGTATCCACATCGCCAATGGGCAGGTGGAGGTGACGCCACCGGCCGACGGCCGCGAGCTTGACCTCACCGCAACGCTGACAACCCTGGGCCAAAATCCCGGCCAGGTGTTGCAAAGCGGCCAGTTGCAGTTGGTCGTTCGCCCGATTCCCCCGGCGATTGCCGATGTCTCGGCGGCGGCCGAAAAAGCCAACCAACTGCTGGCGACGACCATTACCGTCCGCGCCTATGATCCGGTGCGCGATGAACACTTTGATTGGCCGTTAGCTCCAGAGCTTTGGGGGGACTGGCTATCGCTGACAGTTGATCCGGCCAATCCGCAAGCATTGGATTGGCAATTGGACAATGCGGCCGTGGCTGCCTATTTCAATGGGCAGGAGGCCAGTTTGGGTGACGGCCGTTTTCTGGACGAAGAGGGGATTATGGCAGCCTTGATCCAGGCCATTACCACGCGCCAGGCGGATGTGCGGGCGCGGGTTTACCATGCCCCACGCACCCATGTGGTGCAATATGGCGAGACGCTCTCCAGCATCGGCCGCGATTATGGCATCCCCTACCCCTGGATCGAACAGGCCAATCCAGGCATCGGTTCACTCTCCGAGGGGCAGACGATCACCATTCCCTCGGTGGATGAGATGTTGCCCTTGCCGGTAGTGGAAAACAAGCGTATTGTCGTCAGCATCCCCGAACAGCGGATGTGGGCGTATGAAAGCGGTGTGTTGGTCTGGGATTGGCCGGTCAGCACGGGGATTGATAGCAGCCCGACCGCCCCCGGTATTTTCCAAATTCAGTCCCACGTCGCCAACGCCTATGCCGGAAATTGGGATTTGTGGATGCCCCACTTCCTCGGCATCTATCGCCCGGTCCCGACTTCCGATTTTATGAATGGCTTCCACGGCTTTCCCACCCGTGGCAATGCACAGTTGTTGTGGACGGGGGACCTCGGCCGTAGAGTGACCTATGGCTGTATTTTGGTCAGTTCCGAAAATGCGGTCCAGCTTTACAATTGGGCAGAGGAAGGGGTCGTCGTTGAGGTCATCGGCTCTTGAGAATGACAAGGCGAGCGAGCAATGGGGTAATGGGGTGGCAAGATGCCTAAAATCTCCCTTGTTGCCCTGTTGCCCGCTCTTCGCTGAGGTTTCGCCAGGCGACCAGTTTGGCTCCCTGTCCTGGCTGTGAGTTAATCTCCACTCGCCCGCCCAACAAATAGAAACGCTCCTGCAAGCTCTGTAAGCCCATCCCTCTTACGGAGGATTTGGAAGCCAACGCCTCTTGTACATCGAAGCCCACGCCATCATCTGCGACAATCAACGTCAACTCTCCATCCTGGTGCTTTAAGTCAACCTCGACTGTTTTCGCCTGGCTATGCTTAGCAGTGTTGTTGAGCGCTTCCTGGAGAAAGCGATAAAAGCTAAGACTGGTATGATCATCTAAGTGGGGCAGTTCGCTGCTCTGGTAGTTGACCGCGATGCCCGTCCGCCGTGCAAAATCATGGGATAACTCTTCCAGCGCCACGCGCAAGCCTAGCTGGTCAAGTGCCGCCGGCCGCATGGCATGGGAGACAGCGCGTACCTCTTGTTGCGCTTCTTGCACCATTTTGACCGCTTCCTCCATTTTCCCGCGCACCGTCTCAAGCTCCTCAGGTATCTCCTGGACAATGAGCTTGATATAAATCTGCAAGGCGGTCAGCAACTGCCCGGCCGAATCATGCAACTCTCGTGCCAGTTGTCGCCGCTCTTGTTGTTCCATCAGCGTCAGCGCGGAAGCGAGGTGGCGCACCTGGGCGGTACGCATCTGCACTTGTTGTTCCAAATTTTCATTCAACTTCTTAAGCTGGGCGCGTTCGTGCTCCAGCTCGACCAACAACTTCGCTCGTTCCACCTCTGTTTGCGCTTTTTCATAAGCCAGCCAGGCACGGGCGGCGGCCGTTTCGATCAGGCTAATCTCTTGCCGGCTCCAGGTATGCGGCCGATCCCGACTGGCCCAGAGAATCCCGGCCAGCTTCCCTTCCCTTACCAGAGGAACGCTTACCCTGGAGACGATGCCCATTGGGCCATAGTATCCGTCATAGCGAGCGGCCGTCAGTGGGTCCAAACGGGTATCGCGTGTAACCAGCGACAGCCCTGTTTTCAACCTTTCAAACAGTTCTGGATTGAAGGAGCTTAAGTGGTAAGTAGGGGAGAGGGGTGGCAAATTGGGATGGTAGTCACGGATGATGGTAAGCTGGTCCAGTTCAGGCTCTACTTTGCCGAAATAGCAGCGAGAAAGCCCCAGGTAATTGCTCATCATCTCGACGGCCGCTCCTATTAGCTCATCGGGATCGTCAGTCATCCGCATCCGCGTACCCAGATCAAACAAAAACTGTAGATTTTGTTCAGCCTGCTTGCGGTCGTGAATATCAGTAGTGGTCCCATACCAGGCCGTGATCTTTCCTTTGGCATCACGCAACGACACTGCCTGGGTCAAAAACCAGCGATATTCACCATCATAACGGCGGTTCCGCACTTC
Organism: uncultured Ardenticatenaceae bacterium; assembly: GCA_964410625.1. Classification (GTDB taxonomy): domain Bacteria; phylum Chloroflexota; class Anaerolineae; order Promineifilales; family Promineifilaceae; genus CAYPHY01. The sequence continues at coordinate 18,723 of CAYPHY010000005.1, read as the reverse complement.
GATTTGGTAATCCCCTCCCTCAAGCAAGGCGCGTGTCCATTTAGCCAGGCAACGCTCATAATCATCAGGGTGTAAGACCATTTCCGGCCAGCTTCGAGCGTTTTCTTCCGGCGTCAGGCCGCAATAGGCAAACCATTGATCGTTGGCGTAGGTGATGGTCCCGTCGGGCGCGGCCGTCCAGACCACCGCCGGAATGGAGTTGGTAAAACCCCGAAAACGCTCCTCGCTTTCGCGCAACGCCTGTTCAACCTTACGCCGTTCGGCGATTTCCTGTTGGGCGGCCTGGTAGAGCTTGGCATTGCGAGCGGCGGCCGACATCTGCGCCACAATCGCCTCGACCACCTCCAACTGCTCTTCCGTATAGGTAGTGTGGTCGCTCATCACCTGGACGACGCCCAAGACCTGCCCCTGGAACTTGATCGGCGTCATAATCGCCGCCTGCACCTCCGGTTCGCCACCCTCCGGTATCTTTTGCAGATTGCCTTCGCCGTCTACATGGTAGAATGTCCCTTCCTCATTTTGTACCCGATCGACGACATCATTGATCAACAAACTTTCGCCGCTGCGGATCACCCGGCTCTGCATCCCCTCGCCCTGGGGGTTCAGCGGCAAGGCTGGCAAGCTGCCCGGATCGAGTCTCACGCCATCCGTCCAGGCATAGTCACAACGGATGATGCCAGATTCGGGGTCATAGGCAGAGACAACGAGGCCATCGTGGGGAACAACGGCCGTCAACAACTCATGGAAGCGATCATAGACTTGTTCTGTGTCCAGCGTCTCCCCTAAGTAGCGGGCGGCCTCATGCTGCAAGCGCGTCATCTGGATGCTACACTCCAGCGCGGCTAATGCCTCTTTGCGGGCGGTGATGTCGGCCGAGGCGCCACGGATGCCGGTGATGCGGCCGTCTTCGTCCACAATTGGCTCGATCACCAGGTTATAGTAGCGGCGTTTCCCCCTACTAAAAATAGTAATCTCTTCTTGTCTGCCAACGCCGCTCTCAAGGACACTTCGTTTTAGCGCTTCTAATCGCTCCGCTTCTTCTCGGTCCGGTATTAAATCAAGATCACGTTTGCCGACCGCAAGCATCTCGCGTTCTGGAAGCTGCGGATTAAGAACCCAGAGATAGCGCAATTCGCTATCCTGTTCCCAAAGGGTAACCGAAGGGTTCAGCAGCGATAGATGCGAAAGCTCTTTGCGCCACTGGGAGGTTGGGTAATTGGGTTGTCCAGGGCCAAAATCCTTTCCCATGGACATAGTAGGCCTCTCTCCTTTACGTTGGATCGGTGGATCGGATACCGGATCAAATTTTAAACGATGAATTAGGCCTTATCAAGAACGAAAAGGAGTAGTGACCAACAAAAAGAACCCCGTGTCCGCTTCCTGCCAGACACTGGGGTTCTTTGCTTTGGAGATAGATAAGGTATTTCCGTTCTTACTTAACGTTGAACCATAGAACCATCACCTATCTATGGGGTGGATCGGCCGTCTTTTCAAGAGTCCAGGTTTTCTCTTGTTTTCGTTTGCAGAGAAAAGTTTGCTTGACAAAACCCGGTCCTAATCGCTGTTCGCTGACTTTCAAACCTATGAGTCGTGTAGCCTGATATTACCACAGCCTTTCACTATTTTCAGAGTTCCGCTGTCATAGCCATTGGACAGTTGCAACCGGAATCTATCCTTTTGACCCGCGCCATTGTCTGAAACGTCCAGCGTAAAGGTAACATTTTGGCCGTTGACTTTGCCCGTGCCGGTGATGCGCCGGGATTTTGCTCCGGTCTCTTCGTAGCCGGTTATCACGGTATTGGTCAACTTATTGCCATTGTGGTCGTTGAAATTGAGGCGGCCGTACAGTTCATCATTCTTAATACCAGCCGATAGGCTGAAGTCGGGCTTCTTCGGCCCATTGAGGATGCCGGAACCGGTGACGAAATCGCCAACTTTGGCGCATTTGCAGCCGCCACCGCCGCCGCCACCACCACCTTGCTTAACGCAAGAGATGCTGGCTTCGGCGTGACCGATGATGACATCGGCAACGGTGATACCGAGCAGATCAACCAATTTCACATGTAAAGCATTGACCGTAATAGAAGCATCCTTACCATTAACGGACTTGATTTGTTCATTGATCACAATCTCGCCCAATAGGCCAAGCGAGATGGTCTGGTTAGGACGGCCCGTTATATTAATCGGTTGTCCATTAAGAACCAGACCGGTAATCGTTGAACTGCCTGTGGCCGATGCCTTGCCTTTCTTATTACACTTGGCCTCGGCATCCGCTCGAAGGATGCCAGACTGAAGGCCAAGTCCGGTTAGCGAGAGGTCAACATCGGATAGGGAAGCTTCACTCCGAGTGTAGGTGCTTTGACCAATTACCGAGGCATGGGCAATGCCGGCATTGAGGACGCTGGGAATGCCGGCGGTTAACTCGGTGTTTTGTATCGCTCCACCCGTCGAGGGCAGGGGGCCGGTGTCCACAAGTGTGGTGTTGATGATTAAAACAGTGGCGTCTACTACGGTAGCGCGGCCGCCATAGGTGATTGAGGCGGCAGCCGCGGTTTGGAGGGAGGTGGCGACGGCAAGCATCGCCAGGAACAAGGCTGTCAGGAGTATACGGGGCTTCATGATGTTAGGCTCCTTGCTAGAACCCCGCTGTTCGCACTGCATGCGCGTGCATTGCTACCAGCAGGCATATACTATGCTACATTGTTTGATGCGTTATGCGTATATTTGCCTATAGGCGACGAACAATTGCATCATAGCACGTTCGCTGCCTCATAGTCAATCCTGAAATGCACGTACATGGGTACATTTTTGCCTAAGTATAAAAGCTTAGGATTATTTGATAGAGGCTTGCACTCTATTACCGAAGTAAATCGTTGTTTCGCCTAATCCAGGATGGATAGGTACAATGGACGGTCGTGATCACCCACCGCTTCGGCCGCTACCGGTCGCCTCTGATCTATTTCGCTCTGCTGCTGCTGATTCTCCTGGCCTTTGCCCTCCGCCTCTATCAACTGGACCAATATAGCTTTTGGACCGACGAAGGGCTGACCCCGGAGCGTTCCGGTTATTCGCTGCCGGAAATTCTGCAAAATGTCATCTATATCCAGGGTTACGAGACGAAAGACACCCACCCCCCACTTTATTACTTGCTGGTCCACCTTACTCGCCAACTGTTTGGTGACAGCGATTTTGCCTTTCGCTATCCATCTGTCTTGTTCGGCGTGTTGCTCGTGCCGCTGCTGTGGCGGTTCGGCCGCCTGTTGGATGACAAAGTGACAAGGTGGCAAGGTGACAAGGTGAATACCTCTCACCCTTCCACCTTATCACCCCTTCACCTTGTCTCGGCTTTGCTCGTCGCCGTCAATCCACTACAAATCTACTACAGCCAGGAAGCGCGTATGTATACCTTGCTGGTGTTTCTGGGTGCAGGGGGAAGTTATCTGCTTTGGCGGGCGTTGGCGCGGCCGAACCCTTCGCGGCGGCAATTAGCGCGTGACCTGGGGCTATACATCTTGCTGGCGGGGTTGGCGTTATATACCCACTATACGGCCGTCTTTCTCATCGCCATCCAGGGTATTTTCTGGTTGTGGTTGCTGTGGCGGGCAGGGTTGCAACGCTGGATCATCGGGCTGGGGGTGGCGGCCGTTCTGCTGGCGATCCCACTCGTTCCCTATACCATCCCCCGCCTTTTCGCCGGAGCAGAGGCAAACTATCATCTCGTCGCTCCCCTGGTGATGTTGCAAGATGTGGTTCACTTTTTCAGCCTGGGGTTGACCACCGATTTCAACCAGCTATGGGTACGCTTACTCGATCTATTTGTTTTGGTACTGCTTCTCTTAGGGCTGTGGGCGGCCGGTAGCTGGCGCAAGCGGCTTTTTCTACTCGGCTACCTACTTGCCGTTGTCCTCGGTCTAATGGCCGGTTCCTACCTGATCAAGCCCATGTACCAGGGCGCGCGCCACATCATGCTCGGCAGCCCGGCGTTTATTTTGTTAATGGCCCTGGCTATCCAAAGCTTGTTCGCAAGCGAAAAGGAAGAGACTAAGAGACTAAGAGATTGGGAGACTAGAAAATTGAAGTCTCCAAGTCTCCCAATCTCTCAATCTCCTAATCTCCCAGTCTCTAATCTCCAATCTCTACTCCCCACTCCACACTCCACACTCTCCACTCTCTTCGGCCTGCTTGCCTTGCTGCTCACCCTCTCCGGCGCGGCCGTCTCCCTCAACAATCTCTACCACAACCCGGCCTATGGCAAGGATGATTTCCGGCGGCTGATTCGTTATATTGAACAGCGGGCGGGTGCTAACGATGTAGTTGTCTATAACAATGCCGTTTTGCTGCCTTTGCATGGCCATTATCGCGTGCGACCAGACGTGGAGGTGACGGCATTGCCCGTCTATCCACAGTTTGCTACCGGGCAGGAGCCGGAGTTGGCGGCGTTGGCCGAACAATATGATCGCATCTGGTTCATCACCGACCCACCGGCCGACAAACGCGACGAAGGGAAATTGACCCAGGGCTGGCTAGACGATAATCTGAGCGAGGTAGACGGCCGCCTCTTTCCCGCGCGTACCACCGAAGCACGAACCATTGCCTATGACACGGGCGTGACACAGGTAGACGAATGGCCCGCTGAGATGCGACCGCTGGATATTCAATGGAATGGACTGCCAACCCTACGAGGTGTGGCGCTGACTGTGCCTGAACCCATTGCCCTGCCAACGCTGTGGGTTGATCTCTTTTGGGAAGGGGAATTAACATTGGAGCGCAGCGCGGTCCCATTGCGCTTTGTCCTGCACGGGCCGGACGGCCGCGAGTGGGAAACCCGTGACCGGAACTTACTGTTGGAATGGGAGGAGCGGCGAGCGACGGTCACACGCCACCGCATCAGCTATAGCGTACCATTGCCCATTGGCCTGCCGCCAGGAGAATATACAGTGGTCGTTGGGCCAAAGGATGGTCAGGAAGCGCAACCGTTGCTGACAACGGCCATTGCCTCCACCAGTGCGTGGCCTGCCTCAGTTGTTGATATTTATAGTGAGGAGGCGATAGCAGCATTAATTGCTGGCCCACCGGCCATCTGCTTTGAGAACGGGCTGGCCTTGCAAGCGGCCGATATATTTGATGTCGAGGTGCGGCCGGGGCATAACTTACCGCTGACGCTCTACTGGCGGGCGCAGCAACCACTGAATGGTACTGGATTAACTTATCGCCTGGAAGTGGTCGGGCCAGATGGTAAATTACTGCGCGAACAGACGGACCCGGCCGGTGCATCGTGGCTAGAAGCATGGTCGGCCGGAGAATTGGTGCAGCAAAACACCGGCCTTTATTTTTACCCAGAAACGGAACCAGGGAGATACACCCTACGCTGGACATTGCAGCAAGATGAGGGAACGATCAACGGCCGTCGTCCCTGGCAACCCTGGTCGAACGCGGCCGTCGAGTTTGGCCGGGTTGAGGTGCGGCCGTGGCCGTTAGAGAGCGAACTGCCGGAAGATGTGACCCTGGTCGAAGCCGACTTTGACACGCTGGCCCAATTGTATGGCTATACGGTGGCGGCGGATAACGGTATCCTTGAACTGGCACTGACCTGGCAAGCGGCCGAGCCAACGGAGACGAGCTATCTCGTGTTTGTCCATGTCGTCCCCGAAGTGGGGGGCGAACCCGTCACCCAGGCCGACCGCTTTCCGGTGGATAATTTACGGCCGACCACCGGCTGGCGAACGGGCGAGGTATTGCGCGACGTCTATCAGCTTCCCTTACCCGCCGATTTGCAACCGGGGCGGTATACTATCTATGTTGGCCTGTATAATCCTGATGATGGGCAACGGTTGCCGGTAACGGTAGATGGTGTAGCACAGCCGGACGGCCGTTTATCTTTGACTACTTTAGAACTGCCCTGATGTAGCACGATGGTTTAGATTTGTACAGCGATTCTCCTGAATCGCTGAGCGATTTAGGAAAATCGCTCTACATGATGCGTTCACGCTTCTCCTTTTTGCTCATCCTCCTCGGATACCTGTTTGTTACCCTCGCTTATGGGGTGGTGAACCCACTGTTTGAAGCGCCGGACGAACATTGGCACTACTTCACCGCGCACTATATCGCTGACAACGGCCGCCTGCCCGTCGTTGAAGAAGATTACGACGAGTGGCTGGGGCAGGAAGCGGCACAGCCTCCCCTCTATTACGCACTGGGGGCACTCCTAATCGCCCCATTAGACACAGCCGGTACGCGGGAGCAAGTGTGGCTAAACCCCTATGCCTGGATCGGCAATGCCTCGGCGTTGGCAAACATCAACCGTGTGGTGCATACAGCGACCGAAGCTTGGCCCTGGCAAGGATATGTATTGGCAGCTCATCTCCTGCGGATACTCTCGACTCTTTTCGGCTTGGGGACATTGCTGGCGATTTATGGCAGCGGCCGTTTGCTCTGGCCCGATGATCCAGTCCCCGCCTTACTTGCCACCGGCCTGGTCGCCTTCCTGCCACAATTCAACTTCATCCATGCGGCGATAACCAATGATACGCTGATTACGCTCCTGTGTTCATTGGTCCTCTACCAGCTCATACGCCTGTGGCAAATGGACATTCAGGCAATGAACAATCAGTCAATGAACAATGAAACAATGAACAATGAGACAATGAACAATGAACAAACGCGATTTCATTGTTCATTGTCTCATTGTTCATTGTTCATTATTCTTGGTTCCACCATCGGTCTTGCCATTCTAACCAAAACGGCCGGTTTGCTATTGCTCATCTATACCATCGGCTTTCTCATTCTGCTGGCGATTCGCGACGGCCGCCTGCGCCAACTGCCGCCAGTGTTGGGGATGGTTGTGGTGACGGCCGTCCTCGTCGGCGGCTGGCTCTGGTGGCGCAACTGGATGCTCTACGGCGACCCGACGGCCGCCAACCAGTTCATCCGCATCGCAGGGGGCGACCGCGGCTATACGCTGGGGCAGGTGTTGGCTGAATCCGAGGGCTTGTTGCTTTCCGTCGTTGCTGTCTTTGGTTGGTTTAATGTACGGCCGCCAAACTGGGTCTATTGGCTGTGGGGAGGAGTGGCCCTATTGGCGCTGATTGGCCTGCTCTATTGTCTGTTCACGGCCGTACAGCGAACCAGGTCATCTATCCAGCCACAAGGATTTTTGCCAACGCTCCAGAGTTGGTTGCGGCAACCCTGGATGCTGGCGCTGCTCCTGGCGGGGTGGATAGCGGCCGTCTATGCCGGGTTGCTAACCTTTATGATGCAGACCGAGGCGGCACAAGGGCGGCTGATGTTTCCGACAATCCTGCCGCTGGCCTTGGGGGCGGCCTTAGGGCTGGTGGGTGCTGGTCGTTATGCCGGGCGCAGCTTTTACGCCCTGCTTCGCCGGTTTTCGCCCTTCTTGATCGGGTTACTCTTTCTGACTACGCTCTACTGCTTGCTCAATGTGATTCGACCAGCTTATGCCCGGCCGATGCCGGTGGCAGCCATTCCGTCCAATGTGCAAACGGTGTTGCCGGAGTTGGCGGATCGCGGCCGGGGGATTCGCTTGCTGGCAACGGCCGTCGAAACCCCAGGAGTCAGCCCAGGAGAAATTGCCCGGTTTACCTTTTATTGGCAGTCCAATCGGGATTTACCGGCAGAAGCGGCCGCCGCACCGGAGTTTGTTCTGGAACTGTTCGGCCGCGATGTCGCGCGGGTGGGGAATCTGCACAGCTATCATGGCCGGGGTCTCTATCCGGCCAACCTCTGGCCGCCGGGCGTGATAGTCGCTGACCAGTTTGCCGTGCGGGTAGATGAGCAGGCGGCCGTACCGGCGTTGGGTCGTGTCTTCGCCCGGCTGGCCGGTGAAAACCCTGGCATCGAAGTAGCGACGGTAAAGCTTGTGCCACAGCAATGGCCGGAGCCACCGTCCGAAAGCGTTGCCCGGTTGGGTGAAAGTATCGAATTGGTCAGTGTGTCGGTACGGCCAGAGCTTGCCCAAACAGGCGATGTGGTGACGGCAAGCGTTCGCTGGTACGTGTCTGGCCCGGCTCCCAGCGCGGATTTCACGACGCTCCTCCACTTCGGCGAGCCAGACAGGTCACCGCTGGCAACGGGGGATCGGCCGCCGCTAAACGGCGATTACCCCACGCGGGTGTGGGAGACCGGCGAAGTGATTGATGATAGTTATACATTGACCATTCCAGAGGGGTTGGAGAGCGGCCGTTATCCGGTCTGGATCGGCATGTACGACCCCAACACTGGCCAACGCTTGCCATTAACGATTGACGACGAACCACAGCCCAACAACGTCTATCTAGCCGGTTGGGTAGAAATTGTGGAATAGCGACCCAATTGACAACCCAATTGACAACCCACAACACATCGAACACATTTCAACTATGCTACAAGAACAAGTAGTTGAGTACAGAGTGATAAGGTGAGACAAATGACTAAAGTGGCTATTCTACAAGTGCCAGCCTTACCAGAGGACATGCGCTATTGGGCTATAGCCAATAACAAACAATCCTTTGGCAAAACAGCAGGCGAGGCGCTAGATTCTCTGACCAATCAATTTGAGCAGGAAACGAACACCATTGTTGTGGTCCAAAATCGCCGCCCTGATGTATTTTTTACCGAGGCCCAACAACAACGACTTAGTGAGTTAATGGCACAGTGGCGGATGCTACGTGATCAGAAGCTCGAACTTGAGTCTGATGAACAAGATGAGTTAGAGAGCCTCATTGAGGCTGAGTTACAAGCCTCATCTGAGCGAGCCGCTTTAATTGCAGATTCACTCAATGAGGAAGAATGAACCCTTATTACACTCTGGTTTCTTCCAGGGCTAAGTATCGTTGCGAGTATTGCCGTGCCCCTGAGAGTGTGTTTAATTTTCCGTTTCAGGTAGAACATCTAGTACCTCCGGCGCAAGGCGGATCAGACGAATCATCTAACCTTGCACTAGCCTGCCGTTCCTGTAATTTGTATAAAGGCTCATTTATATATGGTGACGACCCTTTAACCGGTTTAAGCCACACGCTATTTAATCCACGCACAGACGATTGGAAACAGCACTTTCAAGTGAATTCGGAGAATGGTGAAATTGTAGGGCTCACACCTATCGGCCGCGCCACTGTTCTGCGATTAAAGATGAATAGCCGTGTGCAATTACAGGTAAGACAGCAGTGGATGCGCCTGAAGGTTTTTCCATAACGATAATTTGCGAAGAGTCATTATGTCTAACAGCTCATATGATTATTCTAAAAGAGAGGATATTCGTCCCATTTCCTGGAATGACTTTCATGGATTGTGCAAGGTGCTGGCGGCCGCTGCTGCCACGACCTTTAACCCGAAGATGATCCTCGCCGTTGGCCGTGGCGGCTACTATCCCGGTACGCTGATCGCCCACATCCTTCGCGCCGAGATTTATCCGCTGCGTCTGTCGCGGCGGGTCAATGATCAAATTGTGCATGAACGGCCGCAATGGTTGGTCGAGCCACCAGCGGCCGTCGCCGGAAAACGGGTGCTGATTGTGGATGAAATCGCCAGCACAGGCGAGACATTAATGGTGGTTAAAGAGAAAGTGGAGGAGTTAGGTGCGGGGGAAGCGCGGACGGCCGTACTCTATGCCCACACCTGGGGTGCCCACGTGCCGGACTACATCGGCCTGGTCTCCGATGCTTTGCTGCTGAACCCGTGGGACCGCGAAATCTGGCAAGATGGCGCATTCCGCTTCCACCCAGAGTATGCAGGCGCATTAGAACAACAAGGGATAGCGGCCGAGCCATCCCTATTGATTCCAGCGACTACCTTCACGGTTGCGAAAGCACCGTAGCGCGTTAGACTACACAAACCCAGACCAACTTGCCGGGCAGCTTAATATTACCAGGTTGCTGGTGGATCACTTGCCGGGAAGGACTCCCAAGAAGCCTGATCAACCAAATCCTCGGTATCAATTGTATCCCTACGTTGCAGTCGTTGTTTTTCGGTCATGCTGCCCGATGCATCTGTACCCAGCAGCGAACGAACCTTTTGTTCCAGCGCCCGTCTTAGGTCTGGGCGTTGTGCCAGCACAACACCAGCTCCAACTAAGGCGAGAATGAAAGTTTGTTTGAATCCAGATTTTCTTTTCATAGTGAGCATTATAACAGAGAATCGGCGGCAAGATAGACAGAGGTTTGTTAGAATTTAGGTATAATGCGATTAGAAAAATCGTGTGTACATGTACCAAATATAACTTTTCGCTACAATTAACCTTAGTGACACTTCATAGCCTTTTTGTCAACAAGAAAAACCATAGTGACATTTATGTCATTAAGGGGCGGTTAAAGTTGCTGTGAATCCCGAAGATTTTCGTCAAAGTCCCAGTGGAACTATCCGGCGCACACCCACGGGGTATTATGCTTTTATACCAAGCCCCTTGCCTCCCCCACTTGTCTGGACTACGGCTTTGCTCAATGCACTTTCCCAAGCTGATCGTGCCGTAGGGGAACTTGCCGGTTTAGAGCAGATGCTCCCTAATCCTTATTTATTAGTCTTACCCTTTATACGGAAAGAGGCTGTATTATCATCCCGTATTGAAGGGACATTAGCTTCACTGTCGGATTTATATGCTTATGAAGCTGTGCAATTGTCATTTTGGGAGTCTCAACCGGTAAACCCTTATAGACAAAATGACGTGCGCGAAGTACACAATTATGTAAAGGCAATGGACTACGGGCTTCGTCGTCTTGCTACTTTACCGGTAAGCTTGCGTTTGCTTCGAGAACTACATGCCCATTTACTGGATGGCGTTCGCGGTCAGGAGCGTACCCCTGGCGAGTTCCGACGCAGCCAAAATTGGATTGGCTCGCCGGGAAGCACATTAGCCACCGCTATCTATGTACCGCCACCGGTTGCTGAAATGGAAGATGCACTCAATAGTCTAGAAAGATACATCCATACCCCGTCTGACTTGCCGCCTCTTGTTCGTCTGGGACTCATTCATTACCAATTTGAGGCAATCCACCCCTTTTTGGACGGTAACGGCCGTGTTGGGCGACTGTTGATCACCCTTCTTTTATGCTCATGGGGCATCTTGTCGCAACCGTTGCTATATTTGAGCGCCTATTTAGAGAACTATCGTCAAACCTACTATGATCATCTTTTGCTGGTAAGCCGGGAAGGTGATTGGGAAGGATGGTTAAGCTTTTTTCTTACTGGTGTTTACGAGCAAGCGCGTGATGCGGTAAGACGTATCCGTCGCTTGCAGAATTTACGAATGACTTACCGTGAGCAAGTATCGCAGCGCACGCGAGTGTCCACCGGTTTGCTCCAGGTTGTTGATTCAATATTCGCCTGGCCTATTTTCTCGATCAACCAGCTAGCTGATCAACTTCAAATTTCTAGCCGCACCATTCGTCGCCATGTGGCTTATCTGGAAGAAGAGGGATTAGTACGAGAAATGACCGGTTTTGCACGCAACCGCATCTACTGTGCAGATGCTATTTTACACGCGATTGACGCACCTTTAGAGGATGAGGAGCAAGATCATGCAATACGGGCTTTTTGAGAATCGGCCGAAATACTACGCCTCCTTAGATGAATTGGTAGCGGAAATGATGAAGCTGGAAGATGATCCCTTGTTTCCGGCGGGGACCAACATGGTCATCTATCGTGGCAATCCGCAGGCCAAACTGATGATCGTTGGCGAAGCGCCGGGGACAGAGGAAGACCGGCAGGGCAAGCCATTTGTTGGCCGCTCTGGGCAACTCCTCGACCAGATACTCCAATCCGTCAAGTTTGACCCAGAGAACGATGTGTTTATCACCAACTCAGTCTTTCGTCTTCCCCCTGGGGACGACGGCAAGCCGCTTCGCAAACCAACCTCAGATGAAATCGCCTATTATAAGCCCTACTTGCTCGAAATTATCCGCCTCATCAACCCAGAAATTATGCTGCTAACCGGCAATGTAGCTTGCGAGTCGCTGCTCGGTCAGACGGGGATTACCAAGCTACGCGGGCAATGGTTTCAGGTAGACGGCCGTTGGGCCATGCCCATCTTCCACCCCGCCTACTTGCTCCGCAACCCCTCGCGCAACCCCGGCAGCCCCAAGGCGCTGATGTGGCAAGATATTCAAGAGGTACGGCGGAAGTATGATGAGGTGGTGGGAATAAGAGACTGAGAGATTAAGAGACTGAGAGACTGTGTATAGTCTCCCAATCTCCTAGTCTCTTAGTCTTTCGACTTCAAGATGGCATCGGAAAAAGCAGCACTACGCGGCGAACCGGGATATGTCTGGCGGTCAGGGCAAGAGCGACGGCTGGCGATGATCCGCGAATGGACGGATTTAGGCGGCCGTGTCCTCGACAATGGCTGTGGCCTGGGGACCTATCTGGCCGCTTTTGAACGGGCCAACCCCGATGGTTTTCACGTCGGCCTGGAGATTGAACATGACCGCGCGGTGCGTGCGCTGCCTAGCTCCGATGGCATCACCCAGGGCGTGGGCGAAAAGATGCCCTTTGCCGACAACAGCTTCGATTTTGTTTTCAGCAATGAAGTGATTGAACATGTGGCCGATGACCGTCTCTACGCGGCCGAGATGGTGCGCGTGACAAAGCCCGGCGGCCGCATCCTCATCTTTTGCCCCAACCGCTGGTATCCCGTCGAGCAGCATGGGATTTATTGGCGGGGAGAATACAAGTTCGGCAATATCCCCCTGGTGAATTACCTGCCCGATTTCCTGCGTAACCGGCTCGCCCCCCATGTGCGAACGTATACGGCGCGTGGGTTGCGGCGGCTGTTCCAGGAGTTGCCGGTGCGCGAACTTTATCACGGCCGCATCTTTGGTGGGTACGATAATATTGAATACCGGTTGCCGCGGGTCGGCCGTTTGATCAAGCGTGTATTGTATGCGGCCGAGCAAACGCCATTAGCTGTGCTGGGTATTTCACATCTGCTGGTGTTGGAAAAGCTTCCGCTATAATGGTTACGCTGATTACGCGGATGGTTCGCAGATTACGCGGATTTTATTCTTTGACACGAATGACTCGAATGACACAAATTATCCTACTTCATTCGTGTATATTCGTGTTATTTGTGTCGAAAGATTGTCTCTAGCATTCCAAGTTAGGTAACGGTAGATGAAGCGCAAGATTTATTTGGAAGATATACCTCTGGAGGAGGCGTGGGCAGCGTTTCGGGGGGCGTTGGAAGCGGCCGAGCAATGGCAACCGCTACCGGCCGAAACCATCCCCCTCAGCGAGGCCAACGGCCGCGTGACGGCCGAGGCAGTCTGGGCGCGTCTTTCCTCGCCCCATTACCACGCCAGCGCAATGGATGGCTATGCCGTGCGTGCTAAAGACACGGCCGGGGCGATGGAAACACAGCCGCTGGATTTTGTGTTGGTCGAAGACCCGCAGGAGGCGGAGCGTGCCGAGCGACCGGCACAGGCGGTGAACACCGGCCATCCGCTACCGGCCTGGGCGGATGCGGTGGTGATGGTCGAGCATGTGCAACCACTAACTTTGCCCGACGGCCGCGCCGCCATCCAACTTCGCGCCGCGCTCGCCCCCTGGACACATGTACGGCCGATGGGCGAGGACATGGTGGCGACGGAACTGGTGCTACCGGCCAACCATCGCTTGCGACCGGTTGACTTGGGTGCATTGGCCGGGTCGGGCCATTCAACGGTCAGCGTCTACCAGCGGCCGCGTGTGGCGATCATCCCCACCGGCTCGGAACTGGTGGCGGTCGAGGAGCGTGCGCCAAAGCCAGGGCAAATCATTGAGTACAACTCGCTGGTGCTGGCCGCGCAGGTGGAGGAGTGGGGTGGTTCACCCTCCCGCTTGCCGAGCGTACCCGACCAATTCGCGGACATTCGCGCGGCCGTTGCCGGTGCTGCCAGGGATTTTGATTTGATCTTGCTAAATGCCGGGTCGTCGGCCGGAAGCGAGGATTATACGGCGCAGGTCGTGGAGTCGCTCGGCCGTTTGTTGGTACATGGCGTGGCTGTGCGCCCCGGCCATCCGGTGATCTTAGGGCTGATTGAGCAAGACGGCCGATCCATTCCGATTATCGGCGTCCCCGGCTATCCGGTTAGCGCGGCTTTGACTGGCGAGATTTTTGTCGAACCATTGCTCGCCCGTTGGCAGGGGCAACAACCACAACGGCCGCTCACGCTGCAAGGGACGCTGACGCGCAAGATCGCCTCGCACACGGGGGATGATGATTTTGTCCGTGTGGCGGTGGGTAAAGTTGGTGAGCAATATCGTGTAACACCGATCAGCCGTGGGGCGGGGGTGATCACCTCCCTGGTGCGTGCAGATGGGATTGTACGAATCCCGCGCTTTAGCGAAGGGGCCGAAGCAGGGACAAGGGTGACGGTGCATCTCTATCGCTCGACGGCCGAGATCGAGCGCACGATTGTCGCCATTGGCAGCCACGACCTGACCCTGGACTTGCTGGCCCAGTTTTTGGCCGAACGCCACAACGGCTTGCGTCTCTCATCGGCCAACGTTGGCAGCCTGAGCGGGTTAGTAGCTCTGCGGCGCGGCGAAGCCCACCTTGCCGGTTCCCATTTGCTAGACCCGGAAACGGGTAACTACAACGATAGCTATGTGCAGCGTTACCTGCCCGATCAAGAAGTGGTGTTGGTGACGCTGGTCGGCCGCGAACAGGGCTGGCTGGTGGCGAAGGGCAATCCCAAACAGCTAAGCGACTGGGACGACGTAGCCCAGCCAGACGTGCAAATTGTCAATCGCCAGCGCGGGGCGGGCACGCGGGTGCTGTTGGATTATGAATTAACGAAGCGCGGGATTGATCCAGCGCAAGTGCAGGGTTATGAGCATGAGCAGTATACCCATCTGGCAGTGGCGGCGGCCGTCGCTTCCGGCGCAGCCGACGCCGGGTTGGGGATTCGAGCAGCCGCCCATGCGCTGAATCTTGATTTTATCCCGCTAGCGAGCGAACAGTATGATTTGGTGATACCGAAGATTCATTACGAGAGCGATTTATTGCGGCCCTTGCTCGACCTGCTCCACGACAAACCCTTCCGCCAGGCCGTGACCGCTCTCCCCGGTTATGATGTTAGTCAAATGGGACAAACGCGAGAGGTGGGAGGAGTGGATAGTGGCTAGTGGTTAGTGGATAGCAATATAATTACTCACCACTAACCACTAGCCACTTTCTTAAGGTTGATTGTCAACTTAAAGGGATAGCATGAAGGTCGTGTAATGGTGTATTGGTCTATTGGTCTATTGGTTATTGCGTGTCCAATATACCAATAAACCAATACACCAATATACCCTTTAGCTTAGAACGTATAGGAGTTATAAACGAATGGATCGTCCCTTTATTGCTGATTTACACAACCACACCACCGCCTCCGACGGAGAGTATAGCCCGACGGAACTGGTGCGGTTGGCGAAGGAACTAGGCCTCACGGCCGTTGGCGTCACCGACCACGACACCATCAACGGACTGGATGAGGCTTTGGCGGCTGGTGCGGAAGCTGGAATTCAGGTCGTCCCTGGGGTAGAGGTTTCACTGCGTTTCCGGCGGCCGTACTTTGTCGGCACGCTCCACTATCTGCTCTACATTCCCTATGACCTACTCGCCGACACCGAGTTTCGCCAGATGGCGGAGGGTATCTTCAGCCAGGGGCGCGGCGGCGGGCTGGTTCGCGCCCGTGTGGATGCCATCAACGCCGAATTTGGGCCAAATGGAGCTACACCCCTATTGAAACGCGAATTGACGGCCGAGGAAATCGAAGCCTTTGCCTCCAACGTCACCCGCCGTCACTTTGCGCTGGCTTTGAAGGAGAATCACGGCCTGGAAAAAGAGCAAATCAATATGCTCATCGGTAATGACAGCCGTTCTTATGTCCCCTCCGGCATTGATCCGGCGCAGTTGACGCCGCTGCTGCACGCTTATCCCGAACTGGTGCGCGTCTTTGCCCACCCAGCCGCCGGTTCTTATCCCGGCGAAAGCCTCTACAACGAGGTGCTGCCGCCGATTGAGGTCGTCGAAATCCTGATGCCGGAATTTCTGGATGATGATCTGTTGGGATTGGATGGCCTGGAAGTGCAATACCCCGGCCATGTGGCCGAACACCGTGCGCTGATGGCGGAATGGGCGCAGCGGTATGGCCTGATCACCACTGGTGGCTCCGATTGCCATGATTCCGTCAATCGGCCGCTTGGCGTAGCTGGTGTGACCCAAGAAGAGCTGGACACGCTGTTGGACTACCTCGGCGCGGCCGTGGCCGTTGCTTAGAATTTACAAGATGTAGCACGAGATGCGGCGCGATTCGGCAAATCGCGATACAAGCTCTTGTATTGAAACAAACGTTCTGTTATGATGGTGGGGATGACTAATATCCCCACCATCACCCCGACCACTGCCCGGCGGCTGGCAACGGCCGCGCAACTCCTCGACACCTCCGACCATTTTGCCAACCAGACGGATAAAGAGCGGATCATGACGGCCGTGCGCCAGATTCGTTGTTTGCAGATTGACCCGATCAACGTCGTCGCGCGAAATCCGCTGCTGGTGCTATGGAGCCGCATCGGGCCGTTTGATGTAGATGCCTTTGGCGAACTGCTATGGGACGACCATCTGCTGTTTGAATATTGGGCCCACGCCGCTTCGCTCGTCCTGGCCGAAGACTTCCCTATTTTTCGACGGTGGATGGAACCCAGGCCGTCGAACGGGACGGGGAGCCAGCGTTATCACGAATGGCTGGAAGCCAACGAACCCTTCCGCCAATACATCTTGAGCGAGTTACAAAGGCGCGGACCGCTCTTTGTCGAGGAGATTGAAGATCGGGCGGTGGAACAGTGGCAATGGGGCAACTGGGCCGACAAAGAAGCAACGCGCACCGTCCACCGTATGATCGAGGCGATGTGGGATAGGGGGCAGGTGACGGTGACGAAACGGGAAGGACAGGGCTTTGGTTTGCGTAAGCAGTGGGGTTTGCTGGCCGATCATCTGCCGCAGTGGGTCGATCACGAGCTGTGGGAAGAAGAGGAGGTCGTGCAAGCTGCTATTCAACGGTCGCTTCATGCGCTTGGTGTGGCGCGGACGAAGCATATCAAACGCCACTTTACACGCGACCGTTATCCTGATTTGCCGAAGCTATTGAAAAAGATGGCGGCCGATGGGCAAATCGGCCACGTACAGATTGCCAGCGACGATCCGGTCTGGGCCGGGGAGTGGTTCATTAGCCCCCATGCTATTGCTTTGTTGGAGAGCGGCCAGCTGGATGGAGATGATTGGGGGCAGACGGTGCTGCTGTCACCCTTTGATAACTTGCACTGCGACCGTGACCGCACCGAGCAGATGTGGGGCTTTTTCTATCGCAGTGAGATTTACACGCCGAAGGCCAAGCGGCGGTATGGTTACTATACGATGCCAATATTACACGGAGAACGATTGGTCGGCCGTCTTGACCCGGCTATGGATCGTAAGAACAATGTATTGAATGTCCATTCAATCCATTTAGAGGAAGGAGTTAAGCCGACGGCTGCGCTTGGTGCGGGGGTCGCCCACTCCCTGCAATCGTTGGCTCAGTTTCTGGGCGCGGAAGCGATCGTATTAAGCCCAGAGACGCAGCGCGTCTGGCCGAATTTGCTGTAGAGTCCATATACGAGACTGCCTACGGCTATAAGTAAAAATCCGCGTAATCAGCGTTTCATCAGCGTCATCTGCGTAACGACTTTCAGAAGAGTAATTTGCCAAATCGCTCAACGAAAAATTAAATATCCGCCTAGATATTTTCCCCAGCCGTTGTCGCACTTCCCTTTTGCTTGTTACAATCACTCTTGATGGATGGCACACCCTGGATCACACCGGGCCGTCTGCTGGTGTTGCTGATCATTCTAATAGTAGAGGCCATGTTTGTTCGCGGCTGGCATAGGTTGCGTAGCGGCCGCTTATCTACTTCCTTACCTGCCACCGAACCACCTGCCGTGCGTCCCTTGCTTTCTTTTTCGGCCGGTTTGCTTTTGTTGACGGCCGCGCTCGTGTTCCCCGTTGGCTATCTGGCAACACAATATTTTAGTATGCGTGTTGTGCAGCACTTGTGGCTGATCGCGTCCGCACCTAGCTTATTGCTGCTGGCTAATCCGCTGCCCATTCTTCGCGCAGGATTACCAGAACGAATAAGCGCACGCCTGCGACGCGTCAGGTTGTCGGCCGTGTGGCATGACGTGCTACGCCGGGCAACCTGTCCCCCTGTGACGCTCATCGCCTTTATCTCCACCTGCTGGTTTTGGTATGATCCGCTGTTTCACCAGGCAACCATCAACCACAGTTGGGTGCATTGGATAGAGGTTAGCACGCTGTTTTTTGTCGCCGTGTTGAACTGGTGGCATGTCACTCACGCCCTGCCCCATGTCCACCAGCCGATGCACTGGGTGGTGCGTGTTTTGTATGCCATGATCAGCGTCTGGCCGGTGAAGTTGGTCGGCCTCATTCTCTTGTTTTCCAGCGAACAATTCTACTTTTATCCCGCTTCCTTTCGCTTCTCCGGCTTAGCCATCAATGACTACAGCCTGGGGGCGATTATCTCCTGGGTGGTTGGTGGCACAGTCTATGCCGCTACTGGCTTTTTCCTGGTTCAACGCTGGCTAGATGAAGAGGATACGAAACCGGCCTTGCCGGAATCGGCCTGGGCAACGGATGAGGCGATGTTGGCGCCGGGAGTGAAGCGGTAAATGAACAATGAGACAATGAACAATGAGACAATGAACAATGAGACAATGAACAAT